>CAYPYJ010000027.1:0-42496 GCA_964414945.1 uncultured Occallatibacter sp.
CATCTTTCGGTTTTTGATTGCAGCTTCAAGCCCTCCAAGGGTACCCGTTCCATCCACTACATGGGCCACATCAAGATGATGGCCGCCACGCAGCCGTTCCTCTCTGGTGCCATCTCAAAGACCGTCAATCTGCCTCAGGAGGCAACCGTCGAGGATGTTGCTGAGGCTTATGCGGAAAGCTGGCGTCAGGGCATCAAGGCCGTGGCCATCTACCGAGACGGCTCCAAGGGCACCCAGCCGCTCAATGTCAGCATGGACGACGCCAAGCGCGATCCTTCACCGCTAGACTTCGCTGGCAGTCGTGTGCTGACCCAGATTGCCGTCGGGCAGCCAGCCAACGATGCCGACCTAAAGGCTCTGGAAGTCAAAGCCGATGAAAAGCTTGAGGTTACCGCCAAGTCGGTACTCCTCGCCGATGCAGCATTCCAGCGTGCATTGCAGGAAGTCTCCAAAGCTGCTGCAGTGCCCACATTACAGGCTTCGGCCTCAGTTGACTCCGCGCATGATTCCGCCGCGCAGGACCTGAACGGACCGCCCCGCGCTGTCCGCCATCGCCTGCAAGACGAACGCGCCTCCATCACCCACAAGTTCTCTATTGCCGGCCATGAGGGATACGTCACCGTCGGCCTCTATCCCAACGGACAAGTGGGTGAAATTTTCATCAAGATGGCAAAGGAAGGCTCGACTGTCTCCGGCCTGATGGATGCCTTTGCCACCTCAATCTCGATTGCTTTGCAACACGGCGTGCCGCTGAAGGTACTCTGCGAAAAGTTCGCCCACACCCGCTTTGAACCTTCCGGCTGGACCGGCAACGAGCAGATCGGTTATGCGAAGAGCCTGATGGACTACATCTTCCGCTGGCTGAATCTACGCTTCCTTTCCGGCACGCAACTGTCTCTGTTCTCAAGCTTTGCTGCGCCGCAGGCCGCGCAACTGCCTGCCTCGCCCAGCATGATTCCCGAAAGCGATCCTGAACCCGAGGATGATCCGTTCTCGAAGAACCGGATGGTCCAACTGGCTGAAGAGGTTGCCCACCGCCTCCAACAGGTCAGCAGTCCGAGCGGCGGCTTCGGCGGCAGCCCGTCAGGTGGCGGCATTGCACCCGATGCGCAAGCCTCGCCGTCGTACGGTGACGACTCCGCACACATGCCCAGCCTCACGGACCGCGGCATCTATCACGCCGCCGACGCGATGCGCGATATGTACGAGATGGGCGACGCTCCTAGTTGCTCGGTCTGCGGAGCCATCATGGTCCGCAACGGCAGTTGCTACCGCTGCATGAGCTGTGGCTCGACAAGTGGATGCAGCTAAAAAGCACGAGGATCTCTTGGTAAAGGGAAGGGCGGAAAACGAAGCTACAGTTTTCCGCCCTTTCTGCGTTTTCCCTGCAAACTAATTCTGCCCGCCCCCTGCAATAATCTTTCTATGCTCGTTCTCGCCTCAGCTTCACCGCGCCGCCGCAAACTCCTCACCCAAGCCGGTTACACGTTTGTCGTTCACCCTGCCCACATTCCTGAAGACCCGCTCGCGAATGAGGACCCCATCGACTATGTCACTCGCCTCGCTCGTGAAAAAGCTGAAGCTGTCTTTGCAGAACTCTCCCGCACCTGGAAAAAAGAAGGCCCGGACGGCCAGTCCCCGCAGCAAGTACTCGGCGCTGACACTACGGTTATCCTCGACGGCCACATTCTCGGCAAGCCCGAAGACACAGCCGACGCCGCTCGCATGTTGCGTCTGCTCTCTGGCCGCACCCATCGCGTGGTCACCGGCATCGCCATCGTAACTGCAACTTCCACTGAAGCTGCCGCCGAATCCACTGAAGTCACATTCATACCACTCACGGACAATGAGATCGCCGCTTACATTGCCACCGGCGAACCAATGGACAAAGCCGGCGCTTACGCCATCCAAGGTCTTGCCGCACGATGGATTCCCCGCATAGAAGGCTGCTACTTCAATGTTGTCGGCCTCCCCATTGCTCGGGTCTCTTCCCTTCTCAAATCCCACAGTTAACGAGTGAATCGAAAGCTGTGTGCCCAGTCCTCGACACTGCCATTCCGTCGATGTAAAATCTCCGCATCCAAATTTTCGCTGTCAAACTTGCTTCTAATCCTCTGCAAGTAAAGGAAGAGCCATGCGGACCCCTGCTGTTCTGCGCAATCTGTTTCTGCTTCTCGCCGTCACTTCTCCCGCCCTCCTTCTCGCCCAGTTTCAGCAGCCAACCGACGAAGAACTCAAGATGACGGCCGACCCAAAAGCTCCGGGTGCCGCTGCCGTCTTTCTCAACGTAGAGGAAGTCACCAACGATCCGCTGCATTACAAGACTTTTTACGCGCGGATCAAAGTCCTTACGGAAAAGGGAAAGGAACTGGCCACGGTCGAAGTCCCTTATGTGAACGGCAGCTCCAAGATCACCGACATCAAAGCTCGCACCATTCATGCAGACGGAACCGTCATTCCGTTGGAAGGCAAGCCCCAGGATATATTGAACTTTAAAACTACCGATAAAACCGGCGAGCATACACAGGTCAACCAGAGGGTTTTTACTCTGCCCAGTGTTGAAGTCGGCAGCATCCTGGAATACAAATATCAGACCGATTATGACGAAAACAGGTTCTCATCTCCGTTCTGGAAGATTCAGCGCCCTTACCTCGTCCACAAAGGGCATTATCTCTTTACACCTTTTCCGAACTTCATGCCCAATGCGACCGCTTTGGGTCGTCAGACATCGATGTATCTTA
Source organism: uncultured Occallatibacter sp. (assembly GCA_964414945.1). Classification (GTDB taxonomy): domain Bacteria; phylum Acidobacteriota; class Terriglobia; order Terriglobales; family Acidobacteriaceae; genus Telmatobacter. The sequence goes on from CAYPYJ010000027.1 coordinate 2,742, forward strand.
CGGATGAACATAATCGCATGATCAACACGCTCATCTGGTGGCCGAAGCTTCCCGAAGGCATGACCGTGAAGAAGAATGCCAGCAGTTATATCGTGGATGTGGCAGATATTCCTCCCGCACCAGACGAAGAATGGATGCCGCCAATCGAGAGCGTGCTATATCGAGTGTTTTTCTATTACAAAGCCGCCTCTTCCGCTCAAGACTTTTGGGTTACCGACGCCAAGCTATGGTCCAAGGATGTGGATCGCTTTGCCGAAACGCCGAAAAACTTCAAGGCAATAGTTGCTGGCCTGGTTGCGTCGACAGATAGCGATCTGGACAAAGCAAAAAAACTTTACAAAGCCGTACAGGCTCTCGATAACACGGACTATTCCCGCAAAAAAGCTGATTCAGAGATGAAGCAGCTCAAGCTGAAGGTAGCCAAGCACGCCGAAGACACATGGGCGCAAAAGAGCGGCTCTAGCGAGGACATTGCTCAGCTCTACCTGGCCATGCTACGCGCCGCCGGCCTCAACGCCTATGCCTTCAAGGTTGTCTCACGTAGCCAGGGTCTTTTTGATATCAGCTACCTCTCCTTAAGCCAGCTTGACGACACCCTCGTAGTCCTGAGTATTGGCGGAAAGGAAATCCTCCTCGACCCTGGAGAAAAGATGGCGCCATTCCAAACTGTGAACTGGAGGCACTCCGAGGCCGGTGGCGTTCGGCAAACCGAAAAGGCGCCATCCGAACAACTTTCGCAGTCCCAGGCCTATCCCGATAACAAGACTGTTCACATCGGCGACGTTACCCTCGACGCCCAGGGCGCGGTTACCGCTAACTTCCGCTTTGCCATGACCGGCCAGGAAGCTCTCTATTGGCGTCAAAAAGCTCTCAGAAACGATCTGGAAGAGGTTAAAAAGCAGTTTGATAAGTCGCTGGAGTCTGATTTCCCCGACGGCTTCGAAGCGCACGTTGACAGCTTCACCGGACTCGACGATCCCGACACAAATCTGGTCGCATTCATCAAGGCTAAAGGCAATCTAGGCATCGCCACTTCCAAGCGTCTCATGCTCCCTGCATTCTTTTTCGAGACGCGAGGCGGCCATCCGTTTGTCGCTCAGGAAAAGCGGACGCAGCCCGTTGACATGCACTATGGCGATTTGGTCCTCGATCAGGTCACCTATCATCTGCCTGCCGGCTTTTCCGTCGAAGGCGCGCCCCAGGATGCCAAGATCTCATGGCCGCAACACGCAATCCTCACCAATAAAACTTCTTCTGCTCCCGGCCAGATCACGATCGTTCGCCAGTTTGCCCGCGCCTTCACCTTCGCCAAGCCAGAGGAGTATCAAGACCTGCGTGGCTTCTACCAGAAAGTCGCCGCCGCCGATCAGCAGCAACTTGTTCTGACCACCGCGCCCGCCGCGCCGAAAGGTAATTGATGATCGCTGGCAATCAATCTCGCCTCGCTTCAGCCAGGGATGGTAATAGAGTGCTTCGTCCCTGGCTGTGGGCATCCTTGCTGTTCATAGCCATCGTCTCGCCTGCTTTGGTTCGCGCACAGTTTCAACAGCCCACCGACGAAGAGCTGAAGATGACAGCCGATCCCAAAGCCCCGGGTGCGGCCGCCGTCTATCTATATCGCGAAGAGACTGCCGACGATTCACAGCAAACATACAGTTACTATGAGCGCATCAAGGTTTTGACAGAGAAGGGGAGAGAACAGGCCACCATCCGCGTCCCCTACGAGCGCGGCGAGTTCAAGGTGACCGATATTCAGGGACGCACCATCCACTCCGATGGAACAGTCATTCCGCTGGTTGAGAAGCCCTCTGATCTGGTAGACGTCAAAACCAAGGGCCTTCAGATCAACGCTATCGTCTTTACCTTGCCCAGCGTTGAGGTTGGAAGCATTTTGGAATACCGCCTAAAACTAAAATTTGTTGGGTATATTCCGTTGCCCTCTTGGGATATCCAACAGCCGCTGTTCGTTCATAAGGCGCATTACTCGTATCATTCCATCGACTCAGGCTTCTTCAATAATTTGTTGTATGCGTATAAGATCGATTCCGGCGTCAAGGTGGTGGGCAATAAACATAACGACAATATCCTTGATATTACAGATATCCCTCCTCTGCCAAACGAAGACTGGATGCCGCCGCTCAATATTTCCAAGTGGCACGTGAAGTTCTACACAACGCGTTTCACAACCAGTGATACATTCTGGGAGGATGCGCGCAAAACCTGGGCTAGTTGGATTGAGAATACTACCAAACCGAATGGCGGACTCAAGAAAGCCGTCGCTGAAATCGTAGTGCCCAGCGATACCGATGAGCAAAAGGCCACCAAAATCTATACCGCAATACAGAAACTGGATAACACTGACTTCGGTCGTACAAAGTCTCAAGCTGAACGCAAGAAAGAAAAGCTCAAGGACATCAATAATATCGAGGATATTTGGAAGCAGCAGAGCGGATCGGCCGACGAAATTGCACTTCTTTATACTGCGATGGCCCGGGCTGCTGGCCTTAAGGCATGGCCGGTCTATGTTGTGAATCGAAACCGCGCCATTTTCGACATGAGTTATCTTTCTAAATCCCAGTTCGACAACGATATCGTTATGGTGGAACTGGGTGGCAAGAACACTTACCTCGACCCTGGCCAGAAAATGTGCCCCTTCGGATCATTGCATTGGAAGCACTATCTCACCTCAGGCATCCGGCAGCAGGAGAAGGGTGCGGTTTTCGATTCGCTTCCGGGAATTTCTTATAAAAGTAATTCGACAAGCCGCATTGCTGACCTCGCCATGGGCGCTGATGGCGAAGTGAACGGAATGGCCCGTTATGTAATAACCGGACAGGAAGCTCTGTACTGGCGTCAATTAGCGCTGGAAAACGATGTAGCGGAAGTTCAAAAACAATTCATCGAATCCGTGCGTGAATCCATTCCTGAAGGAGTGCAGGCTGAATTTGACCACTTTATTGCGCTCGATGACTATAACTCCAATCTCATCGGACTTGTAAAAATCAGCGGCAACATTGGCTCCGCAACCGGCAAGCACTTTTTCCTCCCCGGTCTCTTCTTTGAATCGCGCGCCAAACATCCTTTTGTTGCGCAGGAAAAGCGCCTTACCCCCATCGATCTTCACTATGCAAAGATGGAACTGGATGATGTTGTTTATCACTTGCCCCCCGGTTATACCGTTGAAAGCTCACCCAAGACCTCAGACGTTAACTGGCCCAACCACGCCGTATTGAAGATTAACTCCGCGACAAAAATCGGATCGGTTGAAGTGGTGCGATCCTTTGCCCGCGGCTTTACTATGCTGGAAGCTAAAGATTACAACGATCTTCATGATTTCTATCAAAAGCTGGCCACTGCCGATCAGCAACAGCTCGTACTAACTCGCGTTCCTGAATCGAAAGGAAACTGATCATGCGCACTCCTTCTGTCGTTTTTCCCTCCCGAATCATGGCTGCGGCTCTTTTTCTTTTAGTGTGCAACTCCTGCCACGCCGGTATGTTTAACAAAAACAATCAGCCGGTTCCGCAGTGGGGGCTTGACGCCGCTAAAACTCCCACCCCGACCTATGACAAGGACGCCGCATCAGTAATTTTCTACGATGAGTACGTCGAAACCGTGGATGCGCAGGGCCGCGCCACCGAGCGCGAGCGCGAAGCCATCCGCATTCTCAAGCCGCAGGGCCGCCACAACACGTGCAGGGTTTCTTACGATGCGGACGAGAAGATCAACTACTTTCGCGTGTGGGTCATTGCTGCCGACGGAAAACAGTACCAAGCCCAAGAGACTGATTTTGTAGAAGTGGGCGACACGAGTATCCCCGTCATGCTCTCAACAGAGAAGGCTCGCATCGCACATCCGCCTGCCGTCGATGTGGGTGCGGTCATAATCTGTGACTCCGAAGAATTACTTGAACCCTATATCCAGGAGAAGGACTGGAGTATCCAGAGTGGGATTCCCATCGTCTTTCAAGCGCTTGAAATTGACCTGCCCGCAGGTCGCGCCCACTCTGAGGCGTGGCACAAATATTCGCCCGTCAAGCCCGTCGAAGTCGCCCCGAACCACTGGCGCTGGGAGATCAAAGATATGCACGCCCTCGACCTGCGGGAGGTCAAATCGAGTCCGCAATGGGCTGCCCTCGCTGCGCGCATGGCTGTCCAGTGGGGCAATGCCTCCGTCGAAGGAACAGATAATCAGTGGCGTGCCATCGGCCAATGGGTCACGACTTTGGAAATGAATCGCCCCGATCCTTCACCAGAAATCACCGCGCAAACACAGAGCCTGATCGCTGGAGCGCCCGACTTTTACACCAAACTCAGCCGCATCACCGAATATATTCAGAAGAACATCCGCTATTTCATCGTCATACGCGGTATCGGCGGTATGCAGGCAAACCATGCAGCCGACATCTTTCGCAATCGTTACGGCGATTGCAAAGACAAGACTACCCTGCTGATCTCGATGCTGCAGGTGGCTGGCGTCCACGCCGTGTATATGCCGGTGTATCATCGCCGCGGCGTCGTCGATCCTGAAGTTCCATCGCTGGTAGGCGATCACATGATTACTGCCATCGAGATTCCCTCGGACGTGCAGGATTCGCGTCTCAAGGCCATCGCCAAAGCCAAAGACGGCAAGCGTTACCTGATTTTCGACCCCACCGACCAACGCACACCTGTCGGCAATCTGCCTTCTGACGAGCAAGGTAGTTTTGGAATTCTTTCTGCCGGAGCCTCCAGCCAGATCATCGCTCTTCCGGTGCTTGACCCTGACGCCAATACCAAGGATCGCAAAGGCGCCTTCACGTTGGCGGCTGATGGTACATTAATCGGTTCCGTGGATACCGCCCAGACCGGTCCAAATGGAGCCGATCTACGTAAATTGCTCAAAATCACCGATGAGAAAGAGCGTCGCGAGTCTCTGGAACGGTCAATAGCCGCGTCTCTTCCCGGTGTTACACTCGATGCTTTTCAATTCATCGAGCCGCCGGCTCTGGACAAGCCCATCGAGATCCACTACAAAGTGACTGCACGCCAATACTCTCATCAGGCTGGTCCGCTCTTGCTGGTGCGTCCTCGCGTGGTCGGCTCATATGCTGAGTCTTTCGACGACAAGCCCCGCGTCTACCCCATCGACCTCGACGCCACAGGCCGTTGGCACGACAGCTTCGACATCGCCATTCCCGCCGGATATGCCGTTGATGAGATTCCTGATCCCGTCAACCTCGACTTGGACTTCGCCAGCTACCACTCCTCGGTCTCGTCCAAAGGCAATCTCCTCCACTACGAGCGTGAGTATGTGGTGCGTCAGGTCGAGATTCCGCCCGCTCGGGCCCCCGACTTCCGCCGCTTTGAATCCACCATTCTCTCCGACGAAAAGAATGCCGCAGTCCTTAAAAAGCAATGAACCACCGTTCCACTCATGCGCTTTTATAAGTGCATGGGTGGAACCGTACGAATCTCTGCGAAGTCGTCGTTCGACTCAGACTAAATGATTCCCGCGGTAAAAAATGCTTCACAAATGGTGCAATGTGTGGCCTATAATCCCTGTAGAGTAGGCAATGTCTCTTTTGCGATGACCTGCTCGACTTCCTCATGGCCATGCAGCAGCCCAAAAATCGCGACTACGAAGCACCGGCGATTCCCGACCGCCTCTATTTCAAGATTGGCGACGTGGCACGTATTTGCGGCCTCGAGACTTATGTTTTGCGTTTTTGGGAGACGCAGTTTCCCCAACTCAAGCCCAACAAGAGCGGAACAGGCCAGCGGCTTTACCGCCGCCGCGATGTCGAACTGGCTCTGAAGATCAAGCACTTGGTTCACACCGAGGGTTATACGCTATCCGGCGCTCGTCAAGTTCTTGATCAGCCTCATGCACAAGCGCATATTCCGGCCCAGACCCGCAACCTGACTGTTCTCCAACCCGAAATTCAACGTGATTCCGGGTCCCAGATGTCGCTGTTAGAGGCTGGTAACGGGCAGACTTCGGAAGCAGTGGCTGCCACTATAGCCCACGCCCGCGCCGAACTCCGCGAGATTGCCAGCCTGCTGGCTGCTCCTGAACCCCAATTGCACCGGCGCCGCTCTCGCGTTGTCACCATGCCTTCCTCTACTGAGTTGCTCTTCCCTTCCTATTGATTCTGCCCGCAAGCCATCGATCTTCTACACTAGACCCATGGAAGTTCTCTACGGATTGCATCCGGTTGAAGAGGCCGTCAAGGCTGGCCGGCGGCGCTTTGACCATGTTCTGGTTGCTCATGAACGGCAAGACGAGCGCATCGAGCGCATCGTCACCCTGTGCCGCGAGAATGGCGTTCGTGTTCGCCAGGAATCCCGCGATCAGTTGACTCAGTTGGCTCAGACCCCCGCTCACCAGGGCGTCGTGGCCGTCGTCCGATCACAGGAGTTTCTCACCATTGAGGACCTCTATGAACCCGACCGCCCAGGCGCGGCTCGTCTGCTTCTTGCTCTCGATGGCGTAGAAGACCCGCAAAATCTGGGCGCTCTATTGCGTGTGGCCGATGGTGCCGGAGTGGACGGTGTACTGCTCACCGAACGCCGTTCAGCCCCGTTGAGTCCGGTAGCCGTCAAGGCCAGCGCCGGAGCCACCGAGCACCTGAGAATTGCTCGGGTGGTTAATCTGGTCAGAGCGCTGGAAGATTTGAAACGGCGCAATCTGTGGATCATCGGCCTCGATGAGCGCGGAACTTCTGACTATGATCAGTTCGACCTTACTGGCGATTGCGTCCTTGTCCTTGGCCGCGAGGGCGCGGGCCTTCACGATCTGGTCCGCCGCACCTGCGACCATCTGCTGCGCATTCCCATGGCCGGAGGCGTAAGCTCCCTCAATGTTTCTGCTGCCGGAGCGGTCGTTCTTTATGAAGCTTTCCGCCAGCGCCGCAACGCAGCCCAGCGTGCCGAAGGTAAAGCTGGTCTCGTTGCAGGTGGCCTTCCAGCGGGCGTCGCGTCTAAACCAAAGAAACAGAAAGGCCTTGGTTCATGAAGCTCCTTCTTCCCCGTACGGTCGAAATCGCAGTTGCCGTCGCCTGCTTCGCGGCTACTTTCTGCGTCGCGCAAACTGCTCTTTCAGCGCTGCCAGAGCCTCCTCACCAAGGCAAAATCATCTTCTCCCGTTCCACAGATGAAAACGGCCAGACGACGACTCAACCCATTCAAATCCCTGAAGTCGAGGCCGTGCTGGCCGCGCCACAGGTGCCTTCAACTCAGGCGTCGGAGCGTCAGGCCATTACGTTCACGGCCTTAGACCTCGACGTACGGCTCCGCTCGGAAGCTCAGCAGATCGCTGTTCGCGCTCAACTCACCGTCCGTAATGACGGCATGGCTCCGCTCAACAGCATTCCTTTGCAAATTTCCTCGTCGCTCAATTGGGAGAGTATTCGTTTGAACGACCTGAACGTTGCATTCAAAGTTGCAACGCGGAACTCTGACGCCGATCATACCGGCCAGTTGCACGAGGCAACTATTACACTTACCCAGCCGCTTGCTCCCGGTACGACTGCGAAGATTGATGCCACGTACTCCGGCACAATGCCAGTCTCCGCAAAGCGCCTGCTTGCTTTGAAAGCGCCAAGTGACGTGGCACTACACTCAGACTGGGATCAGATCAGCGTTCCCTTCACTGGCCTGCGCGGCTTTGGCAATGTTGTCTGGTACCCGGTCTCGAGTGTTCCGGTTCTGCTGGGCGATGGCGCTCGCCTATTCGACGAGATCGGTGAACATAAGCTGCGGCTCACCGGCGCACGATTCCGCCTGCGCCTTACCGTTGAGTTCCCCCACGGTCAGGCTCCAACTGTTGCCCTCATCAACGGGCAATCCGTGTCTTTGACGATCACGGAATCTGGGAATCTAGACCAGAGCCAGGAGGTCGCCTCTGTGGCTACTGCCGACTCCGGCAACACAACCCTCGGCTTTCTCGCGCCGAGTCTTTTTGTGGCTATCCGCACCGCTCATCCCGGCACAAACCTCACCGCCTGGGCAACCCCAGAGGACAATGTCTCCGTGGTGTTTTGGACCATGGCGGCCACAGCGGTGACGCCGTTTATGCAGGGCTGGCTTGGTCAGAAACCTCGCTCCCAACTCACTCTGCTCGACCTGCCTGACGCAGATGATGCCCCGTTCGAAACTGGTGCTCTGCTAGCCGCGCCGCTTCGCGAATCCAGTCCCAAGAGTGGTTCGGGTCAATTGACCGGCACTCTGGTTCACGCGCTCACGCACTCTTGGCTTACGGCTCCGAATGCGCCACAGCCGCTTCCCACATGGCTCAACGAGGGCGTGGCCGGCTTCATGGGCGCACTGTGGGTTGAAAAGCAGCACGGACGCGATCAGGGCCTCAGAACGCTGGAGGCAGATCGCGTCGCCTTGGCACTTGCCGAACCGGCAAGTCCCGGCGAAAGCCTCGGCCAACCGCTCGCCAATGCCATTTCGCCCATCTTCTATCGCACAAAGGCTGCGTATATCTTATGGATGCTGCGCGACTTGTCCGGTGATGCCGCGATTTCAGCCGCCCTTCGTGCCTACAATCCTGCTGAAAAAATCACATTTGAAAAATTGCTCGAGGAAGCCGGAACCCGTCCCGGCCTTGGATGGTTCTTCGCCGACTGGGTTGATACGGACAAGGGTTTGCCGGACCTGAGCATTGCAGGCGTCTTCCCCACCTCTGCCTCAGCCGGCAACTGGCTGGTTGCGATCAACGTTGCGAACGCCGGTTATGCATCCGCAGAAGTCCCAGTCACAGTTCGCTCCGCCTCCACCTTTATTACCAAACGTGTCCGCATTCCCGCCCACGGCAAGGCAACGGAACGCTTCCTCGTCCAAGGCAAGCCCACCGAAGTTCAAGTCAACGACGGCACTGTCCCAGAAACTCAAGCCAGCATCCATATCACCCGGCTCGACGAAGCAGAAGACGCTTCATCCTCTGCGATCCGGTAGATGAGTGGAAGAAATGCGTTGGCAGGGATGGCATTGTTTTATAGCATCTTCAACAGTGCGCTATAGGTACTGAATGAGAACCCGTTTCATGTGTTTGCTCTCCAGCAGATGCGCAATTCGTTTAACGATATTGCGCCGGAGATCGAGCTCAATCGGAATATTCGGATCCTGATGCGCTTCATTGATTCTTGTGCCGACAGCGAACTTCACAATATCGCTGTCGAGCAGCATTGTCGCTAGCCGTACGGCCGCATTGGAGCGCATCTCTTCGGGAGCGAATCCCTCTTCAAGAAGGCGCAGTACTTCGCCCAGGGTAAGCGTGCCTTCCGTCACCAAATCGAAGCCTTCGATCCTGGCGGAAGGCGGAACTTTGGAATGGAACTGCTGCCGCATATCCACCTGAATTGTGCGATTGAGCATCCGTGCGATGATGTTGGCAGTCGTTCCGCCGCAGATGACTTTGCGCCCCGGAGTGTGCTCGGCCATCTTCGCCAGGTCCTGGTCGTGTGCACGATTGAAAGGCGCACCGGTCAGCACCAGCAACTGCCGCGGGCTGCGGAAGTAAACCACGCCGCACGTAATATCGTCCTTCGCACTGAGGCCGTCTACCTCTTCCGCTCTTGCAACCAACTGGCGCGACAACTCCCTCGCTGAGATAAACGGATAGCGGTCAATCTTTTCGCGAACAAATTTATCAACGTTTTCCAAACCCCATCCGAGAGGCGTGCGATACTCGCCCATCCCCGCTTGTGTAATACCGTCGGAAAAGAAAATGATGCGATCTTCGCGCTGCACGTCAAAAGTGGAAAAGCTGATGACACGGTCTTGCCAGCGCTGGGGTCGCACCTCAGTTTTTGTAATACTTACCTCGCCTTTGGGACGAACCAGCAAAAAAGATGGATTACCGTGTTCGATGATGCGGGTCTCGCCAGTGCTGGCCATATCGACAACCGTGAAAGTTGAATAGCTAACCTTGCGCACACTGCAGATGGGCAGAGTATCCATAATGATCTCCGCCGACTCGCGAATGTCCATCGTGCTCGCCGCAAACTTCAAAGCCATGGTTGCTGTCATGCTTGCCAGCACGCTGGCCTTCACGCCGCTGCCCAGGCCGTCTGAAAGCACAGAGACAATGCGTCCTTCCTGTTCAACTTTTTGCGAGAGAAACACATCGCCCGATATCAACTGCCCGTGCTTGGCGCGCTGGCAGGAATCAATCTCGATATAACTCTCCGCGCTAGGCATGGTTGCCCCCGGCATCGTCAACTTCTTCAGGGCTGAAGGAGCACACGATTGAGTTGAGAATAATCTCCGAATCGGCAGCATTTTCGCCGAGAAGAAAGGCGATTTGCTGCACGGTCTTAAGGTTCTTTTGAATGACCTCGCGGGCGCGCCCGATGATCTGCTCTTTCTGAAAAATCGGCTCGGTAATGTCCCGGAATATTCCGCACACCACTGAATGTGGTTCGATGGCGAAGACGCTGGTGTTCAGAATGCTCTTCTGGTAGCGAATGTCGTGGCCCACAATATCCTCGCCCGATTCGAGCACGCGGCGGAACAGATAGGAGAACGGTATCACGGCGTCTAATGCATCACCCTCAAGGCTTTTTGCATCTTGTATATCGTCTGCGAATAAGCGCGCAAAATTAGCATTGCACTCGATGATCTTCTGATTTTCGTCGACGATGACAACCGCCGACGGCATCCGTTGTAGAAGTGCAATAGCCTTCTTCTGCGCTGTTTTTCTTGTGTAAGTTGCGCACATCATGCGCTCGGCGTTGCCGGCAATCAAAGCGCGGGCAAAGTCGCGGCAGGTATCATATCCGCAGCCCGCGCAATTCAACTCATCGTCGGTGGAATACTTTCCTACGGTTCGCAGCGCTTCACTCAACTGCATTTCGCTGTATTCTTTGCGAATGACCGGCGCGGCCTCATAAAGCTGAGAAATTTCAATCGGCTGCTTGCGGGCAGAACCCGTCGCAGGCTTTGCATATTGAACGACCTCGTAGCGGCGTTGCGCGACGGACGTTTCGCGCAGCGCCTTGGGCCCGTTGATGCATGAACCGGTACAAGCGCTCATCTCAAAAAAAATACCGTGTTCCGGATTCCATTTGGAAAGATCCTTCAAGGTCTGCTCGACGTTCTCCATGCCCGAGACGGCCAAGAACTTCAAATTGCCGAATTCGCCGTTCCCAATAAGACCGGGAGCCATTCCACCTTCGATGGGAAAAAGCGTTCCCTCATGTGCCTCCTCCGGCTCAAAGTGATCTTCGGGCATCTCGTCGATCTCCATGAGATCGATCTTCGCTTCCTTCAGCCAATAGCTCAGATCTTCAAAGGTTAAAGAGACATCAAGCAGCCCGGGATACTTTTCGGCCTCCTTCTTTTCCGCAATGCAAGGCCCGATGGAGACAATAGCAATGTCGTTGCCATAAGTTGCGCGCAGCATTTTGCAATGAGCCAGCAGCGGTGAGAGAACTTCGCAAAGATGAGGCACACATTCCGGATGATATTTGCAAATATAATCAACAACTACCGGACAAGCGGAAGAGATCAGGATGCGATCTGGAGTGTCGCGCATCAACGACAACACACTGTGCGAAACCTGCTGAACACCCAGCGCGGTCTCCGATACGGCAAAGAATCCCAGCTTTCTCAGCGCATGAATCAACTGCCTCGGTCGCACGCCGGGAAACTGCGCCGCAAACGAAGGCGCCAGCGAGGCGATCACAGCGCGTTTGCAATTCAGCAAAGTTTTGACACTGGGCAGATCGTCGCATACCTGTTTCGCATTGCTGGGGCAAGCCAAAACGCAATTGCCGCACAGAATGCAAAGTTCCGGCACTACCTGGGCACACAATTGTTCTACCCGAATCGCCTTCACCGGACATTCGCGAATGCACTTATTGCAATCCTGACATTCGCGCTTTTTGGTTTTAATGAAATCAAATTGTTCCATGATCTCCCCCTGCAGCATTGCAAGCTGGTTCGAGCAGTTCGCGCAATCTTTCCGTGGTGACACTGTGATGGAGCACTCCGCCGATGGTTACATTCGGCCCCAGCTTGCATTGGTCCTGGCAGAGCTTGCCTGTCAAACGAACGGCAGCCTGTAAACCGCGGCTTTGTACAAGCGAATTAATGATGGCGAGATTCTCGGAGTTTCCTCTGGCGAAGCAGGAGCTCCCAAGACAAACCACAATTTCTACAACTCCGTCATCCGAAGGCATGTCACCTCTCTATGCCAGCAACTGAACAAATTCCGGAAATGCATCCGGCAAAACGCTCTCGGGAATCTTGTTTGCAGCGTCATCTGCATCTCGTCCGCCCGGCCCTTGTCCCACAAATCGTCCGAGTGAATGAATCTGCCCGCACAGGCATTGATTGCAATCCGTGGCGCTTTCGTCGATGCATGCCTTCGCGGGATAAATCTCATAAAGGCGGCGATACTTCACTGGCGTCAAATTGGGCATACAAACATTCGCGCCAACACGGAGACCCTGCTTCCTGCCATCGGTTTTATTGATCGTGGCCAACGCTGTCGTGCTGGGAATGTTTGCCGTGGGGCAAACTATGCGCGTCAACGCAATCATCTTGTACACCATCTCTTCACTGTTCGGAACCTGTTCAGATAGGGTAATCACCGGACGAAGCGCGCCTGTTCCCAATGGAGTGGCAGCGTGCGCAATATATGGGCCAATGCCGATCATGTCCAAATCCAAAGCGCGAAACATAAGAATGTCGTTGGCCAGACTTTCAAACGATTGGCCGGGAATGCCAACCATGACGCCGCCACCCGCTTCGTACCCCAGGCTCTTCAACTGCCGCAGTAGCATCAAGCGGTCAGGCGCGCCGGGAAAGCGACGGGGATGAATGATGCGAAAAAGATTTTCGTTTGAAGTTTCAAAGCGCAGCAGATAACGATCCGCGCCAGCATCGCGCCACAGCCGCACTTCCTCTATTCGTCGTTCGCCCAGGCTAAGCGTCACCGCCAGTGACGTTTCGCTCTTGATCCAGCGGACGATCTCCGCGATCCACTCGGGAGTGAGTTGATCGTCTTCACCGGCTTGCATCACGACGGTTCCGTAACCGAGCGTTACGGCCTGCCGGGCACAGTCGAGAATTTCATCTCTTGTCATGCGGTAGCGCGTCAGTGCGCGATTGCCCTGCCGCAAACCGCAATACATGCATTGCCGTACGCAGTGGCTGGAGACCTCAATCAATCCGCGCAGATGAACGGCATCGCCAACGTGCTGACTGCGCATGGCGTCGGCCCGTTCATACAACTCACGCAAGCGAGAGGGCTGACTCTCAAGGAGCCAGCCCAACAGATCGACTTTGGTCAGTTCGGCCATGGTTAATTGACGAGTGCAGAGTTGCTTTCATTGAGGCGGGACAACTCTCTCGCCGCAAGCAATTCCAAATGCTCTTCCCGTGCTTGCTTGTATGCTGCCAGCGCCTCCGGGAAGGGTTCCAACGCGCGTTCCAGAATACCCAGTGAATAGGCAATCACCAATCCATAATTGGTGATGGGCACGCCCTGGCGCTGACATTCGGCAATGCGATTCATCATCTCGCGGCGATTCCACATGCAAGCTCCACAGTGAATCACCAGCTTATAAGGTGAAAGGTCTTGAGGGAAATCACGTCCTTTTACCGTGGTGAATTCGAGCTTGCCGCCCATATACCGCTCCAGCCACCGTGGAATCTTGACCCGGCCGATGTCTTCTTCGATAGGGTGGTGCGTGCAGGACTCGGCCACCAGCACCTTGTCGCCGGGTTGCAGCAAATCCACCGCAACGACCGCCCTGGTCTGCTCAACCAGATCTCCCTTGAGACGTGACAGCAAAATCGAAAACGCTGTGAGCGGAATGGAATCTGGTGTAACGCTTGCCACCTGTGCGAACACCTGCGCATCGGTGATTACGATACTCGGTGGAGTCTTCATATTGTCCAGCGTCCGCTTAAGTCCAGCGTCTTTTACCACCACGCAGGAAGCATCGCTATCGAGCAGTTCGCGAATCGCTTGCGTCTGCAATTGCTTGATGCGGCCCTTTGGAGCTTCTTTGTCGATCGGCATCACTAGCACTGCGGTTTGATCCGGTCTAACCAGATCGCTCAGTAGCACCTGAGGTTCGACGCAGTCTACCGGCGCACTCTCCCAAAGCTTTGCGCGGAAGGCATCCACGCCTTCGCCTGTGGTCGCAGTGAGTTCCACATAGGGCAATTTCTCCTGCTCAAAGCGCACCAGATGCTGCGGATCGGGACGGCGCAGATCAGCTTTGTTCAGGGCCACCAGCACGGGGATTCCATGAGAGCGAAGTTCAGCAAGCAGCTTCTCTTCGAAGTCAGTCCACACGCCAGATTCAGTAACCAGCACGCCAATATCGGAGCGTTTGATGGCAAGGCGCGTCTTCTCGATGCGTTGTGCGCCAAGCGCGCCAACGTCATCCACTCCGGCGGTGTCCACAAAGAGCACCGGCCCAATGGGAAGCAGTTCCATCGGCTTCTCAACTGGATCGGTGGTTGTGCCCGCCACATCCGAAACGATAGAAACCGTCTGCTGTGTAATCGCATTCAACAAGCTTGATTTGCCAACGTTGCGGCGTCCAAAGAAGCCGATATGAAGTCGAAATCCTTTTGAGGTTGCTCGCATCATGGTGATCTCCTCTTTTTCTTTCTATACAAAAACGTCGCGTTCGCCGCGACGGACCTTATTCAACATAGGCAGCGCGGTTGCAGTTTGCTGTTGATCCATCTGCTGCAGTTCAATCGAGATGAACTTTTCTCCAGCGGACTTTGCTTCCGGAGTCGCGTAGTCGCAAAGGTATTCTTGAAATGTTGAAAGTGCGTTGGGATGGCAGTGGTACTTGATCTCACCCGGCTTTGCCAAATCCATAAAATCTACCCCTGTGCGCCCCATGCGATAACAGGCAGTACAGAAAGAAGGCAGAAAGCCAAGCGAGACAACGTCCGCCACAACCTCTTCGATGGTGCGGTGATCTCCTAGTTGAAATTGGCTGCCGTTGGGGTCGCCTTCGCCGTCTTTATAGCCGCCCGGATCGGTACGGCTGCCTGCTGAAATTTGTGAGATGCCGAGTTCAAGTGTTGCGCGGCGCACCTCTGCCGTTTCGCGCGTGGACATAATCATTCCGGTGTAAGGAACGGCGAGGCGCATAATTGCGACCATCTTCAAAAAGTCGGAATCGCTGACCGCATGGGGAGGACGGGAAGCGATGTCTGAGCCAACCGCGGGTTCCATACGTGGAAAGCTGACGGTATGCGGTCCTACGCCGAACTTCTGCTCCAGATGGCGAAAGTGCTGCATCATCGCCATAATCTCGAAGTGCCAGTCATATAGCCCAAACAAAACTCCCATGCCAATATCGTCGATGCCAGCTTCCATCGCCCTGTCGAAAGAAGTTGCGCGCCAATCATAGTCGCGCTTGGTTCCCTTCAGGTGAACTTCCGCGTAGGTGGGACGATGATAAGTCTCCTGAAAAAGCTGGAAGGTTCCTATTTCCGCTTCCTTCAGTTGGCGAAAACGTTCGACGGATTGTGGAGCCAGATTCACGTTGACGCGCCGAATCTCTCCGGGGCCAACCTTGGTGTTGTAAATCGTCGCGATGCTGTCGAGAATGTACTGAAAGCCCTGGGGCGGCAAAGCCTCCCCGGCAACCATCAGAACCCGCTTTTGTCCCTGGCGAACAAGAATGCGTGTCTCGTCCGCAATCTCTTCCTGTGTTAGTGTGCGCCGCTTGAGAGTGGAGTTAGTCGCGCGAAAAGCGCAATAGGTACACTCGTTCGCGCAACGGTTAGAGATGTAAAGCGGCGCAAACAACACCAGACGTTTGCCGTAAATATCTACTTTGATCTGCTTGGCTGTTGCAAAGATTTCAGCAAGCAGCTCTGGACTTTCGACGAATGAAAGGCACGCAACCTCGTCCATGGAAAGTCCATGCATCTCGCGCGCTTTTACCAGCAGTTCACGGACCTGTGCCGGCTCCGGTCGCCGACTGTGCGCCAGTACGCCTTCGATCTCCTGTTCGTTGATGAAATCTGCTCGTTCGTGAGTAATCAAGCTATTCTCCTCTCGAATCACTCAGTCGGCGCAATGCTTGCGGAACCCGCGCTGGCTGTCTGGGCCGGATTATCACTCTCGATTCGGCTATTAATTTCTTCAACTGCTTTTGCGGCCGTGCAGTGTTGAATATGCTGGCCGTCGATCATTACCGTTGGACCGCACTCGCATTTCTCGAAACAGAATCCTGCCCGCACGTCGAGACGGCCTTCCAGATTGTTCTGTTCCGCATGGCGCAATACGCCATTCAGCACATCTTGCGAGCCCTTCAGAAAACAATTTGTCCCTAGGCAAACGCTGACTTTGACCTTGTCTTCGCTTTGCGATTGCACCAGAGGCAGAGTTTCATCAGCAATCCGGCGGCGACTTTGGAAGCCAGTATGCAGAAGGTGGTGCGCCTTCTCTCCGCCAATCTCTCCGAGAAACTTTGTGTAGCAATCAGTGATGAAGACGTTGTCCTGCGACTTATGAAGTTGCAACATCTTGTCTGCGTTGTACAGGCCTTTGGTTCTCATCGCCCGCGCATTGCGTGAAGTACTCACCGGCTGACCAGCGCCGCCTACGCAACCGCCGGGGCAGGCCATCACTTCGATCACGTCGTAGTGGCTTTTGCCCGCTCTCACCTGTTCGGCAACCACGCGAGCATTCCGCAGTCCGTGCACAATGGCCAGCTTGAGTTCCGTGCCATCAATCGTAACGGTGGCTTCACGCAGTCCTGATTCGCCGCGCACCTGCTGGAACTCAACCTGTTCCAGCTTTTTGCCCGTTACTTTTTCTGCCGCATAGCGGAGAACCGCTTCCATCACGCCGCCGGAGTTTCCAAAGATCACACCCGCGCCCGTATAGAAGCCGAATGGCATGTCGAAAGATTCCGGCTGCAACGCGTCGAACATGATGCCGGCGGACTTGATCATCTGCCCGAGCTCCTGAGTGGTCAGCACATGATCCACATCCGGATCGCCATTGGCACCCAACTCCGGGCGCTGGGCTTCGAATTTTTTGGCCGTGCAGGGCATGATAGCAACGACCTTCAGATCCTTGCGGTTGATCTTCAATTGATCGGGAAGCATCGCTTTCACCAGAGAACCGAACATCGCCTGCGGT
The DNA here is from genome assembly GCA_964414945.1 of uncultured Occallatibacter sp. Lineage (GTDB taxonomy): Bacteria > Acidobacteriota > Terriglobia > Terriglobales > Acidobacteriaceae > Telmatobacter. The sequence continues at coordinate 19,866 of CAYPYJ010000027.1, forward strand.
GAGCGGCAGGAAGAAAGATTGGGCAGCAACTCAGGAAAGTATTGCTCCGCATACTTGACCCATCCGGGGCAGCAAGAGGTAAACATCGGCAGCATTCCGCCCTGCGTTTTGCGTTGTAAAAATTCCGTGCCTTCTTCAACCACCGTAAGATCGGCAGCGAAAGACGTGTCGTAGATTTGATTGAAGCCGAGGTGCTTGAGAGCGGCGACAATCTGCCCGGTAGTGATTTCGCCGGGCTTCTTGCCAAAGCACTCACCCAGTCCCACGCGCACGGCCGGAGCAATTTGCACCATCACCGTCTTGGTTGGATCGGCCAGCAAATTCCAAACCTGCTCGATCTCTGATTTGATGGTGAGCGCGCCGGTCGGGCAGACGCTGGCGCATTGTCCGCAGTTGACGCATTCAACATCGCCAAGCAGCTTGCCAAATGCCGGCTGCACACACACTTCATGTCCGCGATGGGCAAAGTCGATTGCACCTATACCCTGAATCTCCGCGCACATACGCACGCAGTCTCCGCAGAGCACGCACTTGTTGGGATCGCGCACCAGTGAGGGAGAGGATTCATCCAGTGCAACTGGTTGCAACACGGACTTGAAGCGAACCTTCTTCACACCTAGTCGCAATGCGAGGTTCTGCAATTGGCAGTTGGAACTGCGCGGACAAGTGGGGCAGCTTGAATCGTGGTTCGCCAAGAGCAGTTCCACTGCGATTTTGCGAATCTCGCGAATCTCAGGCGTCGTGGTCAGCACCTTCAGACCAGCCTCTGGCGGCGTGGAACATGCGCCCTGAATTCCGCGTCCTTCAATCTGCACCAGGCACAAGCGGCAGGCGCCGTACACGCTGAGTTCAGAGTGATAGCAGAAGGTTGGCAAATCGATGTTGGCCTTGCGAACCAGTTCAAGCAGGTTGCGCTCTCCCTCGATCACTACGGTTTTTCCATCGATCGTCAATGTTGGCTGCGTGAGCGTATTCATCTGGCTATATCCCCTCGACCGCGTGAATTTTGCAGGCTGTGGCGCAGGCGCCGCATTTGATGCACAGTTCAGGATTGATGTGGTGCGGCTTCTTCTTCTCTCCGGTGATGGCTGCGGTGGGGCAGGCTTTGATGCACAGGCCGCAGCCGACGCACTTCTCCTGATTAATCTCAGGACTGAGCAGCGCCTTACACTGACCAGTGCGGCAGCGCTTCTCGAAGACGTGCTCTTCGTACTCCTTGCGGAAGTAGCGCATCGTAGAAAGCACCGGGTTCGGCGCTGTCTTTCCCAACCCGCATAATGAGCCGATCTGGACAGCATGTCCCAGTTTCTCCAGCAGGTCGAGGGTGTTTTGATCGGCTCGTCCTTCAATCACGTCGTCTAAAAGAGAAAGCAGTTGCCGCGTTCCTTCTCTGCATAGCACGCACTTGCCGCAGGATTCGCGCTGCGTGAATTCCATAAAGAACCGCGCAATGCTGACCATGCAGGTGCCTTGGTTCATAGCGACCAAACCGCCGGAGCCCACCATCGCGCCCACAGAGCGTAGTGACTCGTACGCCAGCGGAAGATCGAGATGGTCTACGGTCAGGCATCCGCCCGATGGACCGCCAATCTGAACAGCCTTGAAGCCGGTCTTCCAAATCTTTCCAGCGTCATCGGTCACTCCGCCGCCGATGTTGTAGACAATCTCGCGCAGCGTTGTACCGAATGGAACTTCCACCAAGCCTGTGTTGGCCACGTGCCCGGTGAGAGCGAATGTCTTGGTGCCCGGTGAGTCTTTCGTGCCGATGCTGCGGAAAACCTCGGGGCCGACATTAAGAATGCGCGAAACATGCGCCAGCGTCTCAACGTTGTTAATGATCGTCGGCTTGCCCCACAATCCGCTTTGCGCGGGGAATGGCGGTTTGGGCCGTGGCATTCCGCGCTGTCCTTCGATTGAGGCGATCATGGCCGTCTCTTCACCGCAAACAAATGCGCCCGCGCCTTCCATCACTTCACATTTCATAGCAAGGCCGGTTCCGAAGACATTCTTTCCCAGAATGCCTTCGCGCTCTGCATCAGCAACGGCGCGTCTCATGCGCTCCACAGCCAGCGGATACTCGGCGCGAACATAGACCAGCATTTCATTAGCGCCGATGGCCCGCGCGGCAATCATCATGCCTTCAATCACGCTATGCGGGTTGCCTTCCATCACGGAGCGATTCATGAACGCGCCTGGGTCGCCCTCGTCGCCATTGCAGATGATGTACTTCTTTGCGGAGTTTTGAATTCTGGCCGCGTCCCACTTCCGCCCTGTCGGAAAGCCGCCGCCGCCTCTACCGCGCAGACCAGAGTCCGTGATCGTTTTGCAAATCTCTTCGGGAGACATTTCAACAAATGCTTTGCGCGCCGCTTGATAGCCGCCGTGCAAAAGGAACTCGCGGATGTCTTCGGGATCGAGGAACCCGCATTCGCTCAGCACCAGCCGATTTTGGCGGGAGTAAAAAGGATTGTCTTCCAGTCCGCGACAAGTTTTACGTGTAGAAGGATCTTTATAGAGAAGCCGCTCAACAACCTGCTTCCCAACCAATGTTTCCTGCACAATCTCGGCAACGTCTTCGCTGCGAACTTTTGTGTAGAGAATGCCGTCCGGCACCACGGAAACCAGCGGCCCCATCTGGCAAAATCCCTGGCATCCGCTCTTGCTCAGTCGAATCTCATCGCTGGTGGCTTCGGCGCGCAGTTCCAGAATCACTTGCAAACCAGCATTCGAAATCTCACGCTTGAACTGTTCGTAGACCTTCATCGCTCCATTGGCCATGCATCCGGTTCCGGCACAGAGGATGACCCGGCGCACCTGAGCATGCGTGGAGATTCCATTTCCTGTTGCGTGCGTGAGAGTTTCCGCGTTACTCATGGCACTCCTCGGCTGAGGTCTGCTCAGCAACGGAAGCGTTCGCCATCAACACTTCCAAGGCCTTGATTTCATCAACCAGAGCTACCGCGCGCTCCGGCGTTATCTGGCCGTAAACTTGTTCGTCAACAACAATCACCGGAGCCAATCCGCAAGCGCCCAGGCATGCAACGGTCTCAATGGTGAACATCATGTCGGGCGTAGTCTTGCTCTTTTCACTCGTACCCAGCTTCTGGTGCAGCGCGTTCAACACCGGCAGGGACTGCTTTACGTGGCAGGCCGTTCCGTCGCAGATGCGAATAACGTGCTTGCCCTTTGGCTCCAGAGCAAAGTGCGCGTAGAACGTCGCCACGCCAAAGACGCGCGCAGGAGGAACATCCAGAGAGGTCGCCACATAAGTGAGCACTTCTTCCGGCAAATATTGGTACTCATGCTGAATCGCTTGCAGAATCGGTATCAACCCTGAAGGGCGGCGCGCGAAACGATCAAGAATTCCACACACCTTCTCGAATTTCTCTTTTTCGAGGCTCTTTACGCGATCAACGGCAATAGGCATCGAAGCCATCTAAACGGCCTCCTTCTCTTGAATGGGTACACGGAATCGTCTCGCCAGCTTCCATGAAAGTGAAGCCAGCGAATTGTATAGATCTTCGTTATGCACAATGATGTGTTCAGGAACTCTGAGCTTTACGGGAGCAAAGTTCCAAATCGCCTGGATGCCCCCCTTTACCATTTCATCGGCCACAGCCTGGGCCACATCAGAAGGTGTTGTGATGATTCCCAAGTGAATACTCATCCTGGGTGCCAAGTCGCTCAATTGCTCCAGAGACAGCACCGCTTTTTCGTGGATCCATCGGCCGATCTTGGCTGGGTCAGTATCGAAGGCGGCCACAATCCGCAGTCCAAACTTCGAGAATCGTTCGTGGCCAAGCAGCGCGGTGCCCAGATTCCCCACTCCCACCAGAAACGCTTCGTTGACGTTGTTCCAGCCTAGAAATGTCTCGATAGACTGGATCAGTTCAGAGACTGAGTAGCCGGTCTTCGGCTTGCCAATGATCCCTGTATATTGCAGATCCTTGCGGACTTGCACAGGAACGCAACCCAAATCCCGGCCGATCACGCTACAGGAAACCCTGCTGATTCCTTTAGCCTCAAGATCCACCAGATAGTGGTGATACTGAGGCAGACGTCTCAGGCTTGGCTGCGGAATCGACGGGGCTTCCGGCCTAACGATTGGCAGCACATTCGATAAATTCATATCGATAACCATATACCGAGTGTATTGCTGGCCAGTTTTACAGACTGTGACAGCAGTCACCAGGGCTTGCGGTTCAGTGGAGGTTTTTGGCTGTGTGCCAGAAGGGTACTTCCCTAAACTGTTTGCTCGCCCCGCTGCTAGAAATGAATGTCCGAGGAGATATAAAGACGTAAATCACATTAAATAAGTAGCTTGAAGATGAAGCCACATTTAAAACGGAGATTGATTCGAGACACCTCCGACTCCTATCAGGATGTTGATTTTCCCAATTCCGGTTAAGGCGAAGGGCCACTAGGGTCCCAGTTTGTGAAACGCGGCTCGACGGAACTGGTGTTGGATCCGTTTACGGCCTGCCCGATACTATTTGCCGATAAAAATAGAATGATTATTCTCTTTCGTCTAAGTTTTTAGGTCGATTCCCAACTGCTGGCACTTTTTGTAGAGGTGACTCCGCTCAAGCCCGAGAATCTTAGCAGTTTGCGTAATGTTGCGTTTGTGCACCTCCAGTTCCTTCAGCACCTCTGATCGTTCAAAGCTCAACACGCGCTCGGCAAGCACGCCGTTTGTACCCAGAGTGGAAGCATTGTCGGCACTATGAGTGGGATTGAAGCGAGTGGAAGGCAATGCGAGTTGGACGGCCGCTGCGTCGATCACGGCTCCGGCCAGCAACAGCAACCGTTCGACAACATTGCGCAGCTCACGAATATTTCCCGGCCATGCATAATTCTTGAGAGCATCGATTGCTTCTGTTGTAAATGGAACGGGCTTCCATCCATTCTGCGCGCTGACCTGGTGGGCAAAGTGCTCAACCAGCGCGGGCAGATCCTCGGTACGCTGGCGCAGCGGAGGCAGCTCAACGGGAAAGACCACAACGCGATGATAGAGATCGCGCCGGAACCCGCCTTGCTCCACCAGTTGCTCAAGGTTGCGATGCGTTGCCACAAGCACGCGCACATCTACAGTGGTGGGCTTGGCGGCGCCGATGCGTTCGACCTCACCTTCTTCCAGTACGCGCAATAGCTTGGCCTGCATGGCCGGCGGCATATCGCCGATCTCATCCAGAAAAAGTGTGCCGCGATGGGCCTGCTCGAATTTGCCGGTGTGCCTCTGCGCCGCACCGGTAAATGAGCCCTTCTCATGACCGAAGAGCTCGCTCTCAATCAGTTCGGCGGGAACGGCCGCGCAATTCAGCGTCACAAATGGTCCTGCGGCACGATTACTTTTTTCGTGCAGAGTGCGCGCCACCAGCTCCTTACCCGTTCCGGTTTCGCCGTAGATACAGATGCGTGCTTCGCTGGCGGCCACACGCTCAATCTGCGCCATTACGCGGCGCATCGTCTCGCCGGAATAAACCAGGGTGTGTTTTCCGACGCGTGTGCGCAAATCTAGATTTTCATTTTCAAGGCGCGTGAGTTTGAGAGCATTTTCAACTGTGACCAGCAACTTTTCCGTCGTTAATGGCTTCTCAAGAAAGTCCAGTGCGCCCAGGCGCGTGGCTTTCACTGCCATTTCGATGTGCGCCTGTCCGCTCATCATTACCACCGGCGCGGCTACATCGGCATTCTTCAAATCTTCAAGCAGCGCAAGCCCGTCGCGCTTGGGCATGACAACATCGCTGAGAATAAGGTCGAAGGGCTGCGAGCGCGCGAGTTCGAGAGCGCGGACTGCATTGTCGCATATAACAGCCTCGTGGCCCGCAAGACGGAAGGCGCGGGAGAGTGAAGCCAACGTGTTGGCTTCGTCATCGACAATGAGTATTTTTGCTTGGACTGTCATGATGTTGTCTCGCTTGCTTTCGGCAGCGCGATGATGAAAACTGCGCCGCCGCCGGGCCGGCTTTCGACGGTGATGGTTCCCGCATGGTCGGCGACGACCGATTGAACGATGGCGAGGCCAAGGCCGGTCCCATGCTGCTTGGTGGTGTAGTAAGGCGTGAAGAGCCGTTCGCATTCTTCCGGCGTGAGGCCCGCGCCTGTATCGCTAATGCAAATCTCTACTTGATCCTTGCGGGGCTTGGCGGAGAGGGTCAGCGTGCCGCCCTCCGGCATCGCATCCATCGCGTTCAGAACAAGATTTGAAAGCGCGCGGTGCAGCAATTCAGGATCAACGTCGAGGGGCATAGCTTCGGCAGATACGTCCACCTCGAAGCGGATATTCACTCCATTCTGGCCCGCTGCTTCGTAGAGAGAACGCACCCGCTCCAGCACATCTTTCGCATCGACCCGCTCCAACTGCGGCTTGGGCATCTTGCTGAAATCGCTGAAACGGCCAATGATAGTTTTTAGATTGGCAATCTCCATGCCGAGAGTTTGCGTACTTTCGCTGAAGACTTCATCGAATTCATCCTCGGGCAGCGCGCGCGCCCGTACCAGATTTTCAACGGTCAGTTGCAAAGGAAAGAGCGGATTCTTCAATTCATGCGCAAGCCTGCGAGCCAGTTCGCGCCACGCGGCTACACGCTCGCTCTGCACCAGCCGTTCGCGCTGCGCGGCCAGTTGGCCAGTCATATGATTGAAGCCACGCGCTAGTACATCCACCTCGTCCCGACCGCGCTTCCGCCTGCGCTCCGGCACGGTTGTCTCCCAGTTGCCGCTGGCGACTTCCTTAGCAGCGCGCGCCAACTGCTCAATGGGCCGCGAAACGCGCGAGGCGATCCATAAACTGGCCAGAATCGCCAGTAGAATTCCGCAGGCGGCAACTCCGTATGCGATGCTGCGAATCTGCTGCTGCGCCTCAATCATTCCGCCCCGCGAGATGGCGACTGTGAGCACAGCCAGCACGTTGCCTGCTTCGCCTTTGAGCGGAATCGCTGTTGCATTCACGCTGTCTTCGCGCCGGTCGGTAAGGTAGAGAATTGCGTTCGCCTGTTGGCCAGTCACTCGCGCGGAGTCAATGAGAGATTGATAGTGAGCCGCACCAACCAAATCGCCCGCGGCGACAAGCAGTTTCACATCGAATGTAATTGGCGGTGTCGTACCCGCAGCTGGCGCGGCATCGCTGTAGAGGCCAATTTGCATTCCGGGCGCGACTGGCAGATCAGCGAGAAAGCTTTGATCTAGGCGCTTGCCGCCGATCAGCTTCACAGCCGATCCCGTACCAGAGTCATTCCTGCGCACGGCGTGCACGGCAAATATTCCCAGCACAGTGCTGCCGTCGGGCATCTCTTCTGGTTTTAGAAACGTTGCGGCGGTCGCGTTTGCGGCAGGCTCCGGATAACCGAAGCGCGCCGGCCACTGCGCCGAGCTGACCACGTTGCCGTCGGGACCAACGATTTCGAGAAAGTCGAGCTGGGACTCCTGCGCCAGTGTTTGCGCCTCGTTGACATACAAGGACGCATCGCCCGATTGAGCCAAAGCAAAGGCCATTGTTCGCACGCGTTCTGTTGCGGCCAAGCGGTCTACTGCTGCTGCAACCTCTGTGGAGCGATGCTGAAACTCGCGCTGAAACTGGCTGACAAAGAGCGCCGTCTCCTGCTGGTCGCGCTGCTCAAACACCTGACGAATGCGCACCAGCACGGTCCACGCCACCGCCGCAACGACTAGCGCAACAGTGAGCGAGAGCAGCAACAACAATTTCTGCCGCAAATTCATAGCGCACTCCTCATGGCGCATCCTGAAGCGATGCTCCGGCTAACAATGGAGTGCCGTTGATACTCATACGCAGATCGCGGACCCGGCCACTGACGGCATAGGCGCGGGGCAGATCAAGCAAAGGAATCAGCGTATGATTCTCGAGAAAATTCCGCTCCACTTGAAAGGCTCTGGAAGGGCTCTGATCCAGGACCGGAGTTCGTACTCCCTCGCCCAGCAGAATGGATTCCAGCGCGGCCTGCAGCTGGTTCGACGCCAGCAAAATGCGTCGCAGCGCAAGATCGGCGGAACGCCCTCCGCCCGCAGCAATCACTTGAACATTGAACCCAGCGTCATGCAGATTGAGCGCAATGCGCTGCGCCGCCAACTGCATCGCGCTACCGCCCTCCGTTGTCATTGTGAGCGGAGGCGGAGTGAGTCCGCCATGCTTCTCATGAGACTTGTTCAGGTCGCGTTCTGTCGGAAAAAGAAACGAGTAACCGGTAATCGATGACGGAAGCAAACTAGCCGTGACCTCGCCCTGTTTTTGAAAGATTACATTTGACAATGAGCCGCGATCAACTGCCAATGCAATCGCCCAGCGAAGATCGGGATTGCCGAGGACGCCCGCGCTTGCAACGCTGAGCGCCAGCAACTCGGCCGACGGCGATTGCAGCACTGTGAGCCTCTGCTCGCGTGCCTGTCGCAACTGCTCGGCTGGAACCTCGACCAGATCGGCGCGGCCCACGCTCAGATCGAGCCATTGGTCGCGAATGGATCGATGCACATGAATTTCAACCGCATCCACGAATGGTCGTCCCTGCCAGCAGTTTTCATTCGCCGTCAGCGTCAGCACCGCGTTATTGAAGCCATTCAATTGGAATGGTCCTGTCCCGATGTTGCCGCCCGCATCGGCAGCAATCAAAAACTCATCGCCCGCCAGCAGCGCAGGCAGGTTGGGCATCGGCGCATCGCTGGTAAAAATCACCAGCGAGCCGACCGCATGAATCGCCGTCCAGGGACAGTTCGCGCCGCAAGCCGCACCGAGCGCAGAAACGACCGCATCCGCAGTCAGCGTCGATTCGTCGCTGAAGCGCACACCGGAGCGCAGCCGGAACTGCCAGCGATGATCCGCATTCTCCGATTTCCACTCCACCGCCAGAGCCGGTTGCGCGGAGCCATCGGCCTCCATGCGCGTGAGACCATCAAGCACCAGACGCCGCGCCATGCCGTCGGGCCGCTGCCACGGGTCTCCTTCGATCTCCACGTGCAATGTGCCGCCGTAATGGGGACGCGTGCGCGCCACTGCGGGCAGCGCCAGCGCAGCCAGCATAAAGCTAATTGCAAGTCGCCGTAACACGGTCCACCTCATATTCGTTTTTAGCATTGCGTACCACTGCGTAGACGCTTTTGCCGTCGGGCGCGGTCATCAGCGCAGTAACGGTCCCGTCCATCGTCAGCGTTGCGCTGGCGGGAACGGCCTCTTGCGCGGGAATTTCATACGCACGCAAACTATCACTCACCGCCTCGCCGGAGCCAGAGGCAATGATCTGTGTGCCACCGCCGCAGCCGGAGTGCAGCGCGGCAAAGTCGCTGCCCCAGTCGCGCGCGCCGCTTACCGGTTTGAGCGCGCCGTTCTCTGCGAGTTGCACCTTGCCGTCGATGCCCCCGATCAACGACGCTGTTCCATTCGAGGGCCGTGGAAGCAGTGCGGCCGTATAGAACTGTGGAAGATCAACGCTGAGGCTGGGAGTGACCACACCAGTAAAGTAATTGCGAGAGGCGTTATAAAAAGCTTTGTGATAGCGGGGGGTATGAGGAGAGATAATCGCGCTCGGAAAATCGACAATATTCCACGGATCGTCACTCTCACGGCAATGCACCGCCCACCCTTCCTCAGGTTGTGCGAGCTGGTAACGGCCACTGCAACTCATGCTCACTACCGAGGCCTCAAATCCTTCGCCGTTTGCTGCCGGAATAATCACTGCGCGGGGGTCTTGCGTGAATGGACTCTTCCGGTCGATTGTCATACGCTTCCGCTCCCGCCAACCCTCCGCAGCACGACCATAGACCACAATCTCCTCTGGCTCGACAGCTACTAAACTGTTCGATGTTTCCAATACCGCCAGTACAGTATTACTGGTGAGGAGCACAGTCTGCTTCCGTAGCATGAGTCCGATTCCAGCCTGTGTTTGTCGTACAGCGCTCGGCGCAACCTGCACCATTGCCACGCGCGTCTCGTTGCCCTCGACCACTTCGGCAACCCACAGCCGCTCGCGCTGATTCTCACTCAGTGTTATGCGAACGGTGTTCGCGCTCTCCGCACCGGAGGCCGCGACGCCATGCGTCTTCAAATCCTGCTCCAGCAGCCGCCGAATCACCGGAATTTCATCGTTGGAAATCGTGGAGAGATTGCGAATCGTCAGCCGCGCCTGACCGGGGCCGAGAATCTCCGCGATCTGGCTGGCCAGCGTCGCTGCGGGCTGTTCCCATGGGCTGGGCGCGGGTGCGGCGCTCGCCGTCACTCCCATTGCTGCCATCACGACCAGCAAAATCAGCTTCATTGGCTTCATCGTTCTCTCAGTTTTTCCTATGCGCGGATTATATCGTTCGAGGCCGCTTTCATCGAATAGGCTGCAAAGCTCCGTGCCCCATCCTTGCGGCGCTATTCTGTCGCAAGGATGGGATACTACGAACCTCAATGAACACGGATCAATGCCCACGTACAGGCTCCGATTCGCTGTCCATCTCCTGCTTGACGACCGGAGTGTTCGCCATGCTCTTAAAAACATCGTTGGCAAAGAAGAACTTTCCATCCGAAGGAACCATCACGACCTGAATTTTGTCCGAGAGCCGCTCGGCCACGATTTTATTAATCAGCAGCGGAGACTTGTTCAGCAGCGCCGCTTCGCTGGTCATGCGCTCGGCATTGGCCGCGGCCATCAACCGCACGCGGCTGGCTTCGGCGTCGGCCATCAGATTGCGCCGCTGCAACTCAGCCTTGCTGTCGATGACTTTGGCCTCGGCTTCCGCCTCTGCATTCTGAATGGTCGTCTCCTTGTGCGCCTGGGCCTCCAGCTTGCTCTGCTCGATCTGTTTCACCTTGAGTGGCAGCGTGTATTGCATGGCATCGGCCTCACCTTTGGCCTCGACGACTTTGGATTGCGCCTCGCCCTCGGCTGCCTTTACCTTCTGCACCGCCTCGGCCTCGGCCTCCAACTCTGCAATGCGCACATGCTTCTGTTGAATGTCGGTCACCACGCCGAGCTGATTGTCTTCCTGCTCCTTCAGTAGCAGGCCCTCCAATCCTTTGGCGTACTCAACCGGCAGTTGAATATCAGAGAGCATCACCTCTTCAACAAAGATGCCATCCGCGCCCAGCTTGCGCGTAATGATCTCCGACGCCTTGGCCCGCACCTCCTCGCGCTTGGTGCTGAAGATCTCCTGCACGGTGTAGGCCGGCGTCAGCTCGCGCCAAGCGCTGGCCACTACGGGAGGAACCAGTTCCTTGTCCACCGGCTGCGGCATATGCGCCTGCACGCTGGCCAACTTGTTGGGGTCGAGGCGATAGCGCACCGTAATCGCAAGTCCAATGTTGAGCCCTTCGCGCGACTGCACGCTCAGGCCATTCTTGTGCTCTCCAGATTTTCCGCCCTCTTCCACAATGCCCGCTGTGAAAAGGTGATCGCGCAGATCGAAGGTTTGCACGCTCTCCACCAGCGGTGCAACAAAATGTACGCCCGGATAAAGCGTTCCCGGCAGTGTGCCGCTGAGTTGGCTAACTCGCACGCCGCCCATTCCACTGGGCACAACCACAATACTCGATGTCACCAGCAGTGGCAGGCAGGCCACCAGCGCCAGCGCTACCGGGCCGCTCCACGCAATCTCTTTCGGTTCATCAGTGATCTCCTCGCCCTTGGCCTTGCGCTGCGCCATGCGAATGCGCATCCAGAGTCCATACAGCGGAATTGCTACAGTAGCAGCCAGCAACAGCACTCCCGCAAACGTCAACAACAGCTTCAGTGCAATCATCGCCCATCTCCTTCTTTGTTGTTGCGCTCAGTTAGTCTCACTGTTTCCGGTCGTGGAGCGAGCAGCAGCCGAACCAGTCCCCCAAATGTCAGTTCTTCGAAGAGCAACCCAGCCGCCACCGGCAACAGCACCACTCCCAACCCACTCATTGCTTCGCTCAGAAGATTCATCTCCGAGCCTCCTTACCGCGTCGCCATCAAAATCGGGTTCTTATTGCCGGAATCGGCAACCTGCGTGGGAATTACTTCCGGCGCGGCCAGTGCCGTCAAAATCGGTTGCTGGGCTGGAGCAGCTATTGGCATCTCTTGATCGCCAAACAACTTAGCGGTCTCCTCGTTGCGCTCGCCGACAATCTCCACCGCGTCGCCCACACCAACTAGCTCATAAAACTCCTCTAGGTCGGTCTTCGCCATGCGAATGCAGCCGTGAGAGGCAGCTTTGCCAATGGAATTCGGTTCGTTGGTTCCGTGAATTCCGTAGCCGGAGATGCTGAGGCCCATCCAACGCGTACCCACCGGATTGCTCGGTCCCGGCAGAACGGTTTTACCATTGTGGTGGTAAGTCGGATTGACCGCGCGACGCGCAATGGTGAAAGTTCCCACCGGGCTTGGCGTAGTAGGCTTGCCCACCGCGACGGTATAGACCTTTTTCACCAGCCCGTCCTCAACCAGCGCCAGCTTGCGGTCTTCCAGGCTCACCACGATCAACCGTTTTGGTGTTTCCTGCGCCATCGCCCGCACTGCCAAAACCAACGCCGCCATCGCTACCATTGCCAATTTGCTGAGCATCAGAGCTTTCATCACATCCCCCAATTTCGTTTTCACACTGCCTACACCCAGACAAAGTGCAACCTGCCCGCCAAATCGCAACGGTTGAAAACAAATGGGTTATGCGATTAATATGCAAAAAGAAACGTGTCAATCTACACACGCTGTGTGCTGATTGACACGCAAGAATGGCGCTAAGATTGTGATCTACAGATTGAGAGTTGTAACAGCGAGGCAGGTGCAATCTGAAAGAAAGTTGGGCTCTACTTTAGGTACGTACAGAAGCCCCTGCGAGCGGTTGGCCGCACCGCAGGTGCTTATTCTACGGTGACCGACTTGGCCAGGTTTCTCGGCTGATCCACATCGCAGCCGCGACGGACGGCGATGTAATAGGCCAGCAGTTGCAAGGGTACGATTTCGATAAGCGGCGAAAGCAACTCGATGACCGGGGGGATATGGATGACGTGCTCCACCAGGCTGCCGATGGTGGTGTCGCCCTCGGTTGCCACGGCGATTACGCGTCCTGAGCGGGCGGTGACCTCCTGAATGTTCGAGAGAGTCTTCTCGTAGCGCAGCTTGGAGGCAGGATCGGATTCGTCGCGAGTAGCCAGCACTACAACGGGCAGGGTTTCGTCAATCAATGCATTCGGCCCATGCTTCATTTCGCCAGCCGGGTAGCCCTCGGCGTGAATGTAGGAGATTTCCTTGAGTTTCAGAGCGCCTTCCAACGCGATGGGGAAATGGATGCCGCGGCCGAGATACAAAAAATCGTTGGAAGTGGAGAATTCCTTGGCCAGTTGCTCGCATTGCGCGGAGCGGGAACGCAGCACTTCTTCGATTTTTGAAGGGATGCGGGTCAACTCCTCAATAAGAACGATAGACTGTGCGTAATCGAGATGGCCGCGAAGCTGACCAAGCTTGAGCGCCAATAAAAACAACGCAGTGAGCTGCGCTGTGAAGGCCTTGGTTGAAGCAACGCCGATCTCCGGCCCGGCGTGCGTATAGATGGAGCCATGTGCCTCTCGCGCCACCATCGCGTCCACCACATTGCAAATGGCCACTGTCTTTGAGCCTAGCGTTTTCATCTCACGCTGCGCGGCTAGGGTGTCGGCGGTTTCGCCGGATTGGGTTATAAGCAGTCCAAGGGCGTTGGCGTCGGAAATCGGGTTGCGATAGCGATACTCGCTGGCGTAGTCCACGTCGACAGGCAGCCGGGCCAGCCGCTCGATCATGTATTTACCAGCCAGACCGGCGTGCCAACTGGTGCCGCAAGCAGCGATGTTGATACTGGTGGCTGCAGCCAGTTCTTCGTCGGCAATCTTCATTTCACCCAGAAAAACTTTACCCGAATCCAGCGAAACGCGACCTAGCGTGGTGTCGGTAATGGCCCGCGGCTGCTCCCATATCTCCTTGAGCATGAAGTGCTTGTAGCCGCCTTTTTCCGCCTGAATGGGGTCCCATTGGATGCGGGTGATAGCGCGGTTGATGGCATTGCCATCAAAGTCGGTCAATTCCACGCCGGCCAAGGTCAGAATGGCCATGTCGCCATCTGCTAGAAAATAGATGTCGCGCGTATGGTGCAACACGCCGGGAACGTCTGAGGCAACAAAGTACTCGCCTTCACCCACCCCTATAATCACCGGCGGGCCAAAACGGGCAACCACAATCTTGTCTGGTTCAGTAGCAGACAGTACGCCCAGCGCAAAGGCCCCGGTGAGACGCTTGACCGCGCGGCGAACGGCCACCTCGAGCGATATTGGCTGACCAGCAGCGTCGGCATCCTGCTGAACTTGTTCGATGAGGTGGGCGATGATCTCGGTATCGGTTTCGGTAACAAACTTGTGACCTTGGGCGGTGAGTTCGCGCTTCAGCTCCAGGTAGTTCTCAACAATGCCGTTATGGACCACAACGATGCGGCCCGTGCAATCCCGATGTGGATGGGCATTCTCTTCCGTGGGGCGTCCGTGCGTGGCCCAGCGGGTATGGCCGATGCCGAAGCTGCCATCCAAGGGATGCTCCCGCAGCACTTCTTCCAGGTTGCACAGCTTGCCCGGAGCGCGGCGTACCTCAAGTGTGGAGCTTGATGGACTGCCCACGGCGATTCCTGCCGAGTCATAGCCGCGGTATTCCAGCCTCCGCAACCCTTCGATAATGACCGGAACTACTTTCTTGGGACCGACATAACCGACAATTCCGCACATGCTTAAATACTAAACGAAAGCGCATAAGGATAGGATTTGCCAGCTAACCGCCGCTTAGGAGTCGCCACGCCGGTGCAGCAAATCCACCACATTCTTGAAGCCATTCTGCGCCGCTTCATTTGAAGGCGTATTGTCGGCCTTGTTTCTCGCATTGGTATCAGCTTTGCCAGCCAGAAGTAGTCCCGCAACGTCCGCAAATCCGCCCATGGCCGCCAAATGCAACGGTGTATTGTAGTCGCTATTTCTGGCATTAACCTGGGCCTTGTGGGCCAGAAGCAACTTTGTTGTGTTCATCTGGTCCACGCGAACCGCCAGGTGCAAAGGCGTATTGCCGTCGTGGTCTTTGGCATTGATATCGGCCTTGTTTTCCAGCAGCAACGTCACCACGTCTTCGTGGCCGTCAATGGCGGCCAGGTGCAAAGGTGTAAAGCCACCGCTGCCTTTGGCGTTGACATCTGCTTTGCTGTACAGCAGCACCACCGCGACACCCTTTTGGCCCATTCGTGCGGCCATGTGCAAAGGCGTATCCCCATCGTTATTTTTGGCATTGATCGCTGCCTTCTTGTTCAAAAGTAAAACCGCTACGGTATCGTAGCCGCCCTTCGCCGCCAGGTGCAAAGGGGTGTTGCCGCTGCTGTCCTTACTAAAAACCAGGTGAGAATCGCCATCAAGCAATACCTTGACCTGCGCCAAGTCGCCTAGCCGGACTGCATCATGAATAGGTTCGCAAAAACTGGAATTGCACCAGAAAAGCGTCGCCAGAAAGGGGGAGGCAAGACGAAAAGCCAGAGAATGAGAGAGTTTGCTGAGGAAAGATCGCGCGTTCATGCTTCCTCCGATTTCCCGACAGTATAGTCTAGTCAGTCAAGTGTGTGGGAGAAAGAATTTGGAAGCCAGTCCTGGCGTGCCTATTCCTCGATACTAAACGTGAATTCTTCGATCACCGGGTTGGTGAGCACCTCTCGTGCGATGCGTTCAACCTCGGTCTTTGCGGCCTCTGCAGAGAGGCTATCGGTGAGCGAAAGCGCAAAGTACTTGCCCTGCCGCACTGCGGTTACACCCGCAAATCCGATCTTTCGCAGAGCATTCTGTATGGTCTGGCCCTGCGGATCCAGGACCGAAGTCTTCGGCGTGACATAGACATGTGCCTTCATCATTATCGATTATAGTAGCTCCGGGGCGGTGGTTGGGGGTAACCCGGCACCTAGGTGGCGCATTCCCCCAGGCGGTTTGAAGAGAACAGAGTCTGGCTCGCCGCCGAAAAGGCAGCCAGGTAGTTGCTGCGCCTGATCGACGAACTTTCCCAAAGCCGGTGAACGATCGCCGTAAACCGGTTTCTGGCGCACGTGGAGGCAACTTTCCGGTATAATCCACTTCAGACGCGGAGAGATGGCCGAGTGGCTGAAGGCGGCGGTTTGCTAAACCGTTATAGGGGCCAAAACCTCTATCGGGGGTTCGAATCCCCCTCTCTCCGCCAGACCTTATTTATCCCCTTCAAAAGCCAACCATTTAGCTCCCTAAGCCCTTCATTTCAAGGGACGTAGGCATTAAGCCGCTTTAAGCGGACCTAATCCGCATCCGGTTCGCTCTTCTGTTGTTCAAAAATCCACACTCCCTACGACGACGACTATGTTGAACAGTTCTACAAGTACGTCGAAGAAGGGACCGGAAGGAAATACCGACTAGGCGACATTACCGGGCCGGGTGGAGCGGCCAAAGGCAACCCAAGCTATGAGGTCATGGGAGTGACCCGCTTCTGGCGTTACTCGCAGGAGAAAATGCAGCAGCTGATTCAAGAGGGGCGGATCATCCAGACCAAGCCAGGAGCAGTACCTGCCTACAAGCGTTACCTGGACGAGATGGAAGGTGTCCCTCTGCAAGACTTGTGGACGGACATCGGGCCTATTGGCGCTCAGGCACAGGAGCGGCTCGGGTAAGGGGTATTCATCCCAAACGGTAACGCACATCCGCAATGTTATTGGTGCCGTCTTTTCTCATGCCAAGCGGGAACAATGCTACGTCGGCGATAACCCTGCAGGCATCGTGAGTATTTCAAAAGAGATTCCTCAACACAGGAACACGTTGACGCTAGCCCAGACCAGAGAAGTAATAGGATTCATGCAATACCCAGAAAGAGAATTGACACTTTTAGCGGTTTTTACAGACATGAATATTGCAGAAGTCTGTGGCTTGCAATGAAAGTATTTGAACATTTCGGAACAGGACCAATTCAGCGATGGTGAAATGATTACTCCAGGAACTATCGCCGTCAGGAAGCAGTGGTACCGCGGTCAGTTGGAGAATGTGACGATGGGTCGGGTCAGAAATCTGCCAATCTCTGATCAGTTGTTACAAATTCTGACAAGTTTAAGAACGCGTTCGAAATTTACCTCACCGCAAGACTTCATTCTTACTTCTCGGCTGGGAACTCCTATCAATCAGACAAACATTATTGAGCGCCGCTTGAAGCCGATCGCGACGCGCTTAAATGTGCCCTCACTTTCATGGCAAGTGTTCCACAGGACACGCAAAACCCTGGAGCTGGAATTAGGCATAAAATTCGAGAACGTTCTGACAACGATGTTTTTTACTGCGCTCACACAAACCACAGGCGAGCATTATAAGTGGCATTGTCGAGTTCCGCGGTTCCGTGCGCATTCCAGTATCTATTGAATTCGCTATTGACGCTTTTATGAATTTGGCTTGTTGAGGTTACAACCGGGTTGAGTGTATGCTCGGTTCGCACCAGAAGCGACGAAGTAAAAAAGGACTAGAGAACACCACGAGAGTATTGTGTTTCGGCACCGGCAACTTCCGGTTTGCACTAACGCATTATACTGAGAATCCAACAACATTACTTCCGTGCGGGTTCGATGCCATAAGAGGTAAAATATCGGTCATGCCCATCTATCGGTCACGAACCTCTACGCATGGTCGCAACATGGCAGGAGCACGCAGTCTTTGGCGTGCCACCGGAATGAAAGACGGTGATTTCGACAAGCCCATCATTGCCGTAGCCAACTCTTTCACACAGTTTGTTCCCGGTCACGTTCACCTCAAAGATCTGGGACAACTCGTCGCCGAAGAGATCGCTCGTGCTGGCGGAGTTGCCAAGGAATTCAATACCATAGCCATCGATGACGGCATCGCTATGGGGCACGACGGAATGCTCTACAGCTTGCCCTCCCGCGATCTAATCGCCGACTCAGTTGAGTACATGGTCAATGCCCATTGTGCCGATGCGTTGGTCTGCATCTCCAATTGCGACAAAATCACGCCTGGAATGCTGATGGCCTCACTGCGGCTGAACATTCCTGTGGTTTTTGTCTCCGGTGGGCCAATGGAAGCGGGCAAGGTTCAGTTTGGAAACACCGTAAAGTCTGTGGACCTGATTGACGCTATGATTCTGGCGGCGGACCCCAAGATAAGTGATGCGGAGGTAGATGAGTATGAGCATTCCGCCTGTCCTACATGCGGCTCCTGCTCGGGTATGTTTACCGCCAACTCGATGAACTGCCTGGTTGAGGCTTTGGGCCTTGGGTTGCCCGGCAATGGAACCGTGCTGGCCACTCACTCCGATAGAAAAGAGATATTTCTTCAGGCTGGCAGAACCATTGTCGATCTGGCCAAGCGTTACTACGAGCACGACGACGCCACAGTTCTACCGCGCAGCATTGCAACCTTTGATGCCTTCGAGAATGCGATGACGTTGGATATCGCGATGGGCGGCTCGACGAATACGGTTTTGCATTTGCTGGCCGCCGCGCAAGAGGGCGAAGTTCCATTCACCATGGCCGATATCGACCGCCTCTCGCGTCGTGTTCCCCATCTGTGCAAGGTGGCGCCGTCATCGCCCGACGTACATCTGGAAGATGTGCATCGCGCCGGTGGAATCTTCGCAATTCTGGCGGAGCTTGATCGCGCCGGGTTGCTCCATCGCCAGACGCACACCGTACACTCCGCAACGCTCGGCGAAGCCATCGATAAGCTGGACGTGAAGCGCCCGATTACTGCGGCGGTCGAAGAATTTTATCGCGCCGCGCCGGGCGGAGTGCGCACCACTGTCGCTTTCAGTCAGGGCAAGCGTTTTGCGGAACTGGACCGGGATCGCGAAAAAGGCGTGATCCGCGATCTCGCTCACGCTTACAGCAAAGACGGCGGCCTAGCGGTTCTCTACGGCAATATCGCCGTAGACGGTTGCATCGTTAAAACGGCCGGCGTCGATTCCGCGCATCTAACCTTTGCGGGTCCGGCGCGCATCTTCGAGAGCCAGGACTCGGCAGTCGAAGCAATTTTGGGTGACAAAATCGTTCCCGGCGACGTGGTCTTGATTCGCTACGAAGGCCCCAAAGGCGGTCCGGGAATGCAAGAGATGCTCTATCCCACCAGTTATCTCAAGTCCAAGGGATTGGGCAAGGTCTGTGCTCTGGTTACGGATGGCCGCTTCTCTGGTGGCTCCTCCGGACTTTGTGTTGGGCACATCTCTCCTGAAGCGGCAGAAGGCGGCTCGCTGGCGCTCGTCGAGGAGGGCGACACTATCGAGATCGATATCCCCAAACGTGTACTCCGTGTGGCTTTATCTGACGCGGAGATGGCTGACCGGCGCAAGGCCGTCGAGGCTAAAGGCGCAGCCGCATTTAAGCCCGCAACACGCGCCCGCAAGGTCTCGAAGGCTCTGCAGGCCTATGCCGCAACAACCACCAGTGCAGCTCGCGGCGCAGTGCGTGATGTGACGCAGATTCAGAAGTAATTTGTATTCCGTCAGCGAATTCAGACTGCCTCACTGAAGGCTTCCTAGAGGAGGTTACAGACATTTTATAGAGACTACCGGAGCGCCGGTGATTCGCCTGAGCCCCGGAAGCCTGAGAGATTATTCGGTCTGAAATGCGTGTGAGTGCAAAGATCTTTTGTCTGCCACGCCGCCTCGATCGCACCCGGCCTGCTGAAATGAAGCAAGCCGCCTCATGCCTGTCACTCAGATTGCCTCCCATAAAGCCAAAACAAGGTTCCATTTACACCTTGGAATCGACAATGCCGGTCTGCGGCTGCATTACAATCGCATTTTTCGCCACTTTTTCTTCCGAACTTTGCAAATTAATTCATTCCGGAAGAGTTCACTGCTGTAAGTGCCGTCACCAAGGCCAAGCGCCTTCAATTAAAATCAGGACTTGCAAACGCATTCCAACTTTCGCTTGCTCGTGGTTCGGCTGGGCGCGATGGGCGACATCCTGCACGCTCTTCCAGCGGTGACCGCGCTCAGGCTGGCTCATCCTGATTGGTTCATTGATTGGGTGGTTGAGCCGCGCTGGCAAGCGCTGCTGGCGGCGGGTGACAGCAGCGGATACCAATCCGCCCAAACTCCGGCGCAACCTCTAATCGACCACTTGCTTTTTGCAGCCACGAAAGTGTGGCGCAAGGCACCGTTCAGCCGCCAAACCCGTATGGAATTAAAGACTTTACTGGCAGCGCTGAAGGGCGGCGAATATGACACGGTCATTGACCTGCAAGGAGCAATCCGCTCGTCGGTGGTGGCTCGGATGACGGGATGTAAGCGAATCGTCGGCGATGCCGAACCACGGGAGCACATGGCGCGCTGGTTGTATACCGAGCGCGTGGCCACGCATGGCGCGCATGTGATTGAACAAGGTGTGGAACTGGTCTCTGCCATTGCCGGAGATGCACTGAAGCCGGTTCAGCCGCTATTGCCCGTGGACCCAGCAGCCGAGAACTGGGCGGAGGAGATTCTACCCCGAAGATCGACGCAGCCAGCGGTGCTCATCAATCCCGGAGCAGGCTGGGGCGCCAAACGCTGGCCATCGGAGCGTTATGCTGCTGTGGCGCAGGGACTTG
This sequence comes from uncultured Occallatibacter sp., assembly GCA_964414945.1. Lineage (GTDB taxonomy): Bacteria > Acidobacteriota > Terriglobia > Terriglobales > Acidobacteriaceae > Telmatobacter. Next base: position 40,414 of record CAYPYJ010000027.1, read on the forward strand.
TTGAACGCGGCTGCCGAATATTGGTCAACGCCGGTCCCGGTGAAGGGCCAATGGCAGAGGTTATCGTGCGCGGTACTAGAGGCGCGGCCACGGCACTTACTTGCTCACTGGCCCAGCTCATTGCGCTCACACGCCGCATTTCCCTGGCGGTGGCAGGTGACACCGGCCCGCTGCACCTGGCGTGCGCGTTAGGCCGGCCAGTGGTAGGGATTTTCGGCCCCACCGATCCCAGCCGTAATGGGCCGTTCGGAACGCGATTTGAAGTGCTGCGCAGTCCGATGAGCCGCCGCGACCACACCCGGTACGAGGCTCCTGAGGCAGGCTTGCTGACCATCCAATCTGAAGACGTGCTGCATGCCGCCATTGCATTGCTATATCCTTAAAGGGCCCTCTAAAACCGACATATGACTGATTCCGCACCCTCACAATCCGCGCCACAGCCGTCAGACTGGATCGCCCGCTGGCAGCAGATCGCCCGGCGCATCCGTGTGCCACTGGGCTTTCTCACGGGAGCGCTCTATCTCTTTGAACTGGCCCAGCGGGCACCTTATCTCGCCGCCGTGGCCTGGAGCCTGGCGCTAGTGGTGCCCGGCCTGTGGCTGCGCGCCTACGCCGCCGGTACCGTGAAGAAGAACCGCGAGCTGACGGTGACCGGCCCCTACGCTTACACCCGTAACCCGCTCTACTTAGGCTCCATGCTGATTGCCGCCGGATTTGCCGTCGCTCTGTTGAGCTGGCCGGTGGCGTTGGCGCTTGCGCTAATGTTTGCCGTAATTTATGTGCCGGTGATCGCATCTGAGGAGCGCTTTTTGCGGGACACATTTTCCGACTTCGACGAATATTGCCGACAGGTTCCAAGGCTGATTCCGCGGCTTACTCCGGCAAACCTCACGAAGGCCGTCAAGAGCGATTTTTCGTTGTCGCTCTATGTAAAGCACCGCGAGTACAATGCAGGGATAGGGGCACTGCTGCTTTATCTCAGCCTGCTTCTTCTACGGCCTATGCTGGCCGCAAAGATGAATTTGCCGCGATAAGCGGTTTGAACAACCCAGCAGATATTTCTGCAAGCCTTGGATGTAAGGAGCCGTACCCACCGGTGAAGACGCGTACCGCTGTATCCGCCATTCTTGGCGTTCTCGCCCTGGCCACCGTGGCCCCTTTGGTTTGTGCACAGCTGGCGGCACCGCTCACGCCTCCGCGCCTCGGCTTCAGCTTTCCGCAAAAGCAGACCCTCACCTACTCGGTGGACTGGCGCGTATTTCCCGCCGGAACAGCCGTGATCCGCTTTGAAGCGGCAGGCGACCGCGAAAACCTGACGGCCAGCGCCGACACCAGCGGAGCCATCAACCTGCTCTTTCATGTCAGTGACCGATTCCAGTCGAGCTTTGACCGGACAAAGGGCTGCACCGAGGACTTCAACAAGCAGACGGTCGAAGGTCGCCGCCAGATCAGCTCTACGCTTCGTCTGGACTATAACCAGAACAAATCAATTTTGGACGAAAAAAACCTGGTCACCAAACAAAACAAGCATGTGGAGACGCCGATTACGGGCTGCGTAACGGACCTGCTCACTGGCGTCTTCTATGCTTCATCGCAGCCCATCGCGCTGGGACACAACATTGTGCTTCCAGTGGTGGATGCGATGCACATTGTGCCCGTGACCATGAAGGTGGAGGGTCGAGAAGAGATCAAGACGCCATTGGGCACATTTAAAACTCTGCGCGTGCAACCCACCGCCGCCGTCGGCGTGGTGAAGAATCGCGGCAACATCTGGATATGGTACACCGACGACGAACGCCACCTGCCTGTGCAGATGCGCGCCCGCCTCTTCTGGGGCACCATCACCTTCCGGTTGGTTGGCAACGAGAATAAGTAGCCGCGGGCAACGCATTCAGTTTTTCGAGCCGAAGGCCGCTGGCCCCACCGCAGGTGGTGGTTGCAGATAATTAACTTCTCTTCCGGCACAATAGCAAATAGAGAGTGAGCGGAGAAAACCGCTCCGCATCAACGGACAGGAGTCTCATGAGAAACATCACCGTTTCCGTCACCGATCAGGCCTACCGCCGTGCGCGTGTATGGGCCG
>CAYPYJ010000028.1:0-40884 GCA_964414945.1 uncultured Occallatibacter sp.
TCACCACCATCATCAACGGCATCAACAACGAGCAGGTTGGCCGCATCATCGAGTTCGCGCTCGACAACCCCAAGAAGATCAGCTTCCTCAGCTTCCAGCCGGTCAGCTTCACTGGCCGCGACGAGGACATCAGCGAAGAACGCCGCCTCGCCCAGCGCTACACGCTCTCGCACATGGCGCACGACGTCAAAAAGCAGTGCGGCATCGGCGAGCCAGAGCGCGATTGGTTCCCCATCAGCTTCATGAGCACCTTCAGCGACTGGGCCGATCTGATTCACGGACCCACCGCCGACTGGGGCCAGCTCTCCTGCGGATGCCATCCCAACTGCGGCATCGGCATGGCAGTCATGATCGACAAGGAAACCAAAGAATCCGCGCCCGTCACAGCCTTCCTCGACATGGGTCAGGTTGCCAAAGATCTTGCCAAGGTCAACGACGCGGCTCGTGGCAAGTGGCTCTCGGTCATCGGCTTTGGCCTGGCGCTCTTGCGCAACTACGATCCCTTCATGTCGCCCACCCACTTCCGCATCACAGACATGATGAAGAAGATGGACAAGACATTCAACGCCACCGGCAAAAACTACGGCAGCGTCAAAGGCGATCGCACTTTGGAAGACATCAAGCTGCGCCGCCAAGACCGCTGGAATTTCTTGTTCATCGCCGGCATGTGGTTCCAGGATTTGTTCAACTACGACTTCCGCCGCACCGAACAGTGCATCATTCCGTATGCCACACAAGAAGGTGAAATCAGCTTCTGCGCTTATAACACTGGCGTCGGCTGGCGCAACATCATCGAGAAGATGCACATGACGGCGACGCTCACCAAGTGGTATGAGGAGCATGGCCGTCACGAAATCTTCGCAGGCGGCAAGAAGGTGATCATGCCGGAAGTTGGCCACGACCTCCATTTGAAAATGGAACACGTCAACGCCGATCGTAACCACACGCTCGACGATCTGGGCATCGCCAAGACGCATCGCGAAGAGCAAATTCGCGCTCGCGATGAAAAGCTGAAGCAGGACGGCGAAAACGTACGCATGGCCAAGCTCTATCGCGAACACGTCCTCGGCGAAAAGCCAGTCGAGGGTCTGGTCTCGCTAGGCTCCATCGCCCCCGCCACCAAGCCAGTAGAGAAGAAAGAATCCGAGATGGTAGCTGGCGACTGATCCACTGCTTTGGTTCACTCAGTAACAAAGGCCGTTCCCAACAAGGAGCGGCCTTTCTATTGTGCTAGACTTCTCGCATAATGCAAATCAAGACACACCCGCTCGCAGAGGTCTTTGGCTTTCCTACGGACAACAATTCCGCAACGGCTGAACGGTACAGGCTCAAAAAACTCTGCCCGTACAACAACAAGGTTCCCAACTGCACGAAGGACAAGGCAAACGATCCTCTTGGGGTGTGTAGCGTTTTCGAGGGCGACCATCTAGCCATCACCTGCCCGATTCGCTTTCGTGAGAATTGGATCATCGCCGACGATGGGGCGGATTTCTTTTTCCCGCCGAAGGCGAGATGGACATCGCTCACTGAGGTTCGCCTAAAAGACAAGCACGGCAAATCGGCGGGCAACATCGACCTTGTTCTCGTCTCATATGATAGCAACGGAAAAGTGACAGATTTCGGTGCGCTTGAGGTCCAAGCGGTCTACATCTCTGGCAATGTTCGTAACCCGTTCGAGTACTACATGAAGGACCCGGCAGGACGCGGAAACATGAACTGGCGCGGCAGACCGAACTATCCCGGACCGGATTACCTCTCGTCATCCCGCAAGCGACTTGCTCCGCAGCTCATTTTTAAGGGTGGAATTCTAAATACATGGAAGAAGAAAACGGCGGTTGCTCTCGACCAAGGTTTTTTTGACACGCTTCCCAAACTCACCGAGGTACCGAAGCAAAAGGCCGAGATGGCATGGCTCATCTACGACCTCGACCACCACAAGAAAGCGAATCGCTATACCCTGGAACGCAAGAAGATCGTTTACACAGCTTTTGACGAGTCGCTCAACCAAATCACTCGTTCTGACGCGGGTGCAGTAAGCGACTTCATGGCGCACTTGCAAGAGAAGCTCGACGAGAAGCTCAACAACGGAACAGCTCCCATAAATCAGACAATCGATGAAGTGTTCTAATGTATATATGAAGCAAATGTCTCTTTGGGCTGGCGACGATCACCGGGCTGCTCATGTGGTGAATGTCGCGCAGATTCCCCAGCGTAGCCCATTCCGCTATCCAGGCGGAAAAACATGGCTAGTGCCTCACATTAGACAATGGCTCGGGACACTCAATAATAAACCTCGATTTTTCATTGAGCCATTTGTGGGTGGGGGCATTGTCAGTCTCACCGTGGCCTTCGAGAATTTCGCAGATCAAATCATCCTAGTTGAGCTCGACAAGGATGTAGCCGCTCTCTGGCAGACTATGCTATCAGATGAGAATGATTGGCTTACTGAGCGAATTGCAGAATTCGATATGACGATTGAGTCGGTTCGCGAGGAACTCGCAGTCTTGCCGACCGACACAAAACGCCACGCGTTTCAGACTCTTTTACGGAATCGCACAAATCACGGTGGTATTCTCGCACCCGGAAGCGGCGTATTAAAGCACGGCGAAAATGGTAAAGGAATCAAATCGCGCTGGTACGCGCATACCTTATGCAAGCGAATCACAAATATCAAACACGTTCGGGACAGGATTACATTCATTCATGGCGACGGCATAGAGGTAATCAAAGAATATGCCTCAGAGAAGTCCGCCGCGTTTTTTATCGATCCTCCCTATACAGCTGGGCGGAATGGAAAGCGGGCAGGAACACGCCTTTATGCGCACAATGAGCTTGATCACGAGGAGCTATTCATACAGGCGGAAAAGATAAAGGGAGAGCTTCTCATGACCTACGACAACGCAGAAGAAGTGGTACAGATGGCAACCCGCCACGGTTTCATGCAGAAGACAATCTCAATGATGAATACACATCACGCAACGATGCAAGAACTCATCATTGGTCATGACCTGACATGGAGCCCATCATAAACAGCCCGGTGCCCCGTCCTTCGCGTACTTTGCGATGGGCGGGATACCTCGAACCTCAATCCGCCCAGCCGAAGGCCGCCAGCCCCACCGCAAGTGGTTGCATATAATTAACCCCATTCGTCGCACAATAATCCTTAGAAGTCGTCCTTCAAATCATCGTCCGGCAGGTTCTCTTCGCGCCGCTTTCAGCACAAAGCTCCGGCAGAGGCCGAAACGTCCCGTAACTCCTTATCTTGGACGATTCTGCGGGTAACTTCTTTATTTTCAAGATTTTATGGCGAAGTCCTGCCCGTAAACCCATGAAAACAAGTAATTTGCTCACAGAATAGAGGTGGGGGGTACCTGATGTACCAGCTATACCAACCTATCAAAACCAACGGTAGAGATGCCAATCTCTGGCATTGCGTGAGTCGGCGCATTGTTATTTCCAAACCCGCACGCACACCTTAGCCAAAGCTAATAGGTTCTACAAATACGCTTCCATCTCCGGCTCCACATACTCATGGCCGCTGGTATCGGCTCCAGCGTCGTGCGCCAAGCCGAGGCTGTCGAAGACTGGTCCCAAAGCCAGCAAGGATATGAGCAAAATCGCCAAATGAAAATCATGCAACTGCGGCGCGGTTGCGGAGTGGCCGCCTGCGTGAGCGATCAGGCGCAAAGTGATTGCGCCAACCGCGACTCCCAAGCCGGAGCTGAGCTGCATTACAGCGCTCAAAAAACTATTAGCGCGACTCATCCGGCTCGACTCAATCTCAGAAAAAGCGAGCGTAGTCAGGCAGGTAAATTCCATCGAACGAAAACCGCCATGAAGATAGAGAATGGCGACAATAAGGATCGTAGGCGTGCTGGGAGACAGCGTTGCGCAAGCGGCAATCGACGCGGCGGTAATGATCCCGTTCACAATGAGAACGCGGCGGAAGCCGAAACGGCGCAGCGTCTGAATGACAAATGCCTTCATGCTGAGATCGCCGGCAAAGAGCGCAAGCAGAAACAGGCCCGATTGAAATGCGCTCAGTCCAAAGGCAATCTGAAACATCAGCGGAAGCAGAAAGGGCAGCACCGCAACCGAGATGCGGAATGCGCTGGCTCCATAAATCGAAAGTGAATAGGTCTTCAGGCGGAGCGAGTCGAAATCAATCAACGATTTTGCAGGGTTGCGCCGCGCGGCGATAACAGCAACCGCTCCACTGATCAGGCTGAGCGCAAGAATCACGCCGGGAAGTTGCCAGTGCCCGCCCCCGCCGCCTAGTTCTTCCAACGCGTAAACGAACCCCGCCGAGGCAAAGCCGCCCAGCAGAAATGTAAGCCAATCGAAGGGATGCAGCTCTTCGCCGCGTACGTTTTCGATCCACAGCATTGCCAAAACAAGTGCGAAAATACCGATGGGAAGATTGAGAAAAAAGATCCAGTGCCAACTGAAATATGTGGTGATGAAGCCGCCCAGCGGCGGGCCAATAACCAGTGCGGAGAGGCCCGGCCAAGTGATGTAGGCAAGAGCTTGCGTCAACTTTTCCTTGGGTGCGGTTCTGAGCACAATCAACCGGCCAACCGGAACCATCATCGCGCCGCCGATGCCCTGCAGAATACGCGCCAGGATGAATTCCGAGAGAGTGCCGGAGAAACCACAGAGCACAGAAGCCAGCGTAAAGACGGCTATGGCCGTAGCAAAAATCGACCGCGCCCCAAATCGGTCAGTAACCCAGCCGCTGATAGGAATAAAGACGGCCAATGTCAGCATATAAGCCGTCATTCCGATGTTCAAACTCACCGGCCCCACATGAAAACTCCGCGCCATCTCCGGCAGAGCTGTGGCGATGATGGTGCCGTCGAGCATCTCCATGAAGAAGGCGCCCGCAATCAGAGTTGTAACGAAATACGGCGAGCGATTCTTCTTCATTCTTCTAGTTTATTCGACTTGCCGGACTGCCTTTTCAGCATCTGATTCGTCAGCTTGCTGGGTATATTCCACTGCTCATGTCTGCGGCAGCTTGCAGGATGCTCTCAGGCCGACCTAGATCGCGCCAGTAACAATCACCCGCGCGAAACGCGAGAATCTTTTCTCCCTGCCCAGCAAGTTTCATGTATGCGGAAATAATGGAAAATGCTCCCTCGTCACTCATCTTCGTAAAGATATCGGGAGAAATCACATGAATACCGGAGAATGCCAGCGCCTGCAACTCAGCCCGTTTCCGCAATAACTCCGCAGTTCCATCGCGTCCAGCACGACGCCCGCAGAGCAAGCCTTGCTCGTCAAAGAGCAGGTAGCGCGAAGTTACACGCTCTTGTACGGCAAGCGTGGCCAGTGCGTTCTGCTCTGCATGAAAGCGCATCATTCGCCCCAAATCAATCGTGCTGAGAACATCGACGTTATGCACAATGAATGGCTCTTGTGAACCGCAGAAAAAATGTGCGGCTTTCTTCAAACCGCCGCCAGTGTCCAGCAATTCGTCTTCGCGTGATACTTCAATTCGCATTCCGAAGTTATCGTTGGCCTTTAGATATTCAACAATCATCTCAGCGTAATAATGTGCGTTGACAATCGCGTCTCGCACGCCAAAAGCGCGCAGGCGAGCGAGCGTAATTTCCAGCAGCGTGCGTCCGGCAACAGTGACTAGCGCTTTGGGACGGTCGTCGGTGAGCGGTCGCAAGCGCGTGCCCAGACCCGCAGCCAGAATCATTGCCTTCATCGGCCCATCTTCTCCAACTCAATATGCCGAACCACGACTTCAACACCGCTGCCGCGCAAGTGCTTTGCCAATTGCTCAGCCAAAAATACTGAGCGGTGTTGCCCTCCAGTGCAGCCAAACGAGACCATCAGATTCTTGAAGCCGCGCTGCTGATAGCCGCTCACGCTCGCATCAACCAGCGAAAGAACGTTTGCAAAATACTGATGCACACTGGCCTGATGATCGAGGTACTCCATCACCGCCGCATCTTTTCCGGTCAACTGCTTGTACTGCTCTTCGCGCCCGGGATTGGGTAAACTGCGCGCATCAAAAACAAACCCGCCGCCATTGCCTGTTTTATCGCTAGGCATTTCGCGATGAAATGAAAAACTGAAAATCCGCACCTTCAAACTCTCTGCGGAAGAATCCAACCCTTGCAATTTTTCCGATGCCGCGATGCCATCGAGAGCCGCCATCAACGCGGGTAACGCAATCGGCAGCTTTACGTGTTTGGCCAGCCAGCGCAGGTTCTTCAACGCATAGGGAACGCTCTGCAAAAAATGCGCCTTGCGCTCGTAGAACCCTCGGAATCCGTAAGCCCCCAGCGCCTGCAAAATGCGCACATACACAAACGCGTAATAGTGCTCCATGAACACAGCGCGGTCCACGGGAATGTAAACGGAGAGGCAGTCGAGATAGTAATCGAGCAGTTCCTGACGCATCTCGGGTGGCAGATCGGCCTTGCCATCGTAGAGCAGCGAGACGATGTCGTATTGAAGTGCGCCTTTGCGGCCTCCCTGATAGTCCAGAAAATAAGGCTTCCCATCACGCAGCATCACATTGCGCGATTGAAAATCTCGATAGAGAAAGTAGTCAGATTTTGCTCCCAGCAAGAAATTCGTCAGGCGAGAGAAATCATCCTCAAGCGCCTGTTCATTGAAGGGAACGCCGGCCAGCCGCAGAAAATAATATTTGAAATAATTCAGATCCCACGCAATGGATTGATGATCGAAGCTGTCGCGCGGATAGCAGACACTGTAATCGAGATCGCGGCCAGCCTCAACCTGAAAACGTGGTAGAGCGGCCACTACTTTGCGATACGCTTCCGTCGCCTCGGGAGCGACAGCCTCGCCAACGCGATGCTCGCCAAGAAATTCGAAAAGTGTCGTGTCGCCCAGGTCTTCTTCCAGGTAAGCGCCCCGGCTCAAATCCTCCGCATAAATCTCCGGAACCGGCAATCCGTGACGGCGAAAATGGCGCGTGAATTCGAGGAAAGCCGCATTTTCTTCCCGCACCGAATACAGGATGCCTATGGCGCTAAAACCGCCGCCGGTGAGCCGCACAATAATCCGCCCCGAGCCACCGAGCTGGCCCTGAAGCGGCCGCACTTCTTCGGCCGGTACATGATAATGCTGCTGGAAAAGCTGTTTAAGAACGTCCATGAATCTCTTTCCAAAAAAAGATAATGCTGTTTCACAACGATACGCAGTTAAGGTAAGCGCGCGCAAGGCGCAAAACTCCGATATCATTTTCTCCCATCAAATCGACCTAGTTCCCATTCACAACCGGTTCGTACTATGATGAACTCCATAAGGCAAGCAGAACGGCGAGGGGGTCATTATGAGCGAAAATCTATCAAATGCTGAGCGCAAGCGGGGCCGCCGTGAATTTCTGAAGGCGGGCGGCGCCATTACCGCCGCGCTGCTGGCGCCCGCTGCGTTGGCCGATACGCACAAGACACTGCCTGCGTTGCCGTCGAACCCCAAAACACCAGCGGCTATGCCGACGCGCAATCTGGGCAAGACCGGCTACAAGGTGGGCATCTTCTCGCTGGGTGGGCAAGGCTCGCTGGAGAAGCCGAACAACTTCGACGTAGCTGTACCCATCATCGAGCGGGCGCTCGACCTGGGCGTGAACTACATCGACACCTCGTCGATCTACGGCGGCCCGGAGCGCTGGAGCGAGCAGTACGTGGGCCGCGTGATGGAGCATCGGCGCAACGAAGCCTTCCTGGCCACCAAGACCATCCAGCGCAGCCGCGACGGCTCGCTGCGCATGATCGAAAAATCCCTCGAACTGCTGAAGACCGATCACATCGATCTCTGGCAGTTGCACGACATCGGCACCATGACCAATGTGGATGCGGTCTTCGCCAAAGGCGGCGCGATGGAAGCGCTACTGGAGATGAAGGAGCAAAAGGTAGTGCGCCACCTCGGCGTCACCGGCCACTACCGGCCCGATGCGCTGATCGAATGCATCAAGCGCCATCCCTTTGACACTATTCTGATGGCCATCAACGCCGCCGACCCGCACCACTACAGCTTCAGCGAGGCGTTGTTGCCGCTGGCGGTGGAGCGTCAAATGGGCATCATCGGCATGAAAGTACCGGGCCGCGGGCGAATCCTCTCCACCTGGACCCCGCCGCCCATCGAGCAGCAGAAACACTCCTGGGAGGGAATGTCGGTGCAAGCCTCCACGCCGGGAACCATCACCATGCGCGAGGCCATGTACTACGCGCTTTCGCGCCCGGTGAGCACAGTCATCATCGGCTGCGACACCGTGCCGCAACTGGAAGAGAACGTGCATTTGGCGCGCGAGTTCACGCCGCTCAACGACGGCCAATTGGCGGAGCTTGTGAAGCGCGTCGAGCCAGTATCCAAGCAGTCACTATTCTTCCGCTTCTACGATCACTCATGAAGGTGAGTTAACAGGCAAGCGTCGGGTTTACCGTGTTGGTATCCCACCCTTGCGCCAGTAAAAAGGCGCAAGGATGGGGCACCCGGCCCCACCGCAGGTGGTTATCCCAACTGGCTGACCTTCACCTGTAACTTCTCGAAGTCCACGATCCCTAGCCCACGCGCGGCGGCCATTGCCAGGTATGGCATATGTTCGGGGCTGAGATCCCAATAGGCTTTCGCAACATACGCATCGAGAGCAACCGGATCGGTTCCGGCGACGATGGTCTTTTTTGTCGCCACGTCTTCCAGGTTGCCGCCAGTGGGGCCGTTGCGCAGCAGGATGCGGTAACAATCAATCAGAGTGACCGTAGGCAGCATGAAGCTGGCCAGGTCAACCAGGCTCTGATGAATCTGCTGGTGCAGACGATTGCGCTCGCCGCCGAGAATTCCGTACCAGTTCTTCATGCCCAGCGATGTGCCGGTCAGTTCGTGGTGCTTGGCGATGGGCATGTTGATGATTTTGTCGGCTTCAAGAAACGGCGTAAAGACAGGCCATGTTTTCAGCACCACACCGCCCATCTCTACTTCGCGGAACAGTTCAGGATCGGGCAGAATAACTTCAGCGTGCTCGGCCAAGGCCGCGGCCTGAATGCCGGAGCGATGGAAGCAGCGACGGGCTTCGTTACAACTGACGTCGGTGACGATAACACGCTTGGCTCCGGCTTGCCAGCATTGGCGAACGACCTCGGCCACAGCGTCGGGATTGGTGTTGGCGGCCTGCTCCGGGGTACGGTCCCAGGCAATGTTGGGCTTGATAACGACGACATCCTGACGGCTGACGAAGCGGCTCATGCCACCTAGATTTTCAATCGCTTTCTGAACCAGCGCGCGCGGCTCGCCGCCTTGGACGACAGCCATCGTCGGCAGTTGCGAATCAGTCACTATACGATGGTCGCGCCGCGCCTGCTCAGCTTGCGCAGGAACTGGACGGAAGCTGTGTTCGCTCAACCAGTAGGCCGCGCCACCCGCGCCTGCCGCCACGCCGCCCACGCGCAGCAGTTGCAGCAGAGCCTCGCGGCGCGTAAGCGATTGCGCCTGCGTTTGCTTTTCGTCCGGCTTGAGATCGGTTTCTTCGGCCATGATGGTTCTCCCGGTCAGACTTCCAGCAAATGAATACGCTGCGGATCGTTGGTGCCCAGATTGTGCTTCGCATCGGCTGCGGTGGCAATATAACGCGGGGAATAGCCTGCGGCTTCGAAAGTCGGCAATCCCGCCTCGGCGCGTTTGCGTTCCAGCATCTTCCACGCCGTGTGGTCAACGGCGACGCGATCTTCGCCGACAATGAGCGCGTTAGGCCGCCAGAGAAACTCGGGATGAAAGGTTGGCCCGCCGTTGTAAACCGAAGTCATGGCGTCACCAATGGTGAAGCGCACTTTCTCGCGGATGACGGGAATGCAATTGAGGTCGGCGACACCTGGATTGCAGTTACCGGCATGAAGCGTATTGGGGCGGTCAATGGCCCCATACATATTCTTCATCGAGAAGGTAACCCCAGCCATACCGTGATCTTTAAGAATGGGTAAGTTGAGAACCATGGCGCACTCGCGCGTCAATATCTTCGACAGCTTGATATTCGCCACACCCCACTCCGCCGACTGATCTTCGAAGCCAGCCACATCGTTTCCAAAAACGCGAATACGGCTTGCGTTGGTATTGATGGTGAGGCCGCAGGCTTGCAGGTCGCGAGCGTTGCGATCCCAAACGATAATCTCTCCGGGTTTAACGCCCGCCTGCTGCAGTCGTTCACAAACGGCCAGCACCAGCGCCAGGTGAGTCGAAATGCCCTTGCCGCCGAGACCGTTGACCTTGATGCCGATGACCTTGCCGACCGGCACAATGCGCTTCCATGCGTCGACAGGTTTGTCATGGCCGGTGTATGTGGCAATGGCGCGATCGAGCAGAGCCTGCACTCGCTTCTCGTCCAACTGGCCGCTGCTTCCATGCAACGCCGCATCGCGCGCAACTACGACTTTGGATTTGCCGGCGTGCTGATCGAGCGCAGCGGCAACGCCTAACTTGCTCTGCGAACCAAGTATGACTGCTCCCGCGGCTGCGGTCTTCAGAAAATCACGGCGATTCTTCATCTTGTACCTCGATTCATGTGACGACCTAAATCTCCATCAGATGAATTCGATTCGGATCGTTGGTGCCCAGGTTATGCTTTGCGTCGGCGGCGGTGGAGAGGAAAGTCGTCGGACGGCCCACGGTTGCGAGCGTCGGCAACCCCATCTCGGCACGCTTACGTTCGATAATCTTCCAACCGGTATAATCAATGGCCACAGGATCCTGCCCAACGATGAGCGCATTGGAATGCCAGAGATGTTCCGGGTGAAATTGCGGCCCGCCTTGATATATGGACGTAATTGCGTCGCCGATAGTAAAGCGAAACTTGTCGCGCAGCCCCGCAACGCAATTGAGATCGGCGATGGCTGGATCGCAACCGGTGCCATGAAGTTCCGCTGGACGCTGGACGGCGCCATAAAAATTTTTCAGCGAGAATGTGACGCCTGCAATATCGTGATCTTTGAGAACAGGAAGGTTGATCACGAAGCCGCACTCGCGGGTGAGAATCTTCGCCAGATTCACCTTGACCGACCCGAAGGCTTCCGGCTGCTCCTCAAATCCATAGCCTGCCATGTCGGAGCCAATACAGCGGATGCGGCTATGATCCGTGTTGATGGTGTAGCCAGCGCGCTCCATCTCTCCGGCACGGCACTCCCACACCACGATGTCGCCTGCCTTGACGCCTGCCTGTTGCAGCCGCTCACAAACGGCCAGCGTCAGCGCCAGGTGAGTTGCAATGGGCTTGCCGCCCAGGCTGTTTATCTTGATGCCGATGACCTTGCCTGCCGGGACAATGCGCTTCCATGCCTCGACCGGTTTATCGCGGCCGGTGTACGCGGCCATCGCGCGATCAAGCAGATCCACCACGCGCTTATCGTCCAGTTGCCCTGCCACTGTGTGCAGCTTTTCATCACGAGCAACAACGACTCTGGACTTGTGCTGATCCAGCATCGCGGCCAGCCCCAACTTGCTTTGTGAGCCCAGCAACGCGGCACCAGTGGCTGCGGCCTTCAGAAAATCGCGGCGGTTGTTCATCAACAATCCTCGCACTGCCTCGTGAACAGCATTCTCCAATTACAGTTTCGCTTCCATGCCATGCGCCAGCGCAAGCAGCGCCTGCGGAGTGTCGGGTGTGGATTCATACGCAACGATGCGAACCAGCGCCGGACCTTTACGGAAAATAATGCTCTGCGCATAACTCACGCCCGCATCGCCCAATTGAATTGGCTTCGCGTCTTTGGTTTGCCCGTTCTCAAGAATCTTGCGCGCGCCTTCCGCGTTGCCCATCGTGTAAACATCGACAACCGCCTCCAACTTTCCCTGGTACTTGTAGTCAGAGGTAGAGGTGGTTACAACGCCAGCCGAAATATACTGCTCGGCATCGCCGTCAATGTACTGCCACAAATCCTTGGCCGCAAAAACGCGCGTCTCGCTGGTTTTATCCCAGCCGGTAATTGCCGCGGAAGCGGGGAATGGGTTGGATGCCTTCTTCTTGCATCCTGTGCAGGCAACTGAAACAAGCAATGCAATCGCCATCGCGGCGTAGATCCATCTTTTTGAAATGATATTCACGAAGTAATCTCCTTCATTTTCTGTTGAGCAAAATCTGACTGCCCGGTGAACGGCTTTCGCCGATGCTGGTAACGTAGACGGCCGGGTGCTCCTGCAATGGGCAGGCGTACTCGCAAGCCCCGCAGCCCACGCAGCGGCTGGGATCGACACGCGGCTGCTTCAGCGTTTTGGTATTGCCCGCGGAGTCAACCACCTGCGCTTCTTCCACATAAATCGCCTTGGGAGAAACCGGGCACCACTCTTCACAAACGATGCACTCGGTGGCCATCGCCCACGGCAGACAGCGTCCGCGATCATAGAACGCGGTGCCTAATCTGATCGGATGTTCCTGCGCAGTTCCCACTACCCAGCCTTTGTCCTTCGGCGTAATCTGCCAGATAGCGCCGGTGGGGCAGACCTCGGAGCATCGCACGCAACTTGGTTCGCAATAGCCGATACGCGGCACCAGTGTCGGCGACCACAATCCTTCCAGTCCAGCCTCTTCCAGCGTGGGATGCAATGCAATGTTGGGGCAAGCCTTCATGCACTCTCCGCAGCGAATGCAGCGCGAGAGAAAATCTTGCTCGTCGAGCGATCCCGGCGGACGCAGCAGGCGTTCGTGGCGGCCTTTGCCCAAACCGGTGTTGGCGCGCATCAAAGGAACAATCGCCGCACCTGCTGCAATGCCGGTCAGCGTTCTTCGGCGACTCAGGTCTGGCGATGCAACTTCAGTTTCGTTGCGGAAAAATTTGAACTGCAAGCTATGTTGCGGACAACTCCCCACGCAGTTCATGCACATCAGGCACTCGGATTTGCGCCATGGCGCGCCGCCGATGGGATCGTCGCCGCCCTGGCAGTTCATTAGGCAGCGATTGCAGTTGGTGCAACTCTCTCCATCCTTATGCAGCCCCAGAATCGACCAGCGCGAAACCGCGCCCAGCAATGCGCCCAGCGGGCAAATCGCCCTGCACCACAGCCGCGTAACGCGCAAACTGGCCACCAGAATGATAAAAAACAAAATGCCAAATACCAGTCCTTGATAGTAGTGCGGCTGCCTGAGATCAAGCACAAAGAATTGCAGAATTGCGTGCAGCGTTCCGCCTGTTGCTTTGATCCACGCAACATGGCTGTGTTCAAGCGGCGTAAGAATCGCGCGCATGGCAAAATTGAAGGCTGGCATGAGCGACAGTCCAAAAGACCGGACCAGCAAACTGAAGGGGTCGATCCAGCCGAGAGCCGCCGAACCAAAGCACGCAGCCACGAGGCCCGCAAGCAGAACAACATACTTACCCGTCTGCCACCGTTTATAGCGATTCGCCTCAATGCGCTGCTTGCCCCGCTTGGCCTCGCTCGGCATATTGCCCACGAAGTGTTGCAGTGTGCCCATCGGGCAAATCCAGCCGCAAAAAAAGCGTCCCAGAAATAGTGTGGGCAGCAAGATCAGCAGGCTCCAGATCAGCCCGCGATAAAGGGCGTGGCCAGCCAGCGCGTTCACCAGAGCCACCAACGGGTCCCACTCAAAGAAGAGACGCACCGGCAAGCGCAAACGAACCTCAGTTGCGCCGCTGGGAAAAAAGCTCATCGATGTGAAGAAAAGCAGCCCTAAAAATAGCAACAGAAAGAATATCTGCGAAATCCTGCGCAACTTTGGCAATTTGGACCCAGCCACGACTCTCCCCCACCGCGCGGACACTAGCTATGTAGATGATTGGCTCTCAGCCCTGCGCCGGGATGTGACCTGTGTCACCCGTTGGCGGTCCGAGTCTGTAAAATGCTTTCAATACTTGTTCATACGTCCGCGTTCATCCCAGCTCACGCCGGGAGAATGCGCATCCTGGAACGAGCAAGGTGATACAGAATTGCCTGTTAGGTGAGTGCAGGCTGAAAGAAAGTCTGTGTTGGCAGAAAACACAGCGAAAGAGGATCGAATATGTACATTTCAGGCTCAATGGTTCGTGCTGGACAAATGCCCCTACTGGCGCTGGTACTCGTAACTACTATGCTTTCTGGATGCACATCCAAGCTGGATAAGGCGCTGGACCAGGCCAAAGTGCAGGCGGCCACAACCGGACAGGCGCAGCAGGTGGTTTATGTAGACAAGCATGGAACCACGACCACAACTGTGGTGCAACCGCCGCCAGCCGGGCAGAAGAACGGAGCAATAACGACAACAGCTACACCACCTGCGGCTGGAGCGCCTGTTCCAGTACCCTCGGACCCGATAGTCTCCGCTGTGCCGCCTCCGGCTCCGGTCAACGTGACCATTTTGGCTGGCACGACGCTGACGATCCGGATCGATCAGCGCATCAGTGTAAAAACCAGTCGCGCAGGGGACAAATTTACCGGCGAGGTGGTGGACCCAGTGATCACGAAGGACAATGGTGTGCTAATTCCGAAGGGTTCGCGTGTAGGCGGCGTGGTGGATGTTTCTCATCAGCGCGGACACTTCAAAGGTAGTTCGCTGCTGGAGTTGCGTTTGACCTCACTGACGCTGAACGGGACGCGGTATCCGCTAGCGACGCGGGATCTGGCGAAAAGCAAGAAGGGCAAAGGTAAACGATCCGCAGCCATGATTGGCGGAGGAACGGGGCTGGGAATGCTGGTCGGTGGCGTTGCTACCGGCGGCACAGGACTTGTAGTGGGAGGCTTGGTGGGTGGTGGTGCGGGAACAGCAGCCGCTGGCTTGACCGGCAACCGCGACATCGATATTCCCGCAGAGTCGATTGTGAAATTCAAATTGGCGGACGATCTTGTGGTGGTAGTGCCCGCGCGGTAGCTAGAGCGGCAGTCGCGTTTACTCGAACCGGGCGTGCATAACATCGCTTATCAGTGCGAATTGATAAGCGATGCTGTGCTCACCACGCCGAAACCAATCTTGGCATTGATTATCAAGATGAGATACTCCTAGCGTGCAAAAAGCGAAAGCGGAATCAACTCACCCATCGCCCGGTAACCGGCTGGAGATGGATGCAGGTGATCGCCACAGTCATACTTTGCCGGCAGATGATTGGGATGCTCAGGATCAGCCATCGCTTTGTCAAAATCGATCACCGCGTCGAAGTGGCCGGGCGTGCGAATCCATTGATTGATCGCTTGCCGGTCGGCTTCATTGCTGGCTGGAGGGTGATAATAGCCGGAATCGGTATAAGGCAAAATGGTTGTGCCATAAACCTTGATGTGCGCGTCGTGAGCGCGGGCAACGATCTGCTCATAGGATGCGATGATGCGATGAACCAAAGCCTCGTGCTCCGGTTGAGCCGGGTCATTGAGTCGCGTAAAGTTTCCTAGGTCGTTCACCCCTTCCAGCAGGATGACAAATCGCACGCCAGTTTGCGCCAGCACGTCGCGGTTAAAGCGCGCCAGAGCATTCGGTCCCAGCCCATCGGTGAGCAAGTGATTACCTCCGATGCCCTGATTGAGTACGCCGATGTTTCTGGTCTTAGCGGATGCCTGCAAGCGCTCGGCGAGAACGTTTGTCCAGCGGTCGTTGCCGTTCACCGTAGCGCCGTGGCCGTCGGTGATCGAGTCTCCCAAGGCGACGACTGAAACAGAATTACGGTCCCCTACGACATCAATAGCCGAAAGCTGATACCAGTGTTCAACCTTTTTCGCATCGGGTAGATCAGCGGCCGAAACCGCATCGCCGTGGGCAAGATAAGAAGTGGCGCGAGAACCGGGATGTCCGGTTTCCTGTGTGGGAGGCGCGTCAAAATGGATGCTAACAGCAAGATCGCTCAACGACGCGACCGGATATTCAATCGGATCGGAAAGGTATTCGGCTCCCGCGGGAATAATCACGCTGGGACTGCCGGAAAAAGTGACCGCCTTATCCGTTGCGGGATCGATTTGAGCCGTGGCAGCCGAAAGCGGCCTTGCGATATGAACTGAGGTCAACCGCAGCGGGATCGTGCCGAATGCATTCGAGAGATGCACTCGCAGCGCAGGCCCGCCAACAGAGAGATGAACAATCTGGCGGAGCGTGGCGTCACTCAAATCTTCAGACGCCAAAGCATTGTGCGGTTCCGGAATCTGCTGAGAAGCCGACCAGGACCCAACCCAAATGGGCGCAGTGGCAGCGGTTTGCGCCGCTGCGTAGAGCGGATGAGAGATACCAGCCAGCAAGATCAGCAGTGCTACCGATGAAATTTTCATGGGAATCATGATAAAGCGATTTACTCTGAGAGTAAAGCCGCTATTCTCCGCTTCGGGAACCTGAGAAACCAGAAACTCCATGACGCGCAAGCGCTGTCAGGCTCCACCGCAGGTGGTGGCGCGTAAGCGCCGTTTGGCCCCACCGCAGGAGGTCACAGCCGATTGATCAGCGAAGCAATGCACGCCGCGCCGAAGCCATTGTCGATGTTGACGACGGAAACGTTGGGCGAACAGGTATTCAACATACCGAGCAGAGCCGCGATGCCGCCAAACGACGCGCCGTAACCCACGCTGGTTGGCACGGCCAGAACAGGCGCGTTCACCAGGCCGCCGACGACGGTCGGCAGTGCGCCTTCCATGCCGGCGCAAACAATCAGCACGCGCGCCGATTGCAGTCCTTGTTTTTGCGCCAGCAGACGATGAATTCCGGCTACGCCAACGTCGGCAATCAACTCAACTGTGTTGCCCATCAACCGTGCGGTCACCACAGCCTCTTCGGCCACCGGCAAATCGCTGGTTCCCGCGCAGACCACAGCTATGGTTCCCTTACCGGGCGTAGTGGCGGACTGCATCAGCGTGATGGCGCGGGCGGTTTCGTGAAACTCGGCGCGCGGTTCGACGGCATGAACAGCGTCAAACATTTCACGAGTAGCACGCGTCGCCAGCACGTTGCCCCCGGCATTCGCCATTCTGGCAAAGATCGTTGCCACTTGCGAGGCTGTTTTGCCTGCGGCAAAGATCACCTCCGGCATTCCGGTGCGCAAGGCGCGGTGATGATCCAGCTTGGCGAATCCAATATCCTCGAAAGGAAGGTCCTTCAAACGATCAATCGCATCGGCGACTTCGGTGCGACCTTCGCGGACTTCGTTCAACAGTGCTTCGATGTATGCGCGATCCATCAATTCCCTTTCCTTTCAACCGCCGCATAGGCGCGCATGGCCGCTTCTATTACCTGTTTCAAAGGAACCGAATGCTCGGCGGCAATCTTGCGGCAATCTTCAAACTCAGGCTGAGCGTTGGCGAGGACGCCAGAGTTCAATCGGGCGATCTTGAATCTCACTTTGCCCCAACCGATTTCGACTTCAACGAACTCACGCGCCAGTGCAACTTTGTTCTCAAGCCTCCAGCGCAGGCCAATGGTGGTGGTTTCGCGGAAGAGCAGTTCTTGCAACACAGGCACAAGATCGGGGCTGCAAAGCACGGTCATCTGTACGCCTGCGCGTCCCTTCTTCATTTGAACTGTGACACGATAAACATCCCACGCGCCAGCCGCGAGCAGTTTCTCGCTGACATAAGCCAGCAACTGCGGATTGCAATCGTCGATCACCGTTTCGATCACTGCGATAGATTCCGAGGCCGCATCGCTGGTCTCTTCGCCCACTAGCAAACGCAGCAGGTTGGGCTGTCCATGGGTCTCGCGTCCGCCCGCACCGTAGCCGGTTTTCAAAATGCGCATCGGCGGCAGCGTTGCATATTGCACGCCGAGCATTCGCAGCAGCACAGCGCCGGTTGGGGTCACGCGCTCCATCGGCTCACCAGCCGCGTAAACCGGCGCATCGCCCAGCAGAGCCAGCGTTGCGGGTGCAGGAACAGGCAGCGTGCCATGCTGGCAAACCACTGTCCCGCTGCCCACGTTGAGCGGCGACGCAATCCAGCGATCCACACCAAGCGCCTCCGCACCCGCTGCGGAGCAAACAATATCGATGATCGTATCCACTGCGCCCACTTCATGGAAATGCACTTCTTCAACGGGCACGGAATGAATTGCGGCTTCAACTTCTCCCAGCATTTGAAAGGCTCGAATGGCGCGCTCTTTCACGCTCTCGGTAAGCGGCGCACGGCGGATGATTTCGACTATCGCGGACAAGGCGCGATGCGGCGCATGAGTGTGCGCGGAATGTGAATGCTCCTCGTGTCTGTGTTCATGTTCATGATGCGCAGCGTGTTCGGGGTGCGTATGCGCAGGTTCGTCCGCAGGTGAGTCGGGCGTAATCACGTCAACCTTGGTTGCAGCCAGACCGCCGCGGCTGACCTTGCGCATCTCCAAGCGCGCGCCCACGCCCAGCGCGGCTGTTGTTTCTTCCAGGCAGGCAAAGGGAACGCCCGCATCCACCAAGGCGCCCAGCAGCATATCGCCACTGATGCCGGAAAAGCACTCCAGATAGCCAATTCTCATCGCAATGTGATTCTAAATCGCCGGTGCCGCGCCGCGCCGCTCCAGCACCTCGACAGGCAAAATCTCGTTCATTGCGCCGGAGCGAAAGCCCGCGCAATCAAGCGTGACGTACTGGAAACCAGCCTGCTTGAGAGCAGCGGTGATGGCGTCGAGCATCTCCATCGAAAGTGCGCGGGGCAGCTCGGTGCGGGCCAGTTCCACTCGCGCCAGCTCGCCGTGATAACGAACGCGCAGTTCACGGAAGCCCAACTGGTGCAGGCTTTCTTCGCCCTTCTCCACCTGATCGAGAACTTCGCGAGTCACAGTGCGGCCATATTCGACTCGCGATGAGAGACACGGTGCTGCAGGGCGGTCCCAGAGCGGGTAACCGGCAGCCTTGGCCAGAGCGCGAATCTCCTGCTTGGTCAGCCCTGCCTCGGCCAGCGGTGCCAGCACAGCGTGCTCCGCTGCAGCGCGCTGCCCGGGGCGAAAATCCGTGGTGTCATCGGCGTTCATGCCGTAAGCAATGTGCCCAAAGCCCAGCTTCGGACCCAGCGCCTCCATGGCCCGGAAGAGTTCGTCCTTGCAATGGAAGCAGCGATTTGCGTCGTTGCGTTGGTACTCAGACCTGCTCAACTCTTCAGTGGCGATGATATGCAGCGGAATCTCCTGGGCGCGTGCAAAGGCACTGGCAGCCTCGAAGTCGCGGCGAGCCAGACTGGGAGAGTCGGCCAGCACGGCCAGCATTCGATTACCAAGGACGCGATGCGCCGTGGCCGCAAGAAAGGCAGAGTCCACCCCGCCCGAGTATGCCACCATCAGGCTGTCCAACTGTCCAAGACGCGCTTCGAGTGCGCGCAACCGTGACTCGACTATTGTGCTATCAGCCAAAACGCGGCTTGGTTCGTCTGCCTCGATCCTGCTCTGCGAAAAAATCGTCTTTGACTCCACTGCCATGGGCCAAATTATACCCCCGGCAATGCCACAAATACCGAACTAGAGGACTAGCGCGCAGGTATCTCCTTAGGGATCAACATGACGTACGGTACCTGGGTGCTAGAGAACTGCTCGCGCAGCCGTGGATTGCTGAAGGGCGGCGCATGATCGCCAACCAGAATAAAGACCGTCGGTCTTGCTGTTGCACCTAAGGCCATCTGCTGAACTGATTGATGCACGCCCCGCACGAGGCGAAACAATGAGCAGAGTGGTGCTGATTGATGGAGCGCAGGCTGCGTGACGCAGACTCCGTCATCGGGAAGATCGGGGTACTCGGGCACGGGAATATGAGAGTTGAGCGTGACCCAGTAGATGAACCTGGGCTTCGGCTGGTCCACGGAGAGGAGCGAACTTCCGATCCAATGAGCAATGGATGCGTCACAGACTCCAGGAAATGCGCCGCGGCAAGTGGGAAGTCCGGATTTTTTGAGGTCCGGCTCGAAGAAAGTGCGATCAAAACCTAGCTTTCGGTACCATGCATCTCGGTAGAACATTTCGCCGACATAACCGTGAATAGCGATGTCCTGGTAGCCATGTTCATGAAAATAGACGGGCAGGCACTGTTCCGCGTGCCCGGCAGTGTCATCAATGATTCCAAAGCCGACCGAAGAGTGACAGAGTTCGCGCGCCTCGCCGGGCACCGTGAGACCGGTGAATGCAACTGTTCCAGAAATGACCTTATATTTGCTCACGATGCGGGGATCGCTATAAGGAGCGTCAAGCGCCTGAGCAAGATGAGGGTCGGTCATCAGGCCCCAGGATTCAACCAGAATAAAGACAACATTTGGGCCAGCAGCGCCCGGCCTGCTTTTAAGAAACTGGACCGCCCCAGAAGAGGCAGAGGGTACCGCCCCCCATCCGTTCCCGTTTGGCAAGGCTTGATTCGCGCGGACCTCATTTTTTTCGCGCCACAAAAGAGTAAATACCGGGCTGCGTGCTACGCGATAAGAGAGAATCGCCAAATCCCTGTGTCCGAGTGGATTCTGCCCACTGACTAGATCAACGGGAGCCAGTAGAATGACCAGACCCACCAGCACGCACACTGTCCACAGGTGCTTCTCGGGACGAGGGCGCAGGATGGTCAGCATGGCACAAACCAGCAGGACCAGAACCAGCAAGGCGAGTCCCTCCAGCACCCTGCTTCTGGGCAGCATAGACAGATAGCGAATCGATGACAGCATATCCTCCAGAGAGAATTGAAAGGTATAGCAAATGGTGTACGCAACATCTGCCAACGAATCCAAGCACAGCAGCAGGAAGACCACTCCCCGCGGCAGAAATATGCCCAACGCACCAATCAGCAGATATTCCAGATTGATATACCCATGCGACGTTGCCCCCAACGTGCGGGTTGAGACTAATAGCGGCAGATTGGGCAGGACCAGATAGAGGAAGGTGAACAGGAAGGCTGGCGTCTTCCTATTCAGAAAAGCGGCCTCCAGCGGCACCGTTTGATCAGATGCAAGCGACGTTTCGTTGATACATGCGAACCAATTGACCCTGTTAATGAGAGGGTTGGAAATTGCGGATAAATTCACTATAGGGTCCTTTGAATAGCAGTAGCCGGCGTCCTCAGAAACATGCTGTAACAAAGGGATCGAACCGAGGTGGGGACCAGGCGCATCGGGCCGCGCATCAGAATATTCTTGAAGGATCCAACAGCATTCAAGAATCCTATCTTGCGCAAGAAGGACTGAAACTCGATCTCTTCTTTCAGATAAGCCAATCCGCCTCTGCGAGCCTGCATTCCCTTACCGCAACGAACGAGTACGAAAATGTCATTCATGTTGTGCAGACGATAGCCGAGCGCCAACATTCTGGCCCAAAGATGGTAGTCCTCAAAGCCTTGACAGGATTCGTAATTGCCCGCAGCCACTACCGAGGATTTGCGGAAAACCACTGTAACATGGTTCATTGGCGTCCGGTACTTGGCAAAACGCTTGAGAGCTTGGCCTGCAGCGGGCAGAAGCCGGACCGAACGCGGGGTCGTGCAATCTTTCTCAAACTCGGCGATCACCCCCCCAACTACATCTACACCCCGGTTACTTTCCAAAAAGTCCACCTGCTTGCGAAACCTGTCCGCGACACAGACATCGTCTGAATCCATGCGGGCCACGAACTCTCCCCGACACACATAGACGCCAGCGCGCAGAGCCGCGCCCAAACCAATATGCGCCGGCAAGGGAAGAGAAACTATGGGCAGGATTTTCCGGTACACGTCAATCGTGGCTTTCAACGCCTTACCCAGCGGCCCGTCCTCGACGATAACCACCTCATCGGCCGCCAAAGTTTGAATCACAAGGCTGTCCAGACATTGGCGCAGATTGGCAGGAGTTTCCTTGTTGTACACAGATATCAACACGGAAAGCTTCATTACATCCCCTCGAACAGGATTCGTTCTCTTCACATGCGCCATCTACTCCAAATGCAACGCAAGAATAGGCTTCGGATGTGTGAACCAGATAGAAGTAGTCTTTGCACACGTTGCACCAGGCTTCGATTCAGCCGGATGAGAGAATCCTCAATAAAAATCCTGATGAAACTTCACAGCGCTGAGAGCAAAAACGGCAATGATTCTCAAACCTACTTTTCTTAGGCGGCAGTGTTCGCTGCTGGTCTAGCCGCATATTCCTTCTTCAGCAAGCGTCCGGCCCAAACGATCAGCACAATCAACAGCGTTGCGAGGATCAGGGATGGAATTCGTTCATACACATATCCCAGTGAACTGCGCGGAGCCATCAACGCGCGGGTCAGGCACTCCGCCCAAATTCCAGAAAAAAGTGAACGTTCACTAATCCATCCAAGAAAGCGCCTACAACTAAAGCCAAATAGGGCGGAACCCACAAAGACGGCACTCCCCCCCCCGAAGAGGTAGAGATCGAGCAGATAATTCGAGCCTGTCCCAGAAACCGTGCCATTAAAAGTGCTCGGATCGTTGATGGTTAGAATGCGATCCAATGTGGCGGGCATATCCTTCAAGCCGCCGATATCCACCACACAAATTCCCAATAGACCGTAAGGAATGGTTTTCGCGGTCATGGAGACAAGCAAAGGCGGGCAGCGCCCGTTCAGACTAAGATCTGTATTCTGCTGGAAGAGCTGCAACGAACTGCCGGCCGCAAAAAAATTGACACTGTTGTCTTGGCCTATGACTTCGTCTCCGCGCGTCAGCGAAGGCACGAAAATAATCACCAGAGTCAGCGCGGCAAACTGCGTCAAGCGTTTGAATGAAAAACGAATCCACCCGCGTGCCACGCTAATCAGCACGGCGGGGACAACGGCCTGAGCCAGAAAAAAACGCCCCCCATGTAGCGATTCGATCAAACGCGGCAAGATCACCAGAACAACCACTATGGAGGTCCGACGCCAGCCCTGCTTTTCCGGATTTGCCGCGCCGAGATATAGAAAGCCGAAGAATAAGTGCGTGTAAAGCACCGCCTGGTAAAGCCTGGGAATAGGAGCGCCCGATCCATAGTCCATGCCGATATGGTTGCGCAACAGGCTGATCGCGATCACGAGCGAAGGAATAAAAAGAAGGATCGTAGTCCGATAGGCAAAATTCTCGCAGGCGTCAAGCATGGTCACTGAGAACAGGCTCCGCGGATGGCTGGAGCTTGGAAGAAGATAGCCAACGAGAAAAAGTACCAGCGCTAGAATGCTGATGGCGACTGTTCCATCCTCCACCGCGTCCGACTGATGAACAACTATTCGAAATAGAATGCTGGGAAGCCACCAGAACAGGAAGCAGGCGAAGATGAACGCACCCAGGAAAAACCATTTTCCCTTGACTCGCTTACTAGAAT
Organism: uncultured Occallatibacter sp.; assembly: GCA_964414945.1. GTDB lineage: Bacteria > Acidobacteriota > Terriglobia > Terriglobales > Acidobacteriaceae > Telmatobacter. The sequence continues at coordinate 23,155 of CAYPYJ010000028.1, forward strand.
CACCCAGACGAGTTTCCACCGAGCAATCGTGTGAAGTGTGAGGCATTGAGCCGTGTGGAATAGCAGTACTCATTGGCCTCCTTCCGGACAAAATATTCCCTGCGCGCTGAAGCGAGTGTCAACGGCCAGGTAGGCCTCGGCCACTGAACGTGCCGAATAGGCACTCAGGGACGGCGGCGAGGTTGGCGGCATAAGCAATGCCCTGCGCAGTGCTGCGGCCACCTCCGCGCGTGAGAGCGCAGCGGGAAACAGTTGAATCCCGCCGCCGATCAGATCCGGCGCAATTTCCAGGCCGCCGCCCGAGGCCGGCATCGCCACTATGCATCCCTGACTCAGGGCTTCGAGATAAGCAATGCCAAACGGTTCGGCAGGATTGCCGGAGATAAAGACGCGTGAGCGCCGCAACCGATCCCGAATCTGGGCGTGTCCGATGGCGCCAACGAACTCAATCCGCTTATCGCCCGCGAAGTCGCGTTCCAACTGCGACCGCATTGGGCCATCGCCGACTATCCATGCGCAGAGACCGGGGTTCTCGTCCAGAACATCGCGCATGGCAGGCAGCAGACGATCAACATTTTTGGCGCAATGCAAACGACCGACATAGATGATTGCCTCGCGCTTTGCCTCTGCCTCCGGCCTTGCCTCTAAAAACAGAGGATGAATGGGATTGTGAATCACCGCATCGACGCGCAACGCGAAGATTGCTCTAAGGTGCAGCGCCGAGTAATCCGAGACCTCGACCAACTGCGCACCAGGCGATGCATTCGCCAGCCTGTAGGAGGCGAGAATCGCTAATGTTCTCAGCCAGCCCTGCTGCGCGGCGCAGGGAACTCCATGCGCCATGCACAGAGCACGACGGGCCAGAGGCGCGGCAAAAACCGCCGATGTGCTGAGAATTTTCAGCACTCCCGGATCGCGCAGATCACGGAGCCGAATGCTGGAGGGTGTAACTAGCTCGGCTGGAACTCCAAGTTCGCGGAAACCGCAACAGAGAGCGTCGGCAAAGCTGGCTACACCTCCCCCAGGCTTGCCGCCCGTCAGCAGAACCCTGGTTGGATACTCATGCTTCATCCCTTACTCCCTGTTTCTGCTTCGCGCAGCCTGCTGTATGTCTTCCGCGCGATATATCAATCCGCCGAAAACAGAAAGTCGTGCGTCTCTCCGTCCACCGCTCCACTGGCCATCCAGCGACTCACATCCTCCGGCCCCACTAGAGCCCGCGCTGCATCGAGCTTCCGGCTGAGATATCCGCTCTTCCAAAACACTTCAAAAACCTCAGCAAACTTCCCACTGACTCCGCCGGGAATGACATCGTCGCGAAGCAGTATTTCAACCAGCCATGTCGGCTTGGGATTCAGGTTCAAGGTCTTCGCTGCCCCGGCCAGGACATCCAATTCAAATCCTTCAACGTCTATTTTGATCAGCAGTTTCTTGCCATGGAATCTGCCAGAGGCCGCGATGTCGAGAGTGGTCACAGGAACCAGGGTGGAGTGCGCTTCGTGCGCCTGCGCCCAGCCGGGCACAAACGACGAGATGCCACCGAATCCGTAGATGCGCCCCAGGCCGCTTTTGCCCGCCAAACCGAGAGGAAAGACTTCAACATCGGAATATCGGTTTTCCCACAGGTTTCGATAAAGGAAGTTCAGGTTCCTGGGGGATGGCTCGAAGCAGACTGTGTGTTTTCCGCGGCTCGCCGCAAGGCAAGAGTAAAGCCCTACGTTAGCCCCAATATCGAGAACGGTTTCGTGACTTTCCAGCAAATCGAGGAAGGTTCGAATTTCTTCCGTCTCATAGCCCTTGCTCGCCATCGAGGGATCGCCTGCCAAAGTGAAGCCGTATGGCGTTTGCAGAGATCGGCGACGATTGGTCGCGTCCCGCGACAGACGGTAGAGCTGCCCCAGTGGTGGCACAAACGTATCGACCGTTTTTCGACATCCTGATAAAAACATCTTGCGCTCCTGGGAACCTTGCTCCCTCATACTGTTGGATTTTCTTTACCAAATCAGGCGAATAAGTAAGTTTCATGCGCTTCGCTTCACACAGACTCGTTTCCGCAGGCAGCCAGATTGCGTTGTCAGATATACGCGGCGAGCACGCACAAAAATAATCCCGGCGAAAGGCAGCCCAATCACTGCGGTGGCGGCAAGGTAGCTAAAGGCTGCGCCGGCATTGCCCCAGCGGGGCGCCGTCAGCGCGGCCAGCAACAGGGTGAGCGAAGCCACCACTAGCGACTGCGGCAGAAAGGGTTCGCTCTTGAAGGAGCGCAGTAGCGTGGCCATGCTCTGCACCACACAGTTGGCCCCGGCGGCCAGCACCAGCACCGCAAACAGTTGCGGCGACACGATGCGTTCCGCTAATCGCGGAGCGATCGCAGGCAACAGCGCAATCAGCCCACAGGCGGCCAGTGCGATGAGGGTAAAGACTATCAACGATTGGCTGAGTACGCGCTGAAACAATCGGTCAAGCCGGTGAAACTCGCGTTGCGCGATTAAGCGGCCGAAGGGAGTAGCCTTGGTCGAGGACCAAGCCAGAGCCAGAATTGTCATATAGCCGGTGATGCTGAGTGCCATACCCATCTGCCCGGCCTCAACCGGTCCGCGTAGAGCAAAGATGATTGGAATGAAAACCTGAACCGTAAAGTAGGAGCACATCCAACTGATGCCGATGCGCCACTGAAAGGGCCACACTTCGCGGTTCCACTGAATGGCGGATTCACGGGCCGGGTGACGGAGCAGTCCCTCCAGTAGACGGCGGCGCGAAACTAAAAAAAATAATCCGACGCCAACATATCCCATAATGGCCAATGCCGGCGCGTAAAGCCCGCAATGCAGCAGCATGGCCAACCAGGCCAGCACTGCGACCGCCACTGCCTGGCGCAAACGCATGGCGGCCACGGCGCGCACCTCACCACATCCCTCGATAAAGGCGTAGAAAGGCACGCACCATAGGCCAACCATCGACGCGGCTACCGCCGTGAGCCAAGGCGCTTGCCAGGCCACCTGCACCCCTTCCAGTCCTGCATGACGGGCAAAGAAAAACATCCCCAGCGGCGCCAGAATCATGCCCATCGCCAAGGCGGCCACCGTGTACCATCGCAAGCTAAGCTGAAGCGCCGATGCCAGCCGCGCATGGGCTGAGGCCATACCGCTCACACTGCCATCGGTCGCGATTTCCAGGTGAACGCATTCGTGCGCAGCCAACTGCTGAATCACAAATGAGAAGCCCATCTCGAAGACCACTTGCAGAGAGACCAGGCTAAGCAGCGTGTAATAGTACCCCTGCTCGACTGGGGTAAGAAAGTGAACGATGAGCAATACCGTGCCGGTGCTGCCGACGATGCCCACGGCCCGAGCAAGAAATGTGTATGCAACGGCGCCATCCATTCCCAGAGCGCTTTGAACCTTCATCGCGCTCCCCCAGTCCAAGCCTCTTCAAGCGCTACGGCCCACGAACCGGAGCGGCGGCGGTAGCTGCGCAGAAGATCAGTCACTTCAGCCGCCAGCGCAATCAGCAATCCCGCTGGCAGAGAAAGCAGCAAAGCGGTCAGCACAATTCCGATTTTGTAAAGATAGTTGGGACGGTCGGGAACGACCGCCGGATCGACAATCTGCGCTGCGGAACCCTGCCGCGCCTCGTCCACGCGTGCCGCCTCGTATTGGCGGGTCAAAAGATCCTGAACCATCTCGCGATACTTGATTTCGCGCAGAGCACGCGCATACTGCATGCCCGCCTCGCCCAGCTTGCCCTTGGGCGCCACCAGGTCGCCACCCTGGCGATCGCTGTCCACGTCCATGGCAGTCAATTGAGCCTCCAGACTCGATAACTCCTGCCGCGCCCGCTCCAGGTCTGGATTCCCTTCGGCGGCAAACTGGCGCATCGACTGGATCTCGACCCGTTTGGCCGCAACCTGAGCTCGTAACGTGGCCGCCGAGGCGATCATGGCATGAGCCTGTCCATCGAGTTCGATGACACCGGTGCGCTGCTCGGTCTGCTTCATCTCTTCTTCGGCGTGCGCCAAATCCTCGCGCGCATTGGCCAACTGGCGTTCAAAAAATAGTCTGCGCTGCGCCGCTTCAGTCACCGCCAGGGTCGCCGAGAAGCGCCGGTATTCCTCCCACCATCCATTGACTAGACCCGCTGCACGGCGCGGGTCCGTGTCGGTCACCGACAGGCGGATCAAACCGTCTTTCAGCCCGTTGTCAACCGATGTTTTCTGCTCCCATTTTTTGCGCGCCGTAGATAGGTATTTTCGGTGATAGACTGCCCGCAGATGAAAGCGCTCGACCATCGCATCTCCCACTGTGCGGCTTTTCATCAGGGCCACCTGCAGGTCGCTGGGATTTTTGATGCTCAAGCCTCCAGTTCCCATCCCGGCCATGGATCCCAGACTGCCTAACTGCGCAATCATGGCCGCTCCCGCCGAGCCGCCCTGTTGTGGCGGCAGAATGGCGATACTGGCCGTGTAGCGATTGGGCAGCAGCATAGCAACTGCCAAGGCTACGACAACGATGACCAGCACGACCATCCCGACCAGCCTCTTGCGTTTGAGCGCCACGCGCATCACAAGCAGTAAGGAGCCGGAAGCAGCAGGGATTGGAGAGACGGCGAGTTCCTGAATTTCTGTTGGCACGCGGGACTTCCTCTTGGCATCGAATCAAAATTTTGCATTGGCAACGCGCTTCCCGACTCGGATGCATCACGCCACCGGCTTTATCAAAGTGCTGACCATCTCCCACAGCGGCATTCTTCCGCGCTAGGCAAAAAGTGCCTTGGGGCGAGTCAATTGCCCTGCAGCTCAGTCGGAAACTGCGCTCAGATTACCTGCGAAAGAAGGCACTCGAACGAAGAAAATGAGAAAACCGTCTTCGAGAAGTCGATTGTGGGAAAACACTCATAGTGTTGTCCGATTTCGGAACAGGAACAATTCCTTCGGCATTTTTTCGCTCGTTACGTGGTGTAAGTGTGTGAATAATGGGGCGTCTATGAGAAATCTTCCATCTGTTCGCTTATGCCTGAGCCTCTCAGTGCTACCGTGGGTTGCTTGTGCTGCAATCCTCGTCTTCTTAGCGCGCCCGCTATACGCCCAATGTTCATCCGAAGATGATCCAGATTCCTTTGGCTGCCAGTTGCAGAAGTCCGCCCCAACGGCGTCCACCAACCAATTCCCGGCATCGTCCAATGTCCTAACTTTGCAGCAACAGTCCCAGCAAATAATGCCGCGGGCGGACCGCTCCACCGAGGTTTCGGCAGACAATAGCCTATCCTTTGGCTCAACTTACACCGAGCCAGCGCTGCGCAACAGGTCCAATGGAATAAATCAGCAGGCCATGAGGCCATTGTCTCCCGAGCCGCCAACGGAATTTCAGCGTTTTGTGGCTGCCAGCCTGGGGCGAATGCTACCGATCTATGGAGCTAGCCTCTTTGCCCAGCGTCCGGCATCCTTTGGCCCCATCGACCACGCGCCGGCACCTCAAAATATGGCGGTCGGCGTGGGGGACGAGTTGCGCATCCGCATCTGGGGACAGATCAATTTCAGCGCCAATCTGCGCGTGAGCCGTGAGGGTGAGATATATCTACCCAAAGTAGGAGCCGTACATGTTGCAGGCCTTCAGTTTTCTTCCGTTGCCGGCCACCTGCGCAACGCTCTGGAGCGGGTTTACCGCAACTTCGAGCTCAGTGTCGGTATGGGCGAGATTCACTCCATTCAGGTTTATGTGACTGGACAGGCGCGGCAGCCGGGCGAGTACACGGTAAGCGCGCTCAGCACGCTGGTGGATGCTGTCTTTCTGAGCGGCGGTCCTTCCGGCGCTGGCACCATGCGTCATGTCGAGTTGAAGCGAGATGGCAAGGTGATGACAGACTTCGACCTCTATGCGTTCTTGGTGAAGGGCGACAAGACAGGCGACGTGCAACTACAATCGGGCGACGTGCTGTTCATACCCGCCGCGGGTCCGCAGGTGGCGCTCACGGGCAGCGTCCGGCTTGCCGCGATCTTCGAACTGCGCGGCCAGGAGTCGATCGAACAATTAATAACGGCGGGGGGGGGCAGAACAGCGGTTGCTTCCGGCGGGCGCATCTCGATCGAGCGCATCGAAGACCATGCCGAACGCCGCGCCTTCGAGATCACGGCCGATGCCGCAGGCCTTGCGACTCCGTTGGCTGACGGTGATATTGTGCGCATCAATTCTATCGCCTCCAACTACCGCGAGACAGTCACACTGCGCGGATCGGTGGCCAATCCAGGACGTTTCCTTTGGCGCAAGGGCATGCGATTGAGCGATCTGATGCCGGACCGGGATTCACTGCTCTCACGGGATTACTGGTGGCGACGCACTCAGCTTGGGCTTCCCGGGCCAGAGTTCACACCCTTGCCTTCGTCATCACCTGTGCCCAACACGACTGCCGCGCAACCAGCGCTGCCCGTTACGAGCCGCAATTCTGAACAGCAAACCGCGAACTATCCCTATGACGTTTCAGTCATACAGGCGCAGCCGTCCTCATCAGCTAACAATCTATTCACCGCATTGCAAAAAGCCCAAACCGCTCGCTCTTCGGGGGCGGCAGGAACTCTGGGCGGCATCGTAGTGAACAGCCAGACTGAACGTGAAATAGAACTTCTGCGCCCCGCTTCGGAAACCGATTGGAACTACGCGGTGATCGAGCGGCTGGATACTACAACCATGGCCTCATCGCTGATTCCATTTGATCTGGGCAAGCTCGTGCTCCACCACGATTCTTCTCAGAACTTTGAGCTGCAACCGGGCGACACGGTCACAATCTTTTCACAGGACGACATTCACCAACCTGTGGAGCAGCAGACAAAGTACGTACGCCTGGAAGGAGAGTTTGTCCACGCCGGTGTTTACAGCGTTCTGCCCGGCGAGAATTTGCGATCTCTGGTCGCGCGCGCGGGAGGACTGACAGACAAGGCATATCTTTACGGGTCGGAGTTCACCCGCAAGAGTACCCAGGTGATCGAACAGCAGCGCTTGAACGAATATGCCGATCGTCTCGAACATCAGATGGCGCGGGACTCCATCAAGATGACGGGAGCGGGAGGCGGCTTAAGCGGCGCTTCGCAAGCTCCCGCCCAGCTAGGCCAGACCGCCTCCTTCAATCGCGAAATGATCGAACGGCTGCGCCAGTTGCAGCCTACCGGAAGAATCGTACTCAATCTACGCCCGCATAGCACGGGAGAAAATGAACTGCCAGAGGCGTCTCTCGAAGATGGCGACCTTCTTCTGGTTCCTTTCACTCCTGCTACCATCCAGGTCATCGGCGCAGTGCTCAATCAGAATGCATTCCTCTATCGCAATGGCGCTCGCGTGGGCGACTACCTTCATCTGGCCGGCGGCCCCAACCGCAACGCCGATCATAAACAGGCTTTTGTTCTGCGGGCCGACGGTTCGGTAACCAGCCACGGCGCGGGCCAATCGGTATTCTCTCCCTCCGGCTTTGAAAAAGAGCGTCTTTATCCCGGCGATACCATTATTGTTCCCGAGAAGAGCGTAGGGCCCGGAGCCATGCGAGAATTTCTTGCCTGGTCGCAGATGTTCTCTCAGCTTGCCTTGGGTGCGGCCGCAATCAATGTAATCAAATAGATCGACGCGCGAAAGCTCTTTCACATAACTACCTCGAGGTTCGCTCCGATTCCCGGCCGGTCCAATCTGCCTGGAATCGGAGTGACGTTGCATTTTACTAAAAAACATGCAACCGAGTTGTGCAAATACTGCTTTCCAAGTTATCTATTTGCATCGCGTTTAATAAATCCTAATTAATTCTCTCCTATCTTCTTTTCGAAACGGCAAATCGACTCAAGGTTTGTCGAGTTGCGGACGGCGGTAGACATCATACCCGCCCAGTCTGCGATACGGCATAAAGACCTGCCGAAGTGCATTGAGCGTTGCCTCGCGCTGCGGAGTGACATCTTCCTTAATCTGAAGATTGCGTTTGACGATCAACCAGCGAATCTGGCGGCGCTCAGCCTCTGCAACTAGCTGCGCGGGTGAATATGGGTCGGTGGCTTTATCGAAGAGCAGGACAGGAAATTGCGGCACTCGACCAGTAGCAAAATAGAACGGGTCTTCGCCGGGAAGGATGATCAGCCCGTCTGAAGGAGGGATTTCGTTTGCGGCAAAGCGCAGTAACTCCTCGAACTCAGGAAGATAAGGGCCGGAGACCGCCATTCCCCTCAGCGCAGGAACCGCCGAACGCTTGATTGCCCCGTCCAGTTGTGCATAGGCCAGGCGCTCCTCGCTTGCGACGTAGAGACTGCCGCATAGGATGAATGTTATTGAGATGACCGCCGACAGAGTTGGAGCGAGAAACAGAGTCCGATGCTGAGTGGCCGAAATAGCACTAGCCGCATCGGCGGAAGATAGAAATGCAATCATCTTGGCAACGAGAATTACGAGCAACGGCCAGATGGCATAGGTTGAACCCCACAACTGCTGTGAGAGAAATGTTCCGTAAATTGCGGACAGTAAAATGGCAGGCAAGCCCGCGCGCAAGCTCGGTTTGCGAATCAAGTTGTAAAGCGTGAGCGCTGCGGAGAGGACCAGCACGAGCGGCCAAAGCGCTAACAAATTGCTGGCGCGGTCGTCGGCATCTGCAGAAAGAAAGAGGCTACCCAGCGTCCAAACAAACGGTGCCGCGAGCATAACAAGCGCTGTCAGGCGCGCCAACAGAGACTTGCTATAGCGACAGTGCAAAAGCAAAAAGGCAAACGCGACCAACGGCAGCCACCAAAGCAGTGATGGCTCCGCAAAGACGGTGATCATTTGCTGGAAGCCGGGCAGACGGCGCTGGGCGGCAAACTGAATCGTCCAGTGGAAGTAGTTGTGAAGCCCCGCGCTGAAATGCAGAAGCAGGCCTGCGGCAACCAGCGTTGCGACTGCACCGGAAAGAACCGCGCACAAGTTTTGCAAGTTGCCGTCTGAAGCCGGGACGCGACGCACGAGCCGTACAATCAGCAGCAAAAGGATGAGAGCGAACGCGGACCCGAGAAACGGGAGACCGATGTTCTGCTTAAAGAAGAGTGGGGGTGGAAGCATTGCGCCCGCGATAAAAAAGCGCGATAGACCAGTGGTCCAGCTCAATTGCGATGCAGAATCCGAATCTTCCGGCAGTCGCTGTAAAAACAAAACAACCAGGAGAATAGAAAATGCGGTGTCGCAGTCATACGATGGAAACGGCAGGATGCTATAGATGCCTAGGACGGTCAGCGGCGCGGCCAGCATAAGAGAAATGAACCACGCTGAACGCAGACGTTCCCGAAGCGTGTGCAGCACGATTCGCCATGCCAGCACCGTGCCCAGGCCGCCAACAACTGCCGCATAGAGAACGTGGTGGAAGAAGACCCGTCCTGTAAGCCGCATGATGGCGGCCTGAATCAGAAATGTGAGCGGCGAGTGAACCAGCGGAAAATCGCGATACGGCATCTGGCCGAGAGCGATGCGAGAGCTTGTGTCCAGCGTATAGCTTGCATCCCAGAGAATTGCGAGATGTGCGTTCTGCCACAAAACCACGCCGGCGGTGGCTAAAAAAAGTGCGCATGCGGCGATGCCGTCGCGAGAGCACCATTGGCCGCGCGGCAAAAAAGATTTGAGTTGGGCCGTCATAGGTTTGCGCATTAGCTCTTTCAAACGAGAGCTGCTAGCCTTCCATTTAACTCATTGATTCTCACCGTTCACGGCTAGTAACGCAAGCTGGCCCATTTCCCGCAAAGGGCGTATCTTCGACAGGTGTTGGCCGTCACCGCAACTTTGCAGGGGTTGCCGTAGGCATTGAGTGAGACACTTTTGCTGATCGTGGACTGATCCCGGAGGTAGGCGCGGGGTCTCTGGAGATTACAAATGAATAGCGCGCACAGCAACGGCCGACCTGTTTCTCCGAGCTCTTCTCACAACGGTGCGGCCTCGGAAATCGAAGAAGATTCGCGCTTCATCGTTGAAGCAAAGTTCTATCAGAAGCTGCCTAGTCGCAAGATCAAGTGCAATCTGTGTCCACGCAATTGCCCGGTGAAAGATGGGGAGCGCGGCCATTGCGGCGTGCGCGAAAATCGCGGCGGCGTATTCTACTCGCTGGTCTACTCGCGAGTCTGCGCGGCACACGTCGATCCCATTGAGAAGAAGCCACTCTTTCACTATCTGCCTGGGACAACTGCCTTCTCGATTGCCACTGCTGGCTGCAACGTTAACTGCAAATTTTGTCAGAACTGGAGCCTCTCGCAATCGCGGCCCGAAGAGGTTCCCGCCGAGTACGCGCCACCGCTAAGCGTCGCAGAACTCGCCCAGCAATATAACTGTCCCACGATTGCCTTCACGTATAGCGATCCGGTTGTCTTCGCTGAATACCTGATGGATACTGCCGATGCGGGCCACGCCGCTGGCATTCGCAGTGTTGTGGTCTCGAACGGCTACATACAACAAGAGGCGTTGAAGTCAGCTTACGGAAAAGCGGACGCCGTTAAAATTGATCTTAAGTCGTTCTCCGAATCGTACTACCGCCGGGTCGTCAATGGCCATTTGAAGCCTGTGCTGGATACGCTGGTCACTCTGCGCACGATGGATAAGTGGACAGAGATTGTCTATCTGGTCTTGCCCGCGCTCAACGACAGCGATCAGGAGCTTCGCGGCCTGGCGCAGTGGATCAAGACGAATCTGGGCGCGGATGTACCGCTGCATTTCTCGCAATATCATCCTGAACACTTGCTGAAGAATCTGCCCGTCACTCCGTTATCAACTCTGGAACGCGCCAAAGCGATTGCCGACGCCGAGGGGCTGCATTACGTTTACATTGGCAATATCCCTGGGCATCCGGCGCAAAACACTTACTGCCCCAACTGCCGTAAAATGCTAGTCGAGCGCGCAGGATTTGCTGCTGGCCAAATGCTGATCCGCAACAACTGTTGTCCCTTCTGCCAACAGCCGATTCCCGGCATTTGGCAGGCATGAAATCGCAGAGCATGAAATCATCGCAGAAGAGGTCCCGCTGATGAACACCGTCCTGGCTCAGAACGCCTATTGGATTGCAGCGCCGCTCATTGCATTTCTGGCGATTCCACCGTTGGGGAACGCTCATGCTGCCGAAGTGCAAAAGGTGCGGCCAGCAGCCGTCGCAGGCAGTTTCTATCCTGCTGATCCAAAGATTCTTTCTGAAATGATTGACGATTTGTTGGCTCGTGTCTCCGGGCCAACTATTACCGATCCGATTCTCGCAATGGTTGCTCCACATGCCGGTTACGTGTACTCCGGTCCCGCCGCTGCGTACACCTACGCTCAATTAAAAGGACGCAAGTACACGCGTGTCGTGGTGATAGCACCGTCGCACTACGAGAGTTTTGACTACTCCTCAATTTATGATGGAGACGCTTACGCCACGCCGTTGGGCAACGTGCCGGTGGACAAGGCCTTTGCGCATCAGCTTGTGAAGATGAGCTCGACGATGCGCCTATCCAGCCAGGGACATGATCCCACCTCGGCAGGCGGCGAGCACGCAATTGAAGTTCAGTTGCCGTGGCTGCAAAAAGTCTTCGGTGATTTTGAAGTTGTGCCCATCATCATGGGCAATCAGAGTTATGAGAACAGCCGCGCGCTGGGAGTGGCTCTGGCGAAGTTGATCAAGGACAGTGGAAAAGAAGGCGATACGCTCGTTCTCGCCAGCTCCGATCTCTCTCACTACTATCTTTATGACGACGCAGTGAAAATCGACCACAAGACTCTTGATGCGCTTCAGTCGTGGGACTACTTCAGTATGTCGCGCAACTTTCAGTCGCGTGTATGGGAGGCCTGTGGCGGCGCGCCAATCGTCTCCGCAATGATTTATGCAGAACGCATGGGAGCCAATCAGGCGCGTGTGCTGAAGTACGAAAATTCCGGCGATGTTACCAGCGATCATACGCGCGTGGTTGGATACAGCGCGGATGTTTTTGTGAAAGCTCCGAGTGGAAAAACAATGGAGACTCAGTTTTCGCTAAGTGACCAGGAGAAGAGCGAGTTGCTGGCGCTGGCTCGCAAATCTGTCGAGCACGTGATTCAAGAGAAAAACGCATACGAGCCGCCTGCAAGTACCAGTGTAGCCCTAAACCAGGAGCGCGGCTCTTTCGTAACACTCACCGAATCCGGCGCACTCCGCGGATGTATCGGATACACCTCGGCAACCAAACCGCTCTACATGACCGTGCGCGACACTGCGACGCTGGCCGCCATCCGCGATCCTCGCTTTCAACCCGTGTCAGCCTCGGAGTTGCCCAGTCTTGAATATGAAATCTCTGTGCTCTCGCCTCTGCGCCGGGTGACGGACGTTCAACAGATCAGAATTGGCGAGCACGGACTGCTGATAAAGAACGGCGACAACGAAGGACTTCTACTGCCGCAGGTTCCGGTGGAACAGAAATGGGACCGACAGACCTTCCTGGAACAGACCTGCGTCAAAGCGCGGATGAACTCCAACTGCTGGAAGGACGAAGACACGGATATCTTCGCCTTCACTGCGGTCGTCTTCGGCGACCACAAACCGTAATCGCCGCGTGATGTTTCGATTGTGGAGCAGCTTAAACTAACTCTTCAACGCCACGCGAATGTGCAGTTCTTTCAACTGCTGATCGCTCACCGTCGTCGGTGCTTCGGCCATCAGATCAATGGCTTTGGCGGACTTCGGAAAAGCGATCACCTCGCGCAAACTCGCTGCGCCAGCCAGCAGCATCACAATGCGGTCAATGCCGAGTGCGATACCGCCGTGTGGCGGAGTCCCATACTCAAGAGCGTCGAGGAAGAAGCCAAAACGGGCGCGAGCCTCCTCATCGCTGATACCGAGCGACTGGAAGATTTGCTGCTGGACATCTTTTCTATGGATGCGGATGGAGCCTGAACCCAGTTCCAGACCGTTCATCGCCAGGTCATAACAATTCGCCCGCACACTGGCCGGATCGGTCAGCAGGTTTGCCATGTCCGCTTCGTGTGGCGCGGTGAATGGATGATGAGCCGGCATCCACTTGGCAAGTGCTAAATCGTATTCGAACATCGGAAAATCGACGATCCAAATCGGCTGGAATGCCGCTGCTCCATCGACCGCTTCTCCACCCCGTGTGGCAGCCTCTTGGACTACCTTTTCGGTCACGCCAAAAGCACCATGCCGGTCGGCGTACTTCTTTGCCAATTCGGTACGGAAGTTGCCTGCGGCCGAGTAGACGTTGATCTCGCGTTCTGAGAGCCGGCCCTCGAACTTGGTATCGCTGGCCTTGATGTGGTGAGCCGGGTCGCCGGCGACGATGATGACAAAGTCGCCCTCAGCCGCACCCGCCAACTCACGCACCTTCACAGCAGCTTCAGGAAATCCCTTGGCAAGCCGCTTGAAATCGTCGATGAACTTCGCGCCCTTCTTCAGATCGAAACTCGGATGATTGTCTTCGCGTTCTTTGCGACTCAACTCGCCGACGTTGGGAATGCGCAGCGCGACGACGGGCAGAGCGGTGTCAATCTGCAACGTGGCAAGGTCGGCATCGCTGAAGGCCGAACGCACGTCAGTCAACCCAGGCAGGCGCAGGTCCGGCTTGTCGCTGCCAAACTGCCGCATCGAGTCGTCATACGTAATTTTTTTGAACGGCGTGGGCAGCGTAACTCCTGCCGCATTGAAACCCGCCGCCAGGAACTGCTCCACGACTCCAAAAACAGTCTCTTGGCGCGGAAAGCTCATCTCCAAATCGACCTGCGTAAACTCCAACTGCCGGTCGGCGCGCAGATCCTCGTCGCGGAAGCAGCGAGCGATTTGGAAGTACTTGTCAAAACCCGAGATCATCAGAATCTGTTTGAATATCTGCGGTGACTGCGGCAACGCATAGAACTCGCCCGGATGAACGCGGCTCGGAACCAGAAAATCGCGTGCACCTTCCGGCGTGCTCTTTGTCAAAATCGGCGTTTCAATCTCCAGAAATCCCTGCTGGCTCAGGTTGTCGCGAATGGCGATGGTGATGTCGTGGCGCAAGCGGAAGTTGTGCTGCATCTCCGGGCGGCGCAGGTCCACGTAGCGATACTTGAGCCGCACCTCCTCGTTTTGAATCGCTTCTTCTGAAGGCGAAAACGGGGCCAGCTTGGTATCGTTCAGCACCAACAATTCGGTCGCCTCAATCTCGATTTCGCCGGTCGGCATCTTGGGATTGATCGCATCTGCAGCACGCAGCCGCACCTTGCCCACAGCGGCCACCACATACTCCGGCCGGACCATCTCACCTTTGGCGTGGCCGTCCGGCACCAGTTCCTTGTCCAGCACAATCTGGCTGATTCCGGTGCGGTCCCTCAGATCGAGAAAGATCAGATTGCCGTGGTCGCGGCGGCGGTTGACCCAGCCCATTACAACCACAATTTGTCCAGCGTGGGCAGCGGTCAGTTCGCCGCAATGGTGCGTTCGTTCGAGATTCCCTTGAAAATCAAGCACAACTTTTATCCTTTACTTTCGGTGTCCATTACTCGTTTGCCGGGATGGAAAGAAAGACCGCCAGTTCCTCGCGAGGAACCTTTGACTGCACGCCTGTGGAGAAGTTCTTCACTGTAAGAATACCGGATTGAAGCTCATCTTCGCCCAGAATCACAATCTGGCGAGCCGTCTTGTCCGCCGCGTCGAAAGATTTCTTCAGCCGGAAGCTGCCTTCGCCCAATTCGATCCACAATCCCTGATGCCGCAACTCCCGCGCCAAGCCCAGCGCCGCAGCGTTCATCCCCTCACCCAGCGGCGCAATAAACGCATCGGCCACCTGCGGTGGGGCAGACTTTTCGTCGAGTTGTGCGAGAAGAGTCAAAACCAACCGGTCCTCGCCCATCGCAAAGCCGATTCCCGGCGCACGCGGTCCGCCCAGCATCTCGCTCAGGCCGTCGTAGCGCCCGCCACCGAGCAGCGCATTCTGCGCACCCAATCCGCCGTGCGTAAACTCGAAGGTCGTCCGCGTGTAGTAATCGAGGCCGCGCACCAGGCGATGGTTGCGCGTATAGGGTACGCCCGCCGCATCCAGAGCCGCAGTGACTGCCGCAAAGTGTTTTTTCGACTCTTCGTCCAATGAGTCGGCAATCACAGGCAGAGTCTCAATCATCGGCTGGTCGGCGGGAACTTTGCAGTCCAGCACCCGCAGCGGATTGGTCACCGCACGCCGCTGGCAATCGGCGCACATCTGCCCGACGACAGGAACCAGAGCCGCCCGCAGTGCCTCGTTGTAGCGAGCGCGGTCGGCGGAGGACCCAACCGAATTCAGATGCAGTGTCCAACCCTGAATGCCCAACTCATCGAGCAGCGTAGCCAGCATCTCCAGCACTTCCGCGTCGCGCAGCGGCGATTCGCTGCCTGCCGACGGCGGCCCAATTACCTCGGCCCCAATCTGCGAAAACTGCCTGTAGCGGCCCTTCTGCGGCCTCTCCCGGCGGAACTGCGGACCAATATAGTAGAGCTTCTGAAGCAGCCCACTCTCGCCCAGCCCGTGCTCAATGTATGCCCGCACCACGCCAGCAGTGTTCTCTGGTCTCAGCGTCAGCGATTGCGTCTTCTCCGACTGCGCCCGCGCCCGATCCTCCCAGGTGTACATCTCCTTGGAGACTATGTCGGTCTCTTCGCCCACCCCGCGAGCAAAGAGGCCCGTATCCTCAAAAACCGGCGTGCGAATTTCGCCAAAGTTATAGTGCGCAAAAACATCCCGCGCGGTCGCCTCAATCCGGTTCCAAAGCGCGGTCTCTGGCGGCAAAAGGTCCCGCGTCCCGCGTACTGCTTTCAATGTGCTCATAACTCTTCTAGTCTAAACGGCAATGCCAATAGACACCTCAAGAACATTTAAGTCCCCTTGCATCCTCCCGCCTTCGTTATCATCGAAGTCACTATGGAATATCGACTTCTCGGAGGCTCTGGCCTCAAGGTTTCCGTTCTTAGTTTTGGCACCGGCACTTTTGGCGGTGGCAACGATTTCTTCAAAGCGTGGGGCGAAACGGACGTCGCCGAAGCTCGCCGCCTGATCGACATCTGTTTCGAAGCCGGCGTTAACCTCTTCGACACCGCCGACGGTTACTCCGACGGGCTCTCGGAACAGATCCTTGGCAAAGCCCTGGAGGGCAGGCGCGACCGGGCGCTGATCTCGACCAAGGCCTACTTTCCCACCGGCGATGGACCCAACGACAGGGGTTCCTCTCGCTATCACTTGCGGCGGGCACTCGAGGGCAGCCTGCGCCGGCTCGGCACCGACTATGTGGACATCTACCACATGCACTGCTTCGACGCCCTCACACCTATCGAAGAAGTGCAGGATACCCTGAACACCTTTGTCCGCGAGGGCAAGGTGCGTTACATTGCGGCTTCGAATTTCTCCGGCTGGCACCTGATGAAGTCGCTTGCCGTGGCTGACCGTTATGGCTGGACGCGCTTCGTGGCGCATCAGGTCTACTACTCGCTAATCGGACGCGAGTACGAGTGGGAGTTGATGCCGCTCGGTCTCGATCAAAAAGTTGGCGCGCTGGTGTGGAGTCCGCTCGGCTGGGGCCGTCTCACGGGCAAGCTTCGCCGCGGCCAACCTCTGCCAGAAACCAGCCGTCTGCACAAAACCGCCGACGCCGGCCCGCAGGTTCCTGACGAATACCTATACAAAGTGGTAGACGCGCTCGACGCCGTAGCTGCCCAAACAGGCAAAACTGTCGCCCAGGTGGCGCTGAACTGGCTCTTGCAACGGCCCACAGTTTCATCGGTTATTATCGGCGCGCGGACCGAGGAGCAGTTGCGACAGAACCTGGCTGCTACCGGCTGGAACTTGACTGCGGAGCAGATTGCCGTGCTCGACAAAGCAAGCGCAACGCAGCTCGTCTATCCCTACTGGCACCAGAGGCAGTTTACCGAGAACCCGCTGCCGGTCTAGTGGACCTAGGCCTCCCGGTGGCAGTTGGCCTTGGGAATCCTGTGATGTTCTTGCCGGAGGCGGCTAGAAGTTCGTGGATGGTGATTTGGCGCTCTTGGAGGGCCAGGGCCAGAACCTCTCCGGCTACCCGGGCATCTTCCAAAGCGTCGTGGGCTCTGTAGCTGATGTTGAAACTGCGGGCAAGCGTGGGCAGCTTATGGTTGGGCAGTTGAGGCCAAGCGTAACGGGAGAGCCAGCAGGTGTCGATCCATCTGGAGTACGGCACAGCCGGAAGCTCGGCCCTGAGGCACGCGCCGGAGAGAGCGCCGCGATCAAAATACGTGTGGCTGGCAACCACCGCTTCTGAAAGCATAGAGCTGACTTTGGGGAAGATGTCGCTCCAGGACGGAGCCCGTGCAACGGTCCTTGGGCCGATTCCGTGAAGAGCAACATTGAAAGGATGAAAGGCTTCCTCTGGATTGACGAGAGTCTCCCAGCCATCCACCATTTTGCCGTCGGCGAATAAGGCAATACCGATCTGGCAGATGCTGTGGAGCGCCTGGTTGGCTGTCTCCACGTCCACGACGAAATAATCTACTGCTGCTGGCGCGATCATCTTGATCCAACATCCATCTTCTCACCGGCAAGAACTTGAGGAAGACAAAGGCCTTCGGAGTGCTGAATGACTGTGTCTGAAATGCGTGAAAAATCGATGAAAAGTGCAGTTTTTGAGGCAAAATCGACGAAAATTCGGTCATTTTCATGGGTTTATGTTTACCGACTCGTACATAGATACATTTTTCAATATGTTTATTGTCTATTATTTGCATCATTATTCCTTGTGAACATGTGAGTATTCGGGGGGGAGGGGG
>CAYPYJ010000029.1:0-38854 GCA_964414945.1 uncultured Occallatibacter sp.
TTCGCTTGACTTGCACGATCAGGAGCCAGCCGGATTGGACCTGGACAGCGTGACGAAGCGGCTTTACGAGTCGCTGCAACCGTGGACGTGGCTGGAAGGCAACCGCATGTATGCGAGCTTTGGCCACCTCACAGGCTACTCGTCGAATTACTACACTTACGCCTTCGATAAGGTCATTGCGCTGGACTTTTTTGCGCAGTTCGATGCCACGAATTTACTGGGCGGTGAGGCTGGCAGTCGCTACCGTAAAACCGTTCTGGAACAAGGCGGATCGAAACCTGGCCGCCAGATGGTGCGCGATTTTCTGGGTCGCGACGAGGAGTTTACTGCTTTTTCTGACTGGCTGAACGAAGAGTTTGCGGAGGGTCTACTAATTGCCACAGCAGTTTGACGACCACCTGCTGTGGGTCCATCTGCCTTCGGCGTAGCCAGTGGAAATCTACCCTCTCATCCTTTCCGTTGCGTTTGTCGATAATCCGCAAGAGACCCATAATCCGAGAAAGTCGGCGGAGTCGGGTGCGTTTGCGTGAAAGAGGTGATCATGCAGGAGCCATTTATTGCCTGGACAGAGAAGATGAGCGTTGGTGTTGCGGAATTGGATGACGACCACAAAAAACTGGTTTCACTGTTGAACGATCTTCATAACGGCATTGCCAGCGGTCGCGGAACGGAGAGGCTGGGGCGGGTTCTCGATGGCCTGGTGAGCTACGTAAAGAATCACTTTGCTCATGAAGAAGAGCTTTTTGCAAAGACCGAATATCCCGGCGCGGACGAGCACATTCAGGAACACCGATCACTGACCAAGCTGGTCCTTGATGTTCAGGCGCGCTACAACAAAGGCCAGTTTGAGGCGCTCTCGCTGGACACCATGGAGTTTCTCAAGAATTGGCTGCACGACCACGTTTTAGGCTCCGACAAGGATTACAAGGAGCATTTGCGCGCCAGCGGAGTTCGCTAGAAGTTTTCGCGGGTAATAAAGTGTAACTCGCAACCTAAGTTCCTCATCTCATTGAGAAATGCAAATGCCGTTCCAAAGAGGTTGAATTGTCAATGGATTTCATGACCTGGACAACCGATATGAGCGTCGGCGTTACCGTGCTGGACGACGACCACAAGAAACTGATGGGCATCATCAACCAGCTTCACTATGGAATCAAGGCAGGACACAGCCGCGAGGTACTCGAAGCCGTTCTCGGCCAGTTGGTGGACTACACAAAATTCCATTTCGGCAGAGAAGAGGAGTTGCTTGTCAAAACCGAATATCTGGCCGTGTCCGCGCACAAAGCGGAGCACGATAACTTCATTAATCGAATTTCAAACCTTCAGACGCGTATCAAGACCGCTCCCGTCGTCATGCTCGACCTGGAACTGATGAACTTTCTGAGCAATTGGCTAATCACGCATATTCAAGGTTCAGACAAGAAGTATGGACCGCGTCTCAACGCGCACGGAATCTTCTAGCTACTCTGCAACCAAGCCTGTTACTAATTCTCCTGCACTTTCATCACCAGGCAGGTGACGGTTTGGCCGCTTGCCACCAACATTTGATGCGGCAATCCAGCGGGAACATGCGCCACGTCGCCCGCCCTCAACTCCTGCCGCGCGCCGCCCATTACCGCTGAGCCCCGCGTTTCTCCCGGACCCGTGCTGGCACCGTCAACCACCGAGCCGCCAGTGACCAGCGTTGTGCGACCTTCCAGAACGTAAAAAACATCGGCAAAGTTCGCATGGATTTCAGCCTGACCGTCTCGGCTCCTGAACGAAAGTATGGCGCAATGCCGCGGAAACTCTTTGAGCGTCTCGCCGGCCGAGCCGTCGCCATGATGAGCCAGCTGGCTCAGGTGCGCCGCCCGTTCCAACAAAAGGGCTGGGGACCAATGGTCGGCAAGACTCTGCTGGCCGTGCTTGGTACTTTGCTGAGCAGCATCGCTCTCAGCCGCAAATGCATCCTTCAGAATTTCTTTCGAGAGTTTATCCATCACGTCTTTCAGTTTAGCGCCAGATGCCGCGACGCGCAGGCGGAAATCCGCGCAGCCGGTCAGCCTTCCGCATTCAGCTTCCGCCAACCATGGTCTGCCAGAACCACCGAGGTCTCAATCTGCCGCGCAGGCACCTTCCAATACTGGCGGAGAAGGCGGTCTTTTTGCAGTGGTGTCACGCTTTGAAAACCATGTCGTTCATAAAAGCGAATCGCCCACGATGCATCCGCCCAGGTTCCAATTAAGAATGGACCCGCCGCCATCTTGAGCAAATGTGTGAGCAGTTGCGCGCCAATTCCTTGCTTCTGGTTACCGGGGCGGACGTATGCGTGGCGAATCAACGTTACGTCCTGCACCTGCTGGACACCCATCACGCCGATCAGCTTTCCGTTTTCTTCATAACACCAAAACTCGACGCCGGTTTTGATTTCGTGAAGTAGTTCATCACCGGACATATAGGGTTCAGTCCAGCGATCTTCAGGAATGATGCCTTTATAGGCCTGCGCGGCCTCGTTGATGATGCTGTACATCAGTTCAAGATCGCGGTCTTCACAGCGTCGAATCACTCGGTTTCTCCTCATTCCTTGGACAGAATAATGCTGCTTTCGTTTGCTTGGTGGTTTTTCCGCGACCCAAGCCTCTTCACAATGCGCCCTGTGTGGTGAACGTAGGCAGCCTCGCTGCTTTACCATGAAACCATGCAGCCGCCACCTAATCCAGAGTTCCTACGCCGCGCCATTCACCTGGCGACGCATAACGTCGAAACCAACGCGGGCGGTCCCTTCGGCGCTGTGATTGTGCGCGACGGGCAAATCGTTGCCGAAGCGGTCAACACCGTGACCACACAGCTTGACCCCACGGCCCACGCGGAGGTGAATGCCATTCGCAAGGCCGCCACGGCGCTGGGCACATTTTCGCTGGCCGGCTGCCAACTTTATGCCAGTTGCGAGCCTTGCCCGATGTGCCTTGCGGCTACTTACTGGGCGCGGGTGGACGCTATCTATTACGGGGCCAGCGCCGCCGACGCCGCCAGCGCCGGCTTCGACGACGCCTTCATTTACCAGGAGCTGCGCAAAGACAATACCCAACGCAAGTTCCCTGCCACGCAACTGCTGGGCACGGAGGCCTGGACCAGCTTTGCCGCATGGATCGCTTCGGCTAGCAAGGTAAAGTACTGAAAACCTTGCGCCGCTGTTCTATCTGATTGCTGTTAGACAACAACAGGTGTAATATTTGGGCATATCCTCCGCGAAAATGTGTTGCCCGAGGTGGGCCTTGAAGATTGCACGGTTTTCTCTACTGCTTGGTTTTTCGCTTGTCCTTGCGCCGTTGGCTCTGGCCGACAGCGCTGTGCTTTACAACAACATCCCCAGCCCGCTGCCGGGCAACATCGTTTCGATTGGCTATGAGGCCGCCGGCGCTGGCGAATTTGGCGGCTTGATCCAGTTTGCTGGAAGCAGTTCGAGCTATTCGCTGACCAGCGCTACCGTTGTGATGAGCGACTGGACTTACGCCTCTCAATGGACGTCGGCTATGAACGGCACCACGATTACGTCCAGCGGCTTCTATCTTCCAGTTACGCTGACTCTCTACAGTGTGGGTGATAACGGCACGGTGGGGAGTGTGATCGCCACAGAGACGCTCGATAATGCATTCATTCCCTGGCGTCCGGAGCATAGCGCGGGTTGCGGTGGCGCTGCCTGGATGGCCTCGAACGGGGTCTGCTACAACGGTTCGCTTTCCACGCTTACCTTCAACTTATCTGGCCTCACGGTTCCCGACCAGATCATCTACGGTCTCTCGTACAACACAACCAACTACGGGGCAGATCCGACCCATGTGGCAGGGCCATATGAGAGTCTGAACTTCGGTCTGTCGTCATCTGCTCCCACGGTGGGCAGCAATCCGCTTCCCAACACTGCTTACTGGGAGACCGTGAACGCCGGTAATTACTTTGACGGCGGCGCGGGTGGCACCGGCACATTCCGCCAGGACTCGGGTTGGTCGCCGTATAGCGGCGCCATCGAATTCGAAGGGCCTGCTGCTACGCCAGAGCCGTCTTCATGGATGCTGTTCGGCACGGGATTGCTGGGCCTGGCGGTCATTTCTCTGCGCCGGTCCAGACTCTTTCAGTCGTAAATTTCGAATAAAACAACTTGGGCATCCTTTCGCAAAGAACGCGAAAGGATGCCAACTGCATTCAAGCGCCCGTCGAAGGCAGTTGGCCCTACCGCTGTTGGCCGGTCAGCGGCACGCGCACGATGATCGCACGATCGGTTCGCACTATAAGCCGCGCAAAGGATTCCTTTTGAACCCCGGCCAGCGACTGATATTTGTCGTTTAGCGAAGCCACATTCACGCGCAACGGTGCGCTGGAGTTGGCTGGGACGGCAAAGGTCACATGCACGTCAGGTTGGCCGTCGCCGTCCAGGTCTACGTCGTCGCTGACCTCGGCGGGGAGCGCACTGATCGGCTCCCAGGAAATTTGCACGAAGGGCTCCAAGCGCTCTAAAAAGTGTGGGCGAACGGGCTGATACACGTCAATACGATAGCCGTTCTGGGCAAAGCTTCGCGCCACGGATCCGCCGGTATACTCCGCGTCGACATGCAGACCGGCGTGCGCCACCGCGCCGGAGAAGAAGTCCATCAGCACAAAAGGAACACAGACAGCGATCAGCAGCGTCAGCACCGCGCCAATGTATCCCAGAACAGCAGTGAAAGATTTGCGCATTGTCTCTCCTTCGCTTTCTACATCACAAAGTGAAGCAGCTTGGCTATCGAGTTTGCCAGAACGCTGCCGCCGAACATGGTCGCCATGGCCCACGCGCCATAAAGAAACAACAAACGGCTGCGCTCCGAGGACGGTCCCACTGCGGTCCCTTTCAGATGCCAGACAGCCGCGTCTTTTTGGCACGCATCCACGCAAGCTCCGCACTTCATGCACGAGAGCAGCGTTTTGCCCTCCTTGACGGACTCTTTGGTGATGGCCATCGTGGGGCAGGCATTGCGACAGGCCGCGCAATCCCCGCACTTCTCGCGGTTGATGCGGATCTCAAAGATGTTGATCTTGTTGAAGAGCGACTGGAAGGCTCCAAAGGGACAGAAAAAGGCGCATTGGGTCCGCTTTTTGGTGAGCAGCGGCAGCACCACGACCAGACCGATAAACAGTGCGATGAAGATTCCCATTTGGATTGCCGTCTGCACGGAGCGCACTGCCGGGTACTCGGTAACTGCCTTGAAAGGGCATAGCCACATGCAATAGGTGGGCTCAAAGAACGCTGCCGAGAGTAGCACGATGGTGAGCAGGATGGCCCACGGCACCAGGCGCAGCCGCGGATCGATGCGGCGGATGAGGGGCTTCTTTGCGACTGCCGCAAAGCCCTCTTCAATACCGCCGAAGAAACATCCATAACTGCACCACGCTTTGCCCAACACCAGTGTCAAGGCCAGCCATAGGCCAATCATCACGGCGATGGAGTGGGGGTTGCTTGCCGTGGGGAGAATCGACCCCGGAAAAATGATGGTCCTGAGCAGCGCCGCGGGAATCACCAGCATGGGAATCACCATGTAGCAAAAAGGCGTATCGCCAGAGATCATGCGTTCGATGGGAATGCTCATGGTGCCGCGCACCGCGATCAGATCGATGATGAAGCCCACCGGGAAGAGAAATCCCAGGGCTACAAAGAAGTAGCGCCGCCAGCGATAGGTGACGCCGGTGCGCATCATCATGAAGAACAGCGTGGTCATAAACAGTATGACCACGACCGACCCAATGCGCAGGTCGCCACGTGGCTGGCGAAAGGCGTGAGAAAACATCAGCAGCGACCAGAGCGCGATGGGCAGGGTCAGCAAAAGCGATTTCCCTATACCGCGAAATGCCGGCGGCTTGACAAGAATAGATGACTGGCTAGACATGGAGTACCCTCACGATCAGAGTCGAGATTCCGAGAAACCCGTAATAGCAGGCGAGCAGAACCGCCGCAATGCGCGCCACTGTGGCAATTGCCGGATTGTGTTCGACGAAGCCCAGCGCCAGCATCGGCGCGAACCAGACTGCCGTCCCGGCAAAAAAGAGTGCGAAGAAGAGCAAAGCGGCCGTCAAGCTGCCCAATTGCGCGGCGCGCGCGCCTGCTACTAAAAACGGCGGACAAAGATTAATGCCGGTAAGAAAGCCCAGAGTCACAGCGCTGGAGCGGGAGCTGTGCGCCGAGCTGCCGATTTGAACGAGGCCGTCAGTGGCTGCGGACGCGCATCGCCTTTGCGGCCACCACCCAAACGCATAGCTCACGAGCGCCGCGGCCAGTAGCAATTGCACGCATCCAAAGACCCATGAGTTTCCGTTAACTGCGTGCTGTAATGCAGAACCGGCCCCCCAGGCCGCTACTCCGAAGAGCAGATAACCCGCCAGCCTTGCAGCCAGAAACACCGACAACTGGCGGCTGCGCGCACTCAGATTTCCCGGCTGGAGAAGCATCCAGGGCACCACCACCGGCCCGCAGGACGCCAGGCAAATGGGGCCGGTCGCAAGACCGAGCGCCAGCGCTTCTCCTGCGCTAGAAAAAAAGTGAATGGGTGCCATGCCGCACAGTTTACACCCTGTTCCTTTGCTTGCCTATGAAGAATCGTTCGTAAAAAAAGATCTCGCTGGCTTTCGTCATTGGGAAAATCGAGAGTGGGATACCTGCGAATCTTTCAATCAGCCCGCCGAAGGAAGTTGGCTTCACCGCAGGTGGCATATTCAGAGACGACGAAAAGTCTTATACTGCCAGCCATGCAAGTTTTTCGGATCACTCTGCTCCTGTCTGTCTCGGCTCTCGCTGCCGCCCAATCCACTATTCCGTCGAAGACGCCCTGGAAGATGCAGGAGTCAGGCACAACCGCCGGCCTGCGCGGCATTGATTCCGTGGACGGCATGGTAGCATGGGCCAGCGGAAGCGGCGGGACGGTGTTGAAGACTATCGACGGCGGCGCGCATTGGACGCAGTGCGCTGTTCCCGATGCAGCCAAGGATGGCGCGACGCTGGACTTTCGCGGTGTGCAAGCGTTTGACGCAAAAACAGCTTTTGTGATGTCCAGTGGCAAAGGAAAAATATCCCGGATATACAAAACAGCTGATGGATGTAAGACGTGGAAGTATTCGAATATTAATGATTATCCCGATGGATTTTACGATGCTTTCAGGTTTTGGGATCGAAAACATGGATTTATCATTGGGGATCCAATGATGCAATCAGTATTTAGTGGATGTGCATACAGAGAAGATTGCATAAAGGAAAAAGCTGAATTAAGTCCGGGACTTGCAGAATACAATGGACCATGGCGACGCTTTCTCATGAGATATACGATTGATGGCGGTAAAGGATGGAGTCAATCGTTTTTGTCTCCTGGTTCGGCTTTGGGCGTCGATGCAGACATTGATGAGGGAGAGGCATTTGCAGCTAGTAATTCGTCGCTCTTCATGCCCTTCCAAGTTCCCTCCCAATGTTGGCCTTATCCAACAATTGCATCAGACAGAGCTTGGATAGGATTTGGTGGTCAAGGCGGCGCACGGGTTTTACTTGGCAAGAATCCAGCGCGAATTGCTTGCAAATCAACTGTTCCAAAACGACGGCTGAAAAAAGGCGTGATCGATAGTACAGAACTTGTTTGGTCTAAGATTGTGCCTGTTCCCCTTGCCGGAGGTACTGAGTCGTCTGGAATTTTCTCGATTGCTTTTCGGCAAGAATCCAATCAGGTGCGCATCACGGGTGTTATAAAGAATTTTCCAAACGCAGATACATATGGTTATTTGAATGGCGTCGCGGTAGGGGGCGACTACACGAAACCCGCTGAAGGCAAGGGCACAGCAGCTTGGTCTGCCGACGGCGGCAATCATTGGACCGCCTCCACCACACCGCCCCACGGCTTCCGTTCTGCCGTCCAATGGAGCGAAACGCTCAAGCTCTGGATCACCGTCGGCACGAACGGTTCCGACGTCAGCCGCGACGACGGTAAAACCTGGCAGCCTCTCGACAACGGCAACTGGAACGCTCTCTCGCTGCCCTTCGTTGTCGGACCCAACGGTCGCATCGCGCGGCTGAATCCGGCTGCGCTTCCCTGACACTTTGTGGTGAACGCCAAAAAAATCCCTCAGGGGCTGAAGCCCACCTTCATTTTTGCGGCATTTGTGGCACGACTGAAGTCGTGCCCTGACACTTCTAGCCTTACTGAAAGAGTTTTCCCGTAGCCTGTGAAGTCGTACGCTGACACTTATTGCAGCTTTGATTGAGTTTTTCCGCAGCCTATGAGGCTATGTCCTTTCAAAACCGGTTTATGAGACAGCCTCTTGGGTCTTTTCGGTTCTGGTGTTTACCGTTGAAATGGACAATTGTGCTTTCCCACCCATTTCGCAAAGTACGCGAAATGGATGGGGCACCCAGAATTTTGTTGATACTTAGGTCGAAAATGGTCCAGCGCGAGGGAGAAAAGCGATGCAGTACCTGCGAGCGAATAGCGAGCGGTTGGCCCCACCGCAGGTGGCCCGGCACGATAAACTAGCTGCAACCGGATGATTGACACTACACCAGCGGCTGACCGTCCCGATGCCCGCACTGAGCGGAATCTGGAGTTGCGGACAAAAGACAGTCTGCTTCCCATCATCCAGCTGCAAAACCTGGAGAAAACCTACACGACGGTTCGCGGCAAGCTTACGCTTTTTCAGGGGCTTAACCTGGAAATCCAGACCGGCGAAATGGTGGCCATCGTCGGGCAGTCTGGTACCGGCAAGAGTACGCTTTTGCACATTTTGGGAGCGCTGGACACCCCCACTGCCGGATCGGTGACCTGCGCCTCGGTGAACGTTGCCCAGCTTTCAGCACAAGAGGCTGCGGCCTTTCGCAATCGCGAAATCGGCTATGTGTGGCAGTTTCACTACCTGCTGCCGGAGTTCACGGCGCTTGAAAACGTGGCCATGCCATTGCTGGCGCGGGGGTTACGACGCTCTGAAGTGCTGGCGACGGCGGCCAACTGGCTTGGCGAGGTTGATCTGAGTGATCGCGCCGACCATCGACCAGGCGAATTGAGCGGCGGGGAACAGCAGCGCGTGGCGCTGGCTCGCGCACTGGTCAACAATCCCCGGCTGCTGCTGGCAGACGAGCCGACCGGCGACCTGGACACGGAGACTGCCGATCTTGTCTTTGAGCTGATTGCCCGGCTGCACAAAACACACGGACTCAGTTCAATTTTGGTAACGCACAATATGGAACTGGCCGCTCGCTGTACACGCATTTTGCGTCTGGAGAGTGGCCGATTGGCCGGTTATACTCCTTAAACGGAAAGTGGTTCGCGAGAATTGATTGAAAAAAAACGTCGTTGCGCCTGATTTATGAGTCTAATCAGGTTAAGAGGCAGAAACGCGAACGAATTGGAATGCAAACCGGCCAGTGAAGTGGACGAATCCATCAGCCGATAACCAGCGTTAGGGGGCCCAATATGTTCGAACGCTATACGGAGAAAGCACGGCGGGTAATTTTCTTTGCGCGATATGAGGCCAGCCAGTTTGGCTCTCCTTACATCGAGACCGAGCACCTGTTGCTGGGGCTGCTGCGCGAAGACAAGGCGCTGACTAACCGCTTTCTGCGCTCGCACGCCTCGGTGGAGTCGATTCGAAAACAGATCGAAACACACACAACCATACGAGAAAAAGTTTCGACCAGCGTAGACCTGCCGCTCTCTAATGAGTGCAAGCGGGTGCTGGCCTATGCGGCTGAAGAGGCCGAGCGATTGGGCCACAAGCACATCGGGACTGAGCATTTATTGTTGGGCCTGCTGCGCGAGGAAAAGTGCTTTGCTTCGGAGATTCTGATGGAGCGCGGGCTGAAGCTGGCGCAGATTCGCGAAGAGCTGGGCCGCACTACGCAGGAAAAAGCTCCGCCGCAACAGCAGCGTCAGCGCGAGAGTAGTCTGCTGGCCGAATTCAGCCGCGATCTGACCCAAGCTGCGATGGACGGGCAGCTCGATCCGCTGGTGGGCCGCGACAGCGAACTGGAGCGGGTGGTGCAGATTCTTTGCCGCCGCACCAAGAATAATCCTGTACTGATTGGCGAGCCCGGTGTGGGCAAGACTGCTATTGTCGAGGGGCTGGCGCAGCGCATTGCCGACGGCGAGGTGCCGAGCTTCCTGGCCGAAAAGCGCATCCTCGGGCTTGATCTTTCGCTCATCGTGGCGGGGACAAAATATCGCGGCCAATTCGAAGAGCGGCTCAAGACCATCATGAAAGAGCTGATGGAGAACCAGAACTCCATCATCTTCATCGACGAGCTTCACACGCTGGTGGGTGCGGGTTCAGCCGAGGGATCGCTCGACGCGGCCAACATCCTCAAGCCGGCACTCTCACGCGGCGAGATTCAGTGCATTGGCGCAACCACGCCGGCCGAGTTCCGCAAGTCGATCGAGAAAGATCGCTCGTTGGAACGCCGCTTCCAGGCTGTCAAAGTGCCTCCGCCTAACGAGGCAGACGCCATCAAAATCATCCACGGCATCAAGGATCGGTACGAAAAATTCCATGCCGTCAGCTACACGGATGCCGCTGTCGAGTTCGCTGTTTCGCACTCCAACCGATACATTCCTGACCGCTTTCTGCCTGACAAGGCCATCGATCTGATCGACGAGGCGGGCGCGCGCGTCAAGCTCCGCCAGACCTCGCTACCTGAAGAGATTACCGAGGTGCAGAAGCGCATTAAATTCATTGTGCACCGCATGGATTCGGCGATTGCCAACCACGAATTCGAGAAGGCTCGCTTCTACTCCGACGAGGAGAGGAAAGAGCGCGAAAATCTGCGGGCAATGCGCGACAAGTACCACCTTGACGACTCGGCTGCGGGCATTGTGAGCCGCGAAGACATTGAAGATGTGGTCAGCCGCTGGACCGGCGTGCCGATAACCAGCATCAAGGAAGAAGAAACGCAAAAGCTGTTGCGCGTGGAAGAAGAACTTCACAAGCGCATTATCAGCCAGGAGAAGGCCATCAGCGCTCTGGCACGTGCCATTCGCCGGTCGCGTGCGGGACTCAAGTCGCCGTCGCGGCCGATTGGCAGCTTCCTTTTCCTTGGACCTACCGGCGTAGGCAAAACCGAGATGGCGCGCACATTGGCCCACTTCCTCTTTGGGTCAGACAAGGCGCTCATCCGCTTCGATATGTCGGAGTTCATGGAGAAGCATTCGGTCTCCAAGCTGATCGGTTCGCCTCCGGGCTACGTGGGCTACGAGGAGGGCGGCCAGTTGACCGAGCGCGTGAAGCGTTCGCCGTATTCCGTTGTTCTGCTGGACGAGATCGAGAAGGCGCATCCGGATGTTTTCAACATTCTGTTGCAAGTTTTTGAAGATGGCCAACTGACCGACGGCCTTGGAAACACAGTCGATTTCAAGAATGTCATTCTCATCATGACTTCGAACATCGGCGCGCGCCACCTGCAAAAGAAGCAGGGCCTGGGCTTTGCCAGCGACCGCGAAGACCTGGTCAGCGACAAGGTTGAGGAACTAGTGAAGCAGGAAGTAAAAAAGACCTTCAACCCAGAGTTCCTAAACAGGCTCGACGAAGTGATTCTCTTCCAATCGCTTTCCGACGGCGATCTGATTCAGATTGTGGAACTTCTCGTTCAGCAGTTGAACTCAAATTTGGCGCAGAAGTCGATCACGATTTCGGTGACCGAAGAAGCCAAGAAGTGGATCCTGGACAAGACACTCACGGATCGCAGTTATGGCGCGCGCCCGTTGCGCCGCGCACTGCAGCGCTACGTGGAGGACCCCTTGAGCGAAGCGCTGATCGCCGGACAGATCTCCGCCCGCCCAGCCTTCCTCGAAGTGTACCTGGAAGCCAACCAGCTCTTCTATCGCCCCATCACCGCCGACGATGCAGTGACCGAAGACAAGCCCGCCGGGATACTGCTTTTTAGCAACTGAGGCGGTTGACGCCGCTACCAGAAAGGCCCCTTGCCAAATGGCTGGGGGCCTTTCTTTTCAACGTTCTCATGCTCCGATTGAACGGCTCCAACTCCTGAGATTCGCCATGGGATGTTAGTCCGGTCTTCCAGGTTAGCCAATATATTGCAGATTTATTTGAAAGAATGAGCCATATTGACTTGACAAGCTCGCTGAATTTGGATACGTTTGGTCCATAATGCATTTCCGAGAGCGGTAATCCTTGGAATTCATATCTCGCATCTAATTGACTTATTTGATGAATGGAATTTGATTGCGGAAATTTTTCACCGTCGAAGAATGATTTGGATTAAAGTGTGCCTTAAAATAGGGCGCTTTGAACTCAATTTGAATGCACTTTGAACGGAGTATTTGCTTTGGGGGGGAACGATGGCGACAGGAACGTTGTCGGCAGCAAGTTATACTTCAGGGGCGGCATCAACTAGAGAATCCAACATCGCGGAACGCGTCGTTATGATGTGTGCTTCAGCACTCTTCACCGGTCTTTCAGAGAAAGAGTGTATGGAGATCGCATCGTGCGCCCGGGCACGAACCTTTGCCCGCGACGAGATATTGTTCACCGAAGGCCAGTCTGCTCGGAACCTGGTGATGATCCAGACGGGCAGCGTAAAGCTCTCTCAACTCAGCCCCAGCGGCAATGAAGTCATCCTGTGGATGACAGGGTCGGGCGAACCGGTAGGCGTGCCTGCTGATTCCACTTCGTGCAACCATACCTGCTCTGCGCGCGCTATGGAAAAATGCCATGCCCTGGTATGGGAATACTCAAGGCTTCAAAACCTGATAGAGGAGTATCCCGTGATTAGAAAGAACATTAGCCAGATTCTCTCGAACAGGCTCAATGAACTTCAGGAGCGATTCCGCGAGGTGGCAACGGAGAAGGTTACGCAACGCCTTGCCCTTGCGCTTCTTCGGCTGGTAAAGCAGATCGGAAAGCCCGCCATGGGTGGAGTCGAAGTTTCGCTCTCGCGCGAGGAACTGGCACAAATGACAGGCACAACTCTGTTCACTATCAGCAGGCTACTTTCCAGGTGGGGAGATGAGGGTTTTGTCTTGCCCCGCAGAGAGGCGGTTGTGGTGCTGGATCCTCGCAAGCTAGAAAAGGTAAGTGAAGGGGATGATGGTGAAATCTCTGATCGCGATCAACCATCCACGCGGTCCGTTATGAAGGCCTCTGTCACTGCCATTGCCTAGTCAGTGGTGGCAAACAGATCGTTGACGAAAGACCGACTGCCAACTAACGCTTGAGAAAATTGGCCCTTTATCCTTAGGACCACAACCGCCTCCGGCCTCCCGGTCGGAGGCGGTTTTATTGATAGGGTTTCAACTCTGAATTTTGTATAGGCCGCCCTGGTTTTCCGCATCCTCACATATCCCTTATGCGCGTTATGGTAATGCTATAGAACAGGGTTAAAGCGGTGCCTGTTGCGAATGCAGCATTTTCGCCGCTAGTGCCCTGAATCCGCTGCAAGGAAAGATGCAAGTCTTCATGAATGCTAGCCATCCAGTGGAATTGGATACGCTCTTCGGCGAGTATCCGCTCGATCGGGCATTCGACGAGATGCGTGAGCCGGACGGCGGCGTGCGTCCACATTATCGGGCGCTGGCAGAGACTTTGGCCAGACTGCCTCACGAGGAATTGCAGCGCCGCAAGCAGTCGGCGGACCTGTCGTTTCTCACCCAGGGCATTACCTTCACCGTTTACGGGCGAGATGAAGGCACAGAGCGAATCTTTCCTTACGACCTGCTGCCGCGGCTGATTACCGCGCAGGAATGGGAGCGCGTTGAGCGCGGACTGACGCAGCGCATCACCGCGTTGAATCTGTTTTTACGCGATGTCTACTCCGAAGAAAAAATTCTGAATGACAAGATTGTTCCGCGCGAACTGGTCTACAGTTGCAAACACTATCGGCGCCAGATGCGCGGCCTTCAGGTGCCGCGTAACGTTTACGTTGCGGTGGTGGGCTCTGACCTGTTGCGGCTGGACTCCGGCGAGTTTGTGGTGCTGGAAGACAATTTGCGCGTGCCTTCCGGAGTAAGTTATATGCTTTCGAATCGGCGGGTGATGAAGCGGACCTTTCCGCAACTCTTTTCAAGTTACGGCGTACGGCCAATCGAGCATTACTCGCAGCTATTGCTTTCCACATTACGCTCACTGGCGCCGGAAGGCAGGCCGGAGCCGAATATTGTGCTGCTTACGCCGGGTGTTTTCAACTCCGCATATTTCGAGCACACATTTCTGGCGCGGCAGATGGGTATTGATCTGGTGGAAGGCCGGGATCTTGTTACGCACGACAATATTGTTTACATGCGTACCACGGACGGACTCAAGCGCGTCGATGTGATTTATCGCCGCGTAGACGACGACTTCAGCGATCCGCTGATTTTCCGCGGTGATTCGTCGCTGGGCTGCGCGGGGCTCTTCAACGCTTATCGTGCCGGTAACGTTACAGTGACCAATGCATTTGGCACCGGACTGGCCGACGACAAAGCCGTCTACGCATACGTTACGAAGATGATTCGCTACTACCTGGATGAAGATCCGATCCTGAATAACGTGGAGACTTATCTGCTTGGCGAAGAGAAGCAGCGGCAACACGTGCTGGCCAATCTGGACAAGCTGGTAGTGAAGGCGGTGGGTGAGAGCGGCGGCTACGGAATGCTGATTGGTCCGCACTCGACGGCGGCGCAGCGCGAAGAGTTTGCTAGACAGATCGAAGCCAATCCGCGCAACTACATTGCTCAGCCTACGCTGGCGTTTTCGCGCGCTCCATGCCTGATTGGCGACCATTTGGAGCCGCGGCATGTGGACCTCAGGCCTTACATTCTTTTTGGCGACAAGGTGAATATTGTGCCCGGCGGGTTGACCCGCGTGGCTCTTGAAAAAGGCTCACTGGTGGTGAACTCTTCTCAGGGCGGCGGCAGCAAAGACACCTGGGTGCTGGAATAACAACGGGAGAAAACGACCATGTTATCGCGCGTTGCCGACAGCTTGTATTGGATGAGCCGCTATGTGGAGCGGGCGGAGAACACTGTGCGCCAGCTCGACGTGACGATGAGCTTGATGCTCGACACAGGCGGGGTGAGCGAGCGCGAGCGCTGGCAGCGGCTAGTGGCCGCGCTGGGCAAGCCGGCGGGCCTGGAGTGGAACGGCAATCTGGAGGCAATGGCCCACAAGCTGGTTTTCGACAACCTTAACCACGCGGCAATTACTTTTTGCGTGAACGGCGCGCGCGAAAACGCCCGCCAGGTGCGCGAAGAAATCTCTTCCGAACAGTGGCAGCGACTTAACCGGCTCTTTCACCAGATTCACTCGCCACAGGTGGAGACTCAATTCATCTCCAGCGTCGGTGATGCTCTGGCCTCGGTGGCCGATGGTATTCATCTTTTCAAAGGCGTCACGGACTCGACCATGATCCACGGTCAGGGTTGGCAATTTATCCGCCTGGGGCGCTACCTGGAACGCGCATACGCAACGGCTACACTGCTGGAGGTATATCAGCCAGACTTATTTCATCCGCAGGAACGCGAGCATGAAGGGTATCAGTATCTTGAACTGGTTGGTTTGCTGCGCTGTTGCACATCATTTGAAGCGTATTGCCAGGTTTACACGGCAGATGTTTCTCCCGCTCGCATCCTGGAGTTTTTGCTTCTGAATCGCGACTTCCCCCACGCCATTCGTTATTGTGTGGATAATCTGCGCGATGTGATTGAGTCGATTCAGCGCACCGGTGGCCGCCGCCCGCCCGCTGAGTTGATCTCCGGCATTGGACGCCTGCACGCGATGCTTGACTACACTACCATCGACGAAATTATTCACGGAGATACTTCGGCATTTTTGCATAACATCCGCGAGCAATGCCTGCGCATTCACGAACAGATTTATCGCTACTATGTGCATTACTCGATTCAATCGGCACTGGCGAGCTAAGGAGAGCGAAGATGAATTTTTATTCCATTCGGCATTTGACGCGTTTTCGCTATTCGCATTCCATCAGTGAGAGCATCATGGAGACGCGCATGAATCCGCGCTCGGACTCCAGTCAGCATTGCCTGAACTTTTCTCTCTCCGTGAGCCCGCGATGCCGTGTCTTCAGCTATCGCGACCATCTAGGCAACAACGTGCATCACTTCGACATTCCCGGCGAACATAATCAGCTCGTCATTATTGCAGAGTCGATTGTGGAGCAGCAAGAGTTACCCGCACTGCCGGACGCGCTTTCGCCTGACGCGTGGAGCGAGTTAGATAATTTGGTTGAGTCCGGCGATTATTCGGAGATGCTGCTGCCCTCAACCTTCGCCGTGGAAACTCCCGCACTAACTCTGCTTGCCAAGCAGATGGAAGTTACTCGCCGCGACGATCCGCTGCTGCTGGTGCGGGAACTCAATCAAAGGCTCTTTGATTACTTTGACTACGAGCCTCGCTCCACGCGGGTTGACTCGCCTATTGATGAGGCCATTGTCAGCGGCAAGGGCGTGTGCCAGGACTTTGCCCACACCATGATCGCTCTTTTGCGCCATGTGAAAATTCCCGCGCGCTATGTGTCGGGCTATTTGTATCGCAGCCGCGAAGATCACGACCGCTCTACGCCGGATGCTACACACGCATGGGTCGATGTTCTGTTGCCACAACTGGGGTGGGTGGGCTTTGACCCAACCAATAATCTTATTGCGCATAACCGCCATATTCGCACCGCTGTGGGCCGCGATTACGCCGATGTGCCACCGACGCATGGTATCTTTCGCGGCAACACTGAGAGCGAACTTTATGTTGCCGTGCATGTGGAAGCTGGCAATCAGCCGCCTGCGCTGGACCGCAATCTGCCCATCCCGGACGACTGGAGTGTTCTTGTAGAGCGCGCACAGCAGCCCCCGGCGCCACCGATTCCGTTTATCGATTTACAGCAGATGCAACAACAGCAATAGGGACTAGAAGCCATCTCATAAATGCCTTTCAGTCTGCACAAATCGTACCTCAGGGGCTAATGCCCAACATGATTTTATTGCTCTGTCGGCACGACTGAAGTCGTGCCCTGACACTTCTCGCTGTCTCAATGATATTTTGCAAGGGGCTCGAATATTTGACCTATTTCATAAATAGCCAGCCGGCAAAGTGCGAAGTGTTTCCAGTGCCGGGAACACTTTAAGAATCAGCGGTGTCTATCTAAGTACAGTGGTTCCGATTGGGATATGCGGAGTGCTTGAAGCCCCGCTCCCCGCGCCGAGTTAGCGCGTAGAGCGGTGAGCCCGCTCGCGCTTGAAAACGCCTCCCAGCCGGCGCGGCTGAATCTGTTCGAGGGAGGCAGGCCATGTTTGAAGACTCCGTATTTGAATCCGCAGGTAGAATTCACACCCGCAGCAGCCGCTGGATGGTTGCGATGTTTTTCTTCAATGCTTCCATTTTGGTGGCGATGATTCTGATTCCGCTGATCCACCCGGAAGCATTGCAGCGTCATTTCACCGCCTTCCGGATGGAACCACCGACGGTGCAGCCTGAGCAGCCGGTGCAGCAGACCATGAGTACAGCGCCCCGTCCAACCGAAATGCCTTACGGACAGATCGTCGTGCCGAGCAGCATTCCCCATATTGTTTATATCGCTACGGGTCCTGAACCGTCCCCGCTAACAGGCCCTGCAGGATGGGATCCTGGCGCACCTGATTTGACTGCCGTTACGATTGCTGGTCCTGCCGTGCCGCGAGTTGTCCGTCAAGTGAGGACAATCCGTGTTTCCACCGCTGTAGAAGCAGGACTGCTCTACCACAAAATCCTACCGGTCTATCCGCCGATTGCGAGGGAAGCGCGCGTCGAGGGCACGGTCCGGCTGGAGGCAACCATCTCCAAGGTCGGGAGGATCGAGAACCTGCGCGTGGCCAGCGGTCCTGCCTTGCTGCAACAAGCCGCACTAGATGCAGTGAAGAACTGGCTCTATCGCCCGTATCTGCTCGATGGCCAGCCAGTCGAGGTAGAGACCACGGTGGATGTGATTTTCACGCTGAGCCATTGAGCGTGATGGCGGCCACCTGCGGTAGGGTCAATCGCGTTCGGCCTGAGAGTATCGAGTGCATTGCTATCCAGCCTTTGCGACAAGAACAAGAACGTCGCAAGGATGGTGCACCCGGTCGCTGTGTTCAGGAGGAGGTGGTGGCTTGAGGTTGTGTGCTTTCCCAGGTCCCGAACGCAGGACCTGGGGCACCCGGACCTTTCTTGGATGGATTACTGCATGATGAACATCGCTCGGACCTGAGTTTCCACATCGGCCAGCCATTGGCGGCGTTCATCGATGGAACTGGTGACCACCACGCCATAGCTTCTGCGCTCGACGGTCTCCACGCCGCAGTATTTCAGAATGCAGTTTTTCCAGATCGTATCCAGCGGATCGCCGAAGACGGAGATCTCCCGTTCATAAGGGGTATCGGTCGTGTTGAACACCAGCGCACGGCGGGCTTTCAATAAACCAACAGGAACGCCTTCGCCGGAATCGCTCTCGCAGAATTTGTACGCCACGCCGGCGCGCAGCACGCGATCGACCCATCCCGTGAGGATGGCCGGCGGCTGTCCCCACCAGTTGGGATGGATAATGACGATTCCATCGGCGACGGCAATCTCGCGGCAATGAGCCTCGATAACCGGATCGAGTTCCCCGCCGCTGCGAATCTCTTCTGCGGGAAGAACCGGATCGAAGCGCTCCTGGTAGAGATCGTGGAAGTTCACTTGATGGCCGTTCTCTTCCAGGATTCTCTTCGCGGTTTCCGCAATGGCGTGATTGAAGCTGCCAACCCGCTGATGGGCGAGGATTACCGAGATGACCACACATTTCTCCTTGCCTGTAAACCTTCAATCACGAAGCACAAGCATCCTCGGCAGCCAGAGTTACTTTTTCAGCGGCTTGCGGGCGAAGTAGTACAGTGAGCCGGCCAGCGCGGCGAAGGCCAGCACGGAAACGATAGGATTGTTGGTCAGCGTGAAGTGGATGGGGCTGAGCGGATTGTCGGGATGAACCGTCATTGCGTAGCCTTTGAGCGCCACTCCGAGCAGACCGGCAATGCCGCCAGCGGCGATCAGGCCAGAGGCGAAGAGCGAGCCGGGAGAGACATCGCCCTCGGCTTCAGGGTCGCCGCCGGCTTTCTTCACCGCGGCATCGACCATCCAACGCATGATGCCGCCCACAAAGATGGCCAGCGTGGTTCCGATGGAAAGATACGCGCCCACGGCGAAGGCCAGCGAACGAATCCCAAGCAGTTCAACAGCAAAGACGATGAAGACGCCCAGCAGCACCAGTCCCCAGGGCAGCTTGCGGCTGAGGATGCCGTTGATGACGGTGGCCATGAGGCGGGCCTGCGGGGCGGGAGCCTTTTCGCCGCCGATGCCTGGAATCCACTGTACTTCGATTTGCTTGGTGGTGGGCGAGTATAGATACTTGCCATCGGCCAGTTCGCTGGAGCCGAGCGCATTCAGCACAATGTATCCGCCGCGGTCATGCATGATGATCTTCTTGTCCGCGCCGATGACCGGAATCTGGTTGTTCAAACCATCCGGATTCTGCAAGACGGTGACGCCATCATGCGGCGTCGTGATGTCCCACGTTTGCTGCGCTGCGTGGAACTCTGTGAAGACGGTGTTCATCTTCTGGAGGGTATAGCCAATGGCAACGGTAGAGACCACGATGCCGATCAGGAATGCATAGCGTTGCAAGCGCGGCGTGGCGCCGATCAGGAAGCCGGTCTTGAGATCCTGCGAAGTGTCGCCCGCCTCAGCCGACGCGATGCAGACCACGCCGCCAATCGTAATCGCCAATGCGCCAAAGGCCGGAGCGGTCCAGCCAGCGACCAGGAAGATCGCCGAAGTGGCCATCAAGGTCGCAATCGTCATGCCGCTGATGGGGTTGGCCGAGGAGCCGATCAGGCCGACGATGCGCGAACTGACGGTGACAAAGAGAAAGCCGAAGAAAACGATCAGCAGGGAGGCGGCCAGATTCTCAAGAGGTCCAAGATGCGTTCCCGGCACCGGCTTGAAGTACAGGAAGAAGAACATCAGCACAACCAGCACTCCGGAGCCGATCATCGCCGTGCCCATGGAAAAATCATCCTCTGTGCGGAGGGGCTTGGCGGCCGATGCATCCTTGCCCTTGCGCATGAGCTTGAAGCCAGAGCTGAGCGCACTGAAGATGGTGGGCAGCGTCTTGAGGAGGGTGATGAGTCCGGCGGCAGCCACGGCACCCGCGCCCATAGGGCGGATATAGGTAATCCAAAGGTCGCTGGGTCCCATCTGCGCGATGGGCACGGTGCCAGGGTAGACTGGCCCCGGCAGCGCCTTGCCGAAGAAGTAGATCAGCGGCATCAGAACCAGCCAACTGAGCACGCCGCCGGCCAGCATCACGCCTGCCGTACGCGGGCCGATGATGTAGCCCACGCCCATGTATTCGCTGGTGGCGTCGGCCTTGATCGACGATCCTTTGAGGACGTGCTGGGGTCCGAAGTCGGGGCGGAACTCCGGGGTTCCCGGCCACGCGCCGAAGAGATTTTCATTCTGGAAGAAGGTGTAGAGCGCACCCAGGCCAAGGCCAAAGAAGACGCGGCTGGCCATGGAGCCGCCCTGCTCGCCAGCCTTGAGCACGTCGGCGCAAGCCGTGCCCTCGGGGAATTTCAGGTTCTCATGCTCGTCCACAATCAACTGCTTGCGCAACGGCACCATGAAGAGCACACCGAGAAAGCCGCCGATCAGCGCCAGGATGAAGATGCGCGCGTATTCCAGATCGAAGCCCAGGAAGATGAGCGCGGGCAGTGTGAAGATGACGCCCGCGGCAATCGACTGACCAGCGTTGCCGGTGGTCTGGACGATGATGTTCTCCAGGATCGAAGCTCGTCCGAAGGCGCGCAGAATGCTGATCGAGAGTACGGCAATGGGAATCGATGCGGCCACGGTGAGTCCGGCGCGGAGACCGACGTAAACAGTGACACCGCCAAAGATGATGCCGAAGAGCGAGCCAAGCAGAATGGCGCGAAGGGTAAATTCCGGACGATTCTCGCTGGCGGGAACAAAGGGCTGGAATTCTGGCACGTTGGGCCTCCGAAGGCTTGTGGACGATCTAACTGAAAAGCTCTGACAGGGAAGTTTATCAGCGCAGGGGTTGAATGCGACAGGGAGGTGCGCTATATCCTTTGCGCCCGGAAAAACGAGACCAGATCCTTAGACTTCGCCGCACTCAGCCCCACATGAACACAACTGTTTGGTAATTGGTTTTATCAACAAAATCAGCAAGTTGGCTTCCGCTTCGCGGAAATAGCGAGTTAGCGAGTTGTCGACAGTTTATCCCTACCTAACTCGCCATGACGAATCGGGCTGCTCTGGATGTAAGCAAGGACACGGAATGACAGGGTTTTGGGCCGGATCAGTAGGCGCTTGGATCGGCAGCTTTGACCGGGCGAAAGAGCCAGAGGTTGAGCAGGATGAAGAGTAGCGCGCCGACGGTGAACTTGAGCCAGACCGGAGCGTGCGAGGGGGAGAAGAATCCTTCCAGAATGCCGGCGATTACCAGCAACGGAATGATGCCGCTGACCAGGCGGGTGGCTTCGATGCCGCCGCGAGCGATGGACTCTTTCCAACGCAATGCGCCGGGAAAGAGCATGGCATGAGCGAGCCGGAAGCCCGCGCCACCGGCGATGATGATCGAAGGCAGCTCCAGCGAACCGTGCGGGGCAACAAAGCTCCAGAGGGCCAGTGACATCTCGTAGTGATGGCAGGCTGCACCGATTACGCCCAGCATGATTCCGTTCTGAAAGAGCGACCAGAAGGTTCCGAGGCCGAAGACGATGCCTCCGGCAAAGGTCACGAAACTGACGGAAAGGTTGTTGGTCATGATGGCGCTGGAGGCCATGGGCGCGACGCTTACCACGGACTCGGTCCACATGGTGTGGCGCTCCATGGTGGCGATCATCTCAGGGCCAACGAAGTGGCGCATGAACTCTGGACGCGCCTCGGTGAGCGCCCAACCCAGCAGGCCAAAGGCCACGGAGACGACGAGTGCGGCAGCGACGTAGCTGATCTGGCGCTGGAAGATCACGGGGTATTCATCGCGCAAAAAGCGGAAAAGAGAGAGCAGACTGGTCTTGCGACCGGAATAGATGATATGGTGGGCGCGAGCCAATAATTGATTCACATGCGCGGCGTAAGTGCGCGAGGTGGTGTCTTGCCGCAGCACGGAGAGGTCGGAGGCCACCTGGCGATAGAGCAGGGCCAGTTCGGCCAACTCCGCGCGGGAGAGCTGGGCCAGGCCGCTGCCATCGCATTGTGCCAATAGAGACGAGAGCCGGTCCCAATGAGGCCGGCGCTTGAGAATCCACCGGTTGGAGAGGATTTGCGCCATGGAAGTGAATTCAGATCAGCTTAACATTGATACCCCGGAACTGGTGGAGATTGAGATGCCGCTGGCCGGAATCGGAAGCCGTTTTATTGCGCTGCTGGTTGACTATCTGATCTGGGGTGCGGCGTTTCTGGTGCTTGGGCTGCTCTTCGCCGTCTTTCTGCCGGGAATCGAAGCGTTTTCAAAGCTATCGGCGGAATGGGCCGTGGCCATCGTTATATTTATTATTTTTCTCTTTAACTGGGGCTACTTCACGCTCTTTGAGGCCTTTTGGAATGGGCGCACGCCGGGCAAGCGGGTGGCGCGAATTCGCGTGATTCAGCGCTCGGGGCGGGCGATTGGGTTGCTTGAGTCGATGGCACGCAATCTGGTCCGCTATATCGATTTTCTTCCATTTTTCTATGGCGCGGGAGTAATTGCGATCTTCGCGACCCGTCAGCACCAGCGGCTGGGTGACCTGGCGGCAGGCACGCTGGTGGTGCGCGACCGCGAGATGAACGAGCCGGCCTGGGGCGACTCAGGCGCGCGAACCTTTACTGCGCAGAGCTTTGCGCCCAGTGCTCCGGCTCCCGAGCCGCATTACGCCTACACGCTGCCGGCGACGGGAATTGCCAAGCTCGCGACGACCGACCTGGTGGTTCTGGAAGGGTTTTTCTCACGCAGACTGGATATGAGCCTGCCCACGCGCCACGCGCTGGCCGAACGGATCGCCCAAGCTATCCATGCAAAATCTGGACTGGAGCAACCCGCGGGGGCAAGTGTGGAGACTTTTCTGGAGACTACGGCGCGGCAACTGCGGGATCAGGCGCAGATGCAATAGAGATGGTTGTTCCAGGACCGACCGATTAGGCTTGCTTCAGTTTGCGTGGCTGCGGGCTTCGCCGGCAATTTCCATGGCCAGCAACTCCGCCAGAGCCCGCTCGGGGCAGATGTGTTTTGCCTCCAGCTCATCCAATTCCTTGTCCGTTTCCACGGACGAAGCAATGGTCATGAAGCAAAAAAGGCAGCGGGTGTTGTAGTTTCCGTTCTCGTTTTGGGTGCGACTATACATCGTTCCTCGGAATCTAGAGCAAGATTAAACGATGTTAGTCGGCCTGAAGTTTCCTCGACGTGACCGGTATCACGGGTAGATGTTTGGTTAATTCTCAGCGAATTCTTACCTCTCAGGAAGATTTACTGCGTGATTCCTTGGTTAGAGTTGCGGCGTAGTTGCCAGCAGGGAGTTTGCGCAGATTGCGGGAACAATGAGCGTGAGCAGGGCACGTCGATGGAGCCGAGATAGTCGAACTCCTGCTTGTTTCCTTTGAGCGGAATCGTCACATAGCGGTTGACGGTAATACTGGACTGGGGCGAGCCGCGCATCTTGAAGATGGCCCAATCGCCTCCATACGCGACTACAAACACCACCACTATCACCAGGACCAATCGTTGCAGCCATCGGACGAACCAACGCATCATGCGGATTCAGCCTTTCTACTCAACTGGGACGACTCGGCCAGCGCGGCTAGACGCTAAAGAGTACCTAGTTGGAGAATAGCCTAACGAGTAAGCGCGGAGGCTTAACGCCTGTTGGCGCAAACAACCTGTTTCAAACAATTGAATCGGTTAGTTCGAAACAAGGTCAGGCGTAAAGACACAATAGCAATTTCTCCCATTCGCCTTGGCTTGATAAAGGGCATAGTCGGCACGCTTCAATAAGGCTTCCTCATCGAGTTCTCCGGCGTTGGACGCGCAAACTCCCACGCTGACGGAGACTGGAACTTCACGGCTCGCAAAATGAACGGGTTCTGCCAGAGATTTTACAATCTTCGCGGCAACACTCTCGGCCATGAGCAGGTCGTTCAGATCAGGAAGGAGCACGACAAATTCGTCACCGCCTATTCTGGCAACCGTATCGCTGGTCCGTACAGCTTTCAAAAGTCGAGATGCGGCTTGGCGGAGGACTTCATCACCGGCAGGGTGTCCAAAGGTATCGTTGATGCCTTTGAATTTATCGATGTCCACCATGAGCAGCGCCACTCCCGTTTGGTGGCGTTTGGCGACTTCCAATGCGTTGTTCAGCCGATCTTCAAAGAGCAAACGGGTGGCCAGTCCGGTGAGGGAATCATGCAGCGCCATGTGGCGAAACTCCTCCTCACTCTTGCGCAGAAGGTGTGTCTGCTGCTCCAACCGCTTCCTGAGCGCTACTACCCAAGCAAGCACGAGCAGTGTGGCGGAGAGCGCCAGAGCCAGCACCACAAGCATATGAACCGGCGTCCACCAGGGAGCCTTTTTCAGCACGATGATATCGCTCGGAGAGCGCAGGAGGATTCTGAAGGACTTTGCTACCGAGCCTCCTTCTCCCTCCGCGACTCCTTCTCCCGCAGCGCTGTTCTCGGCAGTCACGCTGATCGAGCAGATTCCTGTAATGCGCAGCTTGCTTCCGGTCTTCCACACATCTTTTTGGGAGTCTGCCAGACTTTTAGGAAGAACGGCGGTGAAAATGACCTTCCCAGCGCTGAGCATAAGGGTCGTGTCGGAGGAAGCCTGATCGCGACCGATCAGCTCTCCATCAATCGAAATAAGCTCGGAATCGTTCAAACCATGCAAAATTGTGTCCGCAGCCATGGGCGCGGCTGCCGCAGGTTCACCCTTGCCGACAGAACGGTAGACGGCGTCGGTGAGGATGTGAGCATCTCCCTCGATTTCCGCGAATCCGATGACGTCTGCAATGTCGCCGACGGCAACGGTAGCCTTTTCCCCAGTGCGCATACAAATAGCTCCGCTCTCATCGCGAATGCAGAGAGAAGATCCAGGCCACAGAAGGGTTACCGTTCCGCGCAAATGCACACGGTGCTTCAGGATGGAAATGTGGTCCCAGCGCATCAGGCTGTCTACCGGAGCCACGGGTTGACTGAAGGGATCGGCAGGCGCTGGTTCAATAACTTTGATTGCCGAAAGGCCTGGCGCCATGAGGCGCGCACCGACCATCTGATATTTGGTGCGACTAAAGATGGGGGCGGCATTGCCGCGAATCAACACCCTGGCATCTACCAGTTTGTAGTAGTCGGCGCCTGTCTCCTTTATCATCAACACATTGATAGGCCCATCGGGCATTTCAAGATGAAGCGTGACGGTTCGGTCAGTCTCGGAGAAAGAATGAACGGTGCCCTCAACCTCAATCCATTGGCCATCGCGTATACCACTGAAGAGGCTCTCGTGATTCACACGGGCAGCATTTTCCGGCAGATGCGAGCGCCCGATTACAACGACATGGGGAGATGCAATATAGGGAGCAAAGAGACCATTGTCGGTTACGCCGGTCACATCGACCAGCGTTTCGGCAGGCAGTGAAGAGAACTTATCGGCAGGCAGGTTGACCCAGATGCTGCCCGTCGCATCGGTCACAAACGTGGCTGCGTAACCATTTCCGAGATTTGGATCGTAGTAGGTGACCACCGCCCTCAGGTGGACTGGATAAGCGCGTCTGGCTTCGTCAGATCGGAGGCTGTGCGCCTGCAACACTGTTGTGAGTGTAGGCAGTTGGCCCGGCGGCATCTTTGCCGGTGCTGCGCTTTCCGCCGCAGCCCAACCGCAAAGGGCTACCAATAGAAAAACGAGAGCGCGGAGGCAGGATTTTGCCAGCATCTCCCCCCGCAGCCGAGCTGCGCCCACCACTTGGCCGTGACGTGTTTTGCTTACTGATACGGAAAATGAGGACTTAGGTCTCAAATCTCCTGCTTTCCTCTTGGGCGAGTTTACTCCTGATACCACATCCCTAAGGGAATCATCGGCCAGGAGGGAATCTGGCATGAATAAATTATCCACCTTCGGTGCTGCTTCAAGACTCTGCGGCCTGGCCCACGTTCTTACA
Source organism: uncultured Occallatibacter sp. (assembly GCA_964414945.1). Classification (GTDB taxonomy): domain Bacteria; phylum Acidobacteriota; class Terriglobia; order Terriglobales; family Acidobacteriaceae; genus Telmatobacter. The sequence goes on from CAYPYJ010000029.1 coordinate 26,169, forward strand.
ACGTGGAACGGTCGATTACAGCGCGTTCCCATAACGGGGCGGTGTGGAGCGGGCTAGGAGCGGGCTGCCGAAACGATCTGGACCGGCAGCGCGCAACAGGCGCGGTCGAGACGAGCCCGATCAACGCGCATTTTCTTGTCGTTACCGAGAGCGGCTAGTGCGGCATTCAGAATTGAGGCAGCAGTGGCATCGGCGGGGGGGCAGATGCTGTAATGCATCCACTTCCCTTCGCGGCGGGCATGGACGATGCCGGCATTACGAAGGTAAGCAAGGTGGCGCGAAATTTTGGGCTGGCTTTGACCAAGAATCTCGACGAGATAACAAACGCAGACCTCGCGGCCAACCATCAGGTTAAGCAGGCGTAGGCGTGTGGCGTCGGCCAAAGCCGCAAAAAGTCCTTCAAGAGCAATCGGTTTGGAACAGCAGCCCATAAAAATTATTATATACGCATTGACAGATATGAGTGCGGAGGATATATTCGATTTAGCGAATATGAGGCGCTAAGTATGGACACAAAGACTTTGGTTCAGGAAAAGTATGGAGCGGCGGCGCGTGGGGTGCTGGATTGCGGTTCGGTGGCCTGCGGAGATCCGGCGCTACGCTGTTGCGACCCGATCACAACCAGCTTGTATGAGGAATCAGAAAAGAGTGGGCTACCTGCCAACGCTGTGCTGGCTTCGCTGGGTTGCGGTAATCCGACGGCGCTGATCGAGCTGAAGGCGGGTGAGACGGTGCTGGACCTTGGCTCCGGCGGCGGCATCGACGTGCTGCTCTCAGCCAAGCGCGTAGGACCGACGGGCAAGGCATATGGCCTTGATATGACCGACGATATGCTGGCCTTGGCACGCGAAAATCAGCGGCAGGCGGGGGTGACGAATGTTGAGTTTTTGAAGGGAGAGATTGAGAGGATTCCATTGCCGGATAACTCGGTCGACGTTATCATCTCCAACTGCGTCATCAATCTCTCAGCTGATAAGGACAGCGTGTTGCGTGAGGCCTTCCGTGTATTGAAGCCGGGGGGACGGTTTGCGGTCTCCGACATAGTGGTGCGCGGCGAGATTCCGGAGCAGATTCGCACGAGCATGTTGCTGTGGGCGGGCTGCGTCTCCGGAGCGCTGGAGGAGAAGGACTATGCAGCCAAGCTGTCGGCTGCGGGCTTCACGAAGATTTCGCTGGAGCCAACGCGAGTTTACACCGCTGAAGACTCTCGGCATTTTCTTGTTGAGGCAGGGCTCGATGTGGATACGGTTGCGCCGCTCATTGATAACAAGTTTGTGAGTGCATTTATTCGAGCGACTAAACCGGGCGGATGCTGCGGCTGATTATCCTTGAAATCCCAGGTCCCAAACGCGGGATCTCCACCCCACGGACAAAGACCTGTTCGTGGGGATCCCGGACCTGGGGCAACCAGATATTGGGAGGTCATTGTCATGCGGAAACCGTATAACATTCTCGTGCTGTGTACCGGCAACTCGGCACGCAGCATCATCGGCGAGGCGCTCTTCAATACGATGGGCGGGGGGCGTTTCAAAGCCTACAGCGCGGGCAGCCATCCCAGCGGCAAAGTGAATCCCTTTGCTATTGAGCAGGTGCAGGCACTGGGGTATCCAGTCGAGGACCTGCGTAGCAAAAGCTGGGATGAGTTTGCTGAACCTGGCGCGCCGGAGATGGACTTCGTTGTGACGGTCTGTGACAACGCTGCGGGCGAGGCATGCCCGCTGTGGCCGGGACATCCGGTGACGGCGCATTGGGGATTTGCTGATCCGGCTGCCGTTGCTGGCACCGACGAAGAGAAGCGCGCGGCCTTCGCGCAAACGCTGCGGCAGATGCGCCATCGAGTGCAACTTTTTCTCAGCCTGCCGCTGGAGACGCTGGACCGCATGGCGATTGAAAACAAGATGCGCGCGATTGGCAAGCAGCAGCTATAACTCATCTCACTGGAGAAAACCATGCAGAGTAACTCGGAGTTATGCTGTCCTGTTCCGGGCAGCGCCAAGCTATCATTCATCGACCGCTTTCTGACGTTGTGGATTTTTCTGGCGATGGCTGCTGGCGTTGCACTGGGACGTTTTGTGCCTGCCGTGCCTGCAATGCTGCAACGTTTTCAGGCCGGAACGACGAACATCCCCATCGCCATTGGCCTGATCCTGATGATGTATCCGCCGCTGGCCAAGGTGCAATATGAGCGGATGGGGGATGTCTTTCGCAATCGCAAGGTGCTGGGGCTTTCGCTGGTGCAGAACTGGGTGATTGGGCCAGTGCTTATGTTTGCGCTGGCGGTGATTTTTCTGCGCGGCTACCCGGAGTACAGGACCGGCCTGATTCTGATTGGTCTGGCCCGTTGCATTGCGATGGTGATTGTGTGGAATGAACTGGCCAAGGGAGACACAGATTACGCCGCCGGGCTCGTCGCGTTCAACAGCGTCTTTCAGGTGCTCTTCTACAGCATCTACGCTTGGTTCTTTCTGGCCATTCTGCCGCCGCTGGTGGGATTGAAGAGTGTGGTGGTGGATATTCGTATGAGCCAGATCGCTGAAAGTGTGTTTATCTATCTCGGCATTCCGTTTCTGGCCGGAATGCTGACTCGCTTTGTACTGGTGCGCGCCAAAAGCCGCGACTGGTATCAATCGCGCTTTGTGCCCGCCATCAGTCCGCTGACGCTCGCTGCCCTGCTCTTCACCATCGTGGTGATGTTCAGCCTGAAAGGAACTTTAATTGTGCAGCTTCCGCTCGACGTGCTGCGCATCGCCGTGCCGCTGCTCATCTATTTTGTAGTGATGTTTTTTGTCAGCTTCTGGATGGGTCGCGAAGTGGGCGCCGATTACTCGAAGACAGCCACACTTTCATTTACTGCCGCGAGCAATAACTTCGAGTTGGCGATTGCGGTTGCCGTCGCTGTCTTCGGTCTGAACTCCGGCGCGGCTTTTGCCGCGGTGATCGGTCCGCTGGTCGAAGTGCCGGCGCTGATTCTGCTCGTGCAGGTTTCACTGTGGCTGAAGAGAAACTGGCTTGGCGAGAGCGGCCACGTTCAGGGTTGAATAGTGGATGAGTGTCACTCTATATCCACCATGCGACTGCTCTGTTTTTTGGCTTTATCTCTGACGGCTATGCTGCCGGGCTTTGCCCAGACGGCTGCCAATGCAGGACCGGGTTTGCCGAAGGAGCCGCGTGAAGTATTTGCAGCGGCTGCGCCTTTCTATGACTACTCCGACCCAACCTTGAAGCCCTGGCACTTGAAGGCTACTTATCAGCTTTATGACGAAAAAGGCGATCCTGGCGAGCAGGGGACGTATGAGTATTGGTGGGCCTCGCCGCAGGTGTATCGGAGCACCTGGACACGGCAGGGAACAACCCATACGAATTGGCATACGGCCGACGGCAAATACGCGCATCAGGACATGGGCGTAGTGCCGCTGGAATTTTTCGAATACAGGCTGGAGAGTGCTCTTCTGTCGCCGCTTCCAAAATCAAGCGAGATGGATATGGCAAAGTATAATCTGGATCGCGAGTCCATTGGATCCAAGGACGCCAAGTTTCCTTGTATTATGTTGGTTCCGCAGATGCCGCAGCGTTTGCAAATCAAAACTGTTCCGCTTGGTTTGTTTCCCACTTACTGCTTCAATTCTCAATTACCCGTTCTGCGTGCGAGCTATTCTTTTGGGAATACGGCCACGACCTATGACAACATCGCAAAATTCCAGAATAAATATATAGCACGCGAGATTTCGTTTCTGGATGGAAAGCGCAAGATTCTCTCCGCAAAGGTCGAGTCAATCACATCGTTGGATCCATCCGATCCGGCACTTACGCCTCCTATCACTGCGCCAACCTCGAAACTCGATAAGGTGAAAATCGCAGGGGGAATGATGGTTGGTATGGTGTTAGAGAAACCGTCGCCTGTGTATCCTCAGGATGCCAAGGATGCACGCGTTTCAGGCACGGTAGTTATGCAGGCCGTCATAGGCCGAGATGGGCGTATCCACGATCTGCGTGTACTTTCCGCTCCTTGGCCGTCAATGGCCGCTTCCGCATTGTCGGCGGTCTCGCATTGGCGGTACAAACCCTACCTGCTGAACGGCGCGCCGGTGGAAGTAGATACTACGATCAATGTGGTTTTTTCGCTGGGCGGATAGATAATGTGATGAGTTGTGATGAAAAGAGGGCCAGCCGATATCGGCTGGCCCTCTTTTCACTTGCGTACGATTTGGCCCCTAGATTTTTACGGAAGCAGCGCGGGGACTGATACCGCTGATTTCGGCGGCGCGGGCTTCGGCGTAAGTGGCTGCGCCGAGCAGGGCGGCACGGCTTTCGAGGATGATGCGCACCGGCATATTGATAAGCAACTGGCTGAGGCGGCCCTTGTCTGTAAAGGCCTTCATGAAGGTGCCGTCCTTGAGCTTTTCCAGAATGCGCGGGGCGATGCCGCCGCCGATGTAGACGCCGCCTACGGAGAGTAGTTTGAGAGCCAGATTTCCAGCCTCAGCGCCGTATGCGGAGACGAACATGTCCAGCGCTTTTTCGCAGATTTCGCTTTTGGCCCCAAGCGCCAACTCGGTAATGACGGCGTTGGGGTCTTCCGCAGCGATGCGCTCGGCCAGCCAGTTGGGCTCGTCGAGGCCGCGCACTTCGCGGAGAAACTCGTAAATGTTGGTAAGGCCGATGCCGCTGACCACGCGCTCGGTGCTGATGCGGCCGTTGTACTTCTGTTTGAGAAAGCGCAGCAGGTCGATCTCGTCTTCGTTGCGAGGCGCGAAGTCGGCATGGCCGCCTTCGGAAGGATAGGGAGTATGGCCTCCGTCACTCCAGATGAGTAGCGCTTCGCCGAGGCCGGTTCCGGCGGCGATCAGTGCGCGATTGCCGATCTGGCTGACGTCGCCTTCGCTGAGTGTGTAGATCTGTTCGGCGGAGAGCTCGGAGACGCCGTAGCCGTTGGCCTCCAGGTCATTGATCAGGAAGACATGTTTGATACCCAGACTTACGGAGAGCTCATTGCTGTCCAGAGTCCAAGGAAGGTTGGTGAGACGCAGACGACCGTTGCGCACCGGGCCGGGCACGCCGAAGCAGGCCGCAGTTACTTTGAATGCGCCGAGAAATTCTGTGACGATCTCTTCCAGACCGGAGTAGTTCTTGGCCGGAAAAATTTTGTCGCGGGAGCATTCCAGTTTCCCGTTGATAAAATCGAACAGCGCCAGGTGAACCTTGGTGCCGCCTACATCGCCCGCCAAAATCATCTATTTCTCTCCAAAACTCCACAGCCTTCCGCATTAGTTGGAGGCAAAAGCGAGGCTGCGGCCTTATCCAGAATCAATGTAAGTATACCGCTAGAAGGCCAAATTAATTGGCTGGGCAACCGCTCCGGATCGCTTGGACCGGTTAGTACTTCTTTCAAAACAGCAGCTTTATCCTCCCCCGCGATAAAGAAGAAGACCGAGCGGGCGTGGTTGATGACCGGCCAGGTGAGGGTGATGCGAGTTGTGTTGTGCTGCGGCACATGGTTGGCTGTGACCAGACGGCTCATTTCGTGAACTGCCTGCGTGTGCGGAAAGATGGAGGCGGTATGGCCGTCACTGCCCATGCCCAAAGCAATGAGATCGAAACGAGGGCTCTCGGCTCCCTCCATACGAAAGCAATTGCGCAGTTCAGACTCGTAGCGTGAAGCTGCAACTTCAGGCTCCAGCTCGCCTTCGATGCGGTGAATCTGCTCAGGACGGAGCGGCACGCTATCGAGCAGGGCGAGGCGGGTCATGCGGTAGTTGCTGTCGGCGCTATCTGGAGGAACACAGCGCTCGTCAACCCAGAAGAGGTCGAGCTTCTCCCACGGCATACGGCTACGCCAGGGCTTGCTGGAATCGGCAAGCAGCTCAAAGGCTGCTTTAGGTGTGGAGCCGCCGCTGATGGCAATGCGCACGCGGCCGAGCGCATCGGCTGCTTCGCTGGCCATCTCGACAAAATACTGCGCCGCACGGCACGCAAGGGCCGCCGGGTCCGGTTCCACGTAGTACTTGATGGTGAGATGCCTGGACACGTGCTGGAGTTACCTTTCGCTTTTGCTGCTGGCTCAAAGGTAACACGGAAAGTGGCCGACTTACTTGCCTAAATACTCGCGATATTGCGATTCGATAACTCCTGCGGCACGAGCCAGGGCCAGCTTGGACAAGTTGTATTGGTAGAGGCTTTCTACGAGGTTACTTTCCGCCGATGCCAGCGTCGCCTGCGCGGTGACCTGGGGCAGATTGTCGTCCACACCGGCGGCGACGCGATCGGTTTCGTCGCTAAGTGCGCGAGTTGCTAGTTCGACGTTGGAGCGGGCCACTTCAACGAGCTTAGCTGTGGCGTTCACGTCGAGCAGCGCGGAACGCACCTGTTGATCGATTTTGCTGCGCAGGTCGTTGAGCTGGGCGTTGACGGCGTCTTGCTGAGCGCGGGCGGCATCCGCATTGCCGCGCAGGCTGGCCTCGCGAAAGAGCGGGACGCTGAGTGTGCCGACAGCAGCCATATTACCGTGTGAACCCGCGCCGTTGACCTGACTGACGGCGTAGTAACCGCCAAAACTTAGGCTGGGCCAGCGCTGGCTGCGATAAGCCGCGTGGATGGCTTTGAATTCGACGGCCTGGTTCTGGAGCGTCTGATAGTCTTGACGATTTTTGTAGGCAATGGCACGTACTTCTTCCGGCGATTGCGCGGTCAAATCACTGTATGGCGCGGGGTCAGAAAGCGCAATCTTCTGACCCGGATCGATGCCAATTTCGCGTTTGAGGAGGATGAGGCTCTTTTCCAACGCGTTTTGCGCGGCGATGAGCGCCTCTTGCTGTGCCTGTAGCTGGACGCGCGCGCGCAGTTGATCGAGATTGGAAGCGACACCTGCCTCATGAGCTTCATGAGCCTGCCGGACGAGTACCTGGCCCGTGGCTTCGAGGGCCTTGGCGTTGTCCACCTCGCTGGAGGCGGCGATGGCGCGGAGATAAGCCGCGGCCACCTGCTGGACGACCTCGCCACGCGCCGACATTTTAGTGAAGTGGGCGGCACGCTCCGCCGCGCCTACTCCTCGCCACGCCGCGATAACCGGACCGGAAAAGAGCATCTGGCCAAATTGGATTTTGCCTTGGGTCAGGTCGTCGCGAGTGATCTCCGAAAAACCTGCTGGTATGTTGCCGCCGGGAAAGAGCGAGGAAAACAATTTAATGGTGCCGGGGCCGAAACCCAACGCGGCCAGGTTCTGCTGGTGAACGCCAAGGTCGCCGGTGAGATTGATGGTCGGCAAAAAGTTTTGCAGCGCCTGATTCTTCTGCCCCTGGAGTATCTTTTCGCCGCTTTCCGCTTCCCTGAGACCCAGGTTATTTTTCAGGCCGAGAGTAATGGCCTCGTCCAGCGAGAGCTTCATGACTCCATCGCTGGCAGGGCGGGCTGTAACGCTACCGAAGAATGGGTTGGAGGCAGAGGTCGGGTTGGGCGCTTGAGCGCGGAGTAACAATGAGACGCTCACCAAAGCCAAGACAGCAATGAAGGCAGCTACCGTCTTCAGCAGAAAGAAAGATCGCTGCGGTGGCGCCAACCGCCTTCGGCTCAAATTATGTTGGGGAGCGCTGTTCACTCTTTCTATTCTCTCAGATGAGCAAGGATGCGGGAACTTTTCGAACGAAGGCAATTTCAGTCCCGGATTCAAGCTGCAAAAATTCCGTCAAACAAAAATGGCCGCTCCGCAGGGAGAAGCCATGATTAAAAACCTTTGTTTCCTTGCATTTGTAGATGGAGCCGAAAGTCGGACTCGAACCGACGACCTGCTGATTACGAATCAGCTGCTCTACCAACTGAGCTACTTCGGCCTCCTTAGAGATTGTATCGTTCAGTCCGGCTTCGGTAAAGTTTTGAGCGAATTCTCTTACTCCAGCCCATTCAGCAGCCCAATGGCTGGCTGTCAAGGTAAAATCGGCTTCGTGAGCCACTCATTTGAAATCGGTCCGGTCCATGTGGGCGAGGGCCAGTTGTTTTTGATTGCCGGACCATGTGTGATTGAGTCTGAGGCACATGTTCGGACGATGGCCGAGGCGATTCAGCGCATTGCGAGCGACCTGGGGATTCCGTACATCTTCAAGGCCAGCTATGACAAGGCCAACCGCACCAGCGTGAAAAGCTATCGCGGACCGGGGCTGGTGGAGGGTACGCGCATTCTGGGCCGATTAGCCAAGGACACGGGCCTGCCGGTGCTGACCGACGTACATGAGCCAAGCCACTGCGATGTGGCCGCTGAGGCCGTTGACGTATTGCAGATTCCAGCGTTTCTATGTCGTCAAACTGACCTGCTGGTAGCCGCAGGCAAGACCGGACGAGCTGTGAATATCAAGAAGGGGCAGTTCGTTTCGCCGTGGGATATGACGCACCCGGTGGAGAAGGTGCGATCAACGGGCAATGAGCGCGTTTCGCTGACCGAGCGCGGAGCCAGCTTTGGCTATAACACGCTAGTGGTGGATTACCGCTCACTTCCGGTGATGCGACAGATTGCGCCGGTGATCTTTGACGGCACTCATTCGGTGCAGCAGCCATCGGCAGCAGGCGGCGTGAGCGGAGGGCAGCCTGAGTTCATTCCATTGTTGGCGCGGGCAGCGGTGGCGGCGGGTATCGACGGATTGTTTCTGGAGGTTCACGACGATCCGGCGAACGCCAAGTCAGACGGAGCAAATGCTCTGGATTTGAAGCTGCTGAAGCCGTTGCTGGAGAAGCTGCTGGCGATACATCGGGCGGCGAGTTAGTAAGTCAGTAAGTTAGTTATTGCGGATAAGGATTGCAAAGCGAGAGCATAAAAATGCGCGGCGCCTGAGGCGTCGCGCATGGTTGGGAAGCCGCAAAAATTATGCCGCCAGCGGTCTCAGTTTGGTCGTAGGCACTTCCCGCTGCGGCATCATCACTGGCGCCAAAACGGCAGAGGCGCATGCAGAGCGATGCTCTTCCAGTTCGTACCGGGCGCGTTCCATCTCAACATTTTTCTGAGCCGCAAGCTTTGTGCTGACACGATAACCGACTGAAGAACGAGCCTCAATGTACTCGCCAAGGCTGGCCAAATACGCTTGCTCGAGATTTGCGCAGATTGAGCATTCCATGCCCGCCTCCACCGTCTTTCCTTCCGACATACAGCGTATAAAGTTATGCCACGTCAAGAAGGAAATCCGTAATACTGGGTTGAGTGTTGCAGTTCCTGAGAGACGACTTTATAACTTCCGGTTTTCCCCATCATCGCGATGAGAAGGCTAGAGTTAGAATGTTCCAGCATAAAATCTTCGACAAAAGTCGGATTCTTCGCCCTCGCACCATCCATCTCCAACTCGGAAGGTTTGGTCCTATTTGCTTGGCGCGCCAGCCCGCTCGAGTTATGACTATTACTTTGGCCAGCAGGTAAACTATGCATTCCTTCGGATTCTTTGAGGTGGCCCATATAGCAACTCCTATCCAGCGGTTGTTGGTTTAATTATGCGCGTCAAAGTCGAAACAAAGAAGAGTTTGACGCGAGCAGAAAGTAACTGAAATCGTCTAATCGAAGCATATCTTGAAAATACTTACACTTATAGCGTGCCTTGGCATTAGAAGTTTCCAAGGCTACAATACTTGCTTGCTTCGATTATTTTTTTGAGGCTTGCATTCGATCTTTGAAAAGCCCCACGGGGAAAAAGCAGAAGAGCGCACTTCGATCGCTTAGCCTGAGTTCAAGCACCCGCATTGAGTAAGTGGAACCTCGCTCACTTCCGATTCTTACGCCGAACTTGATACGTGTCAAGCTGTTTTTTGTTAAATTCCCGCTGAAATTCAGGTTTCAAACGGTGATTATTTCCCGGTGCGCTAAAGTTTGTTCGCGACGTTGTTGCACAACAGCTTAGAGTACTTAGGCGCGAACGATGATCGGATCATTTAATTTTGGGGCGAGTTCAAATCTGGATTTCAAGCATACGTAGGCCTTTGCTCTCTCATCCATACCGCAAGAAAAACGGAATGGATGAGAGAGCTTCAGTTCATTGAACGAATGGCCATCCATCGGAAGTAAAGCCCAGGCGATTGATGCCGAGCGTTGGTGTTCCGTTGTTGTTTCCGTCGTAGTAGTGATAGACGATGGTGGGCAGGGACTGGCTGCCGCTAACGCCTGTGTCCGTGAAGACGCTGGCGCCGCCGGGGCCGTAGATATTGCCATGCGAGCTGAGGAGGATGGTCCCACCGCCGACAGCCAAACTGATTCCTCCGCGATCATAGTACGGACCAGTGACGGACGACGAGCGCCCGTAGATTGTGCGATAAGTACTAGCAGTACCAGCGCAGCAGACATTGATGGGAGCGAAGTAATAGTAGTAACCGTTCCAGTAGTAGATGAACGGGCCTTCCTCGCCCGCACCACGGCTGCCAATGATGGTCCATGTGCTGCTGTTGCTGGAAACCGGGAATCCGATGGTGGCGTTGGAGGTTGCCGTGCTGGGCGACTGCAGTTCCAACAGATGGATGCCGTCGCTCCACGATCCAAAGATCAGCCACCAATTGCCGCTGGCGTCGATGAAGGGCGACGGATCGATGGCGTTCCATGTAGTTGGCTTGTAGAAACCCCACGGATTGGGCGAAGGCAGAGCTGCAGAGGCGGTCCAGGATGTGACGACATAACCTTTATCTGTCCAGGGTCCGTAGGGCGTCGTGCTGGTGGCCAGTCCGATAACGGCCTCTGCGCCGGTCGAGGGATCATAAGGAATCGCATAGTACTGATAGTAGGTGCCGTTGTCGTTGAGCACATCCGGCGCCCAGACATCCGTGTTGTGCGCTCCGTTATACGCGAGCGGAGTTTGCAATCCTGACCACGATGCAAAGTCGGGCCCAATGATCGGGCAATAGTTGTTAACAGTGAACCAGTAAGTTCCTTGCGCTGCGGTGCATGCGCCGGTGCTGCTGGGGGTTTCGGTTGTGTAGGTAAATGTGGTTCCATCAGTCGAATAGGCAAGGGTCTGATGGGTTCCATAGAGCCAGTAAATATGAGTCGCTGGATCTTGCAACATAAATGGATCGTGAACGTGAATGCCAGTGCCGGTGACGGTGATGGGTGCAGGGTAAGCTGCGTTGCCGCTGGATGTGATGGCCCACTCCTGACAGGTGCAGCCGGTGACGCTAGAGGATCGCGCGCCCTGATCGATGGTGGCCGAGGAGGTTGTGCCGGAGTTGGCGTCCTCAAGATAGTAACCGCTATTCACGTTCTTGATGAGGTAGTTGCCGTCAGTGAGTAGGTAGAACTGCCACAGGTGGTCGTGGGTGCCGTTGTCGGAGTATTGCAATGCCTGCGCTCCGGCCGCTGTGGATGCGTTCAGGATGCCCAGGACCTGATGAGTGAGCATATTCTCGACGTTGTATACGCTGCTACCCATGGGCATGAAGTGCCAGTAGGTGTCTGCGGTTCCCGCACTCTCTTGGACAGCGATTGCGGCGGCGGTTTGGCTCTGGCCGCTGATGCCCAAAACCAGATTGCTAGCGGCGTTCTTGAGCGTGTAGGTATTGGTATCGGCCATTGCGGTCAGAGTACCCATGTCAGTTGTTGTTGTGGTGCAGTTGGTGGTGCAACTGCTGCCGCCGCCACCGCCTCCGCAGCCCACCACACTGGTCGCCGACAAAAGCGCAATACCCAGCCCGATGATGTACCATGATCTGGTTTCTCGAATCGATTTATGCTTCATAATCTTCTCGTTTCCTCTCCAGTTTTACTGGATAAAAGTCTTGAGTCGCGTATGGTATTCCGGTTTACTTTGATTCTCCGGTGGTTGCAAGCGCGGCATGGGGCCAGCCGTTCGTCCAGGTAAGCGTTGAAATTTGCAGAGCAGATTTGCCGGTGACGGTGTCATAGGCGTGAAAGACAAGAAGATCGCCTTCGGGCCGCTGCAAGACCGACTCTCCGCCGGGACCAAGCCACCGGCTATTGGGCTGCAGAAGCTGTGTTCCGCCGCCCTTGAGCATCGGTTTGCCACCGGCGTCCAGGTAAGGCCCTGTGACCTGGCGGGCGCGTCCGACCATGGTGCGATAGGTGCTGTGTGTGCCCCGGCAGCATAGGTCGAAGGAGACGAAGAGATAGTAGTAGTCCCCATGATGCACGATAAAGGGCGCCTCGACAGCCTGCCAATCTGCTGGCAACCCGGGCTTTGGCGGATCAGGCTGCGCAGGCATGGCGCGCGCGGCAAGAGAGTAAAGTGTGGAATCAGCGGCGGAGGGCTTGCCAGTGACCGCATCAATCTTGCGCATTTTGATGCCACCCCAGAAGCTGCCGAAACTCAGCCATGGCTGGCCTTTTTCGTCGAATACGATGTTGGGGTCGATGGCGTTGAAATCGTCTGTCTTAATCGATTTCAGAACCAGACCCTCGTCCTTCCAGTGATACTTCGGGCTTTGCGGATCGAGTGTTTCATTCGTAGCCAGTGCGATTCCCGAGGTATTCACGCCGAATGCCGAGTAGGCATAGTACAGATGGAATTTTCCTTGAAAGAAGGAGATGTCTGGAGCCCACAGTTCCCTTGTAGTGGGACTGGCCTCGTGAATCCATGAAGGTATCGTGCTGAAGACATGGCCGCACAGCTTCCACGCCATAAGGTCGTGAGAGCAGCGAATGGGAAACTGGCCCTGGCTGGCGATTGAAGTGGTTGCGAAGATGTAGTACGTGCTTCCCTCGCGGGCGATGGAAGGAT
>CAYPYJ010000030.1:0-38417 GCA_964414945.1 uncultured Occallatibacter sp.
ATGCGCGGATGCACCAGCATCTTGCGGTTGTGCGCCTTCTGGATGAAGTAGTTCAACATTTTTTCGGTGACTTTGAAGTCGGCGATGACGCCATCCTTCATCGGCTTGATAGCCACGATGTTGCCGGGCGTGCGGCCCAGCATCAGCTTGGCCTCTTTGCCCACGGCTTCCACTTCACCGGTGTTTTTGTTGATGGCCACAATCGAAGGCTCGTTGACCACGATGCCTTTTCCGGCCGCAAAGACCAGCGTGTTGGCAGTGCCAAGATCAATAGCCAGATCGCTGGAAAACATGCTGAAGAGCGAGCGCAAACCGTGCGACCGCGTAGAGCGCGAAGGATAGCTGTTTAATGACATGGGAGAGTCAGTCCTACCTCAAGGCCTATTGTAAGGCCCAAGGGCCGGAACCGTATCGATTGACCGCGCCGGAAAACAAAACGGCGTACCAGTACAGGAACTGGGCGGTAAAGCCAGTCATTTGCGGAACCGTCGCTGTTCATGACCGAGTGCCGGGTGACGGGAATCAGCCTATCGCCGCATCCTTACGCGCAGCGCGCCCAGGCCCGAGTGCATCAGTTCACACTCTGAATTCCGGTCGCACCTGAAATGGATGCTGACCGGATATTCCTGCCACTTATAGTCATAAGCGGCCTGGTTCGACTTATCGAAGATGAAAGTCTTTCTTCCGCGAGTCTGGATGACTCCATGAAAGGTGTCCAAATCGACGATTGCATCGTCGCCTTCAACCACATAAGGCAAGATCTTAATCGATGTGGCTTTCTTGTGAGTTTCATGTACTTTTGCGGGTGGGCGCGCCGCTTCTGCCGCTAACTCCTGCTGGCGCTTCAGCCATTGGTCCTGCTCGGCAATATCAGGAAAGTTAGGCGACATGGTCCAGGAATAAGCATTCTCGTAAGATTTCTGCGAGCAGGGAATCTGGCCTTGTGCGCTGATGGATGCAACTTGTCCGTCAGCCCCAAGTTGATTCTGAAAGATATCCATGCCCTGTTCGCGGGCGGCTTCCTGAGCGTTCAGTTTTGCATAATCAATCTCTGGCGCTGGCTGACCAGTAGCGGGACTCATCTGACTAGCCTGTGGCTCCGTAGTTAATGCGGCAGGGTCTACCGTGTTCCGGGCATCGTACTTCAACAGGACGTCTTTGGTGCAAAGCACAAAGCCGCGGTCATCTTTGATTTGTATGCCGACTGAAAGTGGACGCAACGGATGAGTCGCCGCCAGAGCGAAGCCCGCTTTCTGGTCCGGGCTGATGGGTTCAATCATCAGGCGGTACTCAAGCCGCTTCTCCCATTTAATGAACAGATACCCTCTCAATCCGGTTGCGTTCGAGGTTTCCGAGCCTAAATCGAAGGGCCGCGTATCAGATCCCCAAAAGAATGTGGAGAGAAAAAGCGCCAGAAGAACACCCAAAGCCACGCCCGCCGCAGCATAAACCCTGGTTGGGTTCTCGGCGAACTTCTTTGCACGTTCCAGCAATACCTCACGCAACGGCTTCGGCGGGGGAGGCGGCGGAATGACCGGGTCTCTGGGGGCAGCAAATGCGCTTTCGTGGATCGTACTTGCAGCTTCTGGCGTATCGGTGGCGCTCTGGGGCGTATAAGGCTCCGGCTCCACAAGCTCTTCCATCTGATTCACAGGGTCAGAACCGATGATCTTGTAAGTGGTCAGATACAGTGGTTCCGCTGGAGTTTCCGGGCTGTTGGCGCCTTGTTGCTCCAAGTCTGCGAACTTGTCGCCAAATAGCGGTTCTTCCGGCTCTTTTTTCTTGCGGTTGGGAAATCTCAGGTCAGCGTCCATCATGGTTCATTTCCTCATTCGGATGTCCGCAGTTTTCTTTTCGGAGCCGGAAAATATTGGACTGTTTATTACTCTAAAAATATATACTGTCGCGACAGATGTGATGAGACGCTGCGCCGGCTGCTCACTGCAACTCAGCTCTTCTCTTCCAGCACATCGCGGAGCGCAAAGCTGGTTTCCAAGCGTGTTACACCCGGCAACCGGGATAAAACCTGCTGATGCAGCCGTCCGTAATCGTCGATATCAGCTGCCCGGGCCACCAGCATATAGTCGTAGTGGCCGGCCATCAGGTGGCAACTGGCAATATTCTTCGACTGCCGTACTGCCGCCTCGAATGCACCCAGCACCGCCGCCGACTGGCGCTCCAGCGAGACGCGAATGTAGACGGTCATGCGCTTGCCCAGCAGTCGGTCGTCGATCTGGGCGCGATAGCCGTGGATGGCCCCCGAGGCCTCCAGAGCCTGAATGCGCCGTGAAGCCGCCGAAGCCGACAAACCCACAGCCTCGCCCACCTCATAGTTGGTTGCCCGCCCGTGGCGCTCCAAATGGAGCAGAATCGTCTCATCCAACTCGTCTAGTGTGTCCAGTCCATTGCCTGAAGCGGGAGCAGAAACGCTTTCTGGTAAGAGTTCGGATGATTCGTGCGTCAAATCGCTAATTTGCTCACGTTTCGATTTCATAATGACGTTTTATCACAAACTTTGCATACATTGGAAGCGGTTTTCGCCGTAGCATTGCGGATAGTTGCCAAAAAATGGCTGCTTCAAGCCCGCATAACAACCGCAGGAGGCAGAGCAATGAAGGTTGGCGTTCCCAGAGAGATTAAGGACAATGAGGCCCGTGTTGGCGTGACTCCGGCGGGCGTGAAGGCGCTCACCGAGGTTGGCCATACCGTGCTGGTGGAGACGCAGGCAGGCGCGCAATCCGGCTTTCCCGACGAAGAGTACCTGAAGGCTGGCGCGAAGATAGCCGCTGAAGCCGTGGACGTCTGGAGCAACTCCGAAACGGTGGTCAAGGTTAAAGAGCCTGTTGAGAGAGAGATTGCTTTCTTCCGCGACGGGCTGGTTCTGTTCACGTATCTCCACTTGGCGCCGCTGCCTGATCTCACTGACAAGCTGCTCGAGTCGAAGGTCATCGGCATTGCCTACGAGACCGTCAAAGACCGCCAGGGAACACTGCCCTTGCTGACGCCAATGAGCGAAGTGGCTGGTCGCATGAGCGTGCAAGTTGGGGCAACGTATCTGGAAAAAGAGCGCGGTGGGCGCGGCATCTTGCTGGGTGGAGTGCCGGGAGTTCCACCGGCGCGCGTGGCTATTATCGGTGGCGGCGTAGTGGGTACCAATGCGGCCAAAATTGCGCTGGGCTTTGGCGCCAAGGTGACGATTATCGACGTGAATCTGAGCCGCCTGCGTGAACTGGACGACATCTTCAACGGGCGGCTCTACACACTGGCCTCGAATAGCTACAATCTGGCTCATGCCACGCGCGAAGCTGATCTGGTGATTGGCGGAGTGTTGATTCCCGGCTCAACCGCGCCGAAGCTCGTCACCCGCGCCATGGTGGCAGAGATGAAAAAGGGCGCGGTGATTGTGGATGTGGCCATCGACCAGGGCGGATGCGTAGAGACAGCCAAGCCTACCTCGCACTCCAACCCAAGTTTTGTTGTGGACGGCGTGGTGCATTATTGCGTAACCAATATGCCGGGAGCGGTTCCCAACACTTCAACTCTGGCGCTGACCAACTCGACATTTCCCTACTTGCTGCGCATCGCCAATCTTGGTGTTCGCGAGGCGCTACGCAAGGATGCGGGGTTGGCTGAGGGGCTTAATACCTGGCTGGGCAAGCTCACCTGTCGTGGCGTTGCCGAGAGCCAGCAGAGGCCGTGGACTGTGGCGGCTGAGGTGATTGGCTAAGCCCTGGTGCCGTAAACTGGAGGTTCATGCGGAGGACGCCATGGAACGCCGTCAGTTTATTGCTGCTTCAATTGCCGCTTCAACCGTTGCCATTGCCGGCAATCTTTCGGCGCAGGCTCCCGCCGCCTCGCCCCGTGAGTTTTACCAGATCCGCCGCTATAGCCTGAAGAGCGGTCCGCAGCTAAAGCTGACCGAGAGCTACTTCGGCGATGCGCACATCCCAGCTCTGTCACGCATGGGCATGGGCCCGGTTGGAGCATTCAAGGTGGACATTGGCCCGCAGACGCCAGCCTACTATTTGCTGATTCCAGGCACTTCGGTAGCCGCGCACGCGGAGCTGGATCTGCGCCTTGCCCAGGACGCGGCCTTCATGAAAGCTGCGGAGCCATTCTGGAATGCGACCGCCGCGGAGCCCGCCTTTCAGCGGGTGGAGAGCTCTTTGTTGGCGGCATTTGAAGGCTGGCCCAAGCTGACGCCCCCGGCATCTTCAGCCACCAAAGCCGCACGCATCTTTCAACTGCGCATCTACGAGAGCCCCAGCAATTTGGACCATGTGCGCAAGGTGGAGATGTTCCATTCGGGCGAGTTCGATCTCTTCAAAAATGCCGGCTTCCATCCGGTCCTTTTCGGCGATACGCTGATTGGCCCGATCATGCCGAATCTGACATATATGCTCAGCTTCAGCAGCATAGCCGAGCTGGAGGCGCAGTGGGCAGTCTTCCGTAACGATCCGGCCTGGAAGAAGCTCTCCGCGAATCCGCGCTACAGTTTCGACAATATTGTGGACAACATCACCAACTTGATCCTCAGCCCGTTGGCCTGTTCGCAGATCTGAAGCCGCCCGCGCTGCGATGGTTTGACATAGAATTGCGGGATGGCCGCACCGGTTTAGTTCTGGCTATTCCGATTCGCCCACAACGAAATACTGACGCATCTTTCCATCTGGAAACAGGAACTCATAACTCTTTGTATATTCATAGGCACTCGGGGTATCATTTTTCTCAAATCCCGGCCTCTTGTTCGGAGCCACATAGATTCTCGCCTTATAGTCGCCCACCCGCAACACATAGTTCTCAAAGCCCGATTCAAGTTCATACTTCTTTCCGTCGACCATGACGGTCAAGTGCTGCACCTGTTGCCCCGCGGAACAGCTACCTGAATACCCCAGACAGGAGTAGGTCAGTTGCGAGGACTGCACATGAACGGTAATCGGGTAGTCTGCCGGATTGGGCGTGGGCTTGGCCGCCCAGGATAAGGCTGGCGTGAGCATCAAAATGGCAATCAAGACTGTCTTCATCGCATTCTCCAGTTTGTTGTTTTGCCCTGACATTCAATTGTGAGTATGAACCCTTGATTCCGATAATAGTTGCAGCAAGTCGAATAATCGCCGCTTGCGTTCCTATTCTCTAGTCCCTGTCCTATAATCGCCCCATGTCGTTTCTCAGCGATCCGCGGTGGCGTTCGGTGGCTCCTTATGCGGTTGGAGTGCTGCTGATCATCGCTCTGTTTGGTGGGTTGCAAGCCTTCAACACCAGCAACGTCGGTTTTCTCAATCCAGAGACCGCCAGCGAGACACTGATCTTTACTGGCCTGATCGGGCTAGCATTTCTGTCGCTTCTGCTATTGCTGGTGCTGCTGCTGAGAAACGTTCTCAGGATCTATGCAGGGCAAGGCAGTGGCGGGCTGGGCGCACGGCTGCGCTCGCGGCTGGTGCTGGGTGCAGTGTTGATTGCGCTGATGCCCGCTGTCTTCATGTTTATCTTTAGCTACCTGCTGATGAACCGCTCGCTCGATCGATGGTTCTCTCCCAACATCTCCGAAATGCGCGAGGACTCAACTCGGGTGGTGCTGGAGCTGGCGCAATATGTCACGGCCAATGCTCGTGTGGAGGCGGAATCCATTGCCGCTTCAGGTGCGCCGGACCGCGAATCTACGGCGTTACAGAGTGAATTAAGTGGGCACCGCATTACGCTGGCAGGCGGCTTTGTGCAGGTTTTTGGCAAAAATCAGAAACTGATTACCGGCTTTCAGGCTCCGCAGGAGAACAGCCTAGCCAGCCTGATTCCCTGGATGCAGGAAGGTGAACTCGGTACTGCGATTCCGCTGCGCGGGCCGCTTTCGCAAAGTGTGCTTTTTGCGGCGCGGCGCGGCCATGAGCAGGTAATACGAGCGGCGAGTAAGGAGTATGCACTCGGAATGGCGGCAACTCAATCTGGCAAGATAGTCGTGGTGGCGCTACCCATGCCGCAGGGGCTCAGCCAGACCGCCATGCGCATCCGCTCCGGCTAGGCTGTCTATTCTGAACTCTTTCGTACACGCAGTCGCATTCGCACCACATTCTTCCTCTGGTTGCTGGGAATCACCGTGCTGGTCTTCTTCTCCAGCGTTTGGACGGCGCAGTTTTTCTCCAGGCAGATCACCCGTCCCGTCGAGGCATTGGGCGTAGCCATGGCCGAGATTGCTACCGGCAAATATGAACATCGCGTGGACGTGGCCGCTACAGGCGAGATGAGCGATTTGGTACGCGCCTTTAACAATATGGCGGCCGATCTGGAAACCAGCCGCCAGTTGGCTGAAAGCTCTTCCGCGCAATTAAGCGCCGCCAACCTGGCTATTGAAGAGCGCCGACGCGAGTTGGAGACCATCGTCGAGACGATCCCATCGGGGGTCGTCACGCTCGACGGCGCAGGCACGGTCTTGCAATCCAATCGCGCCTTTGCCGCATTGCTTGGCCGGCGCGTGGATTTTGGATTGGGTGGCGAGAGAATTGAAACCCTCTTTCCCGCCGAGTGCGTTGAAGACCTGGACGGCGTCATGCGCCGCAGCCGCCGCATGGGGCTAGCCTTCACGGAGATTGAGTTTCATGCCGAGGGCCGCATACTGCACCTGGCCATCACCAGTGCGCGCTTTGAGCTGACCCATGGCCAGCCGGGGACGGTGCTGGTCGTCGAGGATACAACGGAACTTCTGCGTGCTCAGCGGCAGTTGGCCTGGAAAGAAGTGGCGCAGCGGGTGGCACACGAAATCAAGAATCCGCTCACTCCCATCGCGCTCTCTGCCGAGAGAATCGCTAAGCATTTGGACCGCAGTCAGCCCGACTCGCCCGCTGTTATCCGCAAATGCAGCGAAGTGATTCTGGGCTGCGTGAGCACTCTGCGCATGCTGGTGGACCAGTTCTCCGCACTGGCCGAGTTTCCCGCTCCGCAGCCGCGCCTGTGCGAGATCAATCGCGTTGCGGAAGAGGCTCTCTCTCTCTTCACGGGCAGGCTGGAGGGTATCACTGTTGAGTGCGATTTGGAGCCTGATCTGCCGCCAGTGTTGGCCGATCCGGAAGCCATCCGCCGTGCGCTGGCCAACCTCATTGACAACGCGGCCGAGGCCATGCAGACCAGTTTGCTTCGCGTACTCGGACTGAAAAGTTCGCTCAGCGAAGATGGCGCATCCGTCGAGGTTCAAATTTCAGACACGGGTCACGGACTCACCGAAGAAATCCGCGAGCGGCTTTTTTTGCCTTTCTACTCGACCAAGCAGCGCGGCACCGGCCTGGGGCTCTCCATCGCCGCCAAAATCGTTCAAGAGCATGGCGGCTCGCTTAGCGCCGAATCCAACCTCCCAAAGGGCGCGCGCTTCCTGATGCGGTTGCCCCTCTTCGAGCCTATTCCTGAACCAGTCCCAGATCCATCGGAACAATCTCTGACGCCTTTGGATGAGCAGAGTGAGGCGTCTGAGGATCAGCGTGAAGTGTCAGGACACAACACTTAGTCTGTCCTGAGCTAATCGAACTGTGCCACAGATGATGCAAAATGAATGGTGGGCTATTTAGTTCCTTGCAGGTAGCCCTTGCGAGCGGATAGCGAGCGTTTGGCCGTACCGCAGGTGCTTGAAAGGATCGCTGTGATGAATCACATTCTGGTAGTGGACGACGAAGCCGAGATTCGCTCTTCGCTGGAAGAAATCCTGCGCGAAGAGGGTTATGGCGTGGCCACAGCGGCCACGGCCGGCGAAGCGATGGTGCTGCTCGAAGATGCGCCCTACGACGTCGTCCTGCTCGACATTTGGCTGCCTGACCGCGACGGCCTCGACGTGCTGGGAGACATTCACCGCCAAGCCTCCGATACGCGCCCAGAAGTGGTCATCATCAGCGGCCACGGCAGCATCGAAACCGCTGTCAAAGCCACCAAACTCGGCGCATACGACTTTTTGGAAAAGCCGCTTTCGTTGGAGCGCACCCTCATCGTTCTTAAAAATGCCGTCGAGGCTCGCCGCCTGCGTTCGGAGAATCTCGAATTCAAGCGCCAGTTCAGTGTTGGCTCTGTGCTCACAGGCAACAGCGTCCCCGTCAAAGCCCTGCGCCAACAGATTCGCCTCATGGCACCCACCAACGGACGCGTACTTATTTACGGTGAATCGGGCACCGGCAAGGAACTGATCGCCCGCTCCATCCACGCCGAGAGCCTGCGCAAAGATCAGATATTTGTCGAGCTCAACTGCGCCGCGATTCCTGAAGCGCATATCGAAGCCGAGCTCTTCGGTTACCGTCATGGTGCTCAACCCGGCGGATTGCTCGAGCAGCGCGGTACGCTGGAACGCGCAGACGGGGGGACCTTGTTTCTAGACGAAGTCGGCGACATGAGCCTCAAAACGCAGTCCAAGGTGCTCTCCGCGCTAGATGACCAGCAGTTCACGCCGGTCGGCGGCACGCAGCCCATCTTCGTTGACGTGCGCCTTATCGCCTCCACCAACAAGGACCTCGAAGAAGAGATCGCAAAGGGCAACTTCCGCGAAGACCTCTTCTACCGACTCAATGTCGTTCCGTTTTTTGTGCCGCCGCTGCGCGAGCGCAAGCAAGATATCCCCCCATTAGCGCATGAGTTTCTCTCCGAATTTGGCCGCCAATATGGACGCCCGCGCATGGAGATCGCCGATGAGGCGCTGGAGGCTCTGGCCCAATACCATTGGCCCGGAAATGTCCGCGAGTTGAGAAATGTCGTCGAGCGGGTAATGATCCTGAATCCTCGCACCCTGCGCATTGAACGCAAGCATCTGCCGCCGCTCACCCATAAAGCCGGAACGCGCTCGACAGAAGAATTTTCCACACTGCAACAAGCGCGCGATGCTTACGAGCGCGAATTCATTCTCAAAAAGATCGAGGAGTCTCGCAACAACGTAAGCCGCGCCGCCGAGTTGCTGGGCCTGGAACGTAGCCACCTCTATCGCAAAATGAAGGCGTTGGGGATTGCCGTCCGGGAGTAGGGAGTTGAAATCGTCTCTGAAGTTGGTTAAGATAAAAGGACAGGATAGAGGCGGAGATGATTTCAGCAACCATATTCGAGGCGAAGACCAACTTTTCCAGCTTGGTCAAGCAGACACAGAAGGGTGAAGTGGTCACTATCACATCCGGCCGCGAGAAGACGCCCGTGGCTCGCCTGGAAGCTATTCATCCTATTAAAAAGAAACGGCTAGGCGCGTTGGAGACTCCCGGCTTTGTCCTCTCCGAGCAGTTCTTCGAGCCGCTGCCGGAGGAAGAACTTGGCCTGTGGAATGGCGGCGGTGAGTGAAAATTCTGCTCGATACCTGCGCTGTCATTTGGGCCACACTCTCTCCTGCCGCACTCAGTCCCCAGGCGAGGGAAACAATTTCCGACGAAGCCAACACAATTCTTGTCTCTGCTGCTTCGGCGTGGGAGATTGCGACCAAAGTACGTCTAGGGAAATTGCCAGGCGCGGAGAAACTGGAGCAGGATTACCTAGGCGTGATGGACGAGGCTGGTTATACGCAGTTACCCATCGACACCGCCGCTGCCTTGCGTGCGGGCCGCTTGACCGCCGAGCACAAAGACCCCTTCGACCGCATGATTGCTGCCCAGGCCTTGGCTCTCGACGTTGTAATTCTCAGCCCAGACTCGCAACTCGACCAGTTCGGTGTTCGGCGTATCTGGTAAATTGGTTCGGAACACACGAGGGGGTTATTCGTGAAATTTCGTCTTCACCTTATAAGGCCTTTTTTAACGGCTCTGGTTATTGTGTTCGGCTGTGTGGTGGTTTCTGGCCAAACGGTACAAGCAAACCCCGAAAGAGTAAGTCGCGTCACGCCAGTGGGCATACTCGCGCAGTTAGCACCGGACGACACTCCACCGCGCTCGTTGGCCTTGAAGCCCGCCGAGAAGGCGCGGGCGATACGGTTACTTGTCTCTATCAAGCGAGAAGAGACAGGCTGGCATCAACAACTCGCCATCTATCTGCTTGCTACTCTCGGCCACGATTACGAACGCAATCGGGACGATCTGCTGAAAGTCTGGAGTAAAGACGGGGATGACGGAACTATGGAATTGCTGATAAGGCTCTACGAACAGAACCACAAGGAGTTATTGCCGCCACTCCTGGCCCGGTACGACGGATGGAACGCAGCGACTTCAGAAGGTTTGGGGACATTCTACTCAGAACAATTAGAGAAGAATCCGCGGGATTTTCTGGCGGTGCTGGAAACATTCCCACCTAAAAGGCAACTGTACCTTTGCACGATGGCTGGTGGGACGGATGGTGGCGGGATGAGTCACAAATCCGAGCGCAAAGTCCTTATCAATCTAAAAGAGATTGGCAGTAATGTGGCCAATAGATGCGCTCGTGGTGTGCGTGCTGGCAATCAGGATGCCGACAGAGCGAACAGCAATCTTCCAGCAGTGCAACCAAATAAGAAGTAATTGGTTGATGATTGATGGCAGTTCTATACCGGGTTCCCCACCCTCGCCGCGCATTTAGTTTTATTGCGGCGAGGGTGGAATTGCAGGATGCTCATCTCAGAACATCCCCCGGATTGTCAGATTGTAGTTGCGTTCTGCGGCTGCTCCGGTCTTAACCCTTAGACGCAGTGCTTCTGGGTGCTCCCCTCTCGGTCTGTGTAGACGTTGCCATCCCCTGCAACGCCTGCATCAATTGCAGTCCCACGGGTGATCCCAGACCCGTCACCGGGTCCCAGCCGGGGCCTGCCGAGAACGCGCCGTTATTGCCCGACGAAATATCTCGGAAGCAATTTGATTCGTCCATGTTGTAGATGGCCGTGTTGATAAATCCGACGCGGGTTTGGAGCTTCTGGTTGAGCAATGCAACAAGTCCGGCCCAGAGCGGCGCAACCGCGCTGGTTCCCCCAACCACCATCCGCTCTCCATCCACCAGTACGTTGTAACCGGTCTCAGGATCGGCGTTCCCAGCTACGTCCGGCACTCCGCGGAAGGTCTGTTTCACGTCGTTGGACTGGAACTGCGGAAGCGCAAACATGGTGCTGAACCCTCCTCCGGTCGCTCCGCCTTGTGCACCGTCATTCCACACTGTCTCGTTGGAGATAACGCCGTTCGCCGCGATCAAGCGTGTTCCGCCGGTTGCCAGCACATGCGGGCACGATGCCGGGAAGTCCACGTGGTTCTGGCCGTCGTTGACTCCGTCGCTCGAGCCGTTGTCGCCGGCCGCTACGGTAATGGTGATGCCCAGCAACCCTGCCTCTTGCGCCACATCGTCAAAGTTCAGCATCGATTGGTGGGTCCAGCCAGACTCAGGGCCGCCCCAACTGATCGAGATGACATTCGGTCTGCGCAGTTGGTCGTGAACGGCCATGCTCAGCGCATCCTGGAATCCGCGTGTGGTGTTGGGTGCAAAATAGGTGACAATCATTGCCCCAGGAGCAACTGCTCCAGCCACTTCGATATCCAGCATCACTTCCCCATCCGCGCTGTTCGCTGTGGTCGGGCGATTCTTTGCCTGGTCCACGGAAGAGGTCTTCACCTGCGGCGCCGGAAGTCCTATCGACTTGAAGTAATCCTCAATGTCGGCTGGCCGATAGCCGCCACCCAGCTCGATCAGGCCAATCACTTGTCCGGTCCCGTTCACATCCTGAGGAAAGTCGTAGAGCTTTGCAACATCTACTGGAGAAAACGATCTGTTGGAGGCGCGGGCACCAAAGGTGCGATTATTGCCGCGATAGCGGAAGTGTGGTTTGGCCACGGGGCGGTCGTCAAGGCCAAAGACTCCTTTGACATATGGTGCAATCTCCTCGGGAAGCTGGATCGCGCCAGTGCGGCCCCGGTAGTATCCGTCCGGATGGTCGTAATCGATTAACTCGATACCAAAGGCTTTCTCCATCTTCGCGGCGGTTCCGGCCAGGGTCACAGTGCGGCGCAGAATTTCGTCACCCCGCTCCAGCACTTGTAATCTATTGTCGTTGGCGAACTTGCGGATCATGTCGATATGGGTGGGATCGGCGCCACACTGCGCAGCAAATTCACTGTGAGTCATGAACTTGCCGGAGGGGCGTGCCGACTCAAGAGGCTGGCTATGTTTGAGAATCACCGAAATTTCGATGAGTTGATGTGGATCGGTCGGACCGATCGCGCGCGCTCCATAAAGAGGAACGCGTTCACTGCCTTTCAGCGCAACTTTTCTGGAAGTTGACATAAGCGTGACTCCTTCTCCGATAGTTTTGCCCGTGGATGAGGTTCCAGACGACATTCGAGCAGGTAACAAGGAACGATCTCCGTGCAATAATTCCTCGCCGCGTACGCTACGCTCCATGCCAGGGGAAGGCATGGTTTGCGCCCTGCACTTGCGACCAAAAATTGTCATGGCCGTTCGCAGGCGAATCAGATCGCTGGTACAGAGTTGGAGAAGTCGCTTGCAAGGGGAAGTGCTTCAAAACGCCGCTTGCAAGCTTCATTCTGGACGAAACGTGAAGCGCGAGAGCTACCTCAAATCGGTTGCCAGAAGCGTTCTGCGGCACCCCTTCGAGAGGGGCTGCCGCACGTTCTGCAGAAGAATATACTCCCAGATTTGAAGAAAGATCACTAATTTTTTTGAGGGCTCTGGACAGTTCTGACGCACTCTGCTACGTCTGTTGTGCACTCATGCGCCTAAAGCATTATCGTTGATAACGTAAGGTCGCAATGTCTCACCATTGCGGCGTTGTGTATGACTAGAGCCCAGTCTTTGGAATCCTTACCACAAATTGGAACCCTGGCAGCTTATGCTGCGTCTAACAATGTGTATCCTTGAAGTTGGAGAATTCTCATTTGACAGGGTTGCAGCCACAGATTCGCAGTAGTCACCACCGTGAGCCACGCGCTTTCGGGGCAGTGGCTTTGCTGTGTCTGGCTCTGCTGGCGCTGCTTATCACAGTTCAGGTGGCGCACGTTCATCCTCAGGGGTCGGATGCCGACAGGTGCCCTCTGTGCATTACCCTGCACTCTGCAGCGCCGGTCTTGGCCATCACCGCTGCGGTTGCGCTGATCAGAATCGGCGTGTCCAAGCCGTTTGTTGAGGCGCGTGCGGTTGTACGCCCCTGGCGCTCCAAACTCTACACACGCCCTCCTCCCGCTGGTCGTTAAGGCGTCTTCTGTTCTTCCGTTTCAGCCTGATCCCGATTTCGCCGACGCTATTTTTCGAGCCCAATTTCGGCGCTTCTCTTCATGCTGAACATGGAACAAAGCGATGCCCCTCGCACTGAGGATGCTGCTGCTGCCTTCAAGCCGCGGCGAGACTTCCAACAAACTCAGGAGGCTTTCTTATGCCGTCTTATCGCGGCTTAGTACTTCGTACAATATTTATTCTTAGCTTGTGTCTTTCCCCGCTCGTTGCACATAGCGCCGAAGGCAGCAACTCCGGCGTCGTGCGTGGCACTGTCACCGATCCATCGGGCGCGGTGATTCCCAACGCAACGGCTCATTTAATCAATCATGTCAGCGGGCTTGACCGCATTGCGACCACAGACGAGACCGGGCAATTCGTCTTTGCAAACGTCCCTTTCAATCCTTATCGAGTCAGTGTCTCGGCTGATGGCTTTGCTCCCTTGAGCCAGGAATTCGAGATTCGCTCGATTGTAGGAACCAGTCTCAACATCGTCCTTCAAGTGGAAGGTGCCGATTCCACTGTGACCGTGGAAGCCAATGGTGACCTGATCGAAACCGATTCCACCTTTCACACCGATGTGAATCGCGAACAGTTTGCCAAAGTGCCCATAGAGAGTGAGTCTTCCGGCCTTAGCTCGCTGGTCACGCTTTCTACGCCCGGTATCTCCGCTGACTCCGACGGTCAGATGCACGGCCTCGGCGACCATGCGGAAAACTCGTACTCCGTGGATGGCCAGTCGATGACCAACCAGCAAAGCAAAGTCTTTTCCAATCAGATCCCGGCAAACTCAATCCAATCCATTGAAGTGATCAGCGGCGCGCCGCCAGCTGAGTATGGCGGCAAGACTAGTCTGGTGATTGTAGCCACCACCCGCTCCGGACAAGGTATTACCAAGCCTACCGGCAGCCTGAGCAGTTCATATGGTTCCTTCGGCTCAGCCGCGGGCGGATTTGATGTGGCCTACGGCAGCAAAAAATGGGGCAATTTCATCGAGATTGACGGGCTAAATTCCGGCCGTTTTCTCGATCCTCCAGAGTTTCAAGTCTTTCACGACAAAGGCAACGAGCAGAACATCTTTGATCGCGTGGACTATAACTTCACCTCGGTTGATTCGATCCATATTGACTTGAATTACAGCCGCTCATGGTTTCAGACGCCTAACTCTTACGACAGTCTAAACGTGCAAAATGTGGAGACAACCGGCCCGAATAATGGTTCCAGCGTCAACCCAGGCTTCAGCAATGTGGGCAATGCCGATCAGCACTCCAAAATTGGCACGGTCAACATTTCTCCCACTTATACGCGAGTGATTAGTAATGATGCGGTATTCAATCTGGGAGCCTTTGTCCGCCGGGACGACTATAACTATTATCCCAGCGACAATCCACTAGCTGACCTGGGACCGGCTAACCTGCAAACCTCGTCCATTGCGCAGCATCGCACGCTGACCAACGCCGCGATTCACTCCGACATATCCTATGCCAAAGGAATTCAGAACATCAAGGCAGGTGTGCAATACGGACAGACATTTTTGCGAGAAAACGACAGCCTCGGCATGGTTGAATCGACCTATAACTCGCCTTGCGTCAATGGACTTACTGGCGTCTCCATGCCAGGCTATTCCGATCCAACCGAATGCGTCGGCACTGCAATCCAGAACCCAAACTACCTCTCCGTTCTCGCGCCTTACGATCTAACCCGCGGGGGAATTTTGTATAACTACGTTGGCCACTCTGATATTAAAGAACTCGCTCTTTATATAGAAGACCAGATTAAGACCGGAAACTGGCAATTCAATCTGGGGCTGCGCGGCGACGTATATAACGGCATGACACAGGCTACGCAGACTGAACCGCGCATCGGTATCGCTTATAACATCAAGCCGTCCGCCACCGTGCTCCGCACCTCCTATGCGCGTACCCTGGAGACGCCGTTCAATGAGAACCTTGTGCTGTCAAGCTCGGGCTGCCAGAATGCCGTGCTTGCGCCGCTATTGAACTGCACATCCGGCGTATCGGGAACCCTGCAACCGGGTTTTCGCAATGAATTTCATGCCGGGTTGCAGCAGGCATTCGGCAAGCGGTTAGTGGTGAGCGGGGAGTACATCTGGAAGTACACCCACAATGCATTTGACTTCAGCGTGCTGGGCAATACGCCGATCACTTTCCCCATCGACTGGCATAACTCGAAGATTCCCGGCTATGCCTTGCGTGTGGACATCCCCAAGGTACATAACTTCAGCGCTTATCTAGTAGCCTCTTCGGTGGCTGCGCGCATCTATCCGCCGCAGGTGGCCGGAGCGGGAGCAACTGTCGGCCACAGCGGTTTGCCCTTCCGCATTGACCACGACGAAAAGTTTAATCAGACCACGCACCTGCAGTACACTTACGCTTGGGGCAAGGTGCTGAACGGCCTGTGGGGCGGGTTTAACTGGCGCTATGATTCGGGTCAGGTGGCCGGCGCTGTGCCTTTCGCAGCAGACAATACAACTCCCGTCGATCTGAGCGGATTTACCAACGATCAGCAGGCTGAAGCGGGAATCACCTGCGACGGTGTAAAGGCCACTCTCGCGGCGGGCTTTCAGTCCTGCGCACCCTCGCAATACTCATCGTCGCTGGTCAGCATTCCGGCCCCCGGCACAGAGAACGACGACAAGAATCCGCCGCGCATAGCGCCGCGCAATCTTTTTGACGCTTCTCTCGGCAAGGACAATCTCTTCCACACCAAACGCTATAAGACGAACGTGGAGATTACGGCTATCAATATTACCGACAAGTACGCGCTGTATAACTTTCTATCTACGTTCAGCGGCACGCACTATGTAATTCCCCGCGCACTGACGGCGAAGATTACATTAAGTTTTTAATAAACATCGGCCTTTTAAGGATGCTGCTCAACGGCGATGTTCATGGTCCCACTGTTGCCGGTGACGGCGATTGCGGAGAGGTTAGTCGCTACGCCTGGGATGGATGCGGGGTTGAAGGTGACGGTGCCGTCGAGGGCTGAGGTAGCGGTGGCGGCTAGAGTGGCCAGCAGATTGGCGGTGGCGCATTTGCCGTGGGACGGGCAGGGCGGGGCCCAGGCGTAGAGCGCCTGATAGAGCGTGACGGTGCCGCCGACCATCTGATTGCCGTTCATGTCTAGTACTCGCAAAGTAATCTGACTGGCTGTTTCGCTTAGAGCGATGCTCTGCGATGTGCCGGAGACGGCTTTAAGGCTGGCATACGCTGGGCGCGCGCCGAAGGCGGTGTAGGTGATGCACTGACTGGTTCCGTTGAGGCAGGCTTTCGCCGTGACGGTTTGGCCTTCAGTGAGCGGTCCCACGGTGAGGATCTTGGCGGCGATGCCGTTGCTGTTGGTGATTACCGCGCCGGACTGGAAGGTGATGGCACTGCTGGCGGTCTGCCATGCCACGGATTGTCCGCTTGAAGCGATGCCACCGCTCATTACCAGAGCTTGTGTTGTCCAAGTGAATGTGGCTCCGGCGGCCAGCGAAATCATGGGAGTAATCGAGGTCATTGTCGGTGGCGTGCCGCCATAAAACTCGGATTTCAGGCTCGCGGAACTGTTGGTCAGCGATGCGGTGACAATCGACCACACGCTGCTGTGCGCGGTTACGGTCATGGTTGCGCGTCCGTCGCCGGTGGTGGTCACAATGCAAGTTGTCAGGCCGCAGCCCAAGGTCGCGGTTCCGCTGACGAGGGTATAGATGACAGAGACTCCGCCAGCCGGAGTAAGGTTCGATTCCAGCGCAGTGACCGTAAACGCCTCAGGCACGCCGATGGGCACGGAACTGGTGGGCGCGGTAACCAGGGTGAGTGAATCGCCGGTGCCGGAGTCGTAGCTGACGCCTCCGGCGATAATGGATGGCGCGTAGTATGCGGCTGGATCGATCACATCCACATCCACCGAGCCGGTGATGCCACTGGCAGCTGCGGGTGCAATGGCGGTGATTTCGTTGGGCGTGATGCTGGTAATCAGCGCTTGCTGGCCGCCGACATCAACCGTATCAGTGGATCGGAAGCCCATGCCATGAATGACGATCGCTCCGCCTGAGGCTGGCATATGCAGAGGGTAGACAGTGTCAGCGTAAAGCACCAAACCCTTGTAAGCGTAATCGGGCCGTCCGTCGCCGCGCTCGTCGGCAATGCCGAGGCGGACTACATTGTCGCCGCCAGCCGAAACCTGTAGCCAGCTTTGGCCGGTGTTCAATCCATTCAGTCCCGTCTCGTAGCCTGCCGCCTTTGCGCCCACCGTATCGAAGGCATTCCAGACGCCCAGCGAGGGCAGGGCCTTTGCATTGGTGGGAGCGCCGGTTTCGTCGAGTGCTTCTGTGATTACGGTGAAGGCGCGTCCGCCGCGAACCGGGAAGGTGAACCAATCGGTCTGACCGACCTGGCTCAACCGACCGCACCACATTCCGCTGGGCGAGAGAATGCGCGGCTGGGCCTCGCTTCCTATGGCGTCGTCTGAGCCGCCTGCCGCGGAGTCGGCTACGGTCACGGTGAGTGTCTGCGTGCTGCCCGCCGCCATCGATGGAACCGAGATGGGCGAAAGCGTGCCTGAAGGCTGCGGTGAGCCGTCAAGATAGGGCCCGACAGAGCTGGTGAGAATGTAGGATGAACTCACCGCCTCGAATGTCACTTGATAATTTGCGGTGGTCATGCCGGGCGGCAGCGGCATTCCGCTCAGGTCGAAAAAGCCCTGCAGTGCGGCGTCATTCGATCCCCACATCGTCAGTGGATTACCGTTGGTGTCGGTCGCGCCAGTCACAGGGTTGCCGTGATTGCCGTTGTAATAAGAGCCGGAGACAAAGCTGACCGTGTATTGATAGAGCGGGTTTCCATTCGCATCCAAGGGGCGCGCCACCACGTTGACGCCCTGCATACCCGCGCCATTCTTAAATTCAATCGTTCCTTGAATGGACACGGTGTTGACCGCAGTGATCTGCTTACCGGGAAAGCTGGCCAGATTGCTGGCCGTAATCGGATACATGCGATTGAGAGCGGCAATGTCGTCCCAGCGCAGCACGCTGGGGTTGGGAATGCACGCGCCGCCCGCTGATGTGCAGAGGCCACTCACAGGCTGCATCACCGGCCAGCCCAACATGCCGTTCACCTCGCCATTGGTGGCCGCGCCGGGATTGATTTGCGAGTAATCCAGGCCCAGAACCCGCCCGAAGGCGCGCTCCAGCTCAAAGCTCATCATCGCAAGCAAGTCCGCATTCGTCGCGCAAAGGCCGTTCAGCAGAATAACGCCGTGAGCAATCGTCGCATCGGGGTTGATATTGTCCAGCCAAACGTAGACACCGTTGTTCTGGCAACTGATCTGCTGGGCGACGCCTGAGCCGTAAAGAGCATTGATCACAGAGCCATCCGCATCAAAGATCACAGCCACGGGAAAACTAGTTGCGGCCGGGGTAATGTCGGCGGGCTGCGTAATGACGCCCAACTGGCCAGTTTGCTCGTTAGTCACGGTGAAGCCTGTGCCGGTCGTCAGGGTGTTTGCGCCGCTCACGTCTTCACTCAATGCGCCTTTGTCGGTCAACGTTACGCCAGCTGTGGGAATCGCGCTCCACAAGGCTGCCGCTGTGTCTACCATGGCTACTGCTTGCTGGTTCGTCACCGTACTATTCAACGGTCCCTGATCGACGTAGTAGTTCAACTGCCCGTTTGCCCAATGAACAGGCTGGCTCACCACCGCCGGATTGAAGTAGCTGACTCCCGCTACATATATGGGTCCGCCTGCCACTGCCGCCGTGGGAGCGAGCACCAGCAACGCGGCCAGAAGCCGAGGTGCGGTGTGGTGTAATAAGCGGAAGTGAGAGCAAAACATGGATAGCTCCCCAGGCGTAAAAGGCTGGCGTACCTTGGAATTCTCCAAAGAACCCCGGGCAGTTTCGATGACGGCAACTGCCATCTTTCTGCTGACTGAATGCTTGGACTAGAGATATTTAATGGCAGATAAGACCGATATGCTTATGAGATGTATGAATATTCAACCGTAGCGTTCCTAATTGGAACGATCACATTCTCAGTTCCCAGCAATGAACTATCGGGAAGAGTCAATTTCGCCATTAGACTCATCTAAAGGAAAGACAGTCTCCGAAGAGGGATAACTCCTCGGCAGGAGCTAAAATTGAAACAGGAATCCTTATGACAGAAATTCGTTCGACCGTAATTCTGGGTTCCGGCTGCGCCGGACTCACGGCGGCTATCTATACGGGCCGCGCTGGACTGAACCCGCTGGTACTGGAGGGCCACGAGCCCGGAGGCCAGCTTTCGATGACCACTCTGGTGGAGAATTTTCCTGGCTGGCCGGATGGAATTCAGGGGCCGGAACTCATTCAGAATATGAAAACGCAAGCGGCGCGTTTTGGAGCTACATACCAAGCTCTTAATTTGGCCTCGGTGGATCTGAGCGAAAATCCGTTCAAGCTCCAGACTTCGGCTGGTGAGATTCTGACCCGCACGCTGATTGTGGCCAGCGGGGCCAGCGCGCGCTGGCTCGGGTTGCCTAGCGAGCAGGCTCTCATCGGTCACGGCGTCTCCAGTTGCGCCACCTGCGACGGATTTTTCTTTCGCGGCATGGAAATTGGCGTGGTGGGTGGCGGCGATTCGGCAATGGAAGAGGCGCTTTTTCTGAGCCGCTTTGCAACAAAGGTAACTCTGCTCCATCGCCGCGAAGTTTTCCGCGCGTCGAAGATCATGCTTGATCGCGTCAAGGCGAATCCGAAGATCGAATTACGCGCCAACGTCATCATCGAAGAAGTTCTTGGCGTTGATGTGAAGGAAGTCTGCGGCGTGCGGTTGCGCGATGTGAAGACTGGCGAAGTTTCGACACTTGCCCTCAGCGGACTTTTTCTCGGCATTGGCCACGAACCCAATGTGAAGATGTTCAACGGCCAGATCGATCTGGATGGGGATGGATACATTCGCACCAGTGAGAATGTTCTGGTCACAAAAGGCGGCGTGCCGGTGCCCGGACTATTTGCCTGTGGCGACGTGCAAGACCGGCGCTATCGGCAGGCGATTACCGCTGCTGGGTCGGGGTGCATGGCGGCGCTCGAAGTCGAGAAATTCCTCGAAGAGCAGGGACACTAACCACCACCTGCGGCGGGTCCGACCACCTGTGGTGGGGTCAACTGCCGCTTGCGCGGCTACTGTTGGGTGCCCTACCCTTTCCGCTTTTTATTGCGGAAAGGATGAGAAGCGAGGTTCCGTTGCGAGCGAATAGCGAGCGGATGGCCCCACCGCAGGTGGCAGGTGGTGGTTACCAGGTATGGAAGACGAAGAATCCCGCTGCCACCAGGCACACACCGGCGGCGGCGTGGTTCCAGTGGAGATGCTCTCCGAAGTAGAAGAGCGTGAAGACGGCGAAGACGCTCAGCGTGATAATCTCCTGGATCACTTTGAGTTGAACCGGAGTGAATCGCTCTGCGCCGATGCGGTTGGCAGGCACCTGCAACATATACTCGAAGAAAGCGATCCCCCAGCTGATCAGGATCACCTTCCACAGAGCATCTTGGCGGTACTTCAGGTGGCCGTACCACGCGAAGGTCATGAAAATGTTGGAGAAGATGAGTAGGATGATGGTCCACATATTTCGATTGTATGCACGCGGCCAGAGTTGGGCTGTTGTAAGTAGTGCGGGAGCACGATGACGCTGCTAGCCGAAAACCTCGAACGTCTGGAAGAAGAGATTGGGCAGGCCTGTCGAAAGGCAGGTCGCCCCCGCGCCGAAGTTGAGCTGATGGCCGTCTCTAAAACTTATCCGGCTGCGACTCTGGCGGAGGCAGTCGAGCTGGGATTAACTTTTTTTGGCGAAAATCGTGTTCAGGAGTTTGCAGGCAAGGCGTCGGAGCTAGAGCTGTTGCGTTGCTCCTCTGTAAAGCCGATTCGCGTTCATCTCATCGGCCACCTGCAATCGAATAAAGCGCACCGCGCCGTGGAGGTATTTGATGGCGTTGACTCACTGGATTCGCTGCGGCTAGCAGAGCGATTGAACGAAGCGGCGGGAAAGCTCGGCAAGCGGCTGCCGGTTTTGATCGAAGTTAAACTCAGTTCAGAAGAAACCAAGGCCGGATTGAATCCTGATTCCGATGAAGCTGCGCAGTTGCTGGAGCGTTTGCCGGAGTTCCCGCATTTGCACATGCGCGGGCTTATGACGATTGCTCCCTTTGGTGTTTCTGACGACGAGACGCGGTCTTGCTTTCGAAGCTTGAAGAAGTGGCGCGATCGGTGGGCCGCGGCTTATGTTCGGCTTTCATTTGACGTACTCTCGATGGGCATGAGCGGCGATTTCGATTTGGCCATCGCAGAGGGAGCAACACGCATCCGCATAGGCACAAACCTCTTCGGAAGCAGGCCAGCGTTGGGGAAGAATTGATGCTGCGTGAAAATACCGCAGGTGTAACGCTCGCCGTTCGCGCTCAGCCCGGCGCAAAGAAGACGACCATCACTGGCGTCTACGGCGAAGGCGCGGCGGCACAATTGAAGATCGCCGTTCATGCTCCGCCGATTGAAGGCCGCGCTAACTTGGCTCTGATTGCCTTTCTCGCCGAGAGCTTTGCCCTGCCGAAGAATTCGGTCGAGTTAGTCACTGGCGAGTTATCGCGGAGTAAAGTATTTTTATTGCGGGGAGTTACATTGGCGAAAGCGAATGCCGTGTTGATTCAAACGCATTCCCTCGGCAGCTGAAGCCGTTCCCTTTCAAAATACTGGCTCATTTAGATATTGTTTAGCGCGGCCAGCGCCTCTTGCGGATCGGGCCGCACACGGAAATCAGCGTGTGCCTCAGCGAATAGGATGCGGCGGTCACGGCCAATTACATAAGTCGCAGGAATGGGAAGACGCCAGCTAGCCTCGCCATTCACAAAGGGAATATTGATAAGGATAGACATGTAATAGTCGCGCAAGTACTCGGGAATGGTATATGCAAGACCGAATTTTTCAGCTAGTTCGCAGCCGGGGTCACTGAGCAGAGGGAAGGGGAGGCGGTGCTGGCTGACCATGAAATCGTTCTGCTGTTCGGTTTGTGGGCTGATGGCAACCATCAGCACTCCGCGCTCGCGGAGCGTGCCGTATAAGTTTCGCCAAATCTCTAACTCAGTCACGCAATAAGGGCACCAGCGCCCGCGAAAGAACTTAATCACCAGCGGGCCGAGGGCGAGCATATCTTGCGAGCGCACCATTCGCCCCCGTGCGTCTTGCAAATCAAATTCCGGGGCCAACGCGCCAACGGGCAGAATGCGGTCTTCGATGCCTGTCGCGAACAACTCTTCCACAGATCGTTCGCTGACGGCAAGGCGGTCGGCCTGCACAAGGTGGCGTGTGTTGGCGGTGATTTCGTCGAGTTGGTCCTGAAGGGTCGTCATGATTGCGATGCTTACTTTTGGTGCAGTGCGAGAAATGGGGTCAGTGCTTGAATCGCTGCAAACAATACCAACGCGAAGGTCGCGATTGTCAGCCATTTGGTTGACTGAGCCAATTGCTGCGTGGCGCTGTTCATCAATTCCGCGCTTCTTTCACTATCTTTGCTTGCCCGCTCATTACTGATTAAGAGCTTTTCGGTTAAATCGTTTGCAATGCGGCTAACTTCGATTTGTTCTTCTGTAAGCTCTTGAGTGCGTTGTGTCAGCCTATTGTTCTCCATCCCCATCTTGGCATTTGCAATAGCAATGGTCTTATTCCAAACTAACGGCTGGTCTTTGGAAGTACTCGCAACACTTTTCAGCAAATCATCAACTGAAAGACCGCTCTCATCAAAGCTCATTCTTCGCCACCGTTTCTTCTACCGCCCAAATTTTTGCTTACCGCCCAGGCCCATC
Organism: uncultured Occallatibacter sp.; assembly: GCA_964414945.1. Lineage (GTDB taxonomy): Bacteria > Acidobacteriota > Terriglobia > Terriglobales > Acidobacteriaceae > Telmatobacter. The sequence goes on from CAYPYJ010000030.1 coordinate 22,949, forward strand.
GCGCTCATGCCGCCGCGCATCATCTTTGCGCCCATGCCACCTTTGCCCATCTGTTTGAACATTTTGGCCATCTGCGCGTATTGGCGGAGGAGATTATTGACGTCCTGCACTTGCGTTCCGCTGCCCAGAGCGATGCGCTTGCGACGCGTACCGCTGATGATTTCGTGGTTGCGGCGCTCCTTGGGGGTCATCGAGTTGATGATCGCTTCAAGCCGCGTGAACTGCTTTTCGTCCACATTTTTCGCGGCCTGTTGCATTCCGGCGAATGGGCCGACGGAGGGCAGCATTTTCAGAATGCTTTCCATCGAGCCGAGCTTCGATATCTGGCGCAACTGGTCGCGGAAATCTTCAAGAGAAAAGCCGTCGCCGAGCAGCGCCTTCTTGGCCAGCTCCTCGCCCTTTTTTCGGTCGAGCGTGGATTCGGCTTTTTCGATCAACGACATCATGTCGCCCATGCCGAGGATGCGGCCGACGATGCGGTCGGGATGGAATGGCTCGAAGGCGTCGGGCTTTTCACCCACGCCGATGAACTTGATGGGCTGGCCCGTGACGTGGCGAATGGAGAGTGCCGCGCCGCCGCGTGCGTCACCGTCCATCTTGGTCAGCACGACGCCGGTCAGTCCGAGCCGCTTGTGAAAGTCGGCGGCGGAATTGACGGCGTCCTGGCCGGTCATTGCGTCGGCAATGAATAAAATTTCGCTGGGGTTGAGGAGCTTTTTGAGCTGCTCCATCTCGCCCATCAAATCCTCGTCAATGTGCAGGCGTCCGGCGGTGTCCACGATCAGCACGTCGCAACCCATGTTGCGAGCCTCGCGTCGTGCTTCGCCAGCTAGACGCTCGACCAGGGCCGATCCAGCTTTTTCGCCCTTCTGGTCGCCTTCGTAGAGGCGCACTTCAACGGACTTGGCAACGACTTTGAGCTGCTCGCGCGCCGCCGGACGATAAACGTCGACGGAGACCAGCATGGGGCGATGCCCGCCCTTTTTGAGCCATGCGGCCAGTTTGCCGCTGGTGGTGGTTTTGCCGGAGCCTTGCAATCCGGCCATCAAAATTACAGACGGCGGCTGCGAGGCGAATTTGAAGCGCGCTGTGTCTTTGCCCAGCATGGCGATCAGCTCGTCGCGGACGATTTTGATGACCTGCTCGGAGGGCGAGAGCGCGGTGAGCACTTCTGTCCCAATGGCTTTGACGCGGATCTGTTCGATCAGGTCGTGGACGACGTTGAGGTTGACGTCGGCTTCGAGCAGGGCGACGCGGATTTCGCGCAGAGCTTCGGTAATGTTCTCTTCGGTGAGAGTGCCCTGGCCACGAAGAGATTTGAAGGCGCGCTGGAGTTTGTCTGTGAGGTTTTCAAACATATTCTCTCTTAGTGTATCTCGCCACCTGCGGTAGGGCCAGCCGCTTGCTGTTCGCTCGCAGGGGGTTCGCGGCTGCTCATTCTTTCCGCAGATAAAAGCGGAAAGTGAGTGGTCACCTGCATTGGAATTGGTTCACGGCGTGAAGTGTTCACTCCGTCGGGGCGATGAGGTATTGCTCCAGCTTGCCGTCGGGGTATGTGTACGTGGTGAGGCGCAGATGCTTGCCGGGATAGACAATCTGGAAAGCCCGGAAGGTCATGCCTCCGCGCAGTTCGGTTTTGCTCTGGCGAAAGATGAGCGGCTCGCCCAAAGGCGCGAGACTTTCGCGGAAGTCAGCCAGAGCCTCGGCGGTGAAGTAGTCGCTGAGGTTGGGAGCTAAAAGACTCCGGTCGATACGGCCTTGTTGCAAATCGTGGAAGATCGCGATGGCCTGCTTTTCAGCGTCGGTGGGCGGATAGCCCGCGACGACTGGGGCGGCTAGGTGAACGATGATCGAGGCTGCGCCTACGGCATCCTGATTGGTGAGTACGGCTACGGCCACGCCGTCATCCACCAGCACAATATTGTCGGCCACAAAGCCTGAGACCTCGCCCGAATGCTCAATGGCGCGATGGCCGTCGCGGTCAATGACATCGACGCCGAGGCCGTACTGCGTTCCCTTGCCGTCCTTAAGCTTGACCTCAGTAAACATCTGCTTGTAACTTTCGGACTTGAGGATGGATTGCGCAATCAGGCTTTCATCCCACAACGCTAGGTCGTGCGCGGTCATGGCCAGCTCACCGGCGGCGAACATCCATCCACACCCCTCTTTGGGCGCTGGGCGAAGAGGCCCAAGGGCGTGACGATAGTATGCAGCAGCATCGGACTGGGTGAGCTTGGTTTCGTCCGAGTTCCACACAGAATTCATGCCCAGCGGGCGGAAAATGCGGCGGGTGAGCAACTCCATCAGCGGCTGGCCGGTGACAGTTTCTACAATGCGACCAGCGATGACGTAGTTCGTATTCGAGTACTGCCATTGCGTTCCCGGCTCAAAGTCCAGAGGCTTTTTGACCCATCCGTCAAGAATTTGCTGCGCGGTCACATTGGGCAGCATGGTGGTCATCACGTAGTCCTCTGGCCAGTAATCCTGATAGCCGGAAGTGTGAGAGAGTATCTGGCGGATGGTGACTTCGTTGCCGCGCGTCAGATCGGGAACGTATTTGCCCACCGCGTCGTCGAGCGAGAGCCTGCCGTCCTCTTGAAGAAGGAGAATGGCTGCCGCCGTAAATTGTTTTGAAATCGAGCCGATGGAGTAGCGCATCTCCGGCGTGGCGGCGACAGCGGGGGCAGTACCGGAGGCGAGTCGTGCACTGCCGTAGGCTTGGGTGTAAACCAGCTTGCCGCGCTGGACCACGGCCACAGAGGCCGAGGGTACGCCGGTCTGTTCGAGCACCTGCGCGGCGATGCGGTCGATGCGAGCAAGCATGGACGGATCGAGCGCGTTGACCGATTGCGCTGGTGCGACGGTCGCCATCGTCAAGAAAAGGATGCCTAAATAACTCGATATTTTCGCGGCCTGATTCATCGCCATGCATCTCCTTGGGGATCTGTACATCAAAAAGCTATCACGCACCAAAATATCAGGTCGGTCGCAGGTGCGAAAGGCGGGTAGGCGCAGCCTAAAAAGCGGGAGGGTAGATGGAACGTTTGATCGAGGGGCACAGGCGGTTTCTGGCTGAGGTTTTTCCCGCCAGGCGAAGCCAGTTTCATCTGCTGGCGGAGATGCAGGCGCCGGAGTGGCTTTTCATCACTTGTTCGGACTCGCGCGTGGTGCCGGATTTGTTTTTGGGCACCGGCCCAGGAGATTTGTTCATTACACGTAACGCCGGTAACGTCGTGCCCATCACCAGCAACGACGTGGATGGCGTCACGGCTACGATTGAATACGCTGTCGAAGTGCTCAAGGTGAAGCAGGCCATCTTGTGCGGCCACTCAGATTGCGGCGCGCTAAAGGCCGCGCTGGATCACGCGAGTCTGGAAAACCTGCCCCACGCGCGGCGCTGGCTGAGCCATGTGGAGGCGGCATTCAGCCATCGTCAGCCGCTGAATCCGGCGGACGGCGAGAGCGCGGCGCTGGCCTCGCTGATTCGCGGCAATGTCGTGGTGCAGTTGCTGAATCTGAAGGCGCAGCCGTCTGTGGCGCGAGCGGTGGCAGAGGGGCGGCTGACGGTGCATGGCTGGTACTACGACATTCTCACGGGACGGATTGAGCGATACGACGAAGAGATGCTGCGGTTTTTGCCGCTGGTGGTGTGAGCGTTTTCAAGCGTCTTGTTTCTGGAGTTCGGTAGCGGAGTAGTTTGCGGTTAGACGGTCAGCCGCCCATATCTAGTCTGGGGTGCCTGTGGATTGATGTTCCAACAGGCTTAGTGCGATGAATATGCACATAACAAGCTTCAAATCAGCATCGTCGAACACCTTGATCTCGTAGTCATTAAAGAAACGGGATTTCGAGCATTCAGCAATTTGCTGAGTCTCCTCAGACACGAAGAACCTACGGTTACTTCTTTCCGAAACGCGGAAAAGTTTCCCCTCTCCCGTGCAGGTCCAAGTTCGGCTTGAACTCTTGTCGCGTCCAAACTGATAGAAACCACCGCCAGTAATGATAACGTTATAGACGCTGCTAAAGAAGCTCTCCAACCCTAATCTTGCTATCTGGCTATCTGAAGCGTTAAGAATATGAATCTCCCCGGTCGGAGAAAGCGGGACCTTTTTCACTGAAAAGACTCCTGCCGGAGTCTTGATATCGAATCCAGAAGAGAACACTCGCGAACAGATACCGAAGTCGAGCACTTCCAAACCCCATTCTTAAGTCTCATTGTACGAGAGCTATTCCGGTCGGTTGGTCGCCAATTCAGGAGTTGCACCACTGCATAAAAGCGGCGGCCAAATGCCCTGACAAGCTACCTGCCACGCAGTTCAGAGCCCTCGCGCAGAATCGGCCATAGACCGGCAAGCACGGACACTGCGACAACCATGGCTCCCATCAAGGCAAACCAACTGGACGTTCCGCGCATTGCCAGGGCGACTTCGCGGTACTGAGATTCCGCGTAGCCGCGCAAAAGCCACCCGATTACCGCAACCACATAGACCGTTGCCAGAGTACGCATGACAGCGAGCAGCCCGGCCATGCGCTGCATGGCAATTTCGCGGGCCATTCGGCGCGACCGCTGCAAAATCCAATGCGGATTGGGCGGATTGCAGTGGATTTCCGCACGCTTTGCCCCTTCGCGTAGCGCCTCGGCAAGATACAGCGCTTGGCTGCAATCCTGGCACTCAGCCGCGTGCAGGCGTAGTTCTTTCGTCCACTCATCGGAGTGCAAGGCCCGTATGACGCTACTCTCGTGCTCGCAACCCATTTGCTTCATGATTTTATCCTCTGCGGACCAAGAAAATTGCTTGCTTTTTGCCGTGCGCGATAGAGCAGAATCCTAATGCTCATTGCGCCCAACCCGGTGGCCGCGGCAATCTCCGCATGGCTCATCCCTTCAACATAGGCCAGCCACAGCAACTCCCGCTCACGCGGCTTCAATTGCCGCATCGCTGCCTGCACATCCAGCCGAGTCTCTTGGTCTGTTTCAGTGCTGCATTCGGCAGGCTCTTCGAGGGCGGAGTCATCACGGCTGCGAACCCGGTTGTGCAGTAGATTTGTGGCGATGCGGAATAAATAAGAGCGGGTCTGCGCCTCATCCATCGCGGGCGCTTTGTGCAAGAGAAACTTGCAGTAAGTCTCCTGGAGCAGGTCGTCGGCCACGTCGGGGCGTCCGCTGGCATGTTGCAGATAGCCCCACAGCGGGCGGGAAGTCGCTTCATAGAGTCGTCTGAAGCCTTCCTCGCCCGCTGCTGTCTGCTCGCGCCCAGCTGTGACCCAGGCCGCAATCATGCGTGTATCTTCCATGCCATGTCCTACGTTCAGGCCTTCGGTTCCGTTCCCACTAATCCCAATGCGCGAGAAGCGTAGTAGGAAACCACCGCCGCCGCTTCCAGTCCCACACCCAGCGCTACCGCCAGAATTCCCATCACCTGCACATCGTGGTCAACAATCCCGGAAGCGTGCATCCAGCAAAGTGTTCCGCCGATGATAAGGAAAATCAGCCCCCACCGGATGCAGTCCAGGATGCTGCCATAAGCCGTTCCCGACTCCTGCGCCAGAGAGGAAAGGAACTTTTTGCCGCCCTCGGTTTCCACGTAGGCCAGCATCGACTGCGCCGAGTCAAAGCGCGCCAGCATCACCTTCGCCACCTCGCCCTGCACCCAGGCCGTTTTGTAGCGCCGCACGGATGAGAAGATGACCCACACAACGAAGCCAATCATTGTGAATACTACACAAGGAACCAACCATACTTCCATAACCGCCTCCAGGCTAAAGATTTGATTTCACCGGTAGAACACATGGGCGGGGCGAATGGTTAACAAAAAAAGCTGCCATCGCAGACCTTGGAATCATCGATACAAGGTTTGAGTTGCCAGCGTGGAAAAGCAATAGCACCGATTCCCCTCAATGCACGTCCGGCTGCGGAGCATCCAGATCACTATCTGCTGATATATCATCACTCTGAAGGTAAGTTTGGAGTCATTATGAGCGATGCGGAAACCAATATTCATGTACTCGACGCGGCCTATAAGCCATTCCCCACGTTCGCTGAATGGGCGAGTAGAACCTCGGTTGATACCGTGCGGTGGGATCGTTACAACGCATCGTTAAAGGAACGTGCGGGGCTTTCTCCCGAGGTATTAAATCGGGCGCGCGAGATTGCCAAGCGAGCGGCGGCACTCGATACCGGGGCGATCGAGGGTTTGTACGAGGTTGACCGCGGTTTTACCTACACCGTGGCATTTGAGACGGCGGCATGGGAGGTTGAGCTAGCCCAAAAAGGCGAGAATGTTCGGCCGCTCTTCGAGGCGCAACTGCACGCATACGATTACGTACTTTCGCTTGCCACAAAGTCCGAGCCGATCTCCGAGGCTGCGATTCGCATTTTGCATGAAGAGGTCTGCCGTGCCCAAGAGACTTATCGCGTCATGACGGCTGTTGGACCGCAAGAGCAAGCGCTGACAAAGGGACGGTACAAAGTGTTGCCCAATCACGTTCGCACTAGGGATGGATCTGATCACTCCTATGCTCCTGTGGACGTAACACCGGCTGAGATGGCCCGGCTCGTCGGTGAATTGCGAAGTAATGCCTTCCTTGCGGCGCACCCTATTATTCAAGCTGCCTACGCGCACTACGGGTTGGTTGTAATTCATCCGTTTGCAGACGGGAATGGGCGCGTGGCCCGCGCACTGGCTTCGGCCTTTACCTACCGGGCGATCTCGATGCCCATTGTGATTCTGTCAGAACACAAGGAGCCGTATCTCGACGCACTGGAGGCCGCAGACAGCGGTGACTACCAATCATTTGTGGACTTCATGTTGGTTCGGTCGCTCGATACGATCTCTCTTGTGAACGAAAGAGTGCGTGGCGCGCTCTCGCCAACTCCCGAGCAGGGTGTCGAAGCGATTGACAGATTATATACGACCAAAGGAGGCTACAGGCAGGAGGAAGTCGACGCGGGCGGAGCAAAGCTCCTGCAGCTAGTTGGGGATGAGTTGACGAAAGTATTCTCTAGGATACCCTCATCAAACGTGCGCTATGAGGCCCGCTTTATTGACAGCGGTAAAGGGACGTCTGATGCGGCACATCGACCGCCAATCAGTGGCGCCCGAAAACTTGAGGTTCGCCTTGCTGCTATCCAGCGAGCCAAGGCGACCTCGTTGCGAACCTACCATCTATTCTTACCGATAGATGCGGACGTCGACGACGATATTCAATTAGAACGTGCGGACAGCGAGGATTCATTTGTCGCCCAAGTCAATGACATTGTTCCTTCTGTTTCTGGAGTTCTGCAGATACGCATCGCATTGTTTGCAGAACGAGTCGCAGGCGAGATGCTTACGGAACTGAAAACCACTATTGAGAAAGCGCTGCGAGGACAACGCTGAGCTTGCCACCTTAATGCGCCCCCGGCGGTGGCGCAACATGCTTTGCGGGCTTTTTGAAAAGCCATGCGGCGGCAGCACAGAAGAAGGCTAGCAGCGCCGTCCAGCGGAAGACGTCGGTGTAGGCCATCAGAGCGGATTGCTGCTGCATTAAGCCATAGATCAAACCCATCGAGCCGGGGCCACCTGCGTTGGGGCCAAGATGACCACCGAGGTATGTGGCGATGGCGTGCGACTTCTGCTGCAGGACCATGTTCGATGTGCCCAGATGCGCGCCCAGATCGTTCTGGTGCAGCGCGGCGCGGCGGATGAGCGCGGTGGTGGCCATCGAAATGCCAATCGATCCGCCAATATTGCGGAGCATATTGGCCAGCCCTGTGGCATTGCCCATCTCTTTGTTCGGAATCGTCGAGACCATCATCGTGGACAACGGCACAAAAACAAAGCTCAGCGCAAAGCCGGTGAGCAAAATCGGAATCAGCAGCGTGTACGGGCCGATGTCGAGATTAACCTGCGCAAAGATCAGCGAGCAGATGCCGAAACCGATGAAGCCCGCGGAAAGCAGCTTGCGGTTATCGATGCGAGAGCCGAGAATGCCGATGATCGGCGAGCCAATAAATGAACCAATGCCGCGCGGGCCAACTACCAGACCGGCAGTGAAGGCTGTGTAGCCCAGCACCTCCTGGTAATAGAGCGGCAGAATCGCAATCGTAATGTAGATGCACATACCCAGCATGGCGATCAGAAAACAGCCGGTGCGGAAGTTGCGATCTTTCAGCACGTGCAGATCGACCAGCCCGGTGGGATGCGTCCACGAGTGCCAGATCCAGAGCACCAGAGAAGTGGCCAGCGCAGCCACGGCCCAGCGAACCCAGGCTGCGCCGAACCAGTCGTCCTCTTGCCCCTTGTCGAGAACAATTTGCAGGCTGCCGGTCCACACCATCAGCAGGCCGAAGCCGATGTTATCGAATGCGCCAACCTTGGCATTCTTGATGTATGGCGGATCGTGGACAAAGCGTGTAATCAGAATGAAGGCCAAAATGCCGAAGGGAATGTTGATGTAGAAGGCGTAGCGCCAGCTAAATGTATCCGTCAGCCAGCCGCCCAGCGTCGGTCCAAGCACCGGAGCCATCACGATTCCCAAGCCATAAGCGGCCATCGACATGGATCGCTTATTGATGGGAAAGCTCTCCAGCAGAATCGATTGCGAAAGCGGTTGCAGCGCGCCGCCGCCCGCTCCTTGCATCACGCGGGCCAGTAGAATCATTCCCAGCGAGGGAGCCGCGCCACAAAAAAACGAGGCGATGGTGAAAATGGAGACGCAAATCAACAGAAAGCGCTTGCGGCCCCAGCGTCGCGCAAACCAGTTGGAGGCAGGCAGAATTACCGCATTAGCTACCAGGTAGCTGGTCAGTACCCACGTCGCCTCGGAGTTTGAGGCTGATAGCGACCCTGCGATGTATGGCAATGCCACCGACGCAATCGCCGTGTCCAGCACTTCCATGAAGGTGGGCAGCATTACGGAGACGGTCACCAGCCACGGGTTCACGCCCTGTGTGAGCGGGTAGCGGGCTTGGGCGGCGGCGGTGGGCATGGGTGCGGGAACTCTTTCAGGATAAATGATGGGGCACACGGTTCCGTTTGTTCGGCGGAAACAGACGGAGATTGCCGCGATGGTCAATCCCGCTCAGACCTGAGAATGAGACGGAACTACAAACGGGATAGCAATCCAATCCGCAAACGAAGTTTGAACGTCTCAACGTACAGAAAGCAGAGGAAAATAATATGCCACAGTTCGGGTCACCCTTTTCAGAGTTGGCGAACGGCAGGAAGCTCACGGACGAAGAACTTGTCCGAGCGATTCGGTTTATGGTCGCCTCTGAGTATGAAGCGACTCAGATGTATGTGCAGCTTGCCGAATCAACCAGCAACAAACTCGCCGTGGCCGTACTCAAAGACATTGCGGACGAGGAACGTGTTCACGCAGGAGAGTTTCTGAGGCTGTTGTACGCGCTTGCTCCCGATGAAGAGAGGCTCTATGCCAAGGGGGCTGGAGAAGTGGAAGAAATCGCGAAGTCACAACTGCAACTAACAACGTAGGCAGCGCGGGATCTCAAGTTTCGGATGCCTATTCTTGTCGCAGATTCATTGCGGCAAGAATAGGCATCTCGAAACCTCCACTCGTCGTTATTTCTCCGCGTCATTGACTTTCTGCTGCACGGCGCGGATTGTCCTGACAATAGAAGTCATCAGGTCGTCCAGAGTTCGGCCCTGCGCCAGCGTGCAACCGCTGAATGTGTCGGTATCACGTTGCTGTTTGGCGCATACCAACAGCACCCCGCTCGCATCGGAGACCGCGAAGTTGTAAACCGTATTAGGAGAAGCCGCGTTGAGTTTCCCCGCCGGAGCAGGTGCGGTGGGCTGGGCTACGGGTGTGGAGGCGGCCATCTGCGCGGCAGAGAAGGCAAGGAAGACAACAAGAACCGTGAGCATTGCAAATCTGTTCATAATCACCTTTCTGCTTTCTGCTGCCAAAAATCGGGCGGTAGTTGTGGTATCGGCTGAATGGCGGATTTGTTCACCCCTTGTGTCTTGAAACTGTCGAGCTTCCAATTTAGGATTTTTTAGGCTTTCCTTCTTTGCGATTTGCAATCGGTCGTACCAATGCTTCCACATCCTCCACCTTATCCATCAGTAGGCTCAGCCGATGCGTTAGCGATTGAATCTCCGCTTCGGCGCGGCGATTGACGTCGAAATCCAGCTCACTGCGCAGGCGATCTTTCACGTCCTGACGATTCTGGCTCATCATGATGACCGGCGCTTGAATCGCGGCCAGCATGGAAAGAAACAGGTTGAGCAGGATGAAGGGATAGGGATCCCAGGCGCGGTTGTGCAGCATGGTGTTGATAGTGGAATACGTCACCAGAATCACACCAAAAAGAATAATGAAGTACCAGGAGCCGCCGAAGCGAGCGACCGAGTCTGCAAGGCGTTCGCCGAAGGTTAGTTGCTGTTCGATCACTTCGTTGGGATTGCGGTTTGCCCTGGCTTGCACCAGCTTTTGCGTGGCGTGGAATTGACGGGCCTGCACCGTGAGCATATCCAGGCCAGCCATCGGACGGTGGCGCAGCAGCTCGGCAATGTCGTCTCGGTCTACCTGGAGGCAAACTGTCTCTTCCAGCGCAACGGCCGAGGTCTGGTGCGGAGTTTCCTGCAGCATCGACGCAAAGCCGAAAAAGTCACCGTGCGTGGGCTCGTCCACCACGACTTCCTGCTGGTCTTCGTCGGTGGTGACAACTTGCGCTTTGCCCGACATGACTACATAGGCGTGAACCGCCGGTTCGCCGATTCTGAAGATGCGCTGGCGCGGAGAGAACTTCGCAATCTCCACCTGCGCCGCAAGCACCGCGGCTTCATCGTCATCCAGCAATTCAAAGAGTGGAACGTGACGTAATTCTTCGGGATTGCAAGCCATGGTTTGCCTCATTTACAGCCCGGACCGGGGCCGCGAATCTGTTTTTTGTGACCATAACAGAGCCGACCCCAGGATGTAATCTCACACATTATTGGATGGACTTGAGATACGCCACGACCTGCCAGCGTTGCGCAGTTGGCAGGCTGGACCATGACGGCATTCCGTGGCTCAGGTCGCCCTGGCGCAGAAACCACTCTAGATCGCCATCGCTCGCCGCGCGAATTGCGTCATTATGCAGAGATGGGTGTTTGTGGCCGTCGCCCTCGCCATTGGCTTTGTGGCACTGTAGGCAATGGTCGCGATAAACCAGCGCACCGGCGTGGATGGCCTCGGGATCTCCGGCCAGCGGATTGGTGCGGGCATGATCTTTGGGCGGAACATGTTGCCAATGCGAGGTTGACGCAGCGCCCAATGCAATGGCGGAGGAGAGCACCATAATTAGAATAGCCAAGCTCGAACGCTTCATAGTCCACCTCCGTTGGACTTGTGAAACCACCGTTCCACTTGTTCGAATTCAAAGGCAAGGCCGACGCGGTAGACCCTAGCGATGCTGGAACTGGTAAGTCCGAAGCCGGGGGAAAAGCTGAAGCGCACGCCGTGCGGCAGTTGCCAGCCAAGGAGCGGGGCGACGTAGTGCGAGGTATCGCGCAGGGTGAGGGCTGAGGCGTCTCCCAGGCCGCCGTAAGCCTCCGCGCCTGCCATGAACTTCTCTCGACAAAAGGTGCATTCCCGGCTGCCTCCGGCACTGCGTAACGGACGCGTTACGCCGACGGCGTAGCCGAATTCCCAAGGTTCATGTCCGAGATTCTTTTCGGCAATGAAGTTCTCGCTGATGTTCCAGTCCTTGACGTTGGAGGAGAGAATCAGCTTAAGCTCGGCCTCGTGCTCATGCTCGCCGCGCAGTTCGCCATTGGGTGGCGCAAGGTCAGCCTGACTGTCGTGGCCCACAAATTCCAGAATCGTCTTGTCGGCACCGGAGATGTTCTCGTACTCCACATAAATGACCGGGTTGACGGCATGGTTGCGCATCAGCGGGCGGAGCCGATTCTCCAGCCGCCAGCCTGTAAACACAGTAGAATCGCTGCCGGTGGCCTGCCCATCGAGATAGAGCTCGGTCGTCCACCAGGCGCGCGTGCCGTACTCAAACTCCATCGCGGTGGCTCCAAAGCGGTTGCCGCCATTAGGCTGGCCAAGCGCAGTCTTGGTTTCGATTTCCAAATTTCTCGGCTCCTCCAGATCGTGAGAGTAGGTGACGAAATACGGCTTGTCCTGGGCGCTGGCAGACGGAAGAATAAGCAGCGCCAAAGCACACGCAAAACAGAAGTTGCGGCCGCGAGAAGTTGATGGCAACGATAAAATCAAAAATACCTCCAAGGAATTACGACAGAAATAGTCGCATATTTGAATTAAGACTAATTAAGTCCGATATAAAATGCAAGGCTTTCTCATCTTAGGCTTGTCGGTCACATTGCTTATGGCTTTCCAGTCAAATAAAGTTGACAACAAGTCACTCAATGTGGCATTCTTGGAGAGTCAGAAATTCTATTCAACAGGCAGGTTCAACTCATGGCAAAGATTATTGGCATCGATCTGGGCACCACCAACTCGTGCGTCGCGGTTTTGGAGGGCGGCGAGCCCAAAGTGATTGCAAATGAAGAGGGTGCGCGTACCACCCCCTCGGTTGTGGGCTTCAGCAAAAGCGGCGAACGCCTCGTGGGCCAGGTGGCCAAGCGCCAGGCAATTACCAACCCGGAGAACACCATTTTCTCCATCAAGCGCTTCATGGGCCGTCGCTTCGACGAAGTCAACGACGAGATGAAGATGGTTCCGTTCAAAGTCATCCAGCAGGGCGATCACGTCGGCGTCATGGCGCAGGGCAAGGAGTACACCCCGCCAGAAATCTCCGCAATGATCCTGCAAAAGCTCAAGAAGTCTGCCGAAGCCTATCTGGGCGAGACGGTCACCGAGGCGGTCATCACCGTTCCGGCGTACTTTAATGACGCTCAGCGCCAGGCCACCAAGGATGCGGGCAAAATCGCTGGCCTCGACGTGAAGCGCATCGTCAACGAGCCGACGGCTGCCGCGCTGGCTTACGGGCTGGACAAGAAAAAGGACGAGACGATTGCCGTATATGACTTCGGCGGCGGAACGTTCGATATTTCGATTCTAGAAGTCGGTGAAGGCGTCATCGAAGTCAAGTCCACCAACGGCGACACGCACCTGGGCGGCGACAACCTCGACCAGCGCATCGTCGAGTGGCTGATTTCCGAATTCAAGCAGGAGAACGGCCTCGACCTCGGCTCCAAAGGCAACGAAATGGCGTTGCAGCGCCTCAAGGACGCGGCGGAAAAAGCAAAGATCGAGCTCTCGACAACCATCGAGACCGAGATCAATCTGCCTTTTGTCACCGCAGACGCCGCCGGACCCAAGCACTTGGTCCGCAAGCTGACCCGCGCCAAGCTTGAGCAGTTGGTGGGCGACCTGTTGGACCGTTCGCTTGAGCCTTGCAAAAAGGCCATTGCCGACGCCGGCGTCTCGTTGAGCGACATCGACGAAGTCGTCCTGGTTGGCGGCCAAACGCGCATGCCCAGGATTCAGGAGATTGTGAAGACGCTGTTTGGCCGCGAGCCACATCGTGGCGTCAACCCTGACGAAGTCGTTGCCATCGGCGCCGCTGTGCAGGCGGGCGTGCTGGCTGGCGAGGTGAAGGACCTTCTGCTGCTCGACGTGACGCCGCTGACCCTGGCCATTGAAACGCTGGGTGGCGTGGCTACGCCGATGATTCAGCGCAACACCACGATCCCCACCAAGAAGACGGAGACGTTTTCTACGGCTGCCGATTCGCAAACCGAAGTCGAAGTTCACGTGCTCCAGGGCGAGCGTCCGCTGGCCGCGCAAAACCGCACGCTGGGCAAGTTCAAGCTGGGCGGCATTATGCCCGCTCCGCGCGGAGTGCCGCAGATCGAGGTCACCTTTGATATTGACGCCAACGGCATTTTGAACGTGACGGCCAAAGACAACGCCACCGGCAAAGACACGCGCATCACCATCACTTCCAGTTCGGGTCTCAGCAAGGACGAAGTTGAAAAGATGGCTAAGGAGGCCGAGGCTCACGCCAGCGAGGACAAGGAGAAGCGCGAAGAGATCGATGCGCGTAACTCGCTCGACGGCATGGTCTATAACATCGACAAGATGCTGAAGGACTCCGGCGATAAGTTGGGAGACGCTGAAGCTGCTCCGGTGAAGGCTGAAGTCGAAACCATTCTGGCCGAGTCGAAGACGATGCTGGCAGGAACTCCGAGCTCGAAGGAGTTGAAGGACCAGCATGAGAAACTAACTCACGCTTCGCACAAACTCGCCGAGATCGTCTACAAAGCGACGGCAGCGCAAGCAGCGGCTACGCCGGGAGCGACACCCGGCTCAACCGAACCCGCTGCTGAAGCGAAGAAAGACGAAGGCGTAATCGACGCGGAGTATGTGGACGTCGAACCCAAAAAGTAGGACTGGCCGTCCATGCGTACCCGCCTTCGGCGGAAAAGCAGAACGGTTCATCAAGGAAAAACGAAAGGGTGGAGCTTAGGCTCTGCCCTTTCGTGCAACAAGAGGACGGCACAGAGGATAAGCCGCCACTTCATCCCGGCGAAATGTTGCGTGAGGAGTTCCTCATCCCTTTGGGAATGACAGCGCGGGTGCTTGCCAGCAAGATTAAAATACCGGAAGGGCGTGTGGTTGATATCGTAAAGGAACGGAGGGGTCTAGACGGAGATATTTGCCTGCGTTTGGCGCGGTTCTTCCGAATGTCGCCGGAATTCTGGATGAACATCCAGAAGGATTACGAATTGGAGACGGCACTCTTGAATTGGCCGAGGATTTGCAATGAAGTCCGCATACATCCGAACGACCCCAAAACCAGCGGTTTGAAGGTGCCAAGGATTAGCGCGTAACAGGAAACGAGTTCAGAGAAACCATGGCCACGACGACGAACAAAGACTATTACGGCACGCTTGGCGTGAAGAAGACGGCTTCGCCCGAGGATATTCGCAAAGCCTTCCGCAAAGCGGCTCGACGCTATCATCCCGATGTGAACCCAGGCGACAAAAAGGCTGAGGAGAAGTTCAAGGAAATCTCCGAGGCCAACGACGTGCTGAGCGACGAGAAGAAGCGCAAGGTCTACGACCAGGTGGGCTTCTACTCTGACCAGATTGACCCGGCGACTGCTGAAGCCTATGCGCGGCAGAGCGGCGGTGGGCAGGGAACGCCTGTGGACTTTGGCGGCTTTGATTTTTCAGGCTTTCAGAGCGGTCCGGGAGTGCATAACGGGCCTGCTGCTGGGGCGCAGGCAGATTCGGCTTCGTGGGGCAGCTTCAAGGATATTTTTTCCGGCATCTTCAGCGGGGCGCAGCAGCCGCAGCGGGCGCGAGGTCCGCAGCAGGGAACGGATCTGGAGTATCAGGCTACGGTGGACTTCTGGATAGCGATTCGCGGCGGTCAGGCGCGGCTGGATGTGCATCGCCAGGAGACCTGTCCCAACTGTCATGGGCAGGCCTCGACCGGCGGTCAGATGCAGTGCACGGAATGCAACGGCACGGGTCAGGTAACGCAGATGGGCGGGCGGATG
>CAYPYJ010000031.1:0-38343 GCA_964414945.1 uncultured Occallatibacter sp.
CGGCGGGCGCGGCAAGTTTTTCCGCCGCAAGAAGGTCTGCAAGTTCTGCACTGAGAAGATCGATGCGATCCCTTACCGCGATGTCCGGCTGCTGCAGGGCTTTGTGGCTGAGCGCGGCAAGATCGTGCCCCGGCGGCTCACCGGCGTTTGCACCACGCACCAGCGCCGCCTTACCCGCGCCATCAAGCAGGCCCGGAATATCGCCCTGCTGCCTTTTGCAACGCGGCACTAACCATCGGCTGCCGTTCCGCCAACTTACGGGTGCCCCATTCTTCGCGCTCTTGCAAAGGGTGGGAATCAAAAGCTTTTGGCGAAGGGCAATATTGTGGATGCCGAATAGAAACGGGTGCGGCTGGCTTTGCCGTGAGTCTTTGTCCAAAAGGACAAGACCGATCATGACAAGCAGTTCGCGCACAGGAGAATAAGTCATGGAAGTAATTCTGAAGGATGATGTATTGCATCTGGGCCATCGCGGCGATCTGGTTAAAGTTGCCGACGGTTATGCCCGCAATTTCCTGCTGCCCCGCAAGTTGGCGTTGCAGGCTACTCAGGCCAACAAGGCTGTCGTCGAGCAGATGAAGAATGCCGCTGCCCGCCGCTCCGCTACGGAGAAGGCTCTGGCCGAGGCGCTGGCCATCAAGCTCGAGCCGGTTATGGTCGAGTTCACCCGCAAGTCTGGCGCTGAAGGCCACCTCTTCGGTTCCGTCACCACGGCCGACATTGCCACCGCGCTCGACGCCAAAGGCTTCGAGATCGATCGCCGCAAGATTCAGTTGGACGAGCCTCTCAAAAGCGTGGGCGAATTCACCGTGGGCATCAAGCTCTATCGCGAAGTCACTGCACACATCAAGGTGCAGGTTATGGCCGAAGCCAGCGAAGAAGTCGCTGCCGAAGCCCCAGCCGCGGAAGCCGCCGCCGAGTAGTTTTTTCAACGATCAAACAGCAGCGCCGCCTCCCGGTCAGCCGAGTGGCGGCGTTTCTGCGTCGAAAACGTTATTCTTGAAATTCAGGATGTAAAAATGCGTGAAGTTTTCGCAGTTCAGGAATGCGGAATTCATAGTTATTTTCAATCTCTACAATTCGACGGGCAGCCCATTCGGCGAGTGCTGGGCTGACTGAGTTGCCAATGAGTCGCCCTCGGCGACCGTCCAGCCCGCCGGAAACCCCATGAGTCTCTCGCATTCGTCCCAGGTCAAGTTTCTGGCCAACAAGTATTGGCCGGTCGGAGTGGCCGCCTTGATGCTTGCCAGTTTGGGCACGTATCGTGGGGCAGATGCTCTTTGCCATGGTATACCCGAAGCCGCCGCGACGTTGAACCACAAGCGGAGTGTCTGTCCCATCGCTATTGCGAACTTGCTGTCCAATTTTTGCTTGTTCTTGTTTGCGCGACGCAAAATCCCCAGACAATTCGCCGCCGTCAATAAAGAATTGATAGGCACGGTCTGATCTAAAACTTGCGACAAAGAAGACTCTCTCCCGGTCTTGGGGCAGGCCCGCATCGAGAGTGTTAGCCGAAAACCATCCCCCCAGATACCCGATGTCTTCAAGACGCTCGATAACCCTTTCAAGTGCGGCGCCTTCGTCCGACGAGAGTAGCCCTGGCACATTTTCCAAGACAATCCACGTCGGGTGAGCGACCTCAAGAAGGTTAGCCAGATGGTGGAAGAGTCCGCTCCTGGCCCCGTCGAGCCCTTCACGCTGTGAATTTGCGGCGCTGAGGTCTTGGCAGGGCCAACCGGCGCACCAAAGATCAGCTCTGGGAATGACTGCTGCTCGCAGGGTTGTAATGTCTGCATGGATAGGCACCTCAGGCCAATGACGCTTCAAGACTCTATGACAAAGCGGGTCAATCTCGCACTGAAAAACAACCTGCATCCCCGCCCGCTCAAATCCGAGGTCGAAGCCCCCAATGCCCGCAAAAAAGGATGCAACTCGCATTGCCTGATTGTTGCGGAACTTCAGAAAAAATGTAGACGATTATCGTCTATGGGCGGTCTTGGGTGATAAATTAGCAGCATCAAAGAATCGGTATTTTTGGGGAATCAGGCGTTAATCATGAAAGAAGCCGCACCTCACGGACTACTACCCTCACATCCAGACTATGAACTCGTCAAGCGGCTAGAGGAAGCGATCTATCGGTACGCAAAAGGCGTCGAACGATTCAAGAAGGAAGTTCCCGTTCTCTTGCGAAGGGCAATCGACGAGGTTATCGATACGGCCCGATCAAACCGTTTCACTTTGGACGAAACAGAGAAAACAGAAAAGACCTACCTTGGCACAAAGGTCGAAATTTTGTTGAGATTTTTTCTGAAAATGCCACGGGGGAATAAGCTTGATCTTTCTATAGATGGAACTGAGACAGACATCAAGAATACGATTCACCAGACGTGGACGATTCCTCGCGAGGCGATGGGACATCCCTGCATCGTAATCAAGACAAATGAAAAGCGAGCAGTTTGTTCTTTCGGAATTATTGTGATCCGTGATGATGTTCTGAATATAGGAGAAAACCGCGACAAAAAACGGACAATTTCCAAGGCTGGCCAGGAGCAAATTCACTGGCTGCTAAAAGATGAACCATACCCTGAGAATTTCTGGCAAAATCTAAACCCTAAACTTAAACGAGAAATCATATCTCAACCAAGCGGCACCAAGCGATTAGCTGCTCTTTGCCGACTTGTTCAACAAAGACCGATTTCTCGTGGAATAGTGCATGGCTTGGGGCAGCAGAATGATGCGTTGAAACGGCTTCGAAAAAATGGAGGAGCCCGCGATGCACTTGCTAGGGAAGGAGTAGCAGTTCTATCGGGACAATATGATCGTGATCTGATACGAGAACTTGGGCTTCCCGAATGCGGCCGAGACGAATTCATCTCGTATACGCCATTGCTACAAGAAGAAATTGCAAAACTGCGAGAGCTTGGACGGATTGAATGAGGGTTATCCTACTTTTTTCAAAAGTACTGATGCCTCAAGGCATCGGCGAACTTCAGTTGCGACAGCGCGAGCTACTGGTGGAGGGAATGCGTTACCAACCTGGCGATATGCGGCGGTTTTCCCTCCTGCAAACTCCCATTCTTCTGGAAACCCCTGAATCTTCGCAGCCATTTTAACTGTCAATCTTGGCATACCAACGAAATCATCTGCAGGTGCATCGTTTGCAATCCCCATGCCGTCAACTCCGAGAGATGCCCAAGCCTGCTTTGCGCGAGTTGGTCCGAGATCAGGGCCACCGTGCTTCTTGCTTCCGCCAACGAGTGTCGGAGCGATTTCTGATGCACCATTTTTCCACGCCTTTGCCCTTCTCCATCCGTTAGCAGACATCAGAGTGTAAAGCGATTCTCCAACAGTTGGAGCCTGTTCGCGAGAAGTATCTGGCCATTGAAAGCTATGCTCTAACCCCTTGCAGACGGCAACAAAATTAACTCGGGGCCGGAGTTGTGGCACCCCGTAATCACAAGCATTGAGAAGTCGCCAATCCGTCCAATAGTTGGGAAGCTGCCCGGCAATGAAGGTACGATAGTCTTCGAAAACAGCATCAAGGATGCCGCGAACGTTTTCAATGATGATGGCTCTGGGCTGGACCTCAGAAATGATGCGCAGCGCGGCAGGAAAAAGATTACGCTCGTCCAGTTTGCCCAATTGCTTCCCAGCTTTGGAAAACGGCGGGCAAGGCAATCCTGCAGCAACGACATCCACGCGCCCACAGTACGGCGTGGCGTCGAAAGTATTCAGATCTTCTTCAATGACGTTCCAATCGGGTCTGTTAAAGCGCAGAGTCTTGCAGGCGTGCGGATCAAGTTCCACGAGGCCGACGTGGTCGAAGCCAGCTTGCTCAAAGCCAAGAGCCTGCCCACCAGCGCCAGCGCACAATTCGAGAACCGAAAGAGTCTTCATCATTTACATTCTCAGGGAAAAGGCTGCTTTTGTCTCTATGGCTTCAAAGATATTCGACGGAAATCTTCATATGCTCATCATAGGAACAAATTGGTCCATTTTGGGCAACAACAACAGCAATAATGTGGCTGAGCCGAGATCTTATCCCTTGCGCCGGTAAAGCACCTGAAACTCGTAGCCGGAATTGGCGGGGAAGAGGCCAGCCACATGGCGCAGGCGTTCGGCAAGTGCCGGGGCGGCCAGCAGCGGATAGTCGCGTTCGCGCAGATCGTGGTAGTCGAAGTCCACGGCCAGCGAGAGCATATAAATCGCCAGAGCGTCGCTGAAGGCCGACTCGTAGAAGGCGCTGCGTGCTCGCTCGTCGATGCTCTTCTGGTTGGCGCGGCTATCCTGAGCGCGGCGGCGGGTCTCCCAGGCGTCCTGGCTGGTTTCGCCGCGCACCTGTGTGTCGGCTTGCAACCAGGCCAGCAGCGAAAAGCTCTCTGGAACTCCAGCGGCTTCGACAAAGTTGTGAGCCACGTTGATGAAGAACTCGAAGGCCAGGCCGAAGCGGTCCTCGACCAGGCGCGTAGAGAGAAAAACCGCCTCGGTCGAGCCGAAAACAGCATTGCGATGGCAGATGGCGCGGTCGCCCAGATCGACGGTATAACTGGGCGCAACCATGATCTCGTCCGTGTCGGCGATGGCCAGCGGAACGAAGTAGTAGGCGCGGTGGTCAAGCGCAGCAGAAAGCGCGGTCGGCACGGCGCCCACCAGACGCTCCAGATCCGTGTCCGTGACGCGCGTTTCGCCCCACATTGCGTAGTGAATTCCGTTGGGAGCTTGGGCCGCCGTCACCTGCGTGGCCACCTTCTCCGCCTGCCAAAGTTCGATCTGTGCGCTGCTCGTCATGAACTTGTATTTTAGACCACAGAGGCTCTCTCAAGGCCGCAATCACCAGAAACCGAAGCTCCGTACGCGGCGAAGATGGATTTCCTTTCGGTGGCCGGATGGTTTCAGCCTGTTGCCTAACGGGGTTGCGCGGTGGCCAATTTTGCCACCTGAATCTTGCGGGCCAGGCCGAGCTTGGAAAGCAGCCAGATGCCCCAATAGTTGGGATCGATTTCGTACCAGGCTAGGCCGTGGCGCGCCGAAACCGGGTTGGCGTGATGGTTGTTGTGCCAGCCCTCGCCACCACTTACCAGCGCTACCCACCAGTTGTTGCGTGAGTCGTCCCGGGTTTCAAAGCGCCGGCTACCCCACATATGCGTGGCGGAGTTGACCAGCCAGGTAGCGTGTAAGCCAAGCGTCACGCGCATAAACCCACCCCAAAGCAGCATTCCCACCGCGCTCTTCCAGCCGCCCCAAAGCCAGCCCATGCCGAAGAGCAGAGCGCCGCTCGCCGTGATCGGAATCCAGTGGTACTTGCTCAGCCAGACCAGGAAGCGGTCGCGTTTGAGGTCGGGAACGTAGCGATTCAACAACTCGGTCTGGGCGTGCGTGGCGTTGCCCCAGAGCATCCACCCGATGTGCGCCCATCCGCCGCCTTCGCGGGGTGTGTGCGGATCGCCCGCCTGGTCGCTGAACTGGTGATGCACGCGATGCGTGGCCACCCAGAAGATCGGGCCTCCCTCCAGTGAAAGTGTTGCGCAGATGGCCATTACTCGCTCAATCCACTTGGGCGTCTGATAGCCGCGATGCGTCAACAGCCTGTGATAGCACATTCCGATACCAACGTTGATGGCCAGCACATAGAGCACAACCATCACAGCCAGCCGCTGCCAGGTGAAGAAAAAGAACGCCGCCAAAGCTCCCAGATGAAACGCGGCGACTACCAATAGTGTCAGCCAGTTAATGCCTTCGCCAACGGTTGCGGCGCGGCCCATATGTATCACCACCTGTTCGGGAGCAAGACGAGGCGCGTTTTCGGCAAGGTGAGGACTCAACACGGGAGAAGACGCGTTTGCAACAGAAGCCATAGGGGGAAGTCCCTGGAGAGTGGCAACGCGCCCACTCATCCAGGATCATTGTATCCGCAGGTCAACTTCGCAACCGTACCGGATGAGGCATGTAGAAAATAAATATTCGCAATTCCCAAAATTAATGAGCAACCCTGCTCACAATATTCGGCATCATTTTCGTATGCAAATTATTTTTGCCGAGCTTGGAAATAATCGAATCTGTCGGCCATCTGCTGCTCTCCAATCAACATACGAGGTGTTTCTTCATGGAACTGAACGAAAAAGTCGCCGATTTTACCTTGCAAACAGATGAAGACAAACCCGCAAGCCTTTCCGATTACGCCGGCAAGCCTGTCATCCTTTTTTTCTATCCCAAAGCGGATACACCAGGCTGCACCATCGAGGCCTGCGGCTTTCGCGACACATTCAAGAAACTTCAGGCGGCCGGCGCGGTGGTGCTGGGCATTAGCCGCGACACGCCCAAAGACCAGGCTAAATTCCGCGCAAAATACGACCTGCCTTACACGCTCCTTGCTGACGTGGATGAGAAAGTCTGCAATCAGTTTGGCGTGTTAAAAGAGAAGAATATGTATGGGAAGACGGTCTGGGGCATTGAGCGGACGACATTCATCATCGGTCCAGACCAGACGCTGTTGCGTGTCTTTCCCAAAGTCACGCCCGCTGGCCATGCCGAAGAGGTGTTGGCTTTGCTCACGGAATGGAAGAAAGCGCACCCATAGAATGCAAAAGGCGCTCCCGGCAGCCGGGAACGCCTCTAGCGGAAAGAGCTAGGACTGGCCTATTTCCCTTTCTTCGGTTTTGTGGTTCCAATCGACGAGTTGTGAGTCTGAGTAGCCTCAGCGAGGATGCCCTTCACATCTGCCGCAAAGGGGCCGGTAGGAGCCAGATCGAGATACTTCTGATACGCTTCCGCGCAGCCGGGAGGCAAAATCATCTTCCCTGTCGCTGGGTCGATGGTGGCCTGTCCAATCAGTCCCTGGCCCTTGAGGTAATAGGGTAGAGGTTGAGCCGGATCGATCTTGATAGCCGCATCCGCCGCCGCTGCCTGAGCCACTGAATTGCCCACCTGGGAGAAGATAACCGCCTCGTTTCTCAGATAAGTTGCCGCCCCCGCAGGATTGATCTTGGCCGCTGCATCATAGGCGGCGTTTGCCTCGGGAACCTTGCCGGTACGCGCATAGATCTCGCCCAGGCCGGACTCGGCTACACCCTGAGTTTGAGGGTTCGGCTTCTTGGATGCAGCCTCGACCTCCAGGGTTTTCTTGTAAGTCACTTCCGCTTCGTCATACTTCTTCAAACCCATCTGTGCCTGCCCTAACTGGGCCCAAAGAACAGAAGCATCGGGCTTCGCCGCGGTGTCCTTGAGCATCAGGGTTTCGATTTCAGCATATTTTGCGGTCCTGATCTCGCTTTCCTTGACATCGATATCCGATTTGCTGGCAGTGGAGCCAAGAGTCTGAACTGCGGTCGCACGGGCTGAGTCGATGTCTTTGAGATCCTGGTTTGCGGTCTTGATGTCGGCATTGATGCGGTTGACAACCGCATTTGTCTTCATTGCTTCCGCATTCCGCTTCTTGATCTCTTCCAGTTGCTTCTTCTCTTCTGTAGTCAGGTTTTTATCGATGTACTCCTTGCGAGACATATCGATGTCCTGATTCACATCGCCGCCAGCCACAATCTTGACGTTGTCGACCATGTCCACCAGCTTGTCGAGCGGTGTCTCAGGCATGCGAAAAACCACGGAATACGTGCCGGGCGCAGCTTCGCCCGCATAGTCGCCGCTCGCGTTCACCGGAAATGTGGCCTTGACGTTATGGCCGCCGTCGTTCGAAAGGCTCACCGTACCGGAAGTCGCACCTATTCCGACGGTAGTTGTCACATGGCCATGAATTTTGCCTGTGGGCTTGGGCGCTGGGGTTTGTGCAAGCACGGGCACGAGGGCAAAAGCCAGCAGGCCCAGCCAAAGTGAAAAATTACGCTTCATCTTTATTCTCCTTGGGAGCGGCGCAAACAATGTCGCTTGCCGCTCAAAAACTCTTGTTCTCTCAACTCATAACGGCATGGAATCCTGAAGAATGCCACGGGATGCGTTCGTCCGCCAGCAGCAAGTACTTGCTGGCTCGCGCCACTGTACTCAACTGTCCATGCTAGTCCGTTTGCCAAGCCACTGTTTGTGGCCTGTATCACACTTTAGAATATAACCATGGCAACCACGATTCGCCCAGCATCTCGCACGGATATTCCACAGATTTTGGCTTTCATTCGCGCCTTGGCCGCCTACGAGCGCGCTCCGGAGGCGGTGATTGCCACCCCGGCAGACCTGGAACGGGACGGATTTGGCTCCAACCCCTTTTATTTTTGCCTGATCGCCGAGCACAACGGCCAGCCGGCTGGCTTTGCCCTTTATTTTTTCAACTATTCCACATGGCTGGGCCGTCCGGGAATCTACCTGGAAGACCTCTTCGTTCAGCCGGAGTTGCGCGGACTAGGAATCGGCAAATTGCTGCTCGAACGGGTGGCGGCTATCGCGGTGGAAAAAGGCTG
Source organism: uncultured Occallatibacter sp. (assembly GCA_964414945.1). Lineage (GTDB taxonomy): Bacteria > Acidobacteriota > Terriglobia > Terriglobales > Acidobacteriaceae > Telmatobacter. The sequence continues at coordinate 8,403 of CAYPYJ010000031.1, forward strand.
CCAGCGCCTGCAATGGGCGGTCTTGGACTGGAATACCCCCGCCATCGAGTTCTACCGCGCCAAGGGCGGAGAGTTTCTCGACGAGTGGCGGAGTGTGCGGGTGACGGGCGACGCGCTCGCGCGTCTGGCCGGAATATCTGCTGTTGTTGATGATCCTGTGGGTGCCCCATCCTTTCGACGTCTTTCCGGCGAAAGGGTGGGAAGCCACGAATCTCAATTGCCCGCCAACCAGACGGAGGCCGCGCTTTGAGAATGCGAGTAATCGGTGGCGGACTGGCCGGTCCTGAAGCGGCATTAACGGCGGCGCGGCTGGGCTGTGACGTTGACCTCTACGAAATGCGCGCGATCATCGACGGCAAGCCGCGTCTGACCCCAGCCCACCAGACGGTCGAGTTCGGCGAACTGGTTTGCTCCAACTCGCTCAAGAGCGAATCTCCCAATACCGCGCCCTGGCTGCTGAAGCAGGAGATGCGCCGTGCGGGTTCCGCGCTGATGCGCATTGCCGACGAGACGGCAGTACCGGCAGGCCATGCGCTGGCAGTAGATCGGGTCGAGTTTTCCCGGCGGATTGCCGAGGCGATTGCCGCCGAGGCGCGGATTCGTGTGATCCGCGAAGAAGTGACGCGTCTGGAGCCAGACGCCGCGCAGTGCACCATTCTGGCTACCGGCCCCTTGACCTCAGACGCATTAAGCGCGGAGATTGAGCGCATCACCGGTTCCGGTCATCTGTCTTTCTACGACTCGATCTCTCCAATCGTCGAGACTGATTCCATCGACATGAAGCGGGTTTACATGGCCGCTCGCTGGGACAAGGGCACAGCGGACTACATCAACTGCCCCATGGACCGCGCCGAGTTCGACTGCTTTCTGGATGCTCTTTTGGCTGCCGAACCAGCTGAGACCAAAGAGTGGGAGAAGGCCGATTACTTCGAGGGCTGCCTGCCCATCGAGATTCTTGCCCGCCGTGGCCGCGACACCCTGCGTTTTGGCCCAATGAAGCCTGTCGGCTTGCGCGATCCACGTACCGGCAAAACGCCCTGGGCCGTGGTGCAGCTGCGCCAGGAGAATCTGCGCGCCGACAGCTACAACCTGGTCGGGTTTCAAAATCATCTCAAGTTCGGCGAACAGGCACGCGTACTACGGCTGATTCCCGGCCTCGAAAATGCCCGCTTCCTCCGCTACGGGCAGATTCATCGCAACACGTATATCTGCGCGCCGGTTTTGCTTGACGAAACCCTGCGGTTGAAGTCTTCGCCAGGGCTATTATTTGCCGGACAGTTATCAGGCGTAGAGGGCTATACAGAGTCAATAGCAACCGGGTTACTGGCGGGAATCTATGCTGCTAAGTTGTTGCACGGAGAAGAACTTGCTCCCGTGCCGCGCTCCAGCGGATTGGGTTCGCTGGTGCATTACATTACGCACGCCGATCCCAAACACTTTCAGCCGGCGAACATGACCTTCGACCTTCTGGAGCCGCTGGAAGAAGAGTTGCGCAAGAAAGTCCGCGACAAAAAAGAACGCCACCGTATGCAGTGCGAGCGCTCGCTGGCTGCCTTTGATCAGTGGTTGGCGGCGCAAACTCCAGCGAGTATCCCGGTTTGAATGTGCAGAGAATCTATGAACTTAAGGCCTTAGGGTGTCTGCAAATCGAAGCTATGGCATGATGGAATCACGGGCTTCGCTGACGAATATGGTTGATCTTGCCAGCATCTTCTCTTATCCCATCCTGTCTCATCCAATCCTGGATTTGGCGGTCCGCGTCTTTTTGGGCGGATATTTGATCTATATGGGGCGCGTGTACTACGCGGACCCCTTGGCCTCTTTCCGTGGATCATCGCGGCCACTTCCCTTCGATCCGTGGGTCAGGCAGACCCTCCGCGCCCTTGCTGGTTTCTGTCTGTGGGGTGGATGCTTCATCCTCGCCGCAGCCGTCGCAGTGCGGGTTTTTGGCATGCACGGTTATCTCTTGGCGCTTGCACTGATCGCAGTTACTAGCGTCGCCACTTGGCTACTGCTTCCCAAATCTCCGTCCGCAAACGGTCGATTCAATATATGGAAGATGCGCGTGCCGAAATAAGCCGAGGTTGAATTCATCGAACTAAAGTTCCTGCGAGAACGCGAATGCAGGCTCTAGGGAACATTTCAGCCTCCTTCAGTGTCCAACTAGAGAGGGGTGCATTCCGCGTCAGCGGCCCCAGGAACGTACACTGGTGACTGGAGTCTTTTTGATGCGTTGGATTGCAATTCTGTTTTTTTCGGCGATTTTGGTGGGTGTTGTGCCTGCCGCTCAGGCGCAAACCAAGGCTCCGCAGGGCGCGACGCAACTGGTGCTGCCGCCGGTTCCCAAGGCGATGTTGCCCCAGGATTTTGCCGGATGGGTGGCTGCGAGTGCGGTGAAAAAGATTTCGGACCCAGCTCAGGCCGATCCCGCCAATGCCGCGGCTCTCAAGGAATATAACTTTTCCGACGCCGAGCTGGCCGAGTACAAGCGTGGCAGCGAGACGCTGAACCTGCACGCTTTGCGCTTTCACGACGCCAGTGGAGCTTTTGGCGCCTACTCGTTCTACCGCCAGAATGGCTGGCCCAAAGAGCAGATCGGCTCAGGCGCCACGTCGAACAAAAACCGGGTACTCTTCTGGGTGGGCAACACTGTCGTCGACGCGAATTTCTCGCGCCTCGGCGCAATGTCCGGCTCGGAGATGCGCGAACTAGCCAACCTGATTCCCGTTCCGCAAGGCAGCAAAGCGCTGGCTCCTCCCATCCTCGCCAATTTGCCGCAATCCAGGCTGGATAGCCAAACCACCCATTATGCTCTTGGTCCGGCAAGCTACGGAGGCGCGGGTGGAGTGCTGCCGGCAGACCTCGTCGGCTTTGATCGCGGCGCTGAGGCTGTCACCGCCAACTACTCTCTACCTTCGGGTGTGGCCTCATTGACCATCATCGACTACCCCACACCTCAAATGGCCGCCGCGCAGGAGACCAAGCTGCGCGACTTCATCAATGCCTGCAAGCATACGCCCCTGCAGGCGCAAGCCACTTGGCCCAAACCCTTGCAAGATTCCGATCTGGTCTCGCTTGAGGTGCGGCGCAGCGGGCCGCTGGTGGCCTTGGTGGCCGGCGACGCCGTTCCCGACGAGAGCCACAAATTGCTTGCCGTGGTGCACTATGAGGCGGATTTGATGTCGGTTCCGCAGCCCACAGAGTCTGAAGTGGCAAAAACCGGAAAGCTGCTGTTGGCCATCACTATCCTATCGCTGGTTCTCTGCACCATCTCGCTTTTGCTTGGAGTTTTTCTGGGCGGCTTCCGCGCGCTTTATCGCATTTCGCGCGGCAAGCCTGCCTCTTCAGTCTTCGACGAGGAGTTTATCCGGCTGGATCTGCGGGACTGAGAAGAAAAAATGCTGAAGAGAATTACTGAATAGTATCCGAAAGGTTAACGGGGCGTGCAAAACCAAGGGTAAACACTGAATAACCCTAAGAAATCCACAGAAAAACGGGATTTTACCGAAACAAAAAGGCGAAGACAAGTCGAAGACTCGACCTGTGCATTTCTCAAAACGTCGCTCGTAAGATGCTGACTATAAATAATTTATTTCGTCATCGATTTATCCTTGACACTCCCTTCCCCTGATCCTACTATGCAGCCAGAAAGTTCTGATGGTTTTGCCTCCGTTGGGACTATTCTCCCTGAGGAAGGAGCTGCCCTGTTGCCGGGCGGCTCTTTCCGTTTTTAGCCACCTGCGATGGGGCCAGCCGCTCGCTACTCGCTCGCAGAGGCATTCTTCCTCGGAACGGTCATTAGCGGGAACTGACTGTTCCGGCTATCGGCGCCTGCGCGACATGGAGTTTTGAGGGTAGCCCGAGCGCCTGCACCTTCGAGTTCTGTCCGTCTTACAAACGCAAACAGGCCCACGGCGAACCGTGGGCCTGTCAAGTGTGTCGTCTCTCTCAGTAGCGGTAGCTCAGGCCCATGCCCACAACGCTGCGTGCCTGCAGATTCGCGGGGATGTATACGACCTGCGGGTTTGGCAAGGGCAGGTACGTTCGCTGCGGGATCGTTCCGATATTTCCCGCGACCTGACCGATGCCAATATCGAAGGCAAAGTGCGGCTTCTCTCTCTGGGTGAAGCGTACAGCGTAGTCCAGCGTGGTTGGCAGGTCAGCTTTGCCAGCCACCAGTGGAATGCCGGCGGGCGGGTTGGGGCCCAGACCCTTCGATGTGCGCGGCTCCTGGGTAAAGCCCGCTGAGGGCACGGCCACAAGGCCATGGCCGAGGGGCAGTGGAATACCCAGGCCACCAAAAAGCCGTCCGCCGAAGCGCGTGCTCTGGCCGCCGATGCCGAAGATGGTGGCGTTGGTGGCTTTCCATCCCAAGTTCGCCAGGAAGGGGACAGGCTTCTTGGCCCAGGTCTTTGTGACGGCAATATAGACGTCTCCATTGGTGTACGACTTGGCAGCAGGGACAGCTACCGGGGTACACAATGTCGTGTTAATGCAGAACTGATCGTAGAATTGCACGGCAATTGGACCCGCCTCGCCGGTGACAAACTTGTCGCCGGTGCGAACCACGCCGCCCACCGCAACTCCCGGCGTCCAGGGGCCGAACTGGCCATCCTTGATAGCCACAACTTTGCCGTGAAAGACGTTCATGCCGCTCGCGTTCCAAAGCTCGCTAAAATCCGGTTTGACCGGTACCGCAGTTGTCGACGACGTAGATCCCAACACAAAATTACCCAACACTGTGGTATCTGGTCCGCTGTTGCCGAACTGGTGCACGCTACGCGTATAGCCGGCCTCGGCACGGCCATAAAACGCTTCCGTGATGCTGAAGGTCTCAATATTGCCGATCACTTTGGAGGCGTCAATGAAGTGGAAGCCGACTGCAGGGTGGGAAAGCTTCTGTCCTTTCTCCATGTAGACAACGTAGGCAGTGGGCGTCAGAAAGCCGCCGGTTTGGCCCTCAAGAGTCAGGTACTGGGCGGTGAGTTGCCGGGTGGTGAGCATGGCAACCGCGAGGCAGCCGCAAACAGCGATTTTGTGGATGGTGCGAAGATTCACTTCCAACTCCAATGGAGTACAGTCGCCTGCCTCCGGTGATATGCGTCACTAAATCCCTTGTAACACATGCGATGTAGCCTCGTCTCCCACTTTCTTTGGGTGGTAGACTCAACCCATGTCGCGCGGCCTGTTTCTAACTCTCGAAGGTTTGGATGGTTCCGGGAAAACCACGCAAATCAACCGCTTGGCTGCATGGCTCAAAAAGCGCAGCCACGACGCCGTTGTGACCCGCCAACCGGGCGGCACCGTAACGGGCGACCGCATTCGCGCCCTGGTGCTGGACTCGCGCGCATCATTTCTAGCCCCAATGGCCGAGATGGCCCTGATGTTCGCCGACCGCGCACAGGCCATTGCTGAAGTGATTGAGCCTGCGCTTGCGTCTGGAAAGATTGTACTGTGCGACCGCTTTACTGACTCCTCTGAAGCTTATCAGGGCGGCGGCCGTGAACTGGGTTCCGCAGTTGTTCTGGAACTGCATCGACTGGTTTGCGGCAATCTTCAGCCCGATCTGACGCTGCTGTTACTGCCTTCGTTTGAAGCTTCGCTGGCTCGCGCGCGCCGCCGCAATCAGCGCACCGCAGACGAGAAAGGCCAGGACGAAGACCGCTTCGAGCAGGAGCAGGACGCCTTTTACCGTCGCGTCTGGCAAAAGTATCTGGAGATTGCCGCTCGCGAACCGGAGCGCGTCGTACTGATAGAAGGCGATCTCTCGATAGATGAAGTTCACGAGCAGATTGTCGAAGCCGTTGCCGAGCGGCTGCTCGCGCACGCCAAAAGCGTCTGATCGATCGGCTTTTCTAGTCAAGTTCTGGAATATAATTCAGCCAAAGCAACAACGCTCCAATTCACTCACTCCGCGAGACCGCATGATCTCTTTCCGCCGCACTCTCTTTATCGCCGCGCTTCTTTTTGCAACGCCTCTATTTCATGCACAGGCGACTGAATCATCCGTCATGAGCGAGTTGAGAAATTTTGCGACGGCCACCACGCCCCAGTCCCCGGCAACGGTCATCAAGATCGCTTCCGACATTCGTACCCTCCCTGCCGGTCCAAACAAGGTTCACATTGCGAACGGTCTCGCCCAATTAGCCTCTCGAGTTGACCCCGGTCTGCAAGCCCTTCAAGCAGTGGCCGACACATTGTCCCAGTCGTTGGCCGAGTTTCCCGTGTCAGGCACAGACAGCCGTCCCCCCATGCCTTATATCGATCTGGCAAAATTAGTCCACTACGAACACGTGACGGTAACCCTCGATGATCCTTTTCTTGCCTCGGCTGTCCAAACGCTGGTTGCCGACGACGCAGACGTCGAGCGCACAGACTTTACCCTCAAAGATATCCAGGGAAAAGATGTCACACTCTCGCAACTCCGCGGCAAGGTTGTGCTGGTCAACTTCTGGGCAACCTGGTGCGGCCCCTGCCTGCTGGAAATGCCTGATCTGAACGACCTCTATTCGCGTTTCAAATCCCGGGGTCTGGTCGTCCTCTCCATCACCAATGAGGAAAGCTCGAAGGTCATCTCCTTCGTGAATAAAATAGGCTATCAAGCGCCCGTTCTGCTCGATGTAGACTCCATGGCCGCCAAGCGCTTCCACGTCGAGAACCTGCCCAGAAGTTTTGTCTTCAACCGAAAAGGAAAGCTGGCGGCCATTGCCGTCGATCAGCGCTCCCGTCGTCAATTTCTCCAGATGCTCAACCAGGCTGGCTTTGACTCAGAGATTCCTTCGCCAGCGAAATCACCCAACTCAAAGTAACCTGCAAATCCCGTTTTTGCCGAGGCTCAGCCTTTGCATAGAGAAGCCAGCAGATATAATTTTATCCAGCGTTATTATCTTCAATTGATCCAATAAGCGAGATTCCATGAACCCAATTCGTCCCATTTTTCTTGCCACTGCCGCGATCCTGTTGGTAGCACCGCTGCTCTCAGCGCAAGTCAGTGAGAGCACAGTTACCAAACAACTCGACAAAATTGGAACCCTCTCCGCTGCTCAGCAGCCCGCAGCCATCATCAAAGTAGCCACGGATATTCGTTCTCTTCGCCCCGGCATGGACAAGGTGGGATTTGCCGATAGTGTCGTCCATCTGGTCACCAAAGGCGATCAGGGTGCCGAGGCTCTTCAAACTGTGGCCGATACGCTTTCGCTGTCGCTGACGGAGACGCCAGTGCAGGCTAAAAAAGATCTGCCCCCGGCGCCGTACTTCGACCTTGCTCGGTTGGTTCGCTATAAAGACGTAAAAGTAACTCTGAACGATCCTCTTTTTGCCAAGGCCTTACAGGTTCTGGCCGACTATGACGCCGATGTCCAAAAGGCAGACTTTACCCTCAAGGACATGAAAGGCAAGAAGGTCACCCTTTCCGAACTGAAGGGCAAGATCGTCGTCATCAACTTCTGGGCTACAGAGTGCAAAAGCTGCAACGCGGAGATGAACATCCTCGACTTCATCTATTCCCATTACCAGTCGCAGGGCCTGGTGGTGCTTTCCATCACCGGTGAAGACGCTTTCAAGGTCGCCTCATTCATGGCTACCTGGCCTTATCATCCTTCGATCTTGATTGACCCCAACAACAAGGTTGCCACGCTCTTCCATGTCACACCGAACTTCCAGGCCGCCGGAGCAAGCGTAGTCCGCAAAGGCAGGCAGATGCAGGCGGACAACGGTGGCAACGTTGACGGCATTCCCAGAACCTTTGTCTTTGATCGCGCGGGCAAGCTGGTGGGTGTAGGCATCGACCAGTGCACGCAAAAGCAGTTTTATCAGATGTTGATCAAGACCGATCTCCAACCCTGATGTCTGCCTTGTAAAACCGGGGCGTCCGCATTTAGGCGGGCGCCCCGGTTTTTCTGCGCTCCCGAATAGCCCTCCGAATTACACTTTGATAAGTGACCAGAAAAGCTCCATTCGCGCCGCAGCTTGATCTAAGTTTCGAGGAGCCGCAAAGCACCCGCCGCATTTGGCCGGTGCGTGAGCTCGTTGGTAAGGTTCGCGAGCATGTGGAACAGGAGTATAGCGACGTGTGGGTCGAAGGGGAAATCTCCAACTTCAAACCCGCGCCTTCCGGCCACGTCTATTTCACGCTGAAGGATGCCGACGCGCAACTTCCCGTCGTGCTTTTTCGCCGTCAAGCCCTTCTCTTGCGCTTCCGGCCCAACGACGGCCTGCGCGTGCTGGTGCGCGGCCGGGTCAGTGTCTATGAGCAGCGCGGGCAGATGCAGTTAGTTGCGGAAACAATGGAGCCGGTTGGAACAGGCTCACTGCAATTAGCCTTCGAGCAACTGAAGGCCCGCCTCAAAGCTGAAGGACTCTTCGACGCAGACCGCAAAAAGCCACTCCCCGGCTTTCCGCGCACAGTGGGCATTGTCACTTCGCCCACCGGCGCGGTGATTCGCGATTTTCTCAACATTGTCGCTCGCCGCCACTCCGGCCTGAACGTGCTCATCTGCCCGGTCAGTGTGCAGGGAGATGCAGCGCCAGCCGAGATTGAAGCCGCGCTCGAAGAACTCAATGCCGGTGGTCTGGTCGATGTGATTGTCTTGGCCCGAGGTGGAGGATCGCTGGAAGATCTGGCCGCTTTCAACAGCGAGCGCGTGGCCCGTGCCATAGCATCGAGCCGCCTTCCAGTTGTTTCTGCAATAGGCCATGAGACCGACTTCACTATCGCGGATTTTGTCGCCGACCTGCGTGCTCCCACGCCATCCGCCGCTGCGGAGTTGATCACCGAGGCGCAGCATGAGATCGCCGAGTACCTGGCCGAGCAAGAGCGTCGTCTGGATCGTGCCGTCCGCTTCCAATTGCTGCAAGCCCGCCAACGGCTGACGCAGTTGCCAGTGAGCCGCGCCGAAGGACGCATCGCCGCACTGCTGCGCCAACTGGAACAGCGCCTTGACGATTTCTCATTTCGCACAGAAGCCGCTGCCAGCGCGCACCTCCGCGAATATCAGCGTCGTGTTGTCAGCCTCACTGCTGCTGTTTTGCGCCACGATCCGCGCCAACAACTCGGACCGGCTCGTGAACGGCTCACAACCTGTCGCACTCGCCTCATTCATACTGTGGAGCGCAGCCTGCATGAATCAGCGGCCCACCTCAGATCTCTTGACGCGCGCCTCCACTCGCTTTCGCCTCTGGCCGTGCTGGAGCGCGGCTATGCGCTGGTGCTCAGCGACAGCGGCGATCTGGTCCGCTCCGTAATTCAAGTCACACCCGGCGACAACGTCGTCACGCGCCTCAGTGACGGCGCTTTCATCAGCCGCGTAGAATCCGCTGCTCCCAACAAACCAGTACAGAAATGAGACCATGACCATACCCGCACGCAAACTCTTCGGCACCGACGGCATCCGCGCCGTGGCAGGTGATTTTCCTCTCGACGCTGCCACGATCTACGCCGTCGGGCTGGCGCTGGGCCACTCGTTGCGCAAGATGGCGGCTGAACCCAAAGTCATTCTCGGCCGCGACACACGCGAGTCCGGCCCCTGGATCGCCGCCACACTCGCTGCTGGAATGCTCGAGACGGGCGTCCATGTCGAGAGCGCGGGCGTTGTGCCCACCCCGGCTGTTGCCTATCTTGCGCGCACCCATGGATTTCAGGCAGGCGTGGTGATCTCCGCCTCGCACAATCCCTGGCGGGACAACGGCATCAAGCTCTTCGGTGGTGACGGCTTCAAGCTTGCCGATGCGGTCGAGTTGGCAATGGAGGATGAGATTTTCCATCACGCGGCCAACTCCGTTGCGCCCGACCCCGCAACACTCCTTCCGGTCGAAGACAACGCCGCATTGCAATCGGACTACATTCAGTCCCTCATCGATTGCGTGCCGGGGCTCAAGCTCAACGGCTTGAGAATTGTGGCCGACTGCGCAAATGGTGCTGCGGCTGCCGTTGCGCCAGAATTGTTTCGCCGCTTGGGTGCGAGCGGCATCACGCTGCTGAACGTTACTCCCGACGGCCAAAACATTAACTTGAACTGCGGCGCTCTGCATTCGGATTATGTGGCTTCAGAAGTGAGTGCGCATGGAGCCCAGATAGGCCTCACTTTTGATGGCGACGCCGACCGCTGCATGCTGGCCGGCTCGCGTAACAACGTCATCAACGGTGATGCAATTCTGCTCGTCGTCGCACGCGATCTCAAGTCGCGTGGGTTGCTCAACGGAGATTTGGTCGTCGCCACCACCATGTCCAACATGGGCCTTGAAGCGGCACTGAAGCGCAGTGGCATTCGCATGCTGCGCGCTCCGGTCGGCGACCGTTACGTTCTTGAGCAGATGCAGCAGAATAACGCGGCTCTCGGCGGCGAGCAGTCGGGACACATCCTGCTACCCCACTTGGCCACCACTGGTGACGGCCTGCTCACAGCGCTGGTAGTGCTCGACTTGATTGAGCGCTCGAAGAAAACCATTGACGAACTGACTGCGGATTTGAAGGTCTTTCCTCAGGTTATCGTGAATGTGAAAGTGCGCGAGCGCAAGCCGCTGGAATCCATTCCTGCCGTCGCAGCCGCCATTCGCTCCGCTGAAGTTGAGTTAAAGGATTCAGGCCGCGTGGTGATTCGCTATAGCGGCACCGAGCCGCTGGCTCGCGTTATGATCGAAGCCGAAAGCGAAGCCGCGATGCGCCACCACGCGAATGCAATTGCCGAAGCGATACGCGCGGAGTTAGGCGTGTGACGCGGAGCTGATGTTATAAGTGAGTTAGCATTTTCGACTTAAGTGTTTACAGAAATTCTGGGTGCCCCATCCATTTCGCGTACTTTGCGAAATGGATGGGAGAGCATAACTGTTCATTTCGAATGTAAACACAAGAACCGAAAATGAACTAATCGAATTGCACTCCCATTGACGGAAGGAAATCTCGATGAACGATCAGGGAAGCTATCTCGAAAAAGGAATTCAACAACCCGTCTGGAACGGGAAACCATGTCCTCACTGCGGCAGCAGCGATATTGTTTCAGGGCTGGAATTCAATCTCAACGCTGAAGTCGGTCCGTTCGGACTTCACTATAAAGCCTTTGCCTTTCTCGCGGGAACCGAGAAGCTTTATGCGGAACTCTGCCGCGCTTGCGGTACCGTAGTCAGAACCTACGTCAAAAACACGAAACGTAATTGGATCGTGAAGTGAGTTCAGAAAATCATTTCACAATCCCGTGTTTTGATGTTACGCCGCCCGGTTACATATCCCGCCAATTGGTTCCAGACTTCAAATCCGCAATCAGCGGCACGCTCAGCTTCACCACGCCTTCCATCTCCGCGTGGACTAACTTTTTAATTTCGTCCATCTCGCCCGCAGGCACTTCAAACAGTAGCTCGTCATGCACTTGCAGCACCATCCGAGTTTTCAGCTTGCGTTCCGTGATCTGCCGGTCGATGGCGATCATGGCGAGTTTTATCAAGTCGGCTGCGGTGCCTTGCAGCGGCGTATTGATTGCGGTGCGCTCGGCAAAGCCGCGCTGGTTGGGGTTGCGGCTCTCAATGTCGGGAATAGGTCGAACGCGGCCAAAGAGCGTGCGCACGCTGCCGCTCTTGCGCGTATCGGCTAGAGTTTTTTCGATAAATGCCTGAACGCCTGTGTAGCGCGCAAAGTAACGCTCGATATAAGCCTTTGCCTCGCTCATCGGAATGCTTAACTGGTTGGCCAGGCCGAAGGGCGAGATGCCGTAAACAATTCCAAAATTGACAGCCTTGGCGCGGTTGCGGGTTTGCTTGTCCATCTCCGCAGCGGGTACGCCAAAGACTTCGCTGGCGGTGAGCGTGTGAATGTCCTCGTTATGCTGATAGGCGTGCACCAGCAGACGATCGCCACTGAAGTGAGCCAGCAGCCGCAACTCAATCTGCGAATAATCCGCTGAGAGAAGCTGCGTCCCCGGCGCGGCAGTGAAGGCCGCGCGAATCTCGCGGCCCAGTTCGGTGCGGGTGGGAATGTTCTGCAAATTCGGATTGATGGAGGAGAGCCGCCCTGTGGCCGTGGCCGCAGCCTGAAACGTTGTGTGGACGCGTGAATCAGAATCGGCTAGTAGTGGCAGTGCGTCAATGTAAGTCGATTTCAACTTGGATAAGTGGCGGAATTCCAGAACCATGCGCGGAACTTCGTGCTGGTCGGCGAGAAATTCAAGCACATTTTGCGCGGTGGAAACAGCTTTGCCTTTACCTCTGCTTGCTGGCGTGGGCAGGTGCAAATCGGTAAATAGCACTTCGCCAAGCTGCTTGGGCGAGTTGATGTTAAAGCGCCGTCCCGCCAATTCAAAGATGTGTTCTCCCACTCGCTCCAGCTCAATGGCGAAGCGTTTGGAGAGTCCGTCCAGCACACCCAGATCGATGCGCACGCCGGCCTGCTCCATGCGAAAAAGCACCGGAGCAAGCTGCAAATCCATTTCGTAGACGCGCTCGACGGCAGCCTTTTCGACTTCGATTTTGAGCGCTGGAACCAGTGCGCGAATTGCCGCAGCACCCGCTGCCAAAGTGGAAGGCGAAGGCTGCGAGTGGCGCGCGGCCACGTCTGCCAGCGTCTGAGTGGCATGTGTGGGATTGAGCGCATAGGAAAGCAGCATCGTGTCGTCGGGTGTTCCGCGCAATGCCACGCCCTGCGCAGTGAACAAATGTAGCGCCGCCTTCCAATCGTGGGTCTGCTTGGGCACGGCATCATCTTCAAGCAGCGTGCGGAGTTGCGCGGTCAGCGGGAGTTGCAAACCCGTAGCGGCATCCGCGCACAGGCCCACCGTGAAGCCAGCCTGTTTCTCCGCAGATTCAGCCGCGTCCAGCAGCGAGAGCATTTGCGGCACTTCATCTTCTGCTTCAGGCGCGAGCGGTTTTGCATCGAGGGAGAAGGCGAAACCACGCGTATGCGCGGCGGCGTAAAACGCAGCGGCTTGCGCCTCTGTGGGTTCGTCGAGGATTTCAACAGAAGGACCGCCCTCCGCAGGAGATAGTTCGCGCAGCATGGAGGTGAACTCTAACTCGGTGAAAAGCTCGCGGCAGGCTTCAAGGTCCGGCGGCTGTGTCTGCATCGCGGCAAGGTCCAGTTCGAGCGGAACGTGACAGTCAATCGTAACCAGTTCCTTGGACAAGAGAACCGAGTCCCGGTTCTGTTCCAGCGACTCGCGATAGCTTTTGCGCTTGACCTCGCTGGCGCGGTCGAGCACCGCTTCCACGCTGCCAAACTCCACGATCAAATCCACGCTGCCTTTGTCGCCGATGCCCGGAGCGCCGGGAACGTTATCGACTGAATCACCGCGCAGAGCCATCACGTCAACAACCTTTTCCGGCGGCACTCCCAGCACTTCAACGACCTTGGCGGGATCGAGAATCAAGTTATCTTTTTGCGGGTTGAGAATCTTCACCGTAGACGTGACCAACTGCATCATGTCCTTGTCACCGCTGATGATGAAGACTTCATGTTGCTGCTCTGCGGCCTCGCGGGCCAGCGTGCCGATCACATCGTCGGCCTCAAAGCCTTCAGCCTCAAGAATCGGAATCCGCAGGGCCTCCAGCGCGCGGCGAATATAGGGAATCTGGCGCTTGAGGTCTTCGGGCATCGCGGCGCGATTGGCTTTGTATCCCTCGTAGTCCACATCGTCAAAGCTCTGCGTCTTGCTGTTCCACTTGCGCAGCGGCTTCATAGCGCGGGCGCGCTCGTCGCGAAAGACCTCGCCGCTCACATCAAAGACAGCGGCAAACAACCGCGGCTGAAAGTCCTGGCGCAGCTTTTTGATCATGTTCACGAAAACAAAGACCGCCGCCGTGGGCAGCCCCGCGCGGGTACTCATCGGCCGCGAGCGCTGCATCGCGTGGTAGGCGCGGAAGATGAACGACATGGTGTCGAGTAGAAAAACGGACGGCTTGGTAGAGTCGGGCACGGTTCGAGTTTAGCAGGCACCTGCGGTGCGGTCATCTGCCTTTGGCCGGCCCGCGCCAGAAAAAACGCGCGAAATTTGAATTAGCGCAAAATGCAATAAAGGTATTAACCCAGAAACGTACAGTCGCCGTAGCTGAAGAAGCGGTACTTCTGCTGGACCGCGTGATGATAGGCGGCAAGAACATTTTCGCGTCCAGCGAAGGCTGAAACCAGCATCAGCAGGCTCGATTGCGGCAGATGGAAGTTGGTCAGCAGCGCGCCAACAAGACGGAAATTGAAGCCGGGAGAGATAAAGATTTCGGTCTTCCCCGAATGAGCTTCGAGCGGTTGCCCGGCAGCCTGGAGCGCGCAATGTTCGAGAGTTCGGACGACTGTGGTGCCGACGGCGACGATGCGCCGGCCTTCGCTGACAGCTCGGTTAATGGCGTCGGCGGCAGGTGGGGAAAGCGTGTAGCGTTCGCGATGCAGACGGACTTCGTCCACTCGTTCAACACGCAGCGGAGCGAAGGTTCCCAGACCAACGTGCAGGGTGACTCGCGCAATCTCGACACCGCTGGCCGTGAGCGTTTCCAGAATCTGCGGAGTGAAGTGCAGGCCTGCCGTGGGCGCTGCCACCGAACCTCGTTCACGACTAAAGACCGTCTGGTAGCGCTCACGGTCAGATGCAGCATCGTCGCGGTGAATGTAGGGCGGCAGCGGGATATGACCGATCCGTTCGAGCGTGGCGAAGAAATCGTCCACTGGATTGAATCGCAAAAGCCGCTCGCCAAATTGGCCGCGTTCCAGCACTTCGGCTTGCAGCGCGACTTCGCCCGTCGGCGTGGGGAAGACCAGTATCTCGCCAATGGCGACCTTCCGGCCCGGACGGACGAGCGCGCGCCAGCAATTCTCGCCGACTGGTTCGGTAAGCATTACTTCGATTCGCCCAGTGGGCTTTTCCTTTTCACGGCGCAGTGTTCTGTGCGCATACAAACGCGCCGGAATCACGCGGCTTTCATTCAGAACAAGCAAATCGCCGGGATGGAGCAACGAAGCAAACTCAGTGAAAATTGAATCACGAAGGGCGCCGGTGGCTCGGTCCACCACCAGCATCCGGCTCGTGCCGCGCTCTGCGGGAGGCTCTTGCGCAATCAACTCTTCCGGCAGGGAAAAATCGAAATCGGCAATGTGCAGGCCGCTCATGTGCGTGGCTTTCCAAAGTAGTCGAGCGCGCGCAGGCGGGCGCGTTCGATGGCCGCAGTGAGTTCTTTGCGCTTAGGCTCAAAGTCCTCACTGGCAAGATCAGCCGGGACGTGCGTTGCATTCGCCCAACTGACGCAGATGCGCGTGAATGGCTTGGGAACGAGGAAGCGATCCCAGGAGCCCATCACCCAGGCGTGCTCCGGCTCCAGGTGAAATGCGCCGATGGGAGCGCCGGTCATTTGCGCCAGCTTGATGGGCCCCATCTTGGTTTGGTAGATGGGGCCGCGCGGGCCGTCGGCGGTGAAGATGGCGGTGCGACCGGTCTCGATGACGTGTGCCAAACCCAGCAGTCCCTCGCGTGCTCCGCGCGAGCTTGAGCCGCGAACTGCGTCGAAGCCAAACATCTTGAGGATGAGCGTAATCAGTTCGCCATCGAAGCTCTGGCTGATGAGAATCACTGCGCGGGAGTGGCGAAAGTAAACCGTGCAGGGCAGCACGCACTGATGCCAAAAGCAAAAAATCTCTGGCGGAGATTTCACTCCAGAAGGAACCGGTGTGACGCCGTCTTCGCGAATAATTTCAAAGCGCCAGGTGAGGCTGACAATGTTCAAGAGCGCCTGCACCACGCGTGGAACCACAGCCAGCACAATGCGCTGGACGAAAGTGAATCGCGGTTGATCTTTGGTGGTCACAGCTTTGATTTTAGCGGAGTGAGCGGGGTCGGCGGAGTTAGTCTCTGAACTGCTAGCCTCGCTAACTCCGCCAACAACGCAAACTCCGCTAGGAATAACGCAGCCAACGCAAAAGCTCTGGCAGCGTGGCCCGCTTGCCATACATCAAAATTCCCACGCGATAGATGCGCGAAGAGATCCACAGCACGGCCCAGATGCTCAGAATCAGCAGCCCAATGGAAGTTGCAACCTGCCATGCCGGTACTGTCTCCAGACCCATCAGCGGCAGCATGGTGTAAGGCGAAGTCAGCGGGCAGATCGATGCGGCAATCGACCAGATGGAGTTGGGGTCCTTGATCATCACCGGAAGCATGCCCATGCCGAGATAGAGCGGAATAATGGCCACCGGCATAAACTTTTGCAAATCCTGCGAGGTTTCGCAGGTGGCCGCAAGCCCGGAAAAAATCGCGCTGAAAAGAGCAAAGCCCAACACAAAATAAACCGGGAAGAGCAAGCCCTCCATTAACGAAAAATGAATCGAAAAATTGCCAGTGAGCACGGTCGCGGCCAGGGCTGAAGCCATAAACAGCATCGCCGCAATCATCCAAATGGCGATCTGTGTCAGGCCCACAGCTCCCACACCGGCCAGTTTTCCCGCCAGCAAATCGTCGGGGCGCGCGATAGCCAGCATGACCTCAAAGATGCGCGAGGTCTTTTCTTCGATGATTGAGCGGGCCATATCCAGGCCGTAGAGCATGATCGGCATGGAAAGCAAAAGAAGCATCATCACAGCTTTGTAAAAGGGCGAGGTTCCTTTGGTCTTTCCCGTCTTGCCATCCTTGGTCAACTGAAGAGTCTCGACGGAGACCGGCTTCAACGCAACATCGGCATCTGTCTGGTTGATTCCCCTGGCAACCAGGCGCTCACCTGCCACGGCGCGATTTAAGGCATTTTTAAGCCCGTTCAAATTGTCGAAGCCGCCAGAGGAGAGCGATGTATAAGTTGCTGTGATCGCATCCGCCGAAGATGTATTGAGTTCGAGTATCCCGTCAATGGATTCGCTCTGGAGCTTTTTGCGAAGCGCATCCCGATCAACTTCGCTGGCCGGAGCGGCTACATCAACGGTGTACTTTGCGTCCTTGTCTTCGAGTAATTGGTAGCGAATAGCGTTGGCCAGGAGCGCACTGTCGGAGGCGACGGCGATGTGTTTTCCCGCGTCAGCTTTGCGACCGGTCATTATGCTCCATGCGACCAGAGCTACAATCAGTAGCGGCACTAGCACTGTGGAAAAGATAAAGGCGCGACCGTGAATCTGCTCCAGATATTCCCGTTTGGCAATGAGAAGAATGTTACGCATTGGCTTTGCCTCCCACGGTCTCGATGAAAATTTCTTCCAAGGATGGCTCCACCAGTTCAAAGCGATAGATGGTGGCTGCCGCAGCCGCCTCATGCAAAAGCTTTTGCGCGTCGCCGTGCGGCTTGAGCTTGATCTCGGCATGGCCGGAGAAGTTTTTGGCCTCTGCAATCTCGGCGCTCTTCAAGAAATCAGGGTTCCCCTCGAATTCGACAATTACATGGTTGCGCTCATAGCGGCTCTTGATCTGTCGCAGGTTGCCGGAGAGCACCGCTTCGCCGTTGTTGATCAGGCAAATGGAATCGCAAAGTTTCTCTACCTGTTCCATGCGATGGGTTGAAAAGACGATGGCTTTGCCCTGCTCCTTGAGTGCGAGTAGCGTCTTCTCCACTAGCACGGCATTCACCGGATCAAGCCCCGAGAAGGGCTCGTCCATCACGATAAGTTCCGGACCATGCAGCAGTGTGGCGATGAACTGAATTTTCTGCTGCATTCCTTTGGAGAGCTCTTCGGTCTTTTTCTGGAGTGCGTCGGCAATCTCCATGCGTTCGGCCCAATCGCCGGCACGCTCATGCGCTTCCCCTGCCTGAAGCCCATGCAGGCAGCCAAAGAAAACAAGCTGATCAATGACTTTCATCTTTTTGTAGAGGCCGCGCTCTTCAGGCAGATAGCCCACCCGCTCAAGGCTCTTGCGGTCAAATGATCGATCAAAGAGGCTGATCTTGCCTGAATCCGGGATCGTGATGCCCATCATCATGCGAATGGAGCTGGTTTTGCCTGCCCCGTTTGGACCCAGCAGGCCAAAAATCTGGCCTGCCTCAATAGATAGGCTCAGGCAGCTGACTGCAACCTTGCTCTCGTAGGCCTTGGTCACTCCCGCGAGTTCGACTATTGCCATGGATTCTCCCGCCGCTCGATTAAACACCTGGGTCAACTTAACCCAAGCGCCCGGCTGCAAGAAGTGTAGCAAAGCCCACAGATAGCCACTTTGTCTTGTTACTGCCAGCCGAGAAACCAGCACCAAACGCTCCATTTTGCGACAGAAGTTTAGCCGGAAGTGCAGCCAATCCGGGAACCAAAGAGTGCCTTTATAGGCAACGCATAACCGTGATCGGAAGGGGGAAATGATGGTAGCCTTATTGACGATGTCAAACTATGATTTTCTGAAAACTGAAGAGCCCGTTCACGGGCCAGCTCACAGACCGCAGTCCATTGACGAAATCGACGTGCGTCAGGCAATTCTTGAGGATCTGGCGTTAAAGATTCTCTATCTGTCCGGCTCTCTCTCTGTCGCTGAACTTGCCAATAAGACCAAAGTCTGCTTCGAGTTGGCAAAGGAACTATCGTTCCAGTTGCGCACCGAGCTGCTCTGCCAAGTGACGGGAATGCACGGGCATATCCCGCAGATTGCCATCACCTCTGAGGGCCGGTCGCGCGCGGTCAGCTTGCTCGCCCAAAGTCAGTACACGGGCCCTGCTCCGGTCTCTCTGGAGACCTACGTCGAGCAGGTGCGGATACAGAATGTCAAAAAAGTTGTGGTGCATGAGGAAGATGTCAAGCGCGCCTTTGCGCATCTTGTAATTGAACCCGGAATGTTGCGGCAATTCGGAACGGCGCTCAATTCAGGCAGCTCTATCTTTCTCTATGGTCCGCCCGGAACCGGGAAAACGACCGTGGCCGAGACGTTGTCGCGGGTGATCGCAGAGGACAATGTATGGATACCCTACGCGGTGGAAGTCGATAGCCAGATCATCACCATCTACGATCCGTCTATTCACAAGCGAGTCGCGGAATCGGAGCCCGAAGATCGGGACGAGCGCTGGGTGTTGTGTCAACGCCCGGCGGTTCTGGTGGGCGGCGAACTGACGGCCGAGATGCTCGACCTGCAATACAACCCGTCGACCAAGTTTTATGTTGCCCCGGTGCAGATGAAGGCCAATAATGGGGTCTTGATCATCGACGATTTCGGTCGCCAGCGGCTTCGTCCAGAAGATCTGCTGAACCGCTGGGTCGTTCCTCTGGACCGCAGAATCGATTATTTGACTCTTGCGGGCGGAATGAAAATGGAGGTCCCATTCGAGATGCTGGTCGTCTTTGCATCCAACATGGACCCGGCCGAATTGGTGGACCAGTGCTTTTTGCGCAGAATTCAAACCAAAATCAAGGTTGGCGCGGTGTCGGACGCTGGTTTCTGCGAGATTTTTCGCCGCGTTGCCGACGAGAATCAAGTTGGGTACGACGCTGGCGTTTGCGAGGATCTCATTAAATTCATTCGCGACACCTTGAAGCAGGAGTTGCGCCAGTGTTACCCGCGGGATATTGTGAATCAGGTTCTTTGGTCGGCTCGATATGAAGGCAAAAGACCGTATCTTGATTACTCGTCCCTGGCCACGGCAGTGCAGGCTTATTTTTTGCCAACATCTTGAATTATTGGTGGTTAGCAGTGCGCCGTTTGTTCGGTATTCGACGGGCGGCGCACTTTCGCAGCGGTTCACGCATTTCCAAAATCTGGGCTTAACAACTCACGGCCTTCTGAGCTGGCCTCTTTCGCCTGCCATTCGTCCCATTCCTTTTTTGGTCGTGCGGTAACTTTCGAGTCTCCCGATAGCTCTCGTGTCTCATGGAAGCTGTTTCATTTCTGGACATGGGGGGGTATACTTCAAGCCAACTGATGTCTTGCGCCCCCGCCCGGTCGCAACTAATCCCCGGGGAGCTTAATTGCCTGTACCGTCCTAAGCCTGAATACAAAGGCAATGTAGCAGAATTCCGAAGTTCGCTTGGAGCCCCCCTCATGACCATTATTCCGGTTGCAGTACCCCTCGCTCGAAATCTAGAATGCCGCCTTTCCTTGTCAGACACAGTGCTTTTAGGCGCTGGGGTTAGCCGCGACCGTGTTAGCCGTCATACCAGGTTTTGGGGCAAGCGAGGCGTTGTTCTGGCTGCCTTGCTGCTGGCCAGCGTTGGAGCTTGGGCTCAGAACGGCGTATTCGCCGCGCCACAAGCTGTCGGCGCGCCGGTCACTCAGAACGTTACCGTCAATGCTTCGGCTCCGGGTGTGGTTGCCACGGTAGACGTGCTGACAATGGGAGCGCCAAGTCTAGACTTCGTGGTTGGCGGTGGCGCGTCTACCTGCACCACGGCAACGCTGACAACCGCCCCCCCCAGCAGTTGCGTGGAATCGGTGACTTTCATGCCCACAGCTCCCGGCGTGCGCATGGGGGCAGTGGTCCTTCTGGACTTGAACAACAACGTCCTGGGCACGGCCTATCTGTCCGGAACCGGAGTCGGCGGACTTGCCGTACTGGCTCCCGGCAACCTTCTCCCCGTTGCTGGCAGCGGCGCTTTTACGGGGCCAGTGGTAGACAACATTCTGGCCACGAATGCGAAGTTGTATCTGCCCGGCGGCGTGGCGGTAGATGGAATAGGCAATCTCTACATTGCGGATACCCTCCACAGCCGGATTCGCATGGTTTGCTCCGCCGGCAACAGCGCTACTTGTGGCGGCGCCGGGTTTATCGTGACCCTCGCCGGCACCGGTGCGGTGGGCGATTTCGGCGATAACGGACTCGCCGTGAACGCAAACTTGAATCTACCCGTAGGCGTGGCTCTGGATGGTGCTGGCAACCTTTACATCGCCGATACCGACAATAACGTGATCCGCAAAGTCACGCCGACAACCGGCCTGATTACCACGATTGCCGGCAACGGCACCGCAGGCTACCAGGGAGATGGGCTTCTCGCCACCGACGTCACTACCGAGCTCGATGCGCCTCAGGGCATAGCGCTCGATGTAAGCGGCAACCTCTATATCGCCGACACAAACAATAACGTGATTCGTAAAGTTACGATCGCCACCGGCGTCATCTCGACGGTGGTTGGCAGCCTACCCGGCACAGCGGGCTTCGGCGGAGACACCCTTGCCGCAACCAACGCGCTAGTCAAACTCAATGCGCCCTCGACGGTTGCCTTTGATTCGTCGGGCAATCTGTACATTGCAGACACTCTGAACAATCGCATCCGCGTGGTGAATGCCACAACCAACGTGATTACAACCTTTGCCGGCAACGGAACTGCCGGGTATGTGGGAGACGGACTTCGCTCAACCAACGCAACGGTCGAACTCAACGCTCCTTCCGGGGTTGCTGTCGATCCGGCCGGCAATGTCTATATAGCGGATACGCAGAACTATGCAATTCGCAAGGTCAATGCGGTGACCGGAATTATTTCGACAATCGTCGTGAATGGCACCGGAAATTACTACGGCCCCACGGCCGCCGCTCCCTCTAGCAATGCCTTCCAGCCGATCAAACTCCAGGGTCCACTTCAGATTGCCCTTGACAGCAGCGCGAATCTCTACTTTGCCGATTCGTTTACCAATACGGTTCGTGAGTTGCAAAGCAACTTTGTCGCTCTCGATTTCACCGGTGGCGCTCTCCAGACCAAGTATTTCGAGGGAACTGTATCCCCAGCAATTCCCCAAACGGTTGAAAACGATGGCAACGGTCCGCTCTATTTTCCCGCTCCACCGCCTGATTTCGTCACGCTACCGGTGGATTCGACCGGCTTTGTCAACGCGGAACTGGTTACGCCTCCAACCACTTGCCAAATCAACACGAATCCTTTCTTTAACGCGGTCGATGGCACCTGCGTCATCGGCGCGGCCTTTGCTCCTTCCTCGTCTTTGATTTTTGGGATAGGCATTGCATCGGCAACGCTGACACCCACCATCAACATAGGTGCAACCGGCAATACGGTGAACTCGCCAGTGGTGATTGAATTGGTGGGAACCGCCACTCCGCTGAATGCAACTACGTTGACGCTGACTTCCTCCCTGAATCCATCCCACTATTTAAACAACGTAACCTTCAGAGCGACAATCGCCACCGGCACCGGCACTCCCACTGGTACTGTCACCTTCTACGACAACGGTGTGCAGATCGGCGCGCACATTGCGGTCGACGTCGGCGTAGCCAACCTGACCATATCGACGCTTACGGTGGGATTGCACCCCATCACCGCCACCTACAGCGGTGATCCCACCCACTTCGGCAGCAGCACCGTCTCGCCGTTGCGACAGATCGTGAACGAAGCCACAACTACGGTGCTTACAGCGATTCCCGTCAGTCCCTCCGTGCTGGGCACAAGCGTGACCTTCACCGCGACGGTGACTCCCGGCCCAGGAGGTGTCGCACTACCCCTGTCCGACACTGTCACCTTCGCGAACACAACCACAGGAACAACGCTCTGCCTGGTCGTCCCAATCATCGTGGCCGGGCCAGCCTATCAGGCCACCTGTGTTGCTCCGGCGCTGCCTCAGGGGCTGAATACCATCACGGCTGTTTACAGCGGAGACGTGGCTAGTTATATAACATCAAGCACCGGCACGTTGCTCCAGGATGTTCAGGCAACAACGTCCACGGTGGTGGTATCAAGCCAGCCGACGTCGACTTTTGGTCTCCCCGTTACACTTACCGCGACTGTCACCTCTGGCGGAATCGCCATTACCACTGGCACCGTGTTCTTTTACGACGGAGCCACATTGATCGGAACCGGCAGTCTCGGAGCATTGGGTGTGCCAGCCGGGAATGCCACCTTCACGACATCTACGCTCGCTGTCGGCTCGCATACCATCACTGCGGATTACCAGGCCAATGCCAACTATTCCGCCAGCAACTCGCCACCGATTACGCAAGTCGTGAATCCTACCACGACCAGAACCGTCGTGACCGCCGTTCCCAACCCGGGAGTTGCAGGCGGGCCGGTGGCAATTACTGCAACCGTGACGGTAACGCTGGGCGTGGCTACCCCCACCGGCACAGTCACATTTACAGATTCACTGAATGGTGGGCCAGCTACGCCGATGGCAGGCAGCCCCGCAACACTCATCTCACCTGCCGGCACAGCCACCATCAACCCGATTCTCGGGCCGGGTTCGCACTTGATTGTCGCCACCTATTCGGGTGACATGAACGACGGCACGAGCAGCGGTCAACTTTTGCTGGCTGTGTTCCAGGCAGCCACCACCACTACCCTCACCTCGTCCGCGAATCCTGCCCTGGTGTTGGCCCCGATTACCTTTACCGCCAGGGTGGTGAGTGTCGGCGGCGGAGTGCCCACCGGAAACGTCACATTTACTGCGACGCTAAACGCTGGCCCAACTGTTGTACTGCCCTGTGCGGGAGCACTCACGGCAGGAACCGCTACTTGCACCACTGCGGCGCTTGCGGTGGGCTCATACACCATCACGGCGAGCTATCTCGGGGATACCAACGATCTGCCCAGCAGCAACACGATCACCCAGGTGGTTGGCACCATCCCCACAGTCACCGACCTGGCCATCGTGACAACAACCGGGGTCAATCCGCAAGTGATTCTGGTTGCCACGGTTCTAAATGATCCCACAATCATTGGGGATCCCCCGCCATCAGGCACGGTCGTCTTCAGCACCGTCAATGGCGCGATTGTGACGCAGATCGGCTCTGCCACACTCGATGCAAACGGCGTTGCAACGATGATTCCCAGCGTGCCCACCGGCACATACGTGATGCAGGCGTCTTATCTTGGAGATTCGATTCATAGCCCGTCCATGTCTAACCAGGCTACATTCTCCACGACGGCCTTTGGCTATAACCTGACCGTCAATCCGCCCACGGTCTCCGTCGCTGCTTCCGGTAACACTACGGTGACGGTGGCTCTGACCTCATACAACGGCTTCACTGATACCATCGGCCTGGGTTGCGCTTCGCTACCGGCGGGCGTCAACTGCCACTTCTCTGCGGTCGCTCCCGTCCTGTTGGCGACCAACACCACGAGCAATCCGTTGACTGTGGCGTTGACCATCGACACCAATAACCCGCTGGGTGGCGGTGCGTCTTCGATGAACAGGCAACAGGGCAACCGCAATGTGTTTCTGGCGGGGTTGTTCCTGCCTTTGAGCGTGCTCTTCGGCTGCATCTTCTGGCGCTTCAGAAGGCGGCATGCCAGGTGGATGACCACCGGACTGGTGCTGCTGATGGGGTTCGGCGCTTTGGTCTTCTCAGGCTGTTCTGGCAGCTTCACGCAATCCTCCGCCACGCCGGGAACGTATGTGATTCAGATAACCGGTACCGGTTCGCAGAGCAACATCTCGCACTATCAAAACGTGACGCTGACCATTACCGCCAAGTAGCGCAAACGCTGGATTTTCGGCAGGAGAGAGATGAAGAGCATTCCTAGTTTCGTTCAAGCTCAGAGGGGCGGGTTGCGGTTTTGCGGCGGCCTCTTGCTTCCGTTTTTTCTTTTCGTACTTTGCCCGGGCCCTTCGGCGCAGGCTCAGGCCGTGCCGGCGGCAGATCAAGGCGGCATCAAGCTGTCGGCCGGTGTCACGGCTTCCGGCTATCAATTGGGCTACGGCCAAATCAAGATTGCGGGAGGAACGGCCTTTGTAGACGCCGACACTCTGCGCCATTTTGGGGCTGAAGGTGAATTCCGCATGTTGAAGTATCACCTGAAAGCCCATCAGAATGTCGATGAAAACGCCAAAACCTACCTGGCCGGGCCTCGCTACTACAGAACCTACGGCAGATTCCAGCCCTACGCCAAGGTGCTGGCGGGCATCGGTCAATTCAATTATCCCTACAACTATGCCAAGGAAACCGACCTGGTGGTTGCTGGTGGAGGCGGAGTGGATTACCACCTCACTAACAGAATTCGCTGGCGCGTCGCGGACTTCGAATACCAGCTCTGGCCACAGTTCACCTTCGGCAGAATGTCCTCCTACGGCGTAAGTACAGGCTTTCGGATCAAAATCCACTGACCTTAGCGGTCTTCGGCTTCCATCACGGCGGGTAGCCACAGTCTCGGCAACCCGCTCGGCAACCCAGACGAGGGTGCCCCGGTCTCGGCAATCCGCCTCAACCCAAATGAGGGTGCCACCGGTCCCTAGCAGTTGGGGACCGGTGATGACAGCGGGATGAGGGGAATGTGACTCCGACCGCAGGCGGCCCACTCAAGAAATAACCAAAAACCCCTGTGCCCCATTCATCCACAGTTTCATCGTGGATGAGTGGGAGACCACGGCCCTCTACCCGCCCAGCCAAAGGCAGTTGGCCCCACCGCAGGGGTTTGCAGATAATTACGGTCTTCCGGCGCACAATTGAAATGTGAACTAAACTCTGGACCGGACCTCTTGCCGGGTAGCCACGGTCTCGGCGACCTGTCCTAGCAGTTGGGGACCGGTAAAGACAGCACCCAATTCAAGCTCAACCACCCAAAAAGGTTAAAAATGCGCCTATTTTCACTTCCAAAATCGCCTCTAACCGGACTAAAAAATGGACAACAACCTCATTCCATTCAACTTACCGAAAAAAGTCCCACCCACATTTTTTCGTTTTGGGCTGTGAAACTGTGAATCTGTGAATCTGCTGATTCCGGCGTCCATACAGAAGCCCACTCGAGCATCAGTTAGCAGCTGCTGCACTGCGGATGCCCACCACGCTCATCATCCGTCCCGCACGCCCCTCGGAGCCGCGATGAGAGAAGAACAGCTCCCGCTGGCAGCTTGTGCAGCCGCCCACCGTATGAATTGCGTTGGCTTTCACGCCCGCCGCCAGCAACTGACGGCGGTTGGCCTCCACCAGGTCCAGGTGCAGGCTGGGGCCAATCTCTGAGTGCCCCGGAGCCCTCTGTGTCAGAAACAGCATCGGGTAGCGAGTCCTGATTGGGTCGGAGTCGTAGACCTCGTGGAAGAGCTCGCGCGCATAGGCAAACTGCGACTCAAAGCTGGAGAGCATTTCGTCGCCCACCGCGTAGCAGCAAGCCCCGATTCCAGGCCCAATAGCGGCCACCAGATCCTCAGGCTGTGAGCCAAATTTAAGCCGCATCCGCCCCACGCCGCTCTCCACAATGCGCTGCACCGTACCCCGCCAACCCGCATGGAATGCCGCCACCGCTCGCCGCTTGCGGTCAGCCACCAGCACTGGAATGCAGTCGGCAGTTTGAATGGCCAGCAGTACGCCCGGCTCATCGGTCATCATCCCGTCAGCCTTCCACGAATGAGCGCGATCTGCGTCCGCCACGCCAGTCAGCCGCACCAAATTGGAATGAATTTGCTTTAGAGCAGTCAGCGGCGTAGCCGCGTCTCCTGTAATCGCCTCGGCTAGCAGTCTGCGATTCCCAGCAACGATCTCTCGATCGTCGTCCGCCGTAAAGCCCAAATTCAACTCGCCCGGCGCATCCTCGACGCAATATGCCCGACTCAGTCCACCGCGTCGTGTACTGAACCCATGCCAAAGCCAGTCAATCTTCTCCCAACCATTAACCGCCAGCCACTCCACGCCGTTCCGATCCTCGCGTGGAACCGGTGCAACGGTCGTCAGTTCCTGCCGCGACATCCGCGCAAACCGTATCCTGCCAGTCACCCCGGCAGCCTTACCGCGCAGGTTTCGTCTCAGACCCGCCTGCTCAAAAAGCGCGTCAATCGCTTGGATTTGCTGTTCGGGAAACTTCTGCGAAGTGGAGGAGGAGCGCATCTGGCTACCATTCTATCGGAGATAGAGAAGTAGATGGGCCTGCCTTCCGGCAGGCCCGTTTGAGAGGCATTTGAGGAGGGGGTCCAGGAAGGGGATGTTGAGAAGAGGTCTAAACCAGACCTTCAAGAAGGAGTGGGTACCTTACTTGGGCGGGTGGTGTTTCGGGGAAGCCTCTGCTAGTTGTCTGTATAGATGCACCATGATGGAAAAGGTTTCGTAATCCGACGCAAATTATCGATTCGACTTTCGTCCACCCTTACTGGCTCCATCCCGCTGAGACCCCGGCAAATTACCGAGGTTTCCCAATGCGCAGATTTTGCCTCAACTTCATCCACCCGACGCCGACAAACGACTTGGGTGGGAGTGCGTCCATGCTCTCAGGAAAGGGGTCACCATGCCGGTTTCCGCTCTTTCAACCGCAGGTTTTTCTCAATACATCACCGCTACAAGCGATCTCGCGGCATCGCAGCACTCCTGGCAGTCGCTCCAGAACAGCCTTGCGGCAGGCAATCTCTCCGCCGCTCAGAGCGCCTTCAAGACCTACAACCGAGTGAACCCGACCGCGTCTTCAAGCAGCGGCTCGTCCACCTCTTCGCAGTACTCCACCGACATGACTGCGCTGGGCAGCGCCCTCAGCTCAGGCAATCTCTCCCAGGCACAATCCGCATTAGCAACGGTGCAAAGCGACCTCAACACCAATCCAGCGCTGGTAATGGCAAACGCGGAAACCGCTGTCAAGCAGACCGTGCAATGGATCGAGGACCTAATTAGCCTTTCCAATCTGACAAACTCCTCCTCTTCCTCGACTCTTGCCGACCCTTTCATCTCCATGCTGAATAGCGCCTATGGATTGAACAACTCCTCCAGTAAAACCGATCCGATGGTCACGTTTCTGGAAAGCAAGTACGCCGTCGACAGCGCTCCAAGCACAGGCTCTACAGACGCCGCTACGACAGGGAATACAGCAACCACCAAAACCATAGCCAGTAGCGGCAACTCCGGTAGTAGCGCCAGCGTCAACAAATACGCATAATATATTCGCAAGATTGAAAGCGTGCTATACAGACGACCAGGAGAAACTATTTATTGGAGCGGGAGACCGGGATCGAACCGGCGACATTCAGCTTGGGAAGCTGACGTTCTGCCACTGAACTACTCCCGCTTCATGTTTGTTTAGAATCAGTTACAGTATACTAGAGCCTTCGCAAACACCACATAAAACCATGGTTGACACAATGGCTACATCATCAGCACCGCGGAGGGTGTCGAGATGAAGATCAATCGCGAACGGTATCAGCATGGCAGTGTCCGAAAGGTTCCCCGCTCCCAAGGGTTTGTTGGGAGTTCAGGTTCTATATTACGGCTCCGGACGGCAAACGTAAACTCAAGGTCCAGACGTTCGACTCCGCGAAGTATCCCACGGAGCGCGATGTGCGCAAGGCCGTGGAGGGCCAGCTCTCGGCGCTCAACGCTGGCACGCTCGGCGGCAAGTTGGCTGCCACGCTCGGAACCATAATTGACCGTTACATGGCTGAGGATTTCCTCACTCTCCGCCACTCCACCCAGACGACAAACAAGAGCCTGATAGACCTCCACATCAGGCCTAGGTGGGAGCATGTGCGATTAGCCGATGTCACAGCAATCGCAGTGAAGCAATGGCTGGACACGTTGCCGTTCGGCGCAGCGTCAAAGGCGCGGACCCGCAACATGGTGTCCAAACTGCTGGGCCTCGCAATGCTGTGGGAGTACATCCCGATTGGCCGCAACCCAAAGGAGTTAGTCCGCGTTAAAGGGAGCACCAAACGGCAAAAGGCAATCGTCATACTGACGCCGACAGAGTTCAAGTCCTTGGTTGAGGCGCTCCCCGAGCCTTACAACCTCATGGTTCTCGTGTCCGGGTGTCTCAGCCTCCGCGTGAGCGAAACTCTCGCGCTTAAGTGGAGCGATTTCAAATTCGATGATTGCACATTGTCCATCGGCCAAGTGTTCACACATGGACAAATCCAGGAGGTGCCCAAGACTGATGCATCGGGCAACGAGATTCCAATACATCCCAAGCTGTGTGAGGCTCTCCAGGCTTGGCACACCAGGCAGAAACATGACCACGTGTGGGTGTTCGCTAGCGCCAAGACAGGAAGCCCCTACAGTGACGCCACCATCTTGACCAACTACATCAAGCCAGCCGCCATGAAGCTCGGCATCAAAGGTGTGGGGTGGCATACATTTCGGCACTCGTACAAATCTTGGCTGGCCGCAGCAAAAATCAGCCCGGCACAGATGAAGGACTTGATGCGGCACAGTGACATTGAAACCACAATGAACGTTTACGGGAGGACTCTGACGCAGGAGATGCGGGTCGCAAACGCTGTGGTGGCGGGACAGCTACTCTAGGCGGCGTCCTCTTCCCTACGCTGAATCCATGCGGTCAGTACCTTGCGAGAGAATCGCCACTCCGCGCCTAGCCATCGATGCGGCACACCCCATGCGACGGCTCTCTTACGCAGGGTCACTGGATGGACCCTTAAAAGCGCAGCAGCCTCGTTCAGCGTAATCACGTCGTTGTTGTCCATCATCAGTTGCAGGTTGGATTCCGATGACGGAGGCCTCCAATCGCGTTGAACGTCATGCATGAGATCGTGATGTTTTTGGGTGGCGCTGGGCATGTTGACCTCATTCAATTGAGATCGTCCGAAAGTGCATGGTTCAAGTACCAATAAACGTCAGGAATGCCAAGATCTACCTCAGGCCTATCGAAGACGTTCTGTCTTACCCTTCTTCGGCACCGGGTGTCATAGCAGCTCGCCATTTTCATAGAGGGCGCGATTCGAGCAGAATCAATGGGGAGCTTTCTTCATGGATCGATTTTTAGCTGACCTCGCACTCGACCCAATCCGAATTGAGCTCGTCGATTATCACTTTTGCCTCTTCGTCACCAAGAATCAGAGGCACCACAGCGAATCCAATTTGACGACAAAGAAACCCGTTTGGGGATTCATCTTTTCCGAAAGGAAGCTTGGCCTGCTCAAATGCGTCATAGTAACCTTCAATTTCAAGTTTTAAGCAGGATTCGCAAAATAGACCGACCAGAGTGTCAGGAGCTAAATCGCCGCTCTCATCTGGGAATTGTTCGAGAGATATTACTCGAAATACTGGCGTATTGACGCTGGAATGAAAGCAAGTCCTTGCGTCTTCTAGCGTGATAGTCGTAGCCATAAATCCTCCTCGATTCTCTTTGCGGTTCAATCGATTGGTAATTCCTATCTGCGTGCGAAGAAAAGCATTCGGCTCTTAACCGACAGGTTGTAGGTTCGATTCCTACCGCGTCCACCAA
>CAYPYJ010000032.1:0-38253 GCA_964414945.1 uncultured Occallatibacter sp.
GCTGCGATGGAAGTCTCAGACATCACACTGAATGTGGGACTCACACGCACGCAGAATGCTCGCCTGACCGTGGGTGGCGAGTCGCAGTCGGTTCAGGTGTCGGCGGCCAACGTCACGGTAACGCTGGATACGACGAATGCCGCCATCGGGAATAATATCGACGTTGAACGATTGGGTGATCTCCCGATCTATGACCGCACAGCCGGAATCACAACGTTGTTTACCCAGCAGCCGGGCGTTGACTCCAGTCAGGGCGCTGTCACCGGCGCCAGAATCGATCAGACATCAGTCACCCTTGACGGCCTCGATGTAAACGATATTGCGGCTGGAACAACCTTTGCCATTGTTGCGGCGGCCCCGGTGGATTCGGTGGAGCAGTTCACAGGTACGGTTGCGGGACTCGGATCGTCCATCGGCACCGGTAGTGGTGCTCAGTTTCAGATGGTAAGCAAGGGCGGAACCAACAAATTTCACGGCGACCTCAACGAATATCATCGCGATACATCAACCGTAGCCAATACATGGTTTAATAACCACATCGGTCTTCCGCGCAGACCATTGATTCGTAATCAGTTCGGTGGAAATATAGGTGGCCCTATCAAGGGTGGTCCCATCCATACGGATAAGCTTTTCTTCTTTTTTGATCTAGCATTATCCAGGATCGTCCAGTCGAGTGCCGCTGAACGGACAGTTCCATTGGCGGCCTTCCGCGCAGGGACTTTAAACTACATCAACAACGGCGCGGGCTGCACGGACAGCAGTACCCTTACCAGCCAACCTGCTTGCATTACCACTCTATCTTCAGCGCAAGTAAAAGCGTTGGATCCATCAGGTATCGGTTTCAATCCATCCCTGTTAACTTTCATCAACTCACGCTACCCCACCTATAACGACTCTACATCCGGCGACGGAGTCAATACCGGTGGCTTTCGATTCTCAACTCCGACGCCGGTCAACCAAACCACATATGTTACTCGCGTGGACTACAACTTAAAGCCGACACAGAAAATCTTCGGGCGCTTTACGATCAACCGTCGTAACGCAATTAGCGAACTCCCCGAATTTCCAACGGATCCGGTCACTCACCCTAGCATCGACCGAAGCTATGCCTATGTTGTCAGCCATACATGGGATATCGGCAAAAATAAGGTGAACCAGATCTACTACGGCGACAATATCTCCAAGCTTAGCTTCCCAGATCTTTACAATCCGACCGGAGTGAATCAGTATACCTTCTCCGGGTTGGATGGTCCGTTAACAGGCTATGACGGACAGAAGCGCCGAGTTCCCATTCCAATGGTTCGCGATGACTTCAACTGGCAGCACGGCGCGCACAGCATGACTGCAGGCGGCACGTTCAAGTTCATCAAAACGAACAGCAATCTGGTCAACAACTTCAACTTTGTCTATGTCGGCCAAGAGGGCTCCGCGTTGTCAAGCGGCCTGGAGCCGGCAGTTCGTCCCGTCGATATCAACACCAATTCTGGGCAAGTGGGCATTAACGACTATGACAGCCTCTTTTCCTTATCACTGGGCGTGATTGGAGATATTTCGACCAACTTCAACTACGATCACACAGGTACCGCATCGCTTGCGGGAAGTGGCGGTCCGAGAGCTTACCGTTTCTTCCAAACCGAAGCGTATGTTGGCGACACCTGGAAGGTCAATTCGAAGCTTACGCTTTCTTATGGACTGCGCTACCAGGTGTACTCAGTTCCCTATGAAGTTCATGGGTCAGAATCGGTCTCGACCAATATCGACTTTGACACCTTTATGAGTTACCGCAAAGTTCAGAGTTTGTCCGGCAACAGCAGCAACGACAGCCTACCTTTGTATAGTTATGTGCTGGGTGGCAAAGCTAACAATGGACCGGATCTATATCAAATGTCTTACGGGGACGTTGCTCCCCACATCGCATTTGCCTATACCCCATTCAGCTCCCAGAAGACCGTGATTAATGGCGGTGCAGCCGTTGTTTATGACCGATCTGTGATCAACGCTGTCAACTTTCTTCAGGATCAACTTTCCTATCTGTTCTCAAATAACAACACAAATCAATTTGGCTCTGGCGGCGGCGCAGCAGCCTCGCTTGCTGCCGACACAAGGGTTGGCGCTAATCTGGCTTACCCGTCCAGCTTGAATCCACTACCTTCAGCCATTACTTCACCCTATACTCCGTACGTAGATTCCGACGGAGTACCTTTCGGATTGGCGAATGGCCAGGTCAATCTTGTTGTGAGCCCGAATCTCAAGGACCCATATTCGATTGCTCTGAACTTCGGAATACAGCAGGATATTCCGGGCCATATGGTTCTGAAGGTGAATTATGCAGGCAGGCTTGGCCGCCGCTTGCTGGCGAACGCAGACGCCAATCAGGTGCTCGACGTTCCCGATTTCACCGGCAAGTCCACCCAGTCGATGGTAGGTGCTTTCGCCGACCTTACGAAACAATTGAGAGTACTGGGACCGGGAGGGGATTGTACAGTTGTCAGAGCAGAGCCGTGGTTTGAGGATGTGCTTCAGACCCCTTCAACGAACGGCCGTAACACTCGGCGAGTAGCTTGCAATCTCTATACGCTAGTTGCCAGGGGTGATATCTCCGATGCGATCCAGGGTCTGGCCAACTTCTCTTACAATTTCGGTGTGGGATGGCTCCCCACGAATATCGGCATACCTTCTCAATTTGGAACCAACGAATACCTCACTAACATGGGTAACTCCAACTATCACGGATTGCTTGTGACATTGGATAAAAATTTGTCGCAGGGATTGAAGTTCGGATTCAACTACACGTGGTCACACTCGATCGATAACACCTCACTTACTTCCAATTCCAACCCGCTTACCAGCGCTGCTCCGACAGGTCTGATTTGCGACGTGACTCAGCCACGTGCATGCCGCGGCAACTCTGATTTCGATGTAAGGCAGGAGATTACGTCGAACGTTGTGTACACTCTGCCCGTGGGACGCGGCAAGTGGTTGCTGAACGGCGCATCGCGAGGGCTGGATGAGGCGATTGGCGGATGGAGCATCTCGGCTCTTCCCGCTTATCGCACCGGTTTGGCATTAACTGCTTTTTCCGATGCCTACATTGCCTCATTTGAGAACGGATCTGCTGCCATATTTACCGGCAACAAAAACGATCTGAAGGTGCATGTCAACACGGATCCAGCCACCGGAGTTGTGTACTCTTTCGCCAATGGATCTACTGGTGCCGCCAAAGCGTTGGCTGATTTCAGAGGACCGATCGGTTTAGAGTATGGTCAGAGAAATATGCTGCGCGGTCCTGGGGCATTCTTCCTGGATGCAGGTCTGGCCAAGGACTTTCCGATCTACGGAAACCAATTGAAACTGAAGTTCCGCGCAGATGCGTACAACATTCTCAACCATCCTACGTTCGGAACAGGAGCGCTGAATATAGTCAACAACGCATCTAAGTTCGGTCAGATTACGAGCACAACTGGAGAAGGCACGGCTGCCGGTTCAGGTACTCCTGCCATTACCTCTCGCGTAGCCCAGTTCTCCTTGCGGGTGGAATTCTAAGTTAGTTGAGTTACAACGAACTGCAAAAGCCCCAGACTTGTCTGGGGCTTTTGCAGTGGAGCTAAATGTAATTTGCGATGGGACAGGTTACTAGGTCTTTAGGTTAACCAGCCCACTCACGCTACTGCCTGCACCCTCATAAAATCCAGCGCGCGGCTCAGATACGTTTTCATCTCACGCCGATGGACGACCGCATCGAGGAAGCCTTTTTCGAGCAGAAACCCTGAGCGCTGAAAACCCTCGGGCAGCTTTTGGCGGATGGTCTGTTCGATGACGCGCGGGCCGGCAAAGCCAATCAAAGCGCCGGGTTCCGCAATATTCAGATCGCCAAGCATGGCAAAGCTCGCCGTGACGCCACCGGTTGTGGGGTCAGTCAATACGCAAATGTACGGCACTTTGGCGTCGTCGAGTTGCGCCAGGGCAGTGGAGATTTTGGCCATCTGCATTAGGCTGGCGACGCCCTCCATCATGCGCGCACCGCCTGAGGCCGCGACGACGATCAGCGGCATGCGGCCCAGGCGAGCACGGTCTACGGCGCGGGCTATTGTCTCGCCCACCACTGCCCCCATCGAGCCGCCGATGAAGCCGTACTCCATTGCGCTGACGACGACCTGATGCGGTCCAAGCTTACCGACAGCGTTAAGAATTGCGTCATCGAGACCGGTTGCCTTCTGCGCCGCTGCCAGCCTCTCTTTGTAGCGTTTTACATCGGCAAAGTTCAACGGGTCGGTGGAGCGCAGGCCTCCATCTACCAGTTCATAGCCGGGATCGAGCAGGAGATCGATACGCTGTCTTGCGCCGATTTTGAAGTGGTGCTGGCACTTGGGGCAGACGTTCTGATTGGCCAGCAGATCGGCCTTCCAAATAACACCTTGGCAGCCGACGCACTTGATCCACAAACCCTCAGTGCGTACCCGCGACTCAGCTGCCGAGCCCCTGGGGCCGGGACCATACTCACCACTCTCACGCTTGAACCAAGTCATGCAACCTCTCAAAATAGTGGACTGTAAAAAACAGTGCTGAATACGAAAAACAGTTCGCTGTAAGCTGTCTGCCGCCTAATCAGTATTCTATCCCGCGCTGCGCCAAGATGCCTTTCTGGTAGGCATGCTTCACTTCTCGCATTTCTGTTACGGTGTCGGCCAACTCAACCAGCAATGGATGTGCGTTGCGGCCAGTCAGAATCACGTGCACCATCTCTGGCCGCCCTTGCAGTGCCTCAGCCACCATCGCTGGGTCCAGCATTTTATAGCCGATGGCGTAGTTGATCTCGTCAAGCACCACCATATCCCAATCGCCACTGTAGATAGCCTCGCGCGCCTCTGCCCATGCGGCTTCAACCATGCGAACGTCTTCTGGATCGGTCTCTGCTCCGCCAACTTTCACAAAGCCGCGGCCCATCTGCTTCATTACAAAATTCCCGCCAAAGGCCTGCACTGCATCAAGCTCGCCGTAATGCCACGAGCCTTTGAGAAATTGCAGCATCAGCACCTTCATGCCATTGCCAACGGCGCGCAGAGCCGTGCCCATAGCGGCAGTGGTCTTGCCCTTGCCGGGGCCGGTGTTAATCAGGATGAGTCCTCGTCTGGAATCGGTCATAATCAGTCGTCAGCTTTCAGTTGTCAGCGGAACTCTGCGGTTTTCTTCACAGACCGCGATCAATGGCCTATTTGCAGCCGTCAAACTTCCTTGTTCATTGTCAACTGCGGGCTGACAACTGACAACTGAAAGCTGACCGCTACACCTCAGTGTCCGGCGTGATATGGATGGCCGGTGAGAATTGCATAGGCCCGGTAGATCTGCTCGGCCATTACCAGTCGCGCCAGAGAGTGGGCCAGTGTCATCTGACCCAGCGAGAGCAGCAACTGCGCCCGCGCCCGCGCTGCATCCGACCAACCGCTGGCGGGTCCAATTGCAAAGACGATGTGCTGGGTGCCTTCGTCGCGTCGTGCGCCTAGCCAAGCGGCAAAGGCCTCCGAGGTCATCTGTTTTCCGCGGCTGTCTAGAAGCACCGCAACGATAGGTGTTCGCCCTTGCTGCCGCTCCAACCAATCCAGTAGCGCTTCCTCGGTACGAAAAGCCTCTGATTTGCAGTGCGCAAACGCCGTGCAACGGCCAAGATAAACCGCGGTAAGAGTCTCAAACTCATCTTTTGCGCCGAGCCGCGCGCCAACGTGCGCCAAGGTAAGGTTCATGGAAACGAGCATATCCCACAGCACCAAAATCAGCATTCAGTCGACGGGCGCGAGTGAATGCTGAAAGTGTATTCGGCCACCTCTGAGTGGTCCAAAACCGGATTGCCACTGTCCATTTTCGGGATTCACAAAGTAATATATTCTATTTTTCATAGTTAGAGCAAAATTACACTGAAACGCTAATCGGTATAATTGTTTTATTTACAGCATTTTACATCATCTCTTCTTCGATTGATCTAAATGGCACGCAACCTGCATATATCACCGAATAAGTTGTTATCTCTTTCCGTAGTAATTGAACAAATTCCCGAACCGGGCTTCCGGTTCCCACGAAAAATTTGGAGGAAATCAATGCGATTTTTCCGGTTTCAGAGTACGGTTCTTCTGCTGAGTCTTCTGGTCTTTGCTGGCTTGGTTGCGAATGTCACAACGCCTGTAGCGTACGCGCAGGCCATTAGCGGTGATATTGCCGGTGTGGTCACAGACGCCAGTAACGCCGTGGTGCCTCACGCTTCGGTTGTGGCCAAGAATGTGGCCACTGGAGTTTCGTCCTCCGCGACGACAAATTCCGTTGGAGAATATCGCATCTTTAACCTCCAGCCTGGCACGTATGACATCACGTTCTTAGCTTCTGGCTTTGCCAAGTCGACGCTGAAGAATTTCGCGGTCCAACTGAATAAAGTGTCGACTGCGAACATGAGCCTGAAGATTTCCGCAAGCGAAACGGTTGAGATTACCGCGGAAGCCGGAGTGGCGTTGGATACCACAACCGCCCAGGTGGAAACAAGTTTTAGTAGCCAGCAGCTCACTGAGCTTCCCGCAGCTACGAACAATGTATTGAATCTGTCCTTGATGACTGCCGGCGTGTCTACTTCAGGCGGCGTGGGGCAAGGAACCGGTCCCTCAGTTGGTGGCCAAAGGCCAACACAAAACAACTACATGGTTGAGGGAATTGACAATAACGACAAGGCTGTCCCCGGACCACTGCTTATCGTGCCGAGCGACGCGGTCGCTGAGTTCACAACGTTGCAGAACCAGTTTTCCGCCGAGTATGGCCACTCCAATGGCGGCCAGTTTAATGCCATCATTAAGAGCGGCACGAACCATTTTCATGGCGTTGGCTATGAATACTTTCAAAATCGCAACTTGAATGCGATTGACGCGAGCACGGCGCGGGCTACTGCCCCTGGAACTCCTGTCATCAATCCCCGTTACGATGACAATCGCTTCGGCGGTCAGGTGGGCGGGCCAATCTTCAGGAATAAATTGTTCTTCTTCTCCAACTATGAGCAAGAGCCGGTCGGGCAGCCAGGCGCTGTCGTAAGCTTCTGCGCTCCGACGGCGGCCGGTTTTACAGCTTTGGCAGGTATTCCGGGGCTAGTAGCGAATAATTTATCAGTATACAAACAGTACAGTCCGGTAGCTGCTTCTCAAGCCTCCGCCACCGAAACAGTTTGCCACCAGACAGCGACTGTTGCTGGAGTCGCTATTCCTATTGGCGATGTGGGCGTGATTGCAGGATCCTATCAAAACAATTACCGGTCTCTCAACTCTGTCGATTACACGCCGAGCCCCAAAGACAGCGTGCGCGCACGGTACCTTTTCAATCGCAACGACGCGCCGGATACCGCCGCTACCTTCCCTTCCTTCTGGGCTCCGTCACCCTCTCGCTACCACCTCGCGACTTTTTCGGAGTTCCACACCTTCTCGCCTACTCTTACCAACGAACTCCGCATCGGTTACAACCGCTTTTACAACGTAGTAACCACGCCGGGAGCGTTTCCGGGGATGTCCGTTTTCCCGAACATTACCATCGACGACCTGAATGGCGTCAACATCGGACCTGACCCCAACGGACCTCAAGGCACGATTCAGAACACTTATCAGGGATCGGACACAGCCATCTGGGTCCATGGACAGCACACCATCAAAGGCGGCTTTGAGTTTCGCGACGTAATCTCGCCGCAGTTGTTTGTGCAACGCCAACGCGGCGACTACGAGTATAAGACTCTGGGAAGGTACCTGCAGGATTTGTCGCCTGACATTTTTGGAGAGCGGAATGCAACAGCGCCTGGTGCCTCTCCAACTTATTATGGCAATCAAAAAGTCATCTATGGTTTTGTCAACGACGACTGGCGTATTCGCAAGAACCTCACTTTGAATTTGGGTATTCGCTACGAGTACACTGAGGTTCCGCTGGGTGAGCAGGCGCAGGTCTTGAATATTGCAGCCAGCGTTCCGGGCCTTGTTTCCTTCAAAGTGCCCACCAGCCAGAAGGCCAATTTTGTTCCCAGGTTTGGGTTCTCTTATTCCGTCAATTCCAGCACCGTGGTGCGTGGCGGCTTCGGGATAGGCTATGACGTGCTCTACGACAATCTGGGCACTTTGTCATCCCCACCTCAGCAACAAGTTACCGAGGATGTCGACATCCATACAACCACCGCTGGGTTCCTGGCGGGCGGCGGTCTCCCGGCAACAGCGGCCATTACGAATATTGCAACCCAGCGCGCAGATACTACTGCATTTGTGCCAGATCAGAAGCTGCCTTATGCTGAAAACTGGAGCCTGGGCATTGAGCATACATTCATGCAGAACTACACCGCCGAGGTCCGTTACATTGGGAACCGCGGGCTGGATCTGCCGACGCAAAACCGCCTCAATATTCAGAACGGCAGGACGCCAACCATAAGCATGCCTATGACACTCAAGGCTGTCCCCCAGGTCAATGGAGTTGGTGTTAAATCTCTGAACGATGTTGAAAACGCTTATGACCCTCTTGTTCCGGCCTACGAGAATGCCGGATTTAATAACAATTTTATGGTTGGATTCATGCCGTGGTCGAAGTCCTCGTATAACGGACTTGCAACCCAGTTGACGCGGCGCTTCTCGCATGGTCTGCTGATCAATGCTGCCTATACTTGGAGCAAGACCATGGACGACGCCACTGCCACTGCCTTCTCAACCTACATAACCCCTCGTCGCCCCGAAGACTTCCGCAACGTGGTTGGGGATTGGTCACGGTCGGCTCTCAATCATACAGATCGCGTGACAATCGCTATCGTATATGACTTGCCTTTCTTCAAATCCGGTACATGGATCGAGAAGAATGTACTGGGCAATTGGGAGATCGCGCCGGTCTACACCTTCCAATCGCCGGAGTATGCGACAGTTCAGAGCGCCCAGGACAGCAACCTCAACCTCGATACCGCTGGGGACCGCGCCTATGTTAACCCGGCCGGAATAAAAGGAACTGGTTCCGCTGTTCAGGCTTATGCCGATCCGGCTTTAGTAGTTAACTGCCCAGCGCTTGGGGCGGGCGAGCAACCGGTTCTGGATCCGTATGGCACACGAATTTGCGATCAGTCTACGGTCAATTATGCCGCCGCTGATCCTACCGCCTACTACATTCAGGGAGGAACGGGAACCTATGTTCCTGCTGGATTGAAGGAAGCAGGCCGCAACTCATTGCCGATGCGCTCGATTGACGACTTCGACGTGACTGCTGTGAAGCGCTTCACCTTTTACGACAAGTACAAGTTTGAGTTCCAGGCGCAGGTTTGGAATCTCTTCAATCATTCCCAGTACATTGGTGGGTTTATTAACAGCATTTCCGCGGGCGTGAACGGTGCCTATACCTCTGGATCCATCCACAGTTATCTGATCCCTGGTCAGGCCAATTTCAACCATCCTGAGTCAACCTTCAGTAACAATCCGAGAAATATGCAACTTGCCCTGAAGTTCATCTTCTAGTAGGTTGCCCACACAATATGAAAGGCCGCGGCTCACGCCGCGGCCTTTTTATTTGATGCGATGAAGTTGTTGACCGGAAGCCCTTGAAAAAAATTACTGCTCTACTTCTTTTTCTTTGCGGCTGACTTCTTAATGGGGGCTTTCTTCACGGCAATCTTCTTTACTGCAGATTTGTTAGCGGTGGACTTGGTGGCTCTGGCTTTTACGGCAACAGCCTTTTTCGCAGAAGGAATCTTCTTGGCCGCCTTCTTCGCAACAACCTTTTTAAGCGCAACTTTCTTTGCTGCAACTTTAGGTTTAGAAGCGGGTGCGGTCTTTTTTGCTATAGGCTTAGCTGCCTTGGTCTTTGCGACAACCTTCTTGGCCGCAACCTTGGCCTTAACGGCTTTTGGCTTGACCTTGGCGATGACCGGCTTGGTCTTTGCAACGACCACCGGAGTCTTGACAGCGGGTGTTACCTTTGCGGCTACCGGCTTCGACTTCGTTGTCGCGTTTTTGCGAACGGCGAGAGTCTTGGCGGTGAGCTCGGCTTTTAGTTCGGCGTCGAACTCGGTGGGGGTGAGCGGACGGGCGGACTTGCGTAGGCGCTCGATGTCATAGAAGGCGCGGCGCTCAGAGAGGAAGACGTGGACGACGAAGTCCACATAGTCGAGGAGAATCCAATCGCCTTTGCGGCGGCCTTCGACGGAGTTTGGAAAAACGCCAAACTCTTTTTTGAGGCGGTGCTCGATTTCATCGGCAATGGCTATGGCTTGGCGGTCGTTGGTGGCCGATGTGACCAAGAAGAAGTCGGAGAGGCCGGAGTCGATGGGGTCGAGCTCGAGGATGCGGGTCTCTTCGCCTTTTTTGTCTACACAGGCTGCGGCTGCGGCCTGAACGAGAATGCGTGTTTGTTGCTTGGCTTCAGTCGTCATTCGGTAAGAAAGTTCTCCAAGCCTAATCGTAGTCCCTCGATCAAGTTGCGGCAAATGAATGATAGAGGCCGTGGGCGAGGATATACTCCGAAACGGGAACGGGGAGGAACTCGCGTTCTCTTGTCTTGGCCTCGAAGCCGCCGGAAATTTGCTCTCGAATGTCAGAGGCACTGATATCGATTTGCAGGCCGGGGAGCAGGTAGAAGGGTGTCTGGTTGCTCTCGCAGTTACTTAGCAAATAGCGCTGAAGCTCGATGCCGGAGTGTGTTTCGATTGAATCAGGCTGTGCTGTGGTCTTCAGGCCGTCGGGGAGCGCGAAACTTAGGTCATTGAGCTGCTGGCCGGGCCGGGAGGCAACGATCAGCTGCGCGATAAACGGAATCTCTGCGGCGCGGTGCCAATGACGGAGCGCGGCAAAGGAGTCGGCGCCCATCAGGCAAAACAGAGTGCCTTCCGACGGCAGCTCAGCACGCAGCCTGAGCAACGTCTCTACCGTGTAGTTGGGTCCGGCTGAGGGCTTGGGCGCGTCGGCGAGCGACACGGCAAAGCCGGGATGCGCGGATATAGCCAGACGGGTCATGGCCAGACGGTGGGCATACGAAACAGCCGAACCCTGCGGCTTGAGCGGCTGCGCGCCGACCGGGGCAAAGAGAACTGTATCGAGGGCGAGCGCCTGTTGGGCAGCCAGTGCGACGGCAATATGGCCCAGGTGGGGCGGGTCAAAGCTGCCACCGAAGAAGGCTACGCGAGGTCCGCGAGATATGGGCCGATCCACGTATTCATGGTAGCCCAGCACCTGCGGTGCGGCCAAACGCTCGTTGTCCACTCGCATGAGCTTCTCTACCGGGCTTCATCACTCGTTCAACTCGTCGCGGCACCAGCGCTGCTAAAATTGAAACTATACAAATGATTAAGCAGAGATATGCAAAGTGGATGTACGAGTGGGAGACGCGGCTGACGACGCGCGATGAAAATCGCGTGGTGCGGCCTCTGGAGTGGGGCTTTGAGTGGATTGAACCGTTCCTTCGCGAACACGGATTTGACGAAGCGCTGCCGGGCCCAGAGATTGTGGCCGACTCGACGCTGGCCGAAGCGGCAATGGTGCGGATTAACCAGTTTCTCGTTCGTCACAGCGACACATTCTTCAATTACAAGCGGCCCACCGATTTCAGGCTGGAAGAGCGGTATCCGGAGCTGTTTCCCACCAATGTTCGCCCGGA
Organism: uncultured Occallatibacter sp.; assembly: GCA_964414945.1. Lineage (GTDB taxonomy): Bacteria > Acidobacteriota > Terriglobia > Terriglobales > Acidobacteriaceae > Telmatobacter. The sequence goes on from CAYPYJ010000032.1 coordinate 11,623, forward strand.
GACGCTGGCTCAGGACGCGGCGCTGAAGCAGCAGGCGGTCGAGGGAAAGATTGCCAAGGCGCAGTATCTGCGGTTCACCTCACCGGAGCGGACGCCGTATCCGGAAAACGATCTGGTGAATGCGCGCTGGTATCCTGCGCCCGAACACAAAGACCCCAAGCGGCCGAAGCAGGCGATCATCGTGATGCCGCAGTGGAATGCCGACGCTTTCAGTCACAACTCGCTGTGCACCATCTTCAACAAGATGGGAATTTCCGCGCTGCGGCTCTCCAAGCCTTATCACGACATTCGCCGGCCAGCCGAGTTGGAGCGTTCCGACTACACGTGCAGCGCAAACATCGGGCGCACGCTCTCGGCCTGCCGTCAGGCGGTGGTGGACATTCGCTGCTGTCTGGACTGGCTTGAGGAGCAGGGCTACGAGCACTTCGGCGTACTGGGAACTAGCCTGGGTTCGTGCTACGCATTTTTGGCCAGCGCACACGATGCGCGGCTTCGCGTAAATGCCTTCAACCATGCGTCTACTGCCTTTGGCGATGTGGTTTGGGCGGGACAGAGCACGCGCCACGTGAAGCAAGCTCTGGAGGAGGCGGGACTTACGCAAGAGCGCATCCGCGCGCTGTGGGCAGCCGTCAGCCCGTGCAGCTATTACGACAAGCTGGTTCGCCCGGAAGTTGATGGATCGCTCAAAAAAATCCTGGTGGTCTACGCCAACTACGATCTGACCTTTCCGCTCGAGTATTCGCAGCAGGTGCTGAAAGCCTTTCGCAGCATCGGCCTCAACTTTGAGCCGCGGGTGCTGCCCTGCGGCCACTACACCACCGGCGAAACGCCGTACAAGTACATCGACGGCTGGTACATGGGATCGTTTGTCTACCGGGCATTCAAGGCGTTAAGAAAAGAGAAGGCCGCGGGCCTGAGCGCGGCCAGTGTCAAGCCGGTTCACGCGCTTCAGACCGAGGCGCAAGAAGAAGTGGTCTCCCGCTAACGCACCCCGCTCAAATCCAGCCGCAGCAATTTGGCGGGGTCCAGGTACGCGCCCTGCCAGCGGACGGCCCAGTGCAGATGGGGGCCGGTGACGCGACCGGTGGCTCCGCTGAGGCCGAGTTGGTCGCCGGTGGCGACGCGCTGTCCTTCCTTAATGTCGATGCGGCTGAGGTGCATGGAAATTGTGTAGATGCCCAGGCCGTGGTCGATAACCACGCAGCCGCCTTCGTAGTAAAGAGGGCGAGCGAGCACAACGAATCCGCTATTGGCTGCCTTGACCGGCGTGCCCGTTGTGGCGCGAAAGTCCATCCCTTTATGAATGCTGGCTAGCTTGCCGTTGAAGGTGCGGCGCGTGCCAAAGCTGTCGGTGGGCGGGGCGGTGACGGGGGCGCGAAAGTTGGCCGACCAGAGCGGCTCGGAATTGCTTGCGCTAAAGACCTTTTCCTTGAGCTGTTTTTCCGTCGCAATTTGCTGGAGCGCCTCGGGGTCCGGCGCAACAAACTTCGGCGCGACGGTCAGCGAACCGGTGCGATAGTGTGCGGCATGAATCTGAATGCTGCGGCTCAGAGTGTCGTGGATGCCTTTTGCATCATGGATCTGAATTGCCAATGGAGAAGGACCAGCGGGTGCCTCGACATCGACTCCGGCAAGAGCGAACCAGGCGTTGTGTGCTCGAAAAAATTGCAGCTTGCGGCCGAGCCATTCGCCGTCGATAGCCGTTGCGTTGCGGGCGTCTACGCGAATCAGCTCGGGCGAGCCGGCCACGACCACTGCGGGAGTGAGCGTAACGGTGGAGGACTGCGCCTGGGCATTGCACAACGCAAGCACTGGAAGAAAAGCGTCCAGCAGCCAGAAGAAACGAGAGAGACGAAGGAATTGCATTGAGCTTAGAATAACGCGTTGCCTTGGAATATCTCCATCGGCGTCACTCCGCGCTGGCGCAGCGCGCGCAAGCTGAGTGCGTCGTGGCGCTTGGCAAGGCGGAAGCCGTTGGAATCCGTTACCAGACTGCAATGAAACCAGTCGGGAATCTCCAGTTGCAGGGCGCGATAGAGCAGAATCTGCCGTGCGGTGGATTTAAGCAGGTCTTCGCCGCGCACGACTTCAGTGATTTTCATCGCAGCGTCGTCGGCCACGCAGGCAAGCTGATAACTCGGAACGCCATCGCGCCGCCAGACTACGAAGTCGCCAAAATCGCGACCAGCGATAAACTGCTGCGGACCAAGATTCAAATCTTCAAACTCAATCACTTCGCCGTCGGGGACTCGGAAGCGCCAGTTGAAGCCATCCGGTTGCGAAGGTGCGTCTTGGAACTGCCTGCACGTACCGGGATAAACGGGTTCGTCATCCAACGGATCATGCTCAGCATTGGTTTGCGAATTGTCTTCGTGGGGCGCGCTGAGAGCGGCTTCCAAATCTTTGCGTGAACAGCGGCAGGGAAAGAGAAAGCCGCCTTTAAGCAGCTTCTGCCACGCCTCTAGATAGATAGTTCGCCGCTTACTCTGTTCGTACGGCGCGCATGGTCCACCAATCTCTGGGCCTTCTTGCCAGCGAATTCCAAGCCAGCGCAGGTCTTCTAAAGCGGCTTCGGAGTACTCGGCGCGGCTGCGCTCCGGGTCCAGGTCTTCCACGCGCATCACCAGCGTACCGCCCGCCGTCATTGCACGCTGATAAGCGGTCCAGAAGGTGCGCGCGTGGCCCAGGTGAAGATAGCCGGTAAGCGAGGGCGCGAGACGGCCGCGATAACCTGGCTGCGATGAGAAAAAGCTGGTCATGCTGGTTATTAGTGTAACTATCATGACCATGGACTTTGCCGCGAGGTCGAATTTCATAAAGCTCGTAAATGGGTCTATGCGAAGGTTGAACCCCGTTCTATCAGTTGGCCCGACCGCAGGTGGTCAGGCTAATTCGATTCCCGCAATTTCTACTTCCAAACCGCCATATTCGGGGTGCTGGTTTTCGCGGATGCGGTAGGCGAGGTCGATAAGGCTGCCTTGCGTAAGTCGAAGTTCAGCAGCGCGAGCCGCGAGGTTCCAGCCGACGGCGCGAAGGGCACCGCTTGATCCGGGCAAGGGCCGCGGCTGAACAGAATCCTGGGCCAGTTCCAATCTAACGTGACGTTCTTTCATGATGCGCGGCGAAGTAAGCATACGGACTCGGCGGGCGACGAAGACCGGCTCGGCGTTGCCGTGGCCGAAGGGCTCCAGCTTGCGTAGCCAGCCGACCATCACTGAGGTGATGCGGTCAAGCGGCAATTCGGCGTGGATGCGCAGAATCTGCTCTGCTTCGCGGACAGCCAGATGTTCTTCCGCGTAGAAACGCAGTCGGCGCTTAAGTTCCGGCAGCTTTTCGGCGGGCAGGGCAAAGCCGACTGCAAAGGCGTGGCCGCCGAATCGCGTGAAAAGATCGGCACAGCTTTCGATTGCATTGAGGAGTTGGAAGCCATCAACCGAGCGACCGGAGCCTTGAGCTATACCGTCTTCGATGCTGACGACGAGAGCCGGTTTTGCCGTGCGCTCGACGACGCGCGAGGCGAGAATGCCGATGACGCCGCGGTGCCATCCATCACCGTCGATGACGAGCAAACGGTCGGTGGCTAATTCGTCGTCCGTGGCAAGGCGGGCTTCTATAGCTACGAGGGCAGCGGCTTCAGTCTCACGGCGTTCGCGGTTCAGGCGCTCCAGCTTGGCGGCCAACTCGGCGGCGCGAAGTGCGTCGCGAGTGGTGAAGAGCTCAACCACTTCAGAGGCCACGTCCATGCGCCCGGCGGCGTTGATGCGCGGAGCAAGGCGGAAGGCAACGTCGAAGGCGGTAATGGCCTTGGCGGCAGGATCAAGAGCCGCGGCGGCAAAGAGCGCACGCAGACCGGCTCCGGCTGGGCGGCGAAGTTCGCGCAAGCCCAAAGCCGCGATGACGCGATTCTCCCCCTTGAGCGGTACGGCGTCGGCGATGGTGGCTATGGCTGTCATCTTGAGAAAGCTGGGGAGAGTTTTCTCGTGGGTGCGGGCTGGGTTGCGACGTTCAAGAAGCGCCTGGGCGAGCTTCATCGCAATGGCCGCGCCGCACAAGAACTTTTCGGGATATGGGCAGGCGGGCTGGTTAGGGTTGAGGATGGCGAGAGCGTGGGGAACAGCCTCGCTTGCCTCAAGCAGATGGTGATCGGTAATGATGAGGTCGAGACCGAGGCGACGCGCGGTTTCTGCGGGCTCAAAGGCTCTCATGCCTGTGTCCACGGTGATCACAAGGCGAGCACCGTCGGCATACGCAGCTTCCAGCACGCTGGATTGCAGTCCATAGCCTTCGTTGAGCCGATGGGGAACGTAAAAGCGGGCAATGCCGCCGAGCATCTCGATGGCAGTCTTAAGCAATACGACGGCGGTGGTGCCATCTACGTCGTAGTCGCCATAGAGCAGCACCGGCTCGCGCTGGGCGATGGCCTGCTCCAGCCGGACAACGGCTTCGTTCATGCCCAGCATGAGTAGCGGATCGTGAAGGTAAGCGATATCGGGATTGAGGAAGGCGAAGGCGGCGGATGAATTAACGATTCCGCGCGCCACCAGCAACTCAGCCAGCACCTGCGGCAGGCGTGCGGCCTTGGCCAACTCGGTGGCCTCGGCCGGATGCGGTTCTACGAAACTCCAGCGCTGGCGGGGGAGTTTCCGCTCTTGATCCTGCGCCGGACTTGCCCCGCTGTCTTCAGCGCCCACCGGAATCACCAGGGTTACTCGTCCTCGTCGTGATCGTGCTCGTGGTCGCCGATGACGATGTCCTGGAAAGTCTCAATGTCTTCGAGAAGCGTTTGGAAGCGCTCATACCACTCAGTGGTGGTTTCGTGCAGAAAGACGATGCCCTGATGGACAAAGCCCAACTGAATGTATCCGAGATTGCCGGCATACTTGCGCAGCCATTGCGCCTCGATCAATTCGGTGGCCTCTTCGTCGGGGAAGTTCATCTCACTGGCTTCCTCGATCAGCGCGTCGAGTTCCTCGGGCTCCAGCGTCATCTCGCTGAAGGTGACAAAGGGAGCACCAACATGTTTGGCCATCTCCACAAAATCTTTCCATGCGTCGGGGTTGTCCGCGCCCTCCCACACGATGGAGGGGATGTCCTCGGTGATGTAACCGGGGAGTCGTTTAAGTCCGTGACCTTCAATGAAGGCCACCATATCGTCTTTCAGCGGGAGGAGGTTGTCTGTGCTCATATCAAGTCTTATTTTCGCAGATGAGGGCGGGGGAAGCAGCGGGATTGTGGAAAGTTTGATTTTGACGGCTGAGAATAGGGCTGGAACGTTACTCTGGATACATAGAGGAAAACCACTTGCCCGCATTCGAGCACCACGTCTTTGTATGTTGCAACGCGCGGCCCGAGGGTGCGCCGCGTCCATCTTGCACGCGCGACGGCAAAAGTGATTTGCACACGCAGTTACAGCAGCGGGCAAGGGCAGCCGGACTGGACGGTAAAGTGCGCATCAATAAATCCGGCTGTTTAAACCAGTGTGAGCACGGGCCTATGGTGGTGGTTTATCCCGAAGCTGTTTGGTACGGCAATGTGCGCCCTGCAGATGCGGCGGAGATTGTTGCCGAGCATCTGATTGCCGGCCGGCCGGTGGAGCGGCTGCGCGTGGCCGACGAATGTTTGAACAGCAAGAGTTGTCCGCACAAGGGGTAAGCCCCCGTAAGGTTAACCGCCGTGGATTTCAACAATACTTATTCAAATTGTGCTACATAGATCAGCGCTCTATCTTTTGCCGGGTGTATTCTGCTCCTGTCGGTAGCAGTTGATTTGACTCAATACTTTGCACGCAATAAATCACAGAAGGAGCTTCCCCATATGAAACAAATCAGCGTTGTCAGCACTACAATTCTTTTGCTGCTCTTCGGAGTCGCAGCCATCGCCCAACACGATCAGCAGGGAGGCGGCCAAGGCCACCCGCAACAGGCGCAGCAACCTCAGCAAGCGCGACCCGCGCCGCAAGCACAAGCTCCACAACAGGCACGGCCTGCACCTCAAGCACAGGCACCGCAACAGGCGCGTCCTGTGCAGCAACCGCAACAAGGACATCAACAACAGGGTGGCGGACAGGGCCAGGGGCAACGTCAGGGAAGGCCTCAACAGAACCAGCCATCGTACGGAGGCGCTTTTCACGGCGGCGTTCAAGCAAACGGCCCTACATATGGTGGTGTCCACCCCAGTGGAGTTCCGCAGCGTCAACAGCAGGTGCACTCAGGCTTTGGGCAGTCTCGCGCCGGATCGTGGAAGGACGAACATCAATCCTGGCGCCAGCGCGGCGGCTATAACGGTTACCGCATTCCCGACGTCCGTTTCAGGCTTTACTTCGGCCATGACCACTTCTTCCGCATCTACGGTCTTCCTTTGGTCTTCGTCGGAGGGCAGCCGCGCTTCCAATACGACGGATACTGGATCACGATCGTCGATCCGTGGCCAGAAAGCTGGGGGCCGGACTGGTACGAGACCGATGATGTGTACCTTGAGAACACGGATGATGGGTATTACCTGTATGACCGCAATTACCCTGACTACCCAATTGCTGTCACGGTTTCTTACTAGCTGAACACTTGCATTGGTGTGGCCAAGTGGCAGGAGTTGACTCGATGACCTGATCCGTCAATCACTTGGCAAAAAAGAGTTGACCGTTTTTCGCAAACTCCGGCCCTGAGCCTTCTGTAAAAAAGGTTCAGGGCATTCTCGAATGTTCCCTAAAGACGCTATGATGGGGAGCTGATAACCGGATGTAAGGAGAAATTGATCTATGAAGCTTGTTCGACTCGCATTTGCTACTATCGCTCTTTCACTGGGCGTACCCGTTCTGCTAATGGCTCAGAACTGGCAAGGCCAAAATCATCCCGACCATGATCGCGGCGGATGGGATGCACCGCCGCACGAGTTCCGCGACATTCAGCGCCAGGGTTTCCACGATGGCCTTGAAGCCGCCCACAACGACTTTAACAACCACTATCCACCGAATATCGAGCAGAGAAGAGAGTTCCGTCATCCTCCGGTTCGTGGCGAATTCCAAAACGACTACCGTGACGGCTTCCGCCGTGGCTATAACCTAGCTTTCTCGCACTATCGCGAGAGTGTTGCACCACCGCCTCCGCCTCCACACCATGAAGGCATTGGATCTCAGATACTTCATGCGGTCGAACAGGGAGCGGCACAGGACCGCGGCGCATGGGATGCGCCACCTCAGGAGTTCCGTGATATTCAGCGCCAGGGCTTCCGCGATGGCCTCGATGCTGGTCATAAGGATTTTGAACGTCGGCTTCCGCCGAACACCGATGCCTGGAGAACGTACCGCCATCCTCCGGTCCCTCGCCAGTTCCAGGACGATTACCGTGATGGCTTCCGTCGAGGCTATGATCGGGCTTTCTCACACTTCCGCGAAGACAGGGATCACCACGATCGCTACTAATTCCACGGCTTCCCAGGGCTCGGATACCGGCCTGGGAAGCCATTTCTTCTTGCTCTCAAGTCTGGCGCGTCTCTCCGCTGATACACTGAGCCTGCAAGGAGATGCACCTAAAAGATATGGTTGAGATACTTCCATCGATTCTTTCGGCAGATTTTGCCCGCCTGGGTGAGCAGGTTGCTGCGGCCGAACTAGGCGGCGGCACAGTGGTTCATGTGGATGTGATGGACGGGCATTTTGTGCCCAACATTACAATTGGCCCCCTGGTGGTGAAAAGCCTGCGCAAGGTGACCAAGCTGCCGCTGGACTGCCACCTGATGATCGAGAACCCAGACCAATTCATTCCCGCCTTCGCCGAAGCCGGGGCCGACTGGGTAAGCGTCCACTATGAGGCCTGCCGCCATCTGCACCGCTCGCTGGATCTGATTGCCGAGAACGGCATGAAGGCTGGAGTGGTTCTAAATCCAGCCACCCGCGTCGATCTGCTGATCGACATTCTGCCCATGGTCCACCATGTGCTGGTGATGAGCGTCAATCCGGGCTTCGGCGGGCAGAAATTCATAGAATTCTCGCTGTGCAAGATCCGGCGGCTGGCGGAGTTGCGCCAGGAACTGGGGCTGGCGTTTAGAATCGAAGTGGACGGTGGCGTGGCTCACGATACGGTGGAACGCATCGTCCAAGCAGGAGCGGAGCTGTTGGTGGCCGGTAATGCTGTTTTTGGCTCTGGCCAACCGACATCGGATACGCGCGCGCTGCTGGATGCGGCTCGCAAGGCCGCGGGCGATTAGCCAAGTACGATTCGAGATTATTAGGGAATAGGCGTGCGGCCTGTCGACAGGCTGCAGCCGCAATGAGGGGTTATGAACCGGTTAACTAGGATAATTGCCGCGGTGGCTCTGGCGGTTTTGATGTTGGGAGGGGTTTCGACCCAGGCCAAGGTGATCAAAAAGCACCAACACAAGAACAAGCATGAGGACCTTAGCGCCAACCCGTTGGCCAATGTGAACTCTAAGCAGCCCGACAAGGCGCTCTTCGACAAGTCCATGCTTGCCTTGAAGAAGAGCCGCTTCGACGTGGCGCGGCTTGACCTGCAGACTTTGCTCAACACCTATCCCGACTCCGAATACCGGATGCGCGCCAAGCTGGCCGTGGGCGACAGTTGGTTCAAGGAGGGCGGTACGGCTGCCCTGACCCAGGCCGAGGCTGAATACAAAGACTTTATTACCTTCTTTCCCAATGCCCCGGAAGCTGCCGAGGCTCAAATGAAGGTCGGCGATATCTACTATCAACAAATGGAAAAGCCCGACCGGGACTTCACCAACGCTCTGAACGCGGAGCGGGAGTACCGGACGATGCTCAATATGTTCCCCGACTCGGCTCTGGCTCCGCGCGCCAAGCAGAAGTTGCGCGATGTGCAGGAGGTTCTGGCAGAACGCGAAACGCAGATTGGACTGTATTACGGAAGCCGGGAAAACTACTCGGCCTCAATTGCCCGCCTCAAGACCGTAGTGGACACCTACCCGCTTTACTCGAAGAGCGACCAGGCTCTTCTGGGTATTGGCGATGATTATGCCGGACAGGCCCATGCCGTGCAGATAGCGCCCAAAATTCCCAGCGCGCTCAGGGAGCGGCTACGCGCTGTCTATCAGGATCGGGCAGCCGAAGCTTATGCCAAGGTGATCACTCGCTATCCGATGGCTCCGCATGTGGAAGATGCCCGCGACCGTCTGGTGGCGATGAACCGGTCCGTTCCTGAGCCAACACAAGAGGCTATTGCCGAAAGCGAAGCTGAAGAGGGAAGCCGCCAGCGCATTCAATTTACTGATCGGACCTGGGGCATCATCAAGCACGGGCCCTCGGTGGTCGAAGCCGTGCATGTGGGCGAGCCGAGTCTGGAAGACTCCAAGCGCACTCTGGCGCCCGATGTGACCAAGCAGAACCTCGCCATGTTCAATGACGCCATCAACGCCGGCAGACCCGCTGCGGCGCCTGCCGGACCAGTGACGCCCACTGGCGTGAATGAGCCGCCGCGCAGCGATCAGCCCTCCCAAGCGCCGTTGCAACTGGAAAAGCCTGAAGGTGGCACGGGAGTTGGAGTGCAGGTGGTTGCTGCGCCTGCCAACGACCGGAACGCCGTTGTGAAGGCTGTGGGACCGGACAAGACCGTTCTGCCCGCTGCGGAAAAGCCTGCCGGAGCTCCGGATCAGATTAACGAGGTCAAGCCCTCCCCGAGTGCGACGCAATTAGCCGCCAAACAGAAGAAGCCTAAAGCTGACTTGAGCGACGAATCCTCCAGCAGAAAGAAAAAGAAGAAGGGTGTAAGTAAGCTGAACCCCTTTTAAACTCGGATTCAGCATTGATGATCGATTTGTGAAGGGCTACCCAGCGGGCAGCCCTTCACATTTTGGCAAAGAGAATCGATGGGTTGGCTGATCGCTCCTGAGTCTTGCATCTGCTAAAGTTAAGCATGGTCCTCTCGCTCGAAACTCACTCTGGATGAGGGTTTGGCGCATACCCACGGGGACTTCCGGACTCATTCTTATGCCGCACGATCTGCCTAAAGCTTACGACCCAACCGCAATTGAAGATCACTGGGCCGAATATTGGGTGCGCGAAAAACTCTTTGCGCAGCCTACGCCTGATTCGACCAACTCAAAAAAGACAAAAAATCAAGGCCAGTCCTCTGCCTTTACCATTCTGCTGCCGCCGCCGAATGTGACTGGCCGACTGCACATGGGCCATATGCTCAACCAGACGGAGATGGACATTTTGACTCGCTGGCGGCGCATGAGTGGACGGCGCGCATTGTGGCTGCCGGGCACGGATCACGCAGGCATCGCCACCCAAATGATGGTAGAACGCCAGTTGGCTGCCGAAGGCAGTTCCCGCCAGCAGCTTGGGCGCGATGCATTTGTTGAGCGCGTGTGGGAGTGGAAGCGGCATTACGGTGGCGCCATTCTGGATCAGATGAAGCGTCTGGGCGCGTCAGTGGATTGGGACCGCGAATACTTCACGATGGACGAGAATTTGTCGGTCGCGGTGCGTGAGGCATTCGTCCGCTTGCATGAGCAGAATCTAATCTATCGCGGTGCATATATTGTGAACTGGTGTCCGCGTTGTCAAACGGCGATCAGCGACTTAGAAGTGTTCCACGAGGAACAAAAAGGGCACTTATGGGAGATACGCTATCCAGTTATAGGTGACGACGGCAAAGATACAGGCGAATTTTTGACGGTTGCTACTACGCGGCCAGAAACTATGCTCGGCGATGTTGCTGTTGCCATTCACCCTGAAGACGAGCGCTATCTGCACCTACACGGTAAGAAACTTCGCCTCCCTCTCGTTGGCCGCGAAATTCCTGTCATCCTTGACGAATGGGTTAGCCGCGACTTCGGCACTGGCGCGGTGAAAGTAACTCCGGCGCACGACCCGAATGACTTTGCCATGGGCGAGCGGCATCATCTGCCGTCGATCAATGTGATGGACGCCGAAGGCAAGATCAACGCGGAAGGCGGGCCCTTCGCGGGCCTCGATCGTTACGTTGCTCGTAAGAAGGTGATTGCTGAACTCGAAGAGCAAGGGCTCTTGGCGGGCATCAAGGACCATACGAACAACGTGGGCCACTGCGACCGCTGCAAGACGACTGTTGAGCCGCGGCTTTCGACGCAGTGGTTCATCAAGATTCAGCCGCTGGCAGACAAGGCCATCGAAGCAGTCAAGCAGGGAGCCATTAAGTTCACGCCCGAGCAGTACGAGAAGACGTACTCGAACTGGATGGAGAACATTCACGACTGGTGCATCTCACGGCAGCTTTGGTGGGGCCATCGCATTCCGGCGTGGCATTGCTCAGAGTGCCATAAGATCACAGTAGCTCGTGTTGATCCGACGGCTTGCGCGCATTGCGGCTCGGCGAAGATTACGCAGGAGACCGACGTACTGGACACTTGGTTCTCGTCGGGGCTGCTGCCGGTTTCGGTTTTTGGATGGCCAAATATCACACCGGAAAATCGCGGAGACTTCGACGCCTTTTATCCGACGAGTTTGCTGGTTACTGGTTTCGACATTCTTTTCTTCTGGGTTGCCCGCATGATTATGCTGGGCTGCTGGTTTGCGCAAGACGTTCCGAACGCCGATGGGAGTCAGCGTTCGCTGGCGGATTCCGTACCCTTCCGTGAGGTTTACATCCACGCGCTGGTACGCGACGCCAACCGCGAGAAAATGTCGAAGACCAAAGGGAACGTCGTTGACCCCATCGAGATCGTCAAGCAGTACGGGACGGATGCAGTTAGATTTACGCTGGCCTCGATGGCATCGCCGGGAACAGACATTGCCTTCAATGTGGCTCGCACCGAGGGTTACCGTGCCTTTGCTAACAAGATTTGGAATGCTGCGCGCTTTCTTTTCATGAATGTGGATCGGGCGGCGGAGATCGGCATCACAATTGATCCGGCTGCGCTGGGCGGAATGCCGACGGTGGCAAACGAAGCGCCACTGGAAGCTCGCTGGATTGTGGCTGAGTTTCATGCGACTGCGGCAAAGGTCAACCAGTCGTTGGAGAACTATCGCTACGACGATGCGGCAAATACAATCTATCAGTTTTTCTGGGGTAGCTTCTGCGATTGGTATTTGGAGATCGTCAAGCTGCGGCTAGATTTTGATGCAGATCCGCGAGACAGCGAGTCAGCAAGTCAGCGGGATGCGCGGTTGGCAGGAACGAAATCGGCGCTTACCACGCTGGTCTCGGTCTTCGAGGCTTCCTTGCGGCTGCTTTCGCCGTTCATGCCGTTTATCACTGAAGAGATTTGGCACGCGCTCTATGACGGAATTCCGCCGACTAAGTCGATTGCGATGACGAGTTTCCCGAAGGGCGATGAGCATCTGGACGACGCGGCCATGATTGATATGAACGGATTGCAGAGCTTCATAGTCGAGATTCGTGCACTACGCAAGGAAATCGGCGTTGAAGAGAAGGTGTCCACGCCGGTTGAGATGCGTATCGACGCCGGAATGCTGCCAGTTCTCTTGGAAGATACCGCGATTGTTGAACGGCTGGCGCGGGTGAGCGAACTCCGCATAGTGGAGCAAATTGCCGTTGGAATATCGAAACGCTCGACAGTCAACTTCGAAGTTGCGGTGATCTACGAACGAACCGTGGACGTTCCCGCCGAGCGGGAACGTTTGACCAAAGACATTGCCAAGTATGAGAAAGGTCTAATGTCGGCGGAGCGGCAACTGGGGAACGAAGCGTTTCTCAGCAAAGCTCCGCCGCAGGTGGTTGATGGGTTGAAAAAACAAGAATCAGAGACGCGGCTACTTCTGGAAAAAACGCGCGCCGCACTGGAAAATCTGAACAAAGGAAAATAGCTATGTCTTGTGATTGCGCTAAGTGCCGACAGCACTATAAAGAGCTGGGTTTTGCCTTTGGTGTACCTTCGGAATCCGAGATTCAAGATGCTTACAAGGAAGCGGTCAAGCAATGGCATCCTGATCTCTATGAGAATTTCGCCAGCTTGCGGGCTGATGCAGAAGAGCGTTTCAAGCTGATTCAAGTTGCCTACCGGGAGATGAAAGAGCACAACACGCTTGCGACGGAGGTCCCAGATGGATCGCCGGAGACGAGCGCCTCCATCAAGATCGAGACAGTGCCGGCTATCTCGTTCAACGGCGCGCCTGGATGCATTGCAGCACCGCAATTTACAGAGGGCATCAAAGAATTGGTCACTCGTCAAATGGGATCGCGCGACACGGCAGTTGCCATTATTGACCTGAACGGCAACTTCTCTCAATTCCTTATGCTGGGAGCTCGCGGAATGATAATGCGCGATGGCAGAAACATTGTCTCTTTGCTCTGGTATAAAGACCTCGGCGAGGTCAGTCTGATTGACAAGGGCGAGTCCGGCAAATCCGGCTTGTGGCAAAAATTCAGCGGCACGCTCGCCGGCGGCCAGTCTCAGTGCCAGCTTCGAATCTTTCGAAATGACAATTTTCTCTTTCTCTCTCTTCCTGATAAGGTGGATGACATCGCCAAGAGGGTGATTTATGACTTTCTTCTGCACCAGAGACTTCAAGCGCAACCCTGATCGGATAATGAGACATGGATTGGAAGAACAGCCACATTGACGCTTTGTTGGAGCGGGCGCTGATTGAAGATCAGGCTGCCGGGGACACGACGACCAACCTCACCATTGACCCGAAACTGAGGGCCACGGCCTCGATTCTGGCGCGGCAAGAGATGGTGGTCTGCGGGCTTGGTGCTGTACCTCGATTTTTGGAGATATTTGCGCGGCTGGACCGGCGTACATCGGCGCAAACCCGCTTCGAGGTTGTGAGTCATCCGGAAATCTTTGACAGTGCGCGCGTGCATGAAGGCCAGGTGCTGGCCGTAATACGCCACAATGCGCGCGTGCTACTAAGTTGCGAACGCGTGATACTGAATCTGATGCAACATCTGAGCGGTATTGCCACGCTGACGCGGCAATTTGTGGATGCAATCGACGGCACTGGTGCGCGGGTGCTGGACACACGCAAGACGGTGCCGGGCTTGCGGACGCTGGAAAAATACGCTGTGCTGAGTGGCGGCGGAACCAACCATCGTCTTGATTTGGCAAGCGGAATTTTGATTAAGAACAACCATATTTCGCTGGGCGGGGGATTACCTGCCGCGCTGAAGAAGGCTTTGGCTAATCGTCCTGAAGGGCAACGGGTGCAAGTGGAGGCGCGTTCGCCGCAGGAGTTGGAAGAGGCGCTGGAGTTTGGCGCTGAAGCGATTCTTTTGGATAACATGACGCCGGCGGAGGTCAAGAAATCCGTAAAGCGCATTCGCCAGTTTACGGATGGGACGGCGGGTCGAACGATACCTGTTGAAGCTTCGGGAGGAATTGTGCTTGGGAACATCCGTGCTTATGCCGAGACAGGCGTGGATTTTATCAGCGTGGGCGCGCTGACCCACTCAGCCAAGGCCGCTGACATTTCGATGCGCATCAGCGCGGAGACAGACTAGCGTGTTCGACCTTGCGGAGTTGGAAACCGCACTTGCCGGAACCGTCTTTGCGGGCAAGCTGCATTTTTTTCCGGTTACTGATTCAACAAATACCGATGCAGTGGCTGCTGCACGCGGTGCCGCGCCGCATGGGTCGGTTTACTTTGCGGATGAGCAGCGGGCTGGGCGCGGTCGCGACGATCACGCTTGGCACTCGGCTGCGGGAGATGGACTGTATGTGAGCGTGATTCTGCGGCCGCAGTTCCCTGCCGCACGTTTGCCGCTGCTTCCGCTTGCCGTGGGGCTGGCCGCGGCTGAAGCGATTCACGATGTTGCTGGAGTCGCTATCGATTTGCGCTGGCCTAACGATCTGCTGATTGGTCCGCGCAAGGCGGGCGGCATTCTGGTGGAGGCCAAAAATTCCGGCGGTCTGGTTGATTTTGCCGTGGTGGGGATTGGCATCAATGTCCACCAGAGCAATTTTGATTCAGAGTTGGATACGCTTGCTACTTCGCTTGATATGGAGGCTGGGCGGCGAGTTTCGCGTCAGGAGTTACTCGTCTCCCTGCTAAAATCGCTGGAGCATGAGGCACTTGGGATGGCTGATGCGGAAGCGGCGGCAGCGATTCCCGCGCGTGTGGAGAAGGCTTCTACGTGGATTTGCGCGCGCAGGGTTGAAGTGCATGGTCCGCAGGCCTGCATGGGCGTGACGGCAGGGCTGGACGAACACGGATTCCTGCTAGTGGTTACGGAGAGAGGCCTGGTTTCGGTGCAGACCGGCGGCATTCGCGCGGCTACCTGCGATTGGGCTGAGGCCATCGGCACGGAGAGAAGAGACGATGCTGTTAGCGATTGATGTCGGCAATACAAATACGGTGCTTGGGATCTATAAGCTCGATGGCGAGAAGCCGGAGCTCGCCGCTCACTGGCGCGTGACCACGCATCGCTCGCAGACCGCGGACGAGTACGGTGTGCTGTTTGTGAATCTCTTTGAGATGAATGGCATGAAGCCGAGTCAGGTTTCGTACATTATGATCTCGTCGGTGGTTCCGCCAGTGGAAGGGACACTGCGTGAGGTCTGCCAAACTTATTTCCACACCGAGCCGCTCTTTGTGGAGCCGGGGATCAAGACGGGAATGCCAGTGCTGGTGGACAATCCCACGGAGCTGGGTGCGGATAGGCTGGTAAACGCCATTGCGGCTTTTGAACATTATGGTGGGCCATGCGTGATTGTGGACTTTGGCACGGCGACGACATTTGATGTGGTTTCTGCCAAGGGTGAGTACCTGGGAGGCGCGATTTCGCCGGGGCTGGGCATCAGTGCCGATGCGCTGTTTTCGCGGGCCGCGCGGCTGGGACGCGTGGAGATCAAGCGTCCCGCCAAGGTGATCGGAACCAACACCGTTACGCACATCCAGAGCGGCCTCTACTACGGCTACATCGGATTGGTGGACGGGATTCTGGAGCGGATCATGACCGAACTGGGCGCGCCGGCAAAGGTGATTGCGACCGGGGGCCTTGCGCGGCTGATCGCCGAGGACTCGCGCTTCATTACCGAGATCGACGATATGCTCACGCTCGATGGCCTGCTGATTCTCTTCGAGCGCAATCGGGCTGTGAAGCCGCGCGGGAAGGCGCACTGAGAGCATGACGGTGCGGAGAAATTTTCTACTTCCGTAGATTTTGGACTAACGTGAAACTCAGACCAAGAGCTACTAAAAACGCAAGTGTGAAGACCATGTATTTGCGGAGTAGACTTTGGGGATACATCTCGCGATGCAGACTCAGAATTTCGAGAAAGTCACGCTCAAAATACGATATTTGTGAGCGGGCGTTACGCTTGCAGTTGATTCCTGCGATGATCATTGTGCGAATCAGAATAGCGGCAAGAATGCATCCTAGAGTTGCAACCAGGAGAATGGCCGAAACCAGAAAGTTTGACATAACTTCCTTCGCATTTCGTATGGGTGATTCTTGACCCTGATTTTAACATCCAGTTTGAGTGATAAGAATTTACCGTGCAAAACTACTTCAATTACTTTACCGAGATCGAGGACCGCTTTCAGCAGCGGCGCGGGGCGTTGCTGTTGCTCTCGACGCTGGACTGGGCTCTGATTGAGACGTGGCGCGAGGCGGGGATTCCGCTGGAGGCGGCGCTCCGAGGCATCGATGCGGCCTTTGACAAGTACGAGGCACGGCAGAAGCGCGGACGGATGCGGAAGGTGAACGGGCTGGCGTGGTGCGCGCAGGCGGTGATGGAAGCGTCCGAGGAGTTGCGCGAGGCGGCGGCGGGTACGGCTCCCGCTGCTTCCGGGGTTGTTCGCGAATCTGGCTTTGAGCAAGGGCGCGTGGCCGCTCACCTGGAAGCCGCCGCCGTTGCCCTGGATGAGGCTACGGTGGCTCCCGAAGCTTGCGCCGCAACAGCTGCCCGATTGCGCGAGTTGGCTACTGCGTGTGGCGCAGAAAGTTGCGAATTAGAGATGCTGGAACGGACACTGACAGTTCTAGAAGAGAAACTTTTTGCCGCGTTGACGGCGGCGGCTCCAGAGGAGTTGCTGGTGGGTTTGAAGGAGCACGCGGCTCGCGAACTGGCGCCGTATCGCAGCCGCATGGGTGTGGTGCAACTGCGCCAGGTGGAACGGCAGTTTGTGCAGAAACAACTGTTGGTGCACTACAACCTGCCGCGACTGAGTCTGTTTTATATGAGCCAGCAATGACACCCAGAAAACAAATCGCATCGGAGCGGCGCGCCAAACAGGCCGCGAAAAAACATTC
Organism: uncultured Occallatibacter sp.; assembly: GCA_964414945.1. Lineage (GTDB taxonomy): Bacteria > Acidobacteriota > Terriglobia > Terriglobales > Acidobacteriaceae > Telmatobacter. Next base: position 28,791 of record CAYPYJ010000032.1, read on the forward strand.
GTCCGCGCGGAAGACGACTAGGAAGAAAGCTCCGGCTAAACGGGCTGCGGAAAAACCCGGCAGTCTGCGAGAGTTGAAGCCTCCGCCTCCCTCTAAACCGCAGCTTGTCGAAATTGAGAAGGCTGTTTACGGTGGCGCGTTTCTGGCTCGCGTCGATGGCAAGGCGGTTTTTGTGCCGCTTACGCTGCCCGGCGAGCAGGCGTGGGTACGGATTACGCAGAGCAAACAGGGTTACGCGACGGGTGAGATTGAAAAAATTGCGCGCACCGCGCCGGAACGGATCATGCCTGACTGCCAGCACTTTGGCGCATGCGGCGGCTGCCACTACCAGCACACGGATTACGCGACCCAACTGGCCTTCAAACTGGCGATTCTGCGCGAAACGCTCCTGCGCGGCGGCGTGACCGCACCCGCAGAGATAGCCGTACTCTCAGGTAAAGAATGGGGTTATCGTAACCGCATCCGACTGGCCTTTGATACTACTGGCAAGATCGGCTATCGAGGCCGCAACTCCCACGCGGTGGTTCCGGTGTGCGAGTGCCCCATTGCCGCGCCGCTGCTGGTGGAAGCGGCTCTGGCTTTTGCTGAGGTTGCGCAAAAATTTGCTCTGGCGTTGCGGCCCAAGGAGATTGCTCTCTTCTGCAACGCAGATGAGACGGCGTTGCTGGCTATAGTCTTTACCGCAAGCCCTGTGAAGCTGCGTTTTGATGAGTTTGCTCTGGCGCTCAACAAGCGGATTCCTGCGCTCATCGGCGCGGGGTTGGTGACGGAGAGCGGCAAGGGAGAGCTGCCGCTTATGCTGGCGCAATGGGGCGCGGCGTCCCTCAACTATCGCGCAGCCGGCTTCGACTATCGTGTGGACCACGGCGCTTTTTTCCAAGTCAATCGCTGGCTGGTAGACGGGCTGGTTGAACGGGTTGCCGCCAATCACAAAGGAAAGCTGGCTTGGGATTTGTTTGCCGGTGTCGGCCTTTTCGCGCGGCAGCTCACAGGCAAGTTCGATCGCGTAGTGGCCGTTGAATCAGCTCCTTCGGCGATGGCCGCACTCGAAGAAAATCTTCGCGGCACGGTGGGCATAGCCGTCAAGGCAGAGACGCTGGCCTTTCTTCGCAGGCAGAACCTGAGCGTGAAACCAGACTTGATTGTCGCGGACCCGCCGCGCATCGGGCTGGGAGCGGAGGCCTGTAAGCTGCTCGCCGAGATTGCCGCACCCACGGTGACATGCGTCTCTTGCGACCCTGCCACGCTGGCTCGTGACCTGCGCGCGCTGATTGGCTCAGGCTATCAAATTCAATCCATCACGCTCGCTGATCTTTTTCCGCAGACCTTTCATCTGGAAACAGTGGTCCAGTTGCGGCGAGCCTGATAGGCTTGAGGGCCAGAACAACATTTCACTTTCTGGCGCAATGAAATCTACTCCTCCCACCAACGGGCAAGCTAGCGTGTCCCCCACGACGGGCCCGGTGCCGCTCTTTCATGCGGCATGGCTCTTTGCAGCCGGTATTGCGGTCGCTCAGGTTGTCTACTTGCGGCCCAGCCTGGTGCTATTGGCGGTGGGGTTGGTGGTTGTGTTGTGCTGCTTGGCTGCGCACAAAGCGCAGCGCGTTGCATGGCTGCCGCTGGCTGCGCTGTGGCTGCTTCTGGGCATGTGGTGCGCGCAGATGGAGCCGCATCCGGCGCCCGCGCCTGTGCTGGCATCGCTCTCTGATGGTCTGCTGCGCGAGGTCGATGGGACGGTGGTGCTCGCGGGCCCAGAGCGCGTCGAGACGGAAGAGAATCTGGACGATGCTTCACCTGCACAGAACTCAACACAGAGCCAAATACAGCAGCCCTCGCAGCGTATAGACCTCCGCGTCTCCAGCCTGGAGGTGGTCACCGACACAGAAGATGCGCAGAAACCGTTGGAAGGCGGAGTCAGGCTGACCGTTCGCTGGCCACTAGGTTCGGCGGACCTGAGACCCTTCCAGTGCGGCGAGCACGTGCGGGCAGTGGTCCGCCTGCTGCCGCCAGAAGTCTATCGCGATCCCGGCGTCTGGAGCCGCAAGGATTTTCTCGTTGATCAGGGTATTACCTCCACGGCTACGGTAAAGATTGAGCGTGTGACTAGCCTGGGCCAAGCGCCGGGCCGGTTTCTTGCCTGCCGATTGAGCGGCTTGCAGCACTCCACGAGTACACGCCTGCTGGCGCTGCCCGCTGCAATGCATCGCCTGCCAACGGGGCTGCGCCTTTCGCCAGACGATGCCATCATGCTGGCCGCTATGGTCACCGGCGACCGTACTTATCTGACCCACTCGCTGCGGGTGGGCTTTGAGCGCACCGGCTCGTTTCATTTGCTGGTGGTCTCCGGCTTTCATTTGGCGATTGTTGCAGGATGCCTATTTTGGGTCGCGAAAAAGCTGCGGCTCCCGCGGATTCCGGCTACGGTTGTCACTATACTTGCCTCATTCGCTTACGCCTTGTTCACAGGCTTTGCCACGCCGGTTGAGCGGTCGCTCTTCATGGTGACGATTTACCTGTTGGGCAGACTCGTCTACCGTGAGCGCAATCCGATGAACACCATCGGATTTGCTGCTCTATGCCTGCTGGCCGTGAGCCCGCGCAGCCTTTTTGAATCCAGTTTTCAGATGACACTGTTGGCCGTGGTGGCCATCGGCGGTGTTGCTGCACCACTGCTGCAAAGCACGATTCATCCTTATCTGACGGCCACTCGCGACCTGCGCCTCGTAGCTCTGGACGCAAAATTGGCCCCGCCGCTTGCTCAATTTCGCGTGCTTCTGCGTATGATTGCCTCGGCATTGCAGAATGCAATGGTCTACCGGCTCGTTGAGAGCGATCCAGGGCAGATTGATGCCGAGCCACTTCCACAACTCAATCTGTTTCAGGCCACTGTGAACATTACCAATACAATTTTTCGAGCGGTTTTTCAAGGTCGTTTGGCCGCTTTCGCTGCATGGCGTGTCTTTCCGGCTATTGTGCGCTTCCAGATTCGCATTGTTGAACTGGTAGTTGTCTCCTGCGTGGTGGAGCTGGCCATGGCGCTGCCGATGGCGCTCTACTTCCACCGCATCACAGTCTTTGCATTGCCGGTGAATGTTTTCATCCTGCCGCTGTTGGTCGTGTTGATGCCGGCCGCGCTTGTCACCCTGCTGCTTACTCTCATTTCACCGGCGTACGCAGTACTTCCGGCGATGATTGTGGCTTTCTTTCTTCACATCGGAATCGCACTGGTGCGGATCTTCGGATCGATGGCCGGGGGCGACTTTCGCATTCCCGCGCCGTTGCTCTGGCAATCGCTTGCCTATTGCGCTTTGCTGGCGGCGGCCATCGTGCTATCCCACCTTAGCCACAAAAACAAGGATGGGTCGAAGGTGGGGCACCCGTTTGATCTTCGCTGGCCGCGTCGCGCTGCTTGGGCTGCGCTAATATTGGCTGCGTTGGTCGCGGTTTTTCCCCGTCCCATCGATCATCCGCGCAACGCATTGCTGGTGGAAGCTATCGATGTAGGCCAGGGCGACTCCATCCTCCTGATTACGCCCGACGGAAAAACTCTACTGGTGGATGGCGGCGGTTTTGGCGGTGGCCCGAATCAGGCTCCGCAGGATTACGACATCGGCGAAGAGGTGGTCTCGGAGGTATTATGGTCGCGCGGTATTAGGCGACTGGACGTAGTGGCCCTCTCCCACGCTCACTCCGACCACATGGGCGGCCTTCCTGCCGTACTGCGCAACTTCCATCCTGATGAGCTTTGGGTGGGCAACAACCCGCGCTTCGAGGCCTACAACGCGCTGTTGGACGAGGCTACCAGCCTTCATGCTCGCATTCGATCACTGCGCGCTGGCGACGCTTTTGCTTTTGGTCCGGCGCAGGTCAACGTGCTGGCTCCCCTCCGCGACTATCAGCCCGGGGCTGATCCCATCAACAACGATTCAATGGTGATGAGGGTGGGCTACGGGGCGACATCTGTTCTTTTGGAGGGCGATGCCGAGACTCCTGTCGAGCAAGCAATGCTGACTGAACAGGGTCTGGCCAGCACACTGCTGAAGGTTGGTCATCATGGCAGCATTTCCTCAACACAGCCGGAATTCCTAGCCCGTGTGCATCCCGAGTTGGCTGTTATTTCCTGCGGCCTGCGCAACCGCTATGGCCATCCTCGAAGGGAGGTTCTTGAGAAGTTGCAAGCAGACAGGATTGGCACCTTTAGCACCGACATCAGCGGCGCTACATGCTTCCGCCTGGACGGCAGGACCACCGTACCGGATTATGCCTGCGGTTGGCGGACTTTGCCCTGATGCTGTCTAGTTTTTGACCTCATGGAATCTGCTCCAAACCGCTAATCGCTTTCGCTCAGATATGACTCTTCAAATACGTACATCCTGATTTCGTCTGTGAAGCCTATAATTCTTGCGAGATTATGATTCGGTTGCATTATGGATGTAACTGGTGCTTGCAACTGAGGAGGATGCCATGTTGAAACCGTTGCTGCTCGTTTCAGCGGTTGTGTTGCTTGGAATTTCTGCTTCGTCCGCCCCTGGGCCCTCACCGCAAGATGCCGCTCCGTCCACCCCTGCGGCCGTCGCTAAGAATCCCGTCAAACCCACGGTAAAATCGCTGGCGCGCGCCAAGGAGCTTTATGGACAGGAGTGCTCAATCTGCCATGGGGATAATGGAGACGGCAAGACGGATCTGGCCAAGGATATGGGAGTGACGCCGGGGGATTGGACTGATCCCAAGACACTGGCCGGCAAGCAGGACGGGGAACTGTTCAACTCCATCCGGAACGGCAAAGGCAAGATGCCACCCGAGGCAGAAGGCCGCGCCAAGAACGATGAGGTGTGGAACCTGATTCTGTATATTCGCGGTATGGCCAAGCAGCAACCGGCGGCCTCGGCACCGGTGAGCAACTAGGTTTCTCACCCCGCAGATTGCTTACTGGCTTCCAGGCGGAGTTCCTCAATGACTTCCGCAAGCTCTTGGCGCTTGCGGGAGCTCATGTCGAGGAAGCGAATCTCGGCAGTGTTCATATTGATATGATTCTCGATGACACCGTCTAGCAGAAAGTGCAGACCCCGAATCTGAAAATCCACTTCTACGCGCGTGTGACTTCCCGCACTGCAATGTGCCATGGTTTGCAGGCAGCAGCCTTCCTGGCTGAGGTTGGCGATGATGCCGCTCTGGTGAGAGTTGTCCTTGAGGAAACGAAGGATAGCGGGCCAATCTTCTCCATCCAGATGCAGAACCCCGCTCTGATTACTGAGAGTCGATTTCTCATCATGCGTGATATGGGCCGAAGGCTCCTGAACTTCTTTGGGAATCGGTACAGGCTTAATAATCTTCGGCAAGGGTTCAATGAATTCAACATCCAGATCCGTATTTCCAGACTGAGCTTCAGCCACAACTGCTGCCTTTACATCATCCGTTGCGCCCTGGTCTACCAGGCAGGTGAGCAGGCCAGCCAGTTGATTTTTTGACCTGGCACTGGCGTGGAAGAAGCGAATTCCGATCAAGTTATCGCGTGTCAGCCATTGGGTTGTGCCTACCATGCGCAGCACCATTCCAAGAAGGGGCAGCACGATTTCGACATTTGCCAGGTTGCCGGGCGAAAAACACCTTTCGGTGCGGACGCAACAGCCGCTCAGGCTGACATCGACAATCTTGCAAGGAAATTTGGACCCCCTGTAGTTCAGGCATCCACCCGGAATATTGATCTCATAACGTTCGTCGGCACGGCGGTCCCGATAACGCGCATCCCTGGATCGCGCTTGTAAGGGTTCGCTCATGCCCAATGCCGCCATCTTCTATATCGTCCTTCCACCCGACCAGACTCTCCTTCATCCATTTCTGGACAGCACGTCAGAAATACGCGCAGGTGTTGCCTGCACGACTTTCCGGAACGGCCTCCCATGAAGCAACTTATCCCTGCCCGATAACTCCGAGCAGAAGATGGCGTGGAGTCTTCTATTTAAGTTCATCGGCTTACAGGCCAACTCCATGAATCCGAGCGGTGGCGGCCGGGTTAGAACCTCACCCTCAGCCCAAACTGGATTTGCCGCTCGCGAAAGAAATTGGTCGCGTTGATGTTCAGTGGCTGGCCGAAGGCTGTGGTGCCTGCCTTGGTTTCGATGCCGGTTGCAGTGTTTGTGACGGGGCCGGTGAGGAAGTTTAGCGTGGGAAGGCTCGAGATGCTGCCATATCCGATGGTGTAACCGGTGGTCTCCAACTCGGTCACATTCTGATGGTTGAAAAGATTGAAGCTCTCAGCAAGCAGCTCCAACTGCCGCATGTTGCCCAGATTGAATCTCCTGCCCAGCCTCAGGTCGGCCTTCCAGGTGGCTGGATAGCGATACGTGTTGCGGCCAATATTGTAAGTTCGACCATCACTACCGAGGCCGTAGATCCGGTTATCCCCTCCCGAGCCGTTCATTCCGGGCCCGAGTCCCACGATGGCCGTGCCTGCCGCGTCGAACATCTTCGCAAGTGAGCCCGAGGTGCGCATTGTGTAGGGCAAGCCGCTGCGGAACTGTCCGATGCCCGAGAGCATCCAGCCGTTGCCCAGTTTTCCCGTCCTACCGCGCAGCTTCCAGGGCGCTTGATAGATCACCGAGGCACCGGTCGAGTGACGAATATCCAGATTGCTGACGCCATATTCCAGGCCGAAGTCTGTCGGGTCCAACGGATCGTTGCCTGCCACTTGCGAGCTCTCATTGGGGTTCCAATCCATGGCGTGTGAGTAAGTGTAATGGGCGTGCAGACTCAGCCCACGGCGGCCATAGCGATCAATTTTCAGCATCCCAGCCTCATATGTTGAATTTGCACGGCTCATGATCTGAGTAATTTGCTGGTAATCCGGACAGGGTCGCCCAGGAAGCCGGGTGCCTGCCGGCTGGTAGTATGGGCAGGTTTCGCCATTTCCCGGCCAGGAAGCATAGAAGGGAACCGTGATGCGCGGGGCTTTGATGGGTCCAACTCCTGTAGCGTCCACTACGGCATAGGTCATGGTCTGCGTTGGTGCCGGTAGGTTGAGATTGGTGTCGATTGAGACAGGCAGCCGTCGGCCCAGGCTCACCATTGCACTGGCGGTCACTTGGATATGGCTGGGCAGTTTCTCTTCAACGGCGGCGATTGCCTGGTGGACCTCTGGAGTATGGAAGTTGGACGCAAACCCGACCGCTCCCGGTTTGACGACACTTGCCGGCGCACCTTGCAAAACGTATGGAAATGGCTGTGCACTGCTGGTGCCTGTTGGCGGATTGAAGCCATCCAATGGACGCATGAAAAAGTTCAGATCGCCCGCGGTCGAACCGGTCTGGGTGAGCGCCGTTTCCACGGACAGATTCCCAGTCCGCCCGAAATACATCCCGTAGCCTAGCCGCAAAACCGGTTGGCGATGGTTACCGCTTCCCACGGCCAAGCTCACACGGGGACCCCAGTTGTTGCCCAAACTGGGCAGCTTCCCGGTTAGCGGCAAATTTAGGTTTTGGAGCGCAGCCATGGGCGGCGGCAGTTGTTCCCGCTCCCAACGCAACCCAACGGAGAAGACCACCAGCTTGTTTGCCTCCCACTGGGCGGTCGCATACCCGGCCCAGTCGCTGGTGCTCAAATGCCAATCCGAGGGACCTATGGTTTGTGAGTAATAAGAGTAGCAAGGCAATGAACCCAACCCACGCAGATTGCCGGCTGAGTCGTGCCAGGCCGCTCTGCCTGTTTGGTCGCAGGTGTGTTGATTCGCGGGGTCCAGTGCTTTGGAAATCCCAAATTTCTGAAAGGCCAGCGTGTCGGAGACGAAGTTTTCCACGTTGGAGTAGGTGTATGTGCCGGTCTGGTTGCGCAACAGGCTGGTTGTGTCAGCGCTGTGACTCATTTCAAAGCCGACCTTGACCAACAGTTTGCCGCGAATCCAGTCCAGCGACTCCTGCCCATGGTAAAGTTGCTCGTCCGGATAGCTGCCCTGTCCAAAGCGCGACGGGTTGCCGATAGTGAATCCGTAGCGATTGTCGACGACGATCTGCGGCAACTGACCCCACGCATTCCCAGCGAGGAAGCTCTGCTCAAAGGTGGAAGGAGTTGTTGGCCGCGCCTGCTGGATGGCCTCTCCCAACGAAGCCTGGGTTGTCGCTAACAGGTTGGGCGTCAAAAAGGCCTCCCAGCGGCCCAGAAGCCATTCTTCACTGGCCTTGCTCCGCCCAAAGCTGTGATTGCCGTAAGTCTCTGAAACGCGGATCAACCCGCCGCCCGGCGAGTTCCACCACGCGCCGATGCCTTCCAGCGTGAAACGCTGGCGCTCAGCCGCCTTCCAGTCGAGCCGCGCAAAGCCTGTCCATTGACGGGCCGTGCGTGAAGCGGGGCCAAGCAGCCCTGCTAGCGTTTCCAGCATTCCAGAATAGGTTGCCAGCCCCTCGCCCACTGGATTAGCGTTGCTCAAACCCAGCCGCGCACTCAGCACTTGCATCTGATCGTTCGAGGGCTGGGCAAAGAACCCCGTTTGTTGGGTACATTGGCTGTTGGCGTTGAAGGTCGAGCAAAGGTAAGGATGTTTCACCGTCGAAAGCCTCGCGCCGTTTAGGCTATAACCGTCGAGCGCTGCGAACCAGAAGAGCTTGTTGCGGCGAATGCGGCTGCCAATGCCGATGCCCCAGGTCATTTCGCGTTCTGGAGGTGTGTAGGACTCTGGCGTGAAGACTGGAACTGTGCTATCGGTAGCCGACGTGGTCTCCTTTACCCACTGCGAAAATGGGTTCCGTGCACCCCATGCGTTTTGGCGATCGAATATAAATCCTTGCCCATGCAATTCATTGGAGCCGTGCTCGGTCTCCACATTCATACGTCCGCCCGACGCCCGGGCGGTAGCGGCCTCCACATTGCTGGCCACCGTCTCCACCGCGCGGATCGCCGCCTCGCTCATGGCAAGTCCATGCCCTCCGGCCCCCACCCGCGCCATTCCCGCCGGACTCTCGCCGTGGCCTAACGGTCCCTTGCCACTGGAGCCTTGTCCCGATCCTCCCGTTGGGCTAAAAGCCAACCCCCGGCTCACTCCATCCACAGCAATCTCAGTCGGTTGCTGGCTCGCCCCCCGCAGCGAAATTTCTCCTGTACCACCCGCGGAGGTGACGGAAGTGGGAGCACTGTCCAGCACAAAATCCTGCCAGTGCCGGCCATTCACCGGCAGCGCCTGCAACTCGGAGGCACTCAGAGTGGTGGTTACCGCAGGAGAGATCGGGTCGGTCGACTGTGTGACTATCTGGACCGGTACGGTGGGAGGAGGCGTATTCAGCGTCTCAGCTTGTAAGGTGTTCGATGCAGCCTCTGCCGGAGTAGCCGTCGCGCTCGGTTCAGCCAGACGTGAAACCTCGGTAGCCGACAAAGCGGAACTGATCGGGCTTTGTCCCGGCAGAGTCCGTATCTGCATGGACTCAGACGGCAATGCGACAGTCAACGCCGAAGTTTTGGCCTGAGGGATCTCCGCGAC
>CAYPYJ010000033.1:0-38233 GCA_964414945.1 uncultured Occallatibacter sp.
AGGAGCTATCCCAGACAAGCCAGACACTGGAGCAGATTACGGGTGCGCCTGTACGCTACTTTCGACCTCCGTATGGCGCGCGACGGCCTGAAGTGCTGCGTGCGGCCAGAAGGCTGGGCATGGTTCCAGTGCTGTGGAACGCAATGACCTCCGACTGGAAGAACCCTTCAGCTGGTGCGATTGCCGAGCGACTCATCCACAAGATCGACCGCTTGGAACGGCGCGGGTTTGCTGCCAACATTGTGCTTCACGACGGCAGCCACGCAGACCCCGCCGCAAACCGCGCACCGTCCGTTGCCGCTGCCGCCCAACTGATCGCCCGCTACAAGGAAAGCCATCGGTTTGTGACGGTGGATGCATGGGGCTGACCGCTTCCTGGCCCCGCCCAAAAATGCACAAAAGTAGCTTTTTTACGCCATTTTTGCCCGAAAAATCGGCTGTTTTTCGGGGTTTGTGTTTACCGATAAGTACATATAACATATTATATATGTTATTTATTATGTTGTATTTAATAGAAAAACCCTCATCGAAAACCGGACTTTTGGAGGTAGGGGGGTGGGGGTCGGCCTCAGAAAAAGGAATAAACAGCGAAGATATAGGCAGAAGATCGCTTTCGGGTTCCTGTTCATTCTTTGATTATGCGCCGATGGATGGTAATTTTCTGCACGGTTCAGGCGAGTAAATCAACTACCCGAGCATCTTCTTTACGCTGAAAAAGACAGTTGAGATTCGTGCTCTCCCACCCTGGAATCAAAAGAACGATTCACGGATGGGATCCTCAGTGTTTTAGCGGATCGTAGGGTGCGCCACCCGCCCACCCGCCGGTTGACCTATTAACAAGTGACAGTGAAAGCGGAGCCGAGGGAAGACAACGTATGTGTGACCAACACGCTGACTTTGATGCAACGAAAGACCGAGTACTAGCTGAATACTATGCCAAGGTCAAAGGGCGCACTGCCTTGACATTCCATGAGTCGATGGAGCTTCGAGAATATGTCAAGGCTCGAACCGATCTTCATTCCGACAATCTAACGATGGAACAGGCCATCTGGAAATCGCTGTATGACGGTTTGACGGAAGAACTCCGCAAGTCATCTCCTGATTCCATGGCGGAACTCGAAGCCCTTGAAGAACGGCGAGACAACCTACAAAATCTTCAAGGCGTCGTGGCGGCGAAGATGAAAGCCCGTCCACACGATTTTGGAATACGGGCTTGGTGGGTATTCGTCATTATTGGGATGTTGGTAGGCTGGATGCGGCCCTCAGATGTTTGGTCGATCTTGCTCTATGGGCTTGGGTTTTGGACCGCCGGAATGTTCTTCTGCATCTTCGCCATCGACAGTGCCGAAGTGCAAAGCAAAATCGCCATTTTCCTTCATCACAAGTTACACATGAAGAGTATTGCGCATTGGCTGTACAACAGGGCATTAACAATTCGGTAACGACATGAATGTTTAATTGATGCGCCTGACCATAAATTGGCGGGTTCTATAAAAAGGGATGTCAAGTAAAAACACTTCTCCTGACCTGCCGGGAAAGGATATTTTTCTACATCCAGCCCCTGTTAGCAGCGGCAACACACTTTGCCCGGACCTGGTTGTCTTTCTCACATTCGTGGGAGGTTGTCGGCGTCATCTTGGTTCGCGTTTATCCGGCGGCTTCATTTGCGTTTGCAAGCAGCGGGCGGGTGGCTGCCCCACCCTCGCCGGGTTGTTGTTCTTGCTGCAAGAGTGGGATAGCAAGATACCACGAATTCTGCACAGAAATTGATGCACAAACAGCAACGGCCAGCCCTCAGGCTGGCCGTTGCTGTTAGGGAAGGTTTCAGTTTGCTTGCTTTTTGCGAGTTGGCTGCCCCAGAGAGATAACTTCCAGCTTGACGGATGCCAGCCCGGATTTGATCATTGCCAGTTTTTGAGCGGCGCCATAAGAGAGATCAACGATGCGCCCTTCGTAAAGGTAGCCCCGGTCAGTAATGCGTACCACTACCGAGCGGTTGTTTTCCAGGTTAGTCACACGGACCACCGAGCCAAAGGGAAGGGTTGGATGGCAGGCGGTCATTGCGTACATGTCAAATCGTTCTCCACTTGCGGTATGACGGCCATTGAACCGGCTGCCATACCAGGAGGCGGTGCCTTCGAGCGCGTGCACCGCGGCGATTTCCGCGGATTTGTGCGGCGCTAGCCGGGCAGGCGTTGGGGCGACTGCCTGTAGCGCGGGTGGCGCGGGTGCCACTGAGCGGGGAAGCGGCGCGTCCGCATGAACCGTCCGCGTGGAGATACCGATCACTCCCGCGGCCAGCGCTATGGATGTGGCCCCAGCTAGCAGCCATATCTTTAGCGAAGATTTCGAGTTCGTGTTGCTTAAGTTCCGTCGTTTCACCATCTGTCTATTTTACCAATTCGATACTAAGGAACTCAACTGTTGTCCAAACGCATACATGGGAAATCGCGCCCAAAACGGAACACTTTAAAGGGGTTTTCCCGCTAATCTCTTTATTTTCAGCGCGAAATATTCGTGTAAAAAGTTGTAAAGAAACCATCTATTTTCGCTGAAAATCGCCCCTCTTGTTCTCCCAGAAGGCCTGAACTACAACCTGCACAGCAACATTTTCTGCGTTTGCGTGTCATAAAACATAGGAATTGATTTGTTTTCAAGAGGATATAACGATGAATCGCATCGGCGCCGGAATCCGTCTCGCCTTTTGCGCCGTCTGTCTCTCGGCGGTCGCCGCTCTCGCTCAGCACCCCTCCTCTCTCTCAGGCCCAGTCCCTCCGGGCATCTCCGCCGCCCAAAAAATCTTCCTCTCCAATGCAGTAGATATTTCCGGAAACTATAGCGGAGGTGCAACTCGCGCATATGACAGGTTTTATGCAGCTCTCAAGGTTAACAGCCAGTTTGAGATGGTCAGCGATCCCTCCGATGCAGACCTCGTTTTGGAACTCCAGATCGTCCATTCAGATTCCCTATCCGCCATCTTCAAGCTGGTCATCTATGACCGAAAAAGCCACTTTGTGCTATGGACGTTATCGGAATCAGCAGACCTCGCCCAGTTGCAGAGTAACCGGGACAGCAATTTCGATAAGGCTCTTTCGGCCCTGATCGGCGATTTCCAGACCCTCACCGGAAAATCGCCGACACCGGCCGCCCATTGATTGCTCTTGCCCGGACCGTGCACCTTTTATATTCATCCCAAGGCACAGAGTTTATGCGCTTAGTACCCCGGTCCACTGCACGGTGAAACCACAAACCCCATGGCGCGCAAGCGTTGAGAGGCCGCACCGCAGGTGCCGCAAGCGCCGATTGATCCCGCCGGAGGTGTTTACAGATTAATTCTTCTGTTCTGGTAGCGTGAAAATTAATCGCTATATCTCACAAAGAACAGGAGAAATCTATGAAATTAAGTGCTGCGGGACTGGAGCTGCTCAAGCGCTCCGAGGGCTTTCGTAATCGCGTATATCTTGATGTTGCCGGAATTCCCACCATCGGCTACGGCCACCGGCTGCTGCATCCCGAGTTGTTTCCCAACGGCATCGAAGAGCCGCAGGCCGCCAATCTGCTGTCCAGCGACGTGCGCGACGCCGAGCAAGCCGTCGGGCACATGGTCAAAGTGCCGCTCTCTCAGGGCCAGTTCGACGCGTTGGTGGACTTTGTTTTCAACCTGGGCTCGGGGCGGCTCGCCAATTCCACCCTTCTCAAGTGCCTCAATCAAGGTCGCTACGACGATGCTGCTGAGCAGTTGCTGCTTTGGGACCATGGCGCTGGCAAGGAACTCCCGGCTCTGAAGTCCCGCCGCGAGGCAGAGGTTGCATTGTGGAATAACACTGAAACGCATCAGCAAGCAGCAGCCTGAAGCCGGCCCACCTCAGGGCTTCGGCGCACAGACTTCCGCCACTTCCAGCCGATCTTCCATTTTTAGATAGCCTTTACGACGGAACCAGTCTTCCATCGCCGGCTGAAGTCGCGTGAGCGGTACGCGCAGACCAGCTTCCAGCAGGCCGTCGGCTATGGGCAACGTGTCGTCGAAGACCGGATCGTTGGTAAAGTTGCGCATGGCAAAGTTATCGATCCAGCCGATAGGGCAGGCCTGCCGATCGCCGTTCAAATCGATCTTCAAAATGGAAAGTCTGCGTGCAAACATGCTACGGTTTTTTCACCTCTACAACCTTCGCATCTTTTGATTGCTGCGTATCCACACGGAAGCGCTTGTAGTCGAAATCGCGTTCAGTGAAGTGTGTGCGAAGCCCTTTAACCAGCAAAACGCGCACGGCCAGGGTTCCTTCGCCTCCGGTAGGAAGCCAAATCTCTCCGTTTACCAGAGCTTGATCGAAATGTAGATTCGATCCCTTTTCAATATTCGCCACCAGGCCGCCGCCAACGTGGAAGTTGTCGTTGAAACTGACGTCCAGATGTGCCACTGTGCGGTCGGTTTCGTCAACCCAAATCGTTCCCTGCAGCTTCTTGGACGCATCTTCGGCCAGGCCGTGCGTCTTGGCGTCCTTGCGGCCCACAAAGTCGAAGACGATCGTCGGCCGTCCGCGATAGCTCTCGCGGCGCGGGTTGCGCACATCCATCAACTCCAATAAACGGGAAACGGTAATCTGCTCGCCATTCGGCTTCTCCGGTTCAGGCTTCTCCGCCTTTTCAACGGCCTTGGTTACACGCTCAGTCTCTTTCTGCTGTTCGTGCTCGTCCAGCGGCTTGCCGTCCTTCTTTACCATCCGCTCAATTTGCCGGCTATGGACAAAAAAGACTTCGTACTCTTTGCTTTCGGTCTTCTTAATCTGCCCTTTCGAGTCGATCTGCTGGTCGGTTTGCAGCGATGTATAGGTGTAGTTCTCCCGCACTTTGTCGAGCTGTTTCTGATGCTCGTGAACCTCTTTCATCAGTTGATGGATCTCCGGCAGTGGCGCGGCTGCTTGCTGAGCAAGCGCTGGCCAAGCCGTCAAAAGACAGGCGACGAACGGAACGATGCTTCGAACGTACATGAAGGCAAATCCTGTCGAATGAATTGCCTTCGGCGCAATCAACCTGCCGAAGACTACTCCCTTTGACCCGGCCCGCTCAGAAAAGTTGCGAATCCTTTACTGCCCATACAGTTGCTCGCCCGCTTCAATCGCCACTGGCAACTGATTCAACTCCGGAGGCTGAGGGCAGTTGGCGTATGTCGTATAAGCGCAGGCCGGGTTTTCCAGGCGATTGAAGTCCAGCGTCAGCGTTCCCGGCTGATCCACACCGTGGTCGGGCAAGCCGGTATGCAGAAAGCGTGCCGTTCTGTAGGTTGTGCTCCGGCCTGTCTTGTCTTTCAGAATAAAAAACAGCGTCCGCTGGTCGTGGTTTTCAATTACGGGAACCAGATGCAGCGCCTGACCGTCCAGCGTAAACTCGGCAACGCCGGGAGCGGGCAAATCGAGCGTGCCTCCCTGTCCATTGGGAATCTTCTCCACACGCGGCGCGTCGAAGGGAGTCCAACTGGCAGTCACTCGGAAGTGCGGGTTGGGAGCGTACCAGTTCAGGCCGTGAAAAAGAACAAGCGTAGGCGCTTTTGTGTCATTGATGCGCACGGCAAAGCGGTCGCCGCGCAGAAGTATAGCCAGCTTGATGCCGTGCCATGCGATGATCGACGGCTTGGCTTTTGTCACTGTCAACTGACCTTCGCGGGCAGGTTTGCCGTCAACGGTCATCTCTGGAGGAAAGCCGCCTCGGGGCGAGAGCAGTTGAATGGTGGGCGCGTGCGAAGCACTCTTGCTGCTCAGTGTCAGCAATCCCATATGTGCGGGAGCAAGACCGCGAATCATAATCTTGTTGTCCACGGCGCCGCCAAATGAGTTCGATCCGGGCTTCAGCCAATCCATTCCCACGAGCGTCAGAGAGCCGTCCGGGGCAGCCACTTCCTTCGCCCGTTCCGCTCGCCATTTGGTCAGCTCTTTGCGCCAAGCGGCCTCGTCAAACTTTGCCGGCGTGGTTGCCGCCTGCTGCGCTAGTGCTGGCGTGGTTCCCAAACTCCAAAGGCCTGCTGAAATCAAAATCGATGTGAATGCCACAAATCCTGTCATGCGGCTTTTCATGAATCAAGCTCCTCAATAAGCCTATTATTACCGTCCCGGGCGGCGTGTTGACATCAACAATCGCCAACTCTAGAATTAAAGAGGAATACTTTGCGCTTTTTGTTGAATAAATGCTATAAAAATCAAGCGTTTAGTGATTCCATCCGGGTCGGGGCAGTGCGGCAATTACGCCCAGTGCAAGCCCCGGCGGAGAGCGGGAAAGATGTCGGATGCGCGCGTCACGCCGCGAGAGCGGCTGGTGCTTACGGCCATCATTGAGCAGTACATCGCCACCGGCGAACCGGTGGCCTCGCAGGCTGTTGCCCATTATTTTTCCCATCAGGAAGGCCTTAGCTCGGCCACCATCCGCAACGTAATGGCCTCGCTGGGTGAAATCGGCTTACTGGAGCAGCCCCACACCTCCGCTGGCCGCGTCCCCACCGCCGCCGCATTCCGCTATTACGTCGAACAAATCACCCAGCCCAATCGCCTCAACACAGCCTCGCAAGGCACAGTTCCGTCTCCTATGAGCGAAGCCCGGCGCGGCCAAATCGAAGAAAGCTTCAGCGGCGTCACCAGCAGCAATGACTATCTGGAGCGCACCTCACACGTGCTCGCTCTGCTTTCCAGCGGCCTGGGAGTGGCTCTGGCCAGCTCCACCGCCGGGCAAATTTTAGAGCATATTCATTTTTCACGCCTCTCCACCGGCCGCGTGCTGGCCGTACTGGTTACGCAAGCCGGAGCCGTGCAAGACCGCGTGCTCGCGCTCGACCGCGAGCTGACTCACATCGAGCTTGAAACCGCCGCCCGCTATCTCAACGAGAACTTTCGCGGCTGGCAAATCGAGCGCATCCGCTCCGAGGTGGCCCGCCGCGTCGAGCTGGAACAGGCCGCCTACCATCAAATGTTGGCCTCCATCGAAGAGCTCTGCCGCAAAGGTGCGCTCGCCGGCGGTGAGGCTGGTCCAGCAATTTTCGTCGAAGGCATGGCCAACCTGATTGCCGCCGAAGCCGACCGCGAACGCCTCCGCCAAATGCTTTTAGCTCTCGAAGCCAAGCAGCGCCTCGTCGAGCTGCTCACCGCTTACGTCGATGGCCGCCAGCAGGAAGTCCGCGTCGTCGTCGGTCCAGATCTCATCGGCCAGGCCGAAGCCTCGCACGCCATGCAAGATCTGGTCCTCATCGGCGCTCCGGCACGCCTCGGAGGCAGCAATCTCGGCACCGTAGCCGTTATTGCTCCCACCCGCATCCAATATCAGGAGATGATTCAGGCCGTGCGCTATATCTCGCAGCTCTCCGAGCGCCTGCTGGAGCTCCCCGCCAAAGAGGATCGCAAAGTGTAATCAACAAGCACTAAACGGAAGCCCCGCCGCTTCCGATAAGCAAAGAGAGTCGGCAACAGCCGTGGAAATTATCATTGAAACAAATACCCGCGATTTTTCGGAGAAAACATAAAAGCATGTCAGAACAGGAATCAGAATTGACTTTGTCGGAGGAAGCAGCTGCAGCTGTCGCTGCGGCGGAAAACTCCGTCCTTGAAATGCCCGCACGAGAAGCCTTAGAGGGCGAGCCGGTCCCTCGCGCCGAATATGAAACATTGAAGGCCGAGCGCGACCAACTGCTCGACCGCCTCGCACGCCTCCAGGCCGAGTTTGAAAACGCCCGCAAACGCGGCGAGCGCGAAAAAATCGCCAATCGCGACTACGCCGTTGGCAACGTCGTCGAAAAGTTTCTTCCCGTCCTCGACCACTTCGAGATGGCCCTCAAGGCCACCGGCTCAGCCGACCAGTTGCGCTCCGGCGTCGAGTTGATCGTCAAACAAATGGAAGACGTTTTGCGCCAATTGGGAGTGACGGAGATACCCGCAACGGGCGTAGAGTTCGATCCCCGCCAGCATGAGGCTCTAGGCTCCGTCGAGCGTCACGACTTGCCCGATCAGCACGTTGCGGAAGAGATTCGCCGCGGCTATAAGCTACGTGACCGCATGCTCCGCCCCGCGCTCGTCCGCGTAGCCTCCAACCCCAAACAGATCAGCGAATAGGATTCGAAACTAGAGTGAGCAAAGCAGATTACTACGAAGTACTCGGAGTCTCGCGCGACGCCAGTGACCAGGAGTTGAAGAGCGCCTACCGCAAAATGGCGCGTGAGCATCACCCCGACCTTAACCCCGGCGACCATGCCGCCGAAGAGCGTTTCAAGCAGGCCAGCGAGGCTTATCAAGTTCTCAGCGACTCCGACAAGCGCGCCGCTTACGACCGCTTCGGTCACGCCGGAGTCGGCGGAGCTGGTCAGGGCTTCAGCGGTTCACCCTTCGGCGGAGGCGTTGACATCGGTGACCTCTTCGGCGATCTCTTTGGAGAGATGTTTTCTGTCGGCGGCCAGCAGCGTGCCAGCCGCCAGCAGCGCGGCGACGATCTCCGCTTCGATCTGACCGTCGATTTTGAAGCCGCCATCTTCGGCTCTGAAACCGAGGTCAAGCTCCGCCGCCGCGAAACCTGCGACACCTGCCACGGAAGCGGCAGCACCTCCGGTCGCGGTCCCTCCACCTGCGCTCAGTGCCATGGCCGCGGACAGGTTCGCTACCAGCAAGGCTTCTTCGCCGTCGCCCGCGCATGCCCGGCCTGCGGTGGAACCGGTCAGGTTATCGGCGACCCTTGCTCAACATGTCGTGGAGAAACCCGCGTCAGCCGCGAATTCAAGCTCAACGTCAAAGTCCCTCCCGGCGTCGAAAGCGGAACCCGCATTCGTTACACCGGCGAAGGCGATGCCGGCCGCCACGGCGCTCCCAAAGGCGACCTCTACGTCGTGCTCGCCATCCGCCCCCATCAACTCTTCGAGCGCAACGGAAACAACCTCCACTGCGTCATCCCCATCAGCTTTCCCCAGGCCGCACTCGGTGCAGAAATTGAGATCGAAGGCCTCGACGGAAAGGTAACTCTCAAAATCCCCGAAGGCACACCGAGTGGTAAAGAGCTGCGCGTCCGTGGCCGGGGCGTTCCTTTCCTCAACGAAAAAGGAACTGGCGACCTACTCGTCAAAGTAGTCGTCCAGATTCCCAAAAAGCTAACCCGTGCCCAGCGTGAATTAGTAGGCCAGTTAGCCGACTCCCTGGCAGTAGACAACAAGCCCGCCTCTCCCAGCCTCATCGAAAAGATGAAAGACTTATTCAACTAAGGTCTTGTCTCTGAAATTCGCGTCACAAATTTCTGTTATCTGGAGGGAGGCGGGGGTTTCAACCCCGCTTAAAGCCAGTACGATACCTGCAGGCTTTATTGACACCTGCATAAGGAATGTCCGTGTAGACGCGCCGAAGGCACAGGGTTGGTTGGCCCCGCGCTTCAGCATGGGGAAAGAAAATCCATAAGTTTGTACGGAGTCCCATAGGGACGGCGCAGGTGCCCCACCCCTCGACCCGCCAAAACATAGAGGGCGCCCACGTTTAAGGCGAAGTCAGGGTCCGCAAAGCCTCAGCGGTGGTGATGGGCTACGAGGATCATGAGTAGAAGGATGACCACGGGAATCAGAGCCAGGCCAGCGTAGTAGAGAATCCTGCGGGAGAGGTGAGATTTGCGGTTTTGCCAGTCGCGCAACTCGTCGCGGTCTTCGACGCCAATCTGGTCGAGGTGTGCGAGATCCCAGGCAAAATCGTGGGCCTTGGGGTAGCGATTTTTTGGATCCCGTTCCAGCGCGCGATAGAGAACCTCTTGCAACTGAGGCGAAATGTCGGGGTTAGCGACGCTGGGAGGCACGGGATGGTTGAGCAGGCGGTCGTTCATGGCGGCCAGGGGCGAAGGGCCGTGGAAGGGCAGTTTGCCGCTTAGCATCTCATAGAGGATGACACCCATGGCAAAGATATCGCTGCGACCATCACCGCGCTTGCCTTTAACCTGCTCTGGAGAGATGTAGTTGGGAGTGCCGAGGGTGGCGGTGAAGTTGGCGTAAGTCAGACGGCGAGCGCCTGAGTCGCCGGCGATGCCGAAGTCGATCAGCTTGATATTGTCGTCATCATCAACCATGATGTTTTCCGGCTTGAGATCGCGATGGACCACGCCCTGGGCATGGATATAATCCAGGCCATCCAGAACGGCAGTGGCGATGCGGATGGCGCGGTCCTGGGGCAACGGGCCTTCGTCGAGAATCTTGCGGAGCAGGCGGCCCTGGCACCATTCCATGACCATATAGATACGAGAACGATCCTCGCCGCCGAAGACGCGCATGACCTTGGGGTGCTCGAGTTTTTCGCCGATAGCGGCTTCGCGCTGAAAGCGGTCGAAGAGAATCGGATCGGCTTCCATGTCGGGATGGGGAATTTTGAGGGCGACCTGGCGCTGATTACGGGTGTCGATGGCACGATAGATGGAAGCCATGCCGCTGCGGGCAACCGGCTCTTCAATGCGGTAGAAATCGATCTGCTGACCGGCCTCAAAGCCGTCGTGATAACCCATTTGGCGGCACTCTCCACGGTGTTGATTGATTCTACCTTATTGGAAATACAGAGCGAGAACAGTAAAGTTTCCGTAAGAAATTTGTAGTGATGAGCGTGCTTAGGCAGGCAGCCGGTATGGGCGTCCGCGATACATGCCAACCTGCTCAACGGAGCGAACCCGGATGACCTGCGCAGTAGTGTTGTCGCCGCCGTCGATTTCAACTGCGCGCCTCACCAATTCGCTGGCGATCTCCTGGATATCTTTCTTTTGCGAGACGATTTCAGCCATAATTTTGTCGCTCATCTCGTCATGAAGCCCATCGGTGCAGAGCACCAGAACGTCGCCGGCCAGCAAGGTGAGAACATTCGTGTCTGGCGCGACGAACATTTCCGGCCCCAGCGAGCGAATCAAAACGTGGCGAGAGTCGGACTCTTTGGCCTCCTGTGCGGAAAGCAGACCCATCTTTCTCTGCTCGTTAACCCAGCTGTGGTCTTGCGTGACTTGCTTGGCCGCTCTGTTGCGGACCAGGTAACAGCGTGAATCGCCCACATGGGAGACGACAACCTGATCGTGGCGCAAGGCGCAAGCTACAAGGGTCGTCGCCATTTTTTTGCCATGATATTCAGGCTTCAACGTGCAATCATGAACCGCTGAATTGGCCTTTTCGATCAGCCGCGGCAGCAGCCCGGGAAGCATGGTACCCGCAGGTGCCGAGGCGAACTCTTCAGCGAGGACTTTGACGGCCGTGGCGGAGGCGACTTCACCGTAGTCCATGCCTCCGACGCCATCGGCAACGGCAAAAAGAAAACCGTGGGAACGTGCCTGCTTACGCGAGGCGGGAATGAACGACCCCATCGAGTCTTCATTGTTGGTGCGGATTTTGCCAAAGTCGCTGGCCTGGCCGAACTGAACGTCGAGCATAAATGCTTCCGCCTAAAGCATCTTCGCGTTGCCGCCGGGAAGATATCTTATTACGATTGTGCATCAAAATGGAGATGGGCGGCTCGTTCTGCATGGAGCTGGGCGGCTCGTTCTGCCTTGACTTGTCTGGCAGTGCGAGCCACCCAGCGGTTGCTGTTCGTTATGGATCCGTGAACGAGCCTACTTGGCTTCGAGCAGGATCGCCTTGCCCTTCTTCTTAGAGGAGCGGATAAAGTAGATCGCTCCATAAATGCCCCAGACGGCGGAGATGCCAAGGGCAAGCAGCGGTTCCTTGAAGGTTCCGAGGCCAAAGAGCGGGCTGATGATGTAGAAGGCCATGCAGACTATGTTAGCCAGCAGACCAAAGCCCGGGATAAGCAAATGAAGCACAACGTTGTAGTCGGGGCGCTTGTGGAAGGCCACGATGCACAGGAAGCAACTTAGCGCATACAGAATGAATGTGCCAAAGTTGGAGGTGAGCGTGATCGTCAGAAGCGAGTTAGGCAGCGCTGCTAACTGGTCATGCGAGAGATAGCCGACGTTTGAGAATATGCCTTGCGGCAGAGCCTTGATAGCCGCGTCTGTGGGTGCGCCGGCGTCTCCGAAGACGAGCGAGACAGCGACTACACCGATAACTGCCGAGATGGCAACCAAGGTCCAGATAGCGCGGCGGGGAGAAAGCGACTTAGCGTGTAACATGCCGAAGTGCTCAGGAGCCTCGTCGTCCTTGCCCATCGCATACGTCACGCGAGCGCCGGTGTTCATGCAGGAGAGCGTGGTGCCGATCAGCGCAAGGAACACCGTGAAAGCTTCAGCCAGCATGAAGTAATGTCCGTTGCCGTGTCCCAGCAGCGCATCGCCGACGATGATCATCATATCGCCGATTGGTGCCGCGGAAGCTGCCGCGCTGGTCATACTATACCCCGAGTTAAGAAAGTAGTTAGCCGCGAAATACTCTATCAGATAACAGAACAGCCCCTGAATCAAGAGCGACGATATTACCGCAATGGGAATATGCTTGGTTGGATTCTTAGCCTCACCTCCCATTGAAGTTACCGATTCAAAACCGACCAGGATCAGAATAGCGACCGTGGCCTGAATAAACAGGTAACTGAATTTGTGCGGCGCAAGCACAGAAGACGCGGAGGTGTGAGTTAGAAAAGCTCCAGTCGTCGGGTCCTTTTCCGGGTAGTCAATAGTGAAGGGAACTTTCTTGCCGGCGGCGTCAACTAACGGCAGAGGTACGCCCGTGGCGTCGCGAGTAATAGCACCAGTCTTGTCCGTAAGGAACTGATAGTCGTAAGTTGCCAGCGTTTGTCCGTCGTATTGGAAGGCAGGCGATCCCGCGGGATGGCTGGTGCGATATCCGATTGCCAAAACGCTGAAGACGAGCAGAGCGGAGATCTGAATTACGTTGATGGCCAGATTGACGGCCGTCGATGCGCCCGCGCCCTTGGATGCGATCCATCCAACAAAGATGGAGAAGATTACCGCAACCAGAGCCATAAACACGGGACCGGGATTGGAGCCGCTCATAATGTTGGGATATAGAAAGCCAACCACATAGCCGACAAAGACGCCAGTGACTGCAACCATCACGCCGGGATAGACCCAGTAATAAAGGTGCGAGCCCCAGCCAACGATGAACTTGGCAACGCGAGCATACTTGAATGCCTTGTCTTTGGAAAGCAGAGCCTGTTCGGCATAGTAGTAGCTCGATCCGGTGCCGGGATAGAGCTTCGAGATTTCAGCATAGGCCACCGCCGTAGCCAGACAGAGCAGCAAGGCAGCAAAGATGCCCAGCCACATGGCTGGTGCTGTGGTGCCCGTGGTGGCCTGGATGAAGAAGGTTAGCCATAGGAAGGCGCCCGGGGCGATGAGGGCCATCGCGTTGCTGGTCAGCCCGGTAAGGCCCAGGGTGGCTTGCATCTGAGGTGCTTGTTGATCTGCCATGAGCATTCTCCTGAGAGTTGAATTTCGTTGCTCTGCTCCCGTTGGCGGGCCTCCGGGAAATTCGTTAAGTACGTCTGAGCCCATGTTCATCTAAGGGCGGAAGTTAGTAATTTGATGTTAAGAGTGAAGCAATAAGGATGAAATGAAGAAACAAAAAAGAATTGTGTGTCTTGCTAGTGTTATTTAGGTACAAAATGCGCATGGTCCGGCCTGATCCAGATAGGGTCAGGCCGAACCATAAGTGAAAGTTAGTTAGCGCTTGGGGCCGAAGAAAGCGACGAAGGATACCGTTAACGTGGACTGACTCTTCACTGCCCCCGGAAAGTTACTTGAGTTGGATTGCTTGGTGAAGAAGTTGACGTTGGATATGTCGTCGCGATATTCAACGCGCGCCAGCAGGCCCGCCGCGTACTTATACTCATAGGTCGCGGTAAACTCATTCAGGTTCTGCGTGGTGCCGGTCGCCCAACCGTTGTAATCCTTGAAGTACTCATATCTTCCAGCCAAGGCGGACTTGGGAGTGACCTGGCCGCGAGCAGCAAAAGCTACGCCCTGCCAGTGTTTCAGTAATGTGTCTTCCTGATCCTGCATAGCATCGCGGTTCTGGCCGTAATCGTAATTAATGTAGGCGCTGAACTTTGGATTCGGAGTCAGCAGGATCGTGGTGTCGATCAGGTTGCGCATTCCCGTTGTGGTGTGGTTGTTCTGCGGACCGCCGTAGTAGTTCAAGTTCCATGTGTACTTGGGCTTTACATACGCGCTGGTCAGGCCGACAGTTGCGCCGCCATTGGTTTTGGTTACGTTATTCCAGCCGTTAACCACCTGCACTCCGAGGGTCTCTGTCTTTGTGACGGGCATCGATGTGCGCGCGCCAAAGTGAAAGTAAGGAATGGCGTAAGCGAAGAGCAGCGAGCGGGAATAGTTCCAGTTATCTTTGGATTCGATAACTTCCGCGCCGGCCGTGGTAACAAACTTACCGAAGTCGAACTCGAAGCCTTTTGCCTTGGGTGGCTTTGCACTGATGAAGGCCTGCTCAATGAAATCGAGCTGATCGGCATTACCGCCGTTGACAAAATAGTTTGTGCGGCCGTAAATAAAATCGACGTGTGCACCGATCGGATCGGGGTCGTGGTTGAGCGTGAGCTTGGCCGCGCTCAGGTTGAACTGATCGGTTTTGTCGTTGAAGTTATAAAGCTGGTTCACCATTCCAGTATCGGTGGTGTCACTGGGGCGGTTGAAGTTGAAGCTATAGTAGCCGTCGATGAAGCCGCTCACGTCCATTGGCCCGACGCTCCATGTGGGTGCGGGCGCTGCTGGCGCGGCAGCCGCAGGAGCTGCTGCAGGCGCGGGCGCGGGCGTTTGCGCTCCAGCCATCAGGGCGAATGTAAGAGTTGATATGGCCATTGTTTGCAGGATGCGATTCAAGTTCGTAATCATCGGCGCTATTCCTCCCAAAAGTAGATGTTTGTTGTAAAACGCAGAATGAAATCAGCCAAGAAGCAGATTCCCGAGAGCAGATACACATACTCCCTGAGGGTCCGGTCGATCCGGATTAACCTAAGTAACGCAGAGAACACATAAAAATCCTATGAGGAACGTATGATGAATTCGTAAGGAAATCACAAATTGCCATGGAAAGGCCATTGGCAACACAGGGAGTTACAGCGGAATTTCAAAAATTCGACTCATTGCATGATAGGATTTTTTGACGGTTTCATTACGAATTACGTGAAAGAATTGAATTGTTATGCTGCAAGAACAAAAGACGACTTTGGAAGCTGGAGATACACTGGACCACTACCGCCTGGATGCGGCGGTTGCGCGCGGCGGCATGTCTACGCTCTTCAAGGCTACGGATTTGACGGATGGCAAGCTGGTGGCCATCAAGGTTCCCCATGCGGAAATGGAGGCCGATGCGATTCTCGTGGAGCGCTTCAAACGGGAGGCTAAGATTGGCCAGGAGCTGGATCATTCCGGTGTGGTGAAGACCTACGAGCCGGAGCAGCGCAGCCGCACGTACATGGTCATCGAGTGGGTGGACGGGCAACTGCTGCGGACCATTCTGAATGCCGAGGGTCGGCTGCCTATCGATCGCGCTGTCAAACTGACTTTGGAAATTTGCGATGCGCTGGACTATATGCACAAGCACGGAGTTGTGCATCGCGACCTGAAGCCGGAAAACATTATGGTGGACGCCGAGGACCGGATCAAGCTGATCGACTTTGGGATTGCGATGAAAGAGGACGCGCGACGGCTGACCTATGCCGGGCCGTCGCCGATTCTGGGCACCCCAGACTACATCTCACCCGAACAGGTGAAGGGCCAGCGAGGTGATCAGCGAAGTGATATTTACGCGCTCGGCGTGATGCTCTACGAGATGCTCACCGGGCAGCCGCCCTTCAGCGGGCCTAATCCCCTTGCGGTGATGAACGAGCGAGTGCTGAACGATCCCAAGCCAGCGCGCAAGCTGCGGCCGGAGATTTCGCCTGAGTTGCAGGAGATTCTCTATCGCGCTCTGGAGCGCGACCCTCGCCACCGCTACGCGACGGCTGCCGAGATGGCCTGGGAACTGGAGCACCAAGAACTGGTGGGCGTGGAAGAAAGCGGTCGCCCAACTCTAGGCGCACGGCTATTCCCCGGCGGGCAAAAGCTTCTGCTCTACACAGCTCTTGCGCTGGTGCCGTTGGTGCTGTTTGGGTTGATGCTGCTGCTGGCACGACGCTAAAGCTACTTAATGGCTATTTCCGTTTTGTCCCATCCGTGCCACACTGAATTGCGCTCCGGCAAAGAGGATCAGGCCCGAGACATACGCCCAGAAGATCAGCCCAACCGAAATGTTAAACCGGCCATAAAGCGTTTCGAGGTCCAAATGCGGCAAGATTGCCATGAAGATGTACTTTGCCGCTAGCCAGATGATTCCCGTGATGACGGCGGTGCGCAGAACTGGTTTCCACGGAACCTTGCGGTTTGGCAGCAGCCAGTAGATGGAGAAAAAAAACAGGATCGAGGCAACACCTGTGGAGGCGGCCATCACTAGAAAGCTTATCCAGTAAAAGACAAAGCCCAGAACCCCGCCATCGATGTGGTGAAAGAAGAGAAGTGTCAACGCTTCGCGTACGCCTGCGGTCAGCAGAATGCTGACCATGCCCATAGCCACCATCAGGATCGCGAGTCCGAAAGCGATGACTTGATTGTGCAGATAATTTCGACTTTTGGTCACACCCCAGGCCTGATTGAGCGCTACTTCGAGAGGCAAAAAGATGCCGGTACAGGCAACCAGAATCATGATCATCGAGAAGGTCTGCACTCCATGGTGTGAAGAGATACTGGCCACGTTGACCAAACTTTTGATGACATAAACCTGATTTTCCTGGCTTGCTGGGAAAAAGTACTTCACCATCTCATTTACCGTGGCAACCATAACCGCCGAATGGAAGACCGACTGTGCCAGCGTATACAGCAGCACGATGAAAGGAATAAACGACAGAATTGCGTTGGCCGCCACGCTGAAGGCAAAGGTATGCACTTCGCTGTCGAGCAAGTAATTAATGAGCGCCGTGCCGTCTTTGCGCCAGCGGTACCACTTGGACTTTTTAGCCGGTTCCGCAATATCAGCGGCTCTTACTTCCCCGGTTGGCGCGTCTTTCAGCGCGCTGGAATTTGAGTTGTCTTCCACGTTGTAATTCCTCTCTTTAAGCAAAAAATCGCTTCCCTGTGCGCTCAAGGCACAATTGCAGATTGGTTCGTATATTAAGGATAGCCGCTGAGCTTGCCGAGCGCCCAGCGTGCCGCCACTCGCAGCCCTTCGTCTGTGGCGTGTGTCCACTTTTGCAGCCAAGGCGCGAAACGTTTCATCCCGCTGTTGCCCATCGCGATAGCCATGTTGCGTTTGAGTCCCTGAAAGCCCGCGCGGCGCACCGGCGAGCCGTTGAATTGCCGCTCGAACTCCGCCTCGCCCATAGCCGCCAGAGCTTCCAATGCCGGATTGACCAGCTCCAGACGCGCCTCCAATTCGGGGTCCACACTAATGATTGCTTTGCGGTTCCACGGACATACATCCTGGCAGATGTCGCAACCGAAGACGTTGCGACCCATTCCCTCCATCAATTCCGGATTGATGGCGCCGTGATGCTCGATGGTCAGATAAGAGATGCAGCGCGATGCATCCATTTGATATGGAGCGATCAGAGCGTTGGTGGGGCAGGCGTCGAGGCAACGCCGACAGCTTCCGCAACGGTCGGGCTGGATGGCCGCGGGTACCTTTTCAATTTGTACTTCCAGCGAAGTCAGTAGCACTGCGAGGAAACCGAAAGAACCCAGCTTTGGATGAATCAGACAGGTGTTCTTGCCGGTCCAGCCCAGACCCGCCGCCTCAGCCAGCGAGCGCTCCACCAGCGGACCGGTGTCAACAAACGCTCGCGCTTCGAATGAGGCGAAGTTTTCGTGCAGTCGCGCTTCTACGGTCCTCATTCGCTTGAGAAGCACCTTGTGATAGTCGGATGGGCGCTGGAATCCCTGCGCGTCTTTACGACCTGACCAGGCATAGCGTGCAATCCATCCGGCGTCGCTTGCAGCCGGATCGGTCGAGCCGGGCAACGGTTGGTTGTAACTTGCCCAGCCGACTATGACCGAGCGCGCCCAGGGAAAAGGTATGCTGACGCGCGAACGCAACAGGCGACCGTCCTCGACCTCCGATTCCTTCCGCTCCAGGTAACGCATTGTGCCTGCGCGCCCGGCTTGCTGCCACTGCTCGAAGCGCGCGGCGTCTCGCTGCTCATGGGCATGGGGCAGTGCGACCAGGCCTGCCTGGGTGAATCCGGCTTCGACCACCAGCGAGCGCACCTGCTCTCTGGAGAGGCAGCCAAGCAGATCGGGTTTGGACGCAGAGTCGGACATAGACGGCGGGTAAACCAAGTATCAGTTCTCTATTACCAGAATAAGCGCCTCGATTCTAAATGCCTCCAGACAATAAAAATAACGGCCAATTGAAAGGTGTCGCTAAGTCTCGCGAAGACCACCAGAAACGTATCGAGCCACCAACACTCGTGCTTGCTATACTTGTGCTGCCCGGTA
The DNA here is from genome assembly GCA_964414945.1 of uncultured Occallatibacter sp. Taxonomy (GTDB): domain Bacteria; phylum Acidobacteriota; class Terriglobia; order Terriglobales; family Acidobacteriaceae; genus Telmatobacter. The sequence goes on from CAYPYJ010000033.1 coordinate 18,421, forward strand.
TTTTCCGCATTCAACGGCTCATTCACAAATAATCAGAAGGAAGAGATAGATGGCTGTGGAGCTTAGTATCATCATGCCCTGCCTGAATGAGGCGGAGACGCTCGCAGGTTGCATTCAGAAGGCGCAGAGCTATCTTCGCCGGTCGGGCGTGATCGGCGAGATTGTGATCGGCGACAATGGATCGACCGATGGCTCGCAACAGATTGCAACCGATCTTGGCGCTCGCGTAATTGCCATTGCCGCTCGCGGCTACGGCGCGGCGTTGTTTGGCGCGATCTCCGCTGCTGAAGGCCGTTATTGCATCATGGGCGACTCCGACTTGAGCTATGACTTTGAGAATTTGGATGGTTTTGTAGAAAAACTGCGCGAAGGCTACGACCTGGTGATGGGGAACCGCTTCAAAGGCGGTATTCAGCCCGGCGCTATGCCCTGGAAGAATCGCTACATTGGCAATCCGATACTCTCTACCATTGGAAAAGTTCTCTTCCGCACCGACGCCGGAGATTTTCACTGCGGCATTCGCGGCTTTTCCAAGGGTGCCTTTTACCAGATGGATTTGAGAACTACTGGCATGGAATTTGCTTCGGAGATGGTGATCAAAGCCAAGCTTATGGGGCTGAAGATAACCGAAGTGCCTGCCACTCTCAGTCCTGACGGCCGGTCGCGCCCGCCGCACCTGCTGCCCTACCGCGATGGCTGGCGGCATCTCCGCTTCATGCTGATGCACAGCCCGCGATGGCTTTTTCTTTATCCCGGATTTTTCATGATCCTGCTTGGCCTTGCCGGTTGCGCCTGGCTGCTGCCTGGGCCGCGAGTTGTGCATGGTATTGGCTTCGATGTGCACACGCTTTTGTATGCCTTCGTCTCCGTACTGATGGGCTTTCAACTGGTGGCTTTTGCCGTCTTTACGAAGGTCTTTGTTATCTCAGAGGGTTTGCTGCCGGAAGATCCGCGCCTGAACCGCGCCTTCCGCTATATAACGCTGGAAACCGGTCTAGTCGCGGGAGGTTTGCTGGTCGCGCTGGGGATATGTGGATCGATCTTTGCTATCTCCGGCTGGGCCAAGGAGAGCTTCGGCGCTTTGGACGCCGAGCATACGCTGCGCATTGTCATGCCTTCTGTCTTCTCTCTGACTCTGGGCGTGCAGATTATTTGCAGCAGCTTCTTTTTGAGCATTCTAGGGTTGCGGCGAAAATGAGTCTTGAAGTTTAGTCCAGGATTGCCGTGTTGAGCAGAGTAGTATGATTTTATTATTCATGCTACTTGAATACTTATTTTGCGAATTGCTTTTGATTACGAGGGGGACGTATGGGCATTCTGAGCAGAATTGGAATTGCGCTGGATTCGGATCTTCTCAAGCGGTTTGACCGCTCGATTGAGCGGCGAGGCTATACCAACCGGTCGGAGGCCTTTCGAGATTTGATCCGCGACCGGCTGGTGACCGAGCAAACAGCCGCGCCGGATGCGGTTGTGGTGGGAACGGTGACGCTGATATACGATCATCACTCGAGCGGCATCAGCGAAAAGCTTACCGATTTGCAGCATGAGCATCATGAGCTGGTGGTCTCAACCAGCCACGCGCATCTGGACCATGACTCCTGTCTTGAAGTGCTGATCGTGCACGGCAAATCGGCGAAGGTGGAGCAGTTTGCGGACCGCTTGATCGGTCTCAAGGGTGTACAACATGGGCGATTGGTGATGACCGTCCCGGCGAATGCGATTGAGCACCCTCACAAGCACGGACACAAACACAAGCACTAAAGATTTTCAAAGATAACCAGAAACGGAATCTTTGCGGATATAAGTAGCGCAAAATATACAAAAGTAGCACTTGTTTATATCTGCTGTCCTGGCGGTTTGGCGCGAAGAAGTGTGAGTTGCGGTTGCGATGATTTTGTGGAGCACTTCCGCCGTGACCGAAGCGGCGTGTCAAGATGCCAGCAAAGATTGCTTGGCTGGATGCTGTTGCCAGTAGCCTGTCCGAAAACTCGTTGTAAAGCGGCAAAAAACCGATTGCTACGCAGACCTATTTTTAACTATGCATACCATATTATGAAAATATAATCATGATACGGCCCTCGCATTTAGTGTCTGACTGCATGGTAATACGCGATTTATTTGAATATTGTAAATATTTAATGTTTGTAGTATCACATATTGATATTATGTGCGCTAATGTGGTACTTCACTCAGAGGTATGGTAAATCGTATGTGACCTTCAGCACAGGCAACCGTATACTGAGAGCGTTATTCGTACTTGCGACTAACCAATCCCGCGCAACGCTGTTCAATGCCTGGATGCCTGACCCACACTCAGTTTGAAAATTGCAACGGTTCCGTTGTTGCGCTGAGCCTCCGTCCTGCCACCCTCTCCTGCGGACCGCAATCGCGGAATCCTATGACGGAGGTTTCATCCCATGACGCAGGGCGTTCTGGATAAGTCGTCTGCCAAAAAAGCAGACACAACTCAACATGTATTTTTCTTCGGCGGCGGCAAGGCCGAAGGCAACGGGAAAATGAAGGATGTGCTGGGCGGAAAAGGTGCTGGCCTGGCCGAGATGACGAACGTCGGATTGCCGGTGCCTCCGGGATTTACTATTCAGACAGAGGCTTGTCGCGAGTATATGCGTGGCGCGCTCAGCGCCGAAGTTGATGCCGAGATGTACGCCGCTCTGGAGCGGCTGGAGAAGCTGCAAGGTCAGAAGCTGGGCCAGGGCGATAATCCCCTGCTGGTTTCGGTCCGCTCTGGCGCCAAGTTTTCCATGCCCGGCATGATGGACACAATTCTCAATCTTGGACTCAACGACAAGGCCGTCGAAGCGCTGGCCAAGCTGAGCGGCAATCCGCGTTTTGCCTATGACTCCTATCGCCGTCTGATTCAGATGTTCGGCGATGTGGTGCTGGATGTTCCCAAGAAGAGCTTTGAGCACATCTTTGACGGCGTCAAGAAGCGCGCCAAGGTGAAGTTTGACTACGAGCTCAAGCCCGAGGCGCTGCAAGAGATTATTGCGGAGTACAAGAAGCTGGTGAAGAAAGAGACCGGCAAAGACTTTCCGCAGGATCCCAAAGAGCAGTTAGTGGCGGCGCGTAACGCGGTCTTCCGCAGCTGGATGAACGAGCGAGCCAAGACCTATCGCCGCATCAATCGCATTGATGACTGGCTGGGCACCGCGGTCAACGTTCAGGCTATGGTCTTTGGCAATTTGGGAGACAATTCCGGCACAGGCGTTGGATTTACGCGCAATCCCGCAACTGGCGAGAAAATGTTTTTCGGAGAGTATCTGATGAACGCGCAGGGTGAGGACGTGGTTTCCGGCGTCCGTACACCGCTGCCGATCAGTGAATTAGAGCGCGCCATGCCGATGGTTTACGACCAACTGCGCACCATCACCGGCAAAATGGAAAAGCACTATCGCGATATGCAGGACTTTGAGTTCACCATCCAGGATGGCAAGCTCTATATGCTGCAAACCCGCAACGGCAAGCGTACCGGACTGGCCGCTGTTCGCGTGGCCATCGACATGGTTCGCGAAGGCCTTATCACGCAGGAAGAGGCGATTTTCCGCGTAGAGCCGAACCAGCTGTACGACTTCCTGGTTCCCCGTCTGGTGGAAAAGGGCGAGAAGATTGAAGTGCTGGCCACCGGCCTTCCGGCTTCGCCTGGAGCGGCTGTGGGACAGATTGTCTTCACCGCCGAGGACGCCGTCAAGCACCACGCCAACGGCAGCTATCCGATCATTATCCTGGTCCGCGGCGAAACCACGCCTGAGGACATTGCAGGTATGGAAGTGGCCGCCGGAATTCTGACCTCGCGCGGCGGCATGACATCGCACGCTGCCGTGGTTACCCGCGGCATGGGCAAGTGCTGCGTGGCAGGCGCCGGTGATTGCGTCGTCGACGAAACCAAGAAGGAGCTGCGCGTGAAGGGTCACACCTTCAAGCAGGGCGACTGGCTTTCTCTGGACGGCACCACGGGCCGCGTCATCAACGGCAAGCTCAAGACGCTGGACGCTCAGCCCAACGATCCGGATCTGGTCAAGTTCATGGCCTGGGTTGATCCGGTTCGCCGCCTGAAGATTCGCGCCAACGCCGATATTCCTCGCGACGCCAAGCTGGCCCGCCAGTTCGGCGCGGAAGGCATCGGCCTCTGCCGCACTGAGCACATGTTCTTTGCCGAAGACCGCATTGAACACATGCGCACGATGATTCTGGCAGACAACGAGAAGGATCGCCGCGACGCGCTGAAGAAGCTGCTGCCCATGCAGCGCGCTGATTTCGCCGGCCTCTTCAAGACGATGGAATCGCTGCCGGTCACGGTTCGACTGCTCGATCCGCCGCTGCACGAGTTCCTACCTCAGCGCGAAGAGCTGCTGGTGGAAATCTCGCATCTTGAAGACACCAAGCCACGCTCTCCCAAGCTGAAGGAACTGCGCGTATTGCTGGCGCGGGTTCAGGAACTGCACGAGACCAACCCCATGCTCGGCCTGCGCGGCTGCCGTCTCGGCATCGCCTTCCCGGAGATTACCGAGATGCAAGCGCGCGCCATCTTTGAGGCTGCTGTAGCCGTGAAGAACAAGGGCGGCGATCCGCATCTGGAAATCATGATCCCGCTGATCGGCTCCATCGAAGAAATGCGTAACCAGGCCGCCATCGTACGCCGCGTTGCCGCCGATGTCTTCAAGGAAAAGGGCGTCACCGTCGATTACATGGTGGGCACAATGATCGAGCTGCCGCGCGCTGCGCTGACCGCCGATCAGATTGCCGAAGAGGCTGAGTTCTTCAGCTTCGGAACCAACGACCTGACGCAGACCACCTTCGGCATCAGCCGCGACGACATCAACCACTTCCTGCCGGCCTATATGAAGGCGGGCATCTTCAAGCAGGATCCCTTCGCCACCCTCGATCAGGCTGGTGTTGGGCAACTGGTGCAGATGGCCGCGACCAAGGGCCGCAAGACTCGCCCCAACATCAAGCTGGGCATTTGCGGCGAGCATGGTGGCGATCCAGAGTCCGTCAAGTTCTGCCACAAGATCGGCCTCACCTATGTCTCTTGCTCGCCCTTCCGGTTGTTGACGGCAAGGCTGGCGGCTGCGCAAGCGGCCCTCGAAGAGAAGCTGGTTGGCGCTGTTCACACCACCAGCTAAGTTGGTACAAACTGGTTCAAAACCTCAAGGGCGGAGCCAATTGGCTGCGCCCTTGGTGCATTTGGCTAGCAGGCTGAATTGAGTGGAGCAATGCTACTCGGCAGTCTTTGGGCGCGGATGGGCGGCGATCCACTTGGCTACGCGCTCTTCTAAGTCTTCCAATTCGGTGGTGGTGATGTGGGTGCCGACCATTTGGCGGTTAGCGGCGTACTGTTGCTGCTTGGGCCCTTTCACTGAGGCCGCAAGGTCCAGCCAAAAGTAGGCCTCTACGTCGTTCTGCGGAACGCCCTGGCCGATGGAGTAGAGCAGGCCGAGCGTGCCCTGTGCGGTCACGTCTCCTTGGTCGGCGGCTTTGCGATACCACTCCGCAGCTTGAGCCATGTCGCGGGGAAATCCTTTGCCGCCATCGCGATAGAGCGTTGCCAGATGCATCTCGCCAAGTATGAAGCTTTGCAGTGCGGCTTTGCGATACCACTCCGCCGCCGCTTTATAAGCTTCGCCGACTTCAGCAGCGTTGCGCAATTCAGCCGCAAAGGCGGCGTACCGCTCACCCACGGCCACCTGCGCTACCGCGTCGCCAGCGTTGGCTTTGGCCACGAGGGCCGGATCGATGGCTGGACTCTGGGAAGCGGTTGTCTGCGCGTAAGTGAAAACCGTGACAGTTGCCAGGGTTGCCGTAAATATCAGATGCTTCAAACGCGTTCTCATCGCTGCCTCAACCAATTATCGAAGACAATAACAGATTCAGGCTGATTGAGCGATTTGCATTGGCGGCAGAAATTGAAGCAAAGTCAGCCACGGAATCAAAATCTCGCCGCAAGCCAAAATTTGACATTGTCTTTTCGCATGGCAGCAGCGCAGGTAAACGGCTGCAAAGAAGTTTTGCGTTGAATGAGTTTGAAGATATAAGCTACTCCGCCGCCTCTTCAAGAGGCGGCGGAGTAGGAGCCCGATCTGGGGACGACACATTAACTCCAAAATTATTCTCTTCTTTAACGGAAACAAATACTGATCAGAATTGAACACTTTTGAAAGATTTTTTAATTTGTCGGAACTATCATGCTGAACAGCCCCGGCATCAGCCAAGGTAAAGGCGTTAAAATTTCAATATGAATGATCGCATGTCTTTGCCCCTTGCCCAAGCCGACCCCGACGTGGCCGCAGCTCTTGACCGCGAAACCCTCCGCCAGCACGAGGGGCTGGAGATGATTGCCAGCGAAAACTTTGTCTCCGAGGCAGTGTTGGAGGCTGCCGGCTCGATCTTCACCAATAAATACGCCGAGGGCTACCCTGGGCGGCGCTACTACGGCGGCTGCGAATATGCCGATGTAGTGGAAAATCTGGCACGCGACCGTGCCAAGCAAATCTTCGGTTCCGAGCACGCCAATGTGCAGCCGCACTCCGGCTCGCAGGCCAACGCCTCGGCTTACGCGGCGGTATTGCAGGCGGGCGATACGATTCTGGGTCTTGACCTAGCTCACGGCGGCCATTTGACGCACGGACATAAGTTGAGCTTCAGCGGCAAACTTTATAAGACGACATTCTATAGCGTACGCAAAGACACCGAACTAATCGATTACGACCAGATGGAAGAGGTTGCGGAGCGCGAGAAGCCGAAGGTGATTATTGGCGGTGGCAGCGCGTATCCGCGGCTGTGGGATTTTGCGCGGATGCGGGCGATTGCTGACAAGGTGGGCGCGAAGTATGTCTTCGACATGGCGCACATTGCAGGGTTGGTGGCGGGCGGAGTGCATCCTTCGCCGGTGCCGCACGCACACATCACCACGACGACAACGCACAAGACGCTGCGCGGACCACGCTCCGGACTGATTCTCTGCGGCGCGGAGCTGGCGAAGGACGTGGACAAGGCCGTCTTTCCCGGCCAGCAGGGCGGTCCGCTGATGCACATTGTGGCGGCCAAGGCAGTGGCATTTGGCGAAGCGCTGAGGCCGGAGTTCAAAACTTACTCCGCACAAATCGTGGCCAACGCCAAGGTGCTGGCTGCGGCGCTCAGTGAGGCTGGCTTCCGCATCGTTTCTGGCGGGACCGACAATCACCTCATGCTGGTGGACGTATTCGAGAAAGGGATTCTCGGTTCCGAGGCCGAGCTGGCGCTGGGCAAGGCCGGCATCACGGTGAATAAGAACTCGATTCCTTACGACGTCAATCCGCCGCTCAAGCCCTCTGGCATTCGCATTGGCACGCCGGCGCTGACCACGCGCGGCATGAAAGAGCCGGAGATGCGGCAGATTGCCACATGGATTGAAAAGGCATTAGCGCGGCGCAAGGACGATGCGGCCCTGGAGCGAATTCGCCTTGAGGTAGCCGAGCTGGCCAATCGCTTCCCGCTCTATGCATGGTTGCAAAAGCGGTAGGTTTCTGGACGCGTGAAGAGAGTGTAGAACAAGGTGGGGATAGGCTTTGCAGCCTATCCCCATTTATCTTTATGCTCGCGTGCAGGTGAACAGGCGACGACATAGATATACATGCCACCCTGCGAAACGATAAGATGGTTAGTTCATTAGCAGCGGCCGTTTGTGCATTGAAATGTAGCGGCAGCTACCAACTAAATTGTCGAGGCTCCTAAAATGAAGCGTTCATCTGCTCGCCTGTATTCATCCTCCGCGTTACTTATTTCTCGCGGAATCACGCTCACTGCAATCACTGTCGCGTTCTTCGGTATTACTTCCGCATGGGCAGCGCCTGCGCCTATTATGATGACGGGCGCAGACCAGCGGCCTGCCATTTCACTTAATGGCGACTGGGCTTCGATTGTCGATCCATATTTTTCCGGGCTGATGAGCTTTCATCACGAAGAAAAGAAGAATGGATGGTTTATCAATCAGAAGGCCAAGCCGGGCGATCCGTTTCCGCTCGAGTATGACTTTTCTACAGCACCCAAGTTGAAGGTTCCCGGCGACTGGAATACACAGCGCCCGCAGCTCTTTTTCTATGAGGGGCCGGTCTGGTACGAGCGCGAGTTCACTTATCAACCCAAAGTGCATAAGCGCGTCTTTCTGCGCGTGGGCGCGGCTAACTATCATTCATGGTTCTGGGTCAACGGGCAGAAGGTTTGCGAGCATGAGGGCGGCTACACCAGCTTCAATTGTGAAGCAACAGCGGCGATCCATGCCGGAGAAAACTTTATCGTCGCTGCTGTCGATAACACACGCCACGAAGACGGTGTGCCGACACTGGAAACTGATTGGTGGAATTATGGCGGCCTTACGCGCGAGGTATCGCTGATCGAGGTTCCCGAAGCATTTATCGATCAGTATGATGTGCATTTGAGCCGCACGGAAGATTCGGTGATTGAGGGTTGGGTTCATTTTCAAGGCTCGTTGCAGCCAATATCAGGGACGGGTGTAGAGGTAGATATTCCCGAACTAAAAGCAAAAATGACGACGAGTTCCGACAAGATTGGCTGGGTGCAATTTCATGGAAAGGTAGAGGGGTTGCAACGTTGGTCGCCGGAGAAACCGAAGCTATATAAAGTGATTCTTCGCGCCGGGAACGACACCGTCGAAGATCAAATCGGCTTTCGCACCGTGGAGACGCGCGGAACCGAGATATTGCTGAATGGCAAGCCGATCTTTTTACGCGGCATTTCGATTCATGCCGAAGCGCCGTATCGCACAGGACGTGCTTACTCCGACAAAGACGCGGAGACGCTGCTCGGTTGGGCCAAGGAGTTAGGGTGCAACTTTGTGCGTCTGGCGCACTATCCGCATGATGAGACAATGCTGCGTGCGGCCGACAGAATGGGACTATTGGTGTGGTCGGAAAATCCCGTTTATTGGGCCGTGCAGTTTGACAATCCAAAGGTGCTGGCCAAGGCTGAGCTGCAGTTGGACGAAGAGATAGGAACTTCGCGCAATCATGCGGCGATCATTCTATGGTCGATGGCCAATGAAACACCTAATAACGAGGCACGCACGCGTTTTATTACAGCCGAGGCTGCACATGCGCGGGAACTTGACCAAACGCGGCTGATTACCGCGGCTCTACTGGTGCGTGGCGAGGGAAACACCAAGATTATCGACGACCCGCTGGGCAAGGCATTGGACGTGATCGGCTTCAACGAATATGTAGGCTGGTATGAAAAGCATCCGGAGAGCGCTGATGTTACTGAGTGGCGAGTTGAGTATCAGAAACCCCTGATAGTGAGCGAGTTTGGTGGCGGCGCCAAGGCCGGCCTGCATGGCGGAGAAAATGATCGCTGGACGGAGGAGTATCAGGCCAATATCTATCGCCATCAACTGGGAATGCTCAATCGAATTTCGCAACTAAGAGGAATGAGCCCATGGATTCTGATGGATTTCCGTTCGCCCAACCGGACGCTCACGGGTATTCAGGATGAGTTCAACCGCAAGGGACTTATCTCTGACCAAGGTGAGAAAAAGCAGGCGTTCTACATTTTGCAGAAGGCATATCAGGAGAAGACCATAGGCAAGCCGGAATGAGATAGCCGTAATTTTATTGGTTCATGCGACCAGTAATGATTAGTCAAGCTGTGCAAAAGTGGATTTGTGAGTTATGCTTCACTTATGACTATTGACTCCATTCTTTCTCAAATCGACGCAGAAATTGCAAAGCTCACGCAGGTCCGCTCCCTGCTGGCTAACACCGGCAAAGTATCCGCCACGGTAACTGAGCGCGTAACAAAGAAGGTCAAGAAGACCAAGAAGGCGAAGAAGGTTGCCAAGGCAGTCAAGGCCGCGCCCGTTGCGAAGGCCGCGAAAGCCAAGAGCAAGAAGCGCCGTACGCTAAGCCCTGAGGCTCGTCAGCGGATTGCTGATGCGCAGCGCAAGCGCTGGGCAGCGCAGAAGTCCAAGTAACGAGGCATTGCCGGTGGGGGTACCAACCCCCACTGTGCGGCACGTCAACCGGATGAACCTCTCCGGACTATAGCCCCGCAATCACCAGCATGCGCGGCTCAGTCATTTCTTCGATGGCCGAGCGAATGCCTTCGCGGCCCATTCCCGAGTCCTTGACGCCGCCGAATGGCATGGGGTCGAGACGCCAACTTGGTGTGTCTCCCACAATCAGCGCGCCCACTTCCAGCTCGCGATAAGCGGTAAAGATATGACCGGCATCGCGGGTGAGCAGGCCAGCCTGCAGGCCGTACTTAGAGTGGTTGACGTCGGCCAGCGCCTGTTCGAAATCGTCGCAGGGTTCGATGGTAACGACTGGGCCGAAGACCTCTTCGTCGCGCACCTTCATCTCCGGTTTGGTTCCAGTCAAAATCGCTGGAGTCACCACGGAACCACGGCGCTCGCCGCCGGCCACCAGCTTGGCGCCGCTCGCGACGGCCAACTTGATCCATGCTTCAATGCGCTCGGCTTCTGCCACTCGAATGAGCGGGCCAACTTCAGTAGCCTCAAGCGCGGGATCGCCGACCGCCAGCTTACCTGCCGCCTCAACAACTTTCCACAAAAACGTTTGATAGATTTTTCGCTCGACAAAAACCCTCTGCACGCTGACGCAGGACTGGCCGGCATAACCAAAGGCCGCATGCGCGGTGCGGACGGCCGCTTCATCCAGGTCCGGCCAATCGCCGCAGACAATCAATGCCGCGTTGCCGCCCAACTCCAGTAGGACGCGTTTGCGTCCTGAGCGGGCCTTCAACTCCCAACCCACTTCCGCGGATCCGGTAAAGCTGACCAGTTTGATGCTATCTTCCTTTTCTGCCAGCCAAGCGGTGTCGGCATTGCTCAGCGGCAGTACGGCAAGAGCTTCCGCCGGCCAACCAGCCTTGAGAATTACCTCGCCCAGGGCCAGCGCGGTAAATGGGGTCTCTGGAGCGGGCTTCAGAATCACCGGGCAACCGGCTGCCATGGCGGGCGCCAGCTTGTGCGCCACCAGATTCAGCGGAAAATTAAACGGCGTGATGGCCAGTACTGGCCCTACTGGGAAACGCTGCACTAGCCCCCAGCGGCCTTCGTTGCCCTCGGCGAGATCCAGGGGAATGCTTTCACCGTCTAGCCGCGAGGCTTCTTCCGCAGCAGTCTTGAAGGTGAGCACAGCGCGATCCACCTCGATCCGCGCCCTGCGAACCGGCTTGCCTGCCTCGGCCACAATCAACTGCGCGAAGCGCTCTTTCTGTTCAATCAGCGCGGCGGCCACGTCCTCCAGAATCTCGCGGCGCTTCCAACTGGGCAGTGCGCGTGTGCGGCGCAAGCTGGCTACGGCATGGTGCACTGCCTGACGTGCATCGGCGCGGGTGGCAATGGTTACGCGGCCTACCAACCCCTGATCCCACGGAGAACGAACCTCAAGCGCTTCGCCGTCGGTCCACTCCTTGCCGCATAGCAGAAATCCCGTTTGTGTTCCTGGCCGCATCTTCATGGTTTCGCACCCCCGTTCGTCTCTGCACTGGATTCTACAAGGGAGAGGGGCAAAGTGGCAGCGTCCAGACGACTTACTTGCTTTATCGTCGCGAGGCAGTCCCAGCACGGTACACTGTTTCCCTATGATCCACAATGGTCGAACCCGCAAACTTCCCTTTGACGTCGACGAAGCGGTGGCACATTTGCGCGCCAACGACTCGAAGCTCGCCGCGCTGATTGACCGTGCCGGACCTTTCACGCTGCGCCTTGATCCTTTGCCTTCGCCCTTCGAATCGCTCGTGGAGTCGATCCTTTACCAGCAGTTGAACGGCAAGGCCGCGGCCACCATTCATCGGCGCGTGCGGGAGTACTACCACGGCGACCCTGCTCCGCAACTGCTGCTCGACACACCGGACGAAGTTCTGCGCGCTGCCGGCGTCTCAGGGAACAAGGCTCGCGCTCTGAAAGACCTGGCCGCTCGCACACTGGACGGAACCGTTCCTACCCATGCCGCAATCAAAAAAATGACCGACATCGAGATTGTCGAGAGGCTAACAGAAGTGCGTGGCATAGGCCCATGGACGGTTGAGATGCTCCTAATCTTTCGCATGGGTCGGCCGGATGTGTTTCCTGTGACCGACTACGGTGTGCGCAAAGGCTTTGCCCTCACATTCCAAAAGCTGCCCAAAACCCGGCCGCTGGCTGCCAAAGATCTGCCCAAGCCTGAAGTACTGCTCAAAAGAGGAAAGCGCTGGGCTCCGTTCCGTTCTGTGGCCAGTTGGTATCTTTGGAGAGCCTGCGATCTGGTTAAGGACACAGCTTCCGTCAGCCGATAAAGCCTACAATAGTCCAACAGTCGGGGTCGCCGGCAGGGGTAGGGGTACGCATGGGGGCAAACAAGCGCTTTATTTGCATTCACGGTCACTTTTATCAGCCGCCGCGGGAAAATCCCTGGCTTGAGACTGTCGAGACTCAGGACACGGCCGCGCCCTACCACGACTGGAACGAGCGCATCTGCGCGGAGTGCTATGCCACCAATGGCGCGGCGCGCATTGTCAACAACAAGAACCAGATCACTGCCATCGTCAACAACTACGCGCGCATCAGCTTCAACTTTGGGCCCACACTACTGAGCTGGCTGATGGAGAACGCGCCACGAACTTATCGCATGATTCTGGACGGAGAACGGCGCAGCCGCAAGGTCTTTCGCGGTCACAGTTCGGCGATGGCGCAGGTCTACAACCACGTCATTCTGCCGCTGGCCAGCCTTCGCGACCGCATCACTCAGATTCGCTGGGGCATTGCAGATTATCAACGTCACTATGGTGTTGCGCCGGAAGGAATGTGGCTGGCAGAGACCGCGGCCGACAACGAATCCCTAGAGCTGATGGCCCAGCACGGCATCAAGTTCACGGTGCTGGCGCCGCATCAAGCTCGACGCATTCGCCCGTTGAACAGCGAGGGTTGGACTGAGACGCCGAACGCCAGTGTGGACACAACCCACCCCTATCTAGTTCGTTTTGAATCCGGAGTTTCGATTGCCGTCTTTTTCTATGACGGTCCCGCCTCACGGGCCATCGCCTTCGATGGGCTGCTCAACTCCGGCGAAAGCCTAGCGGGGCGGCTCAAGAGTGGCTTCGAGTTCAACTCCAATCCGCAACTCGTCCATGTAGCCACGGATGGCGAATCGTATGGCCACCACCACAAGTACGGAGAAATGGCGCTGGCTTACGCGCTGCGCCTGCTGGAAGAAGATCCCACCGTCCAGCTGACCAACTACGGCTGTTTTCTGGAGCAGTTTCCTCCCGAGTATGAGGCTGAGATTGTCGAAAACACTTCGTGGAGCTGCTTTCACGGAGTTGAGCGCTGGCGCTCCGATTGCGGCTGCAACGGCGGCAAGCAGGGCTGGAACCAGGCCTGGCGCGCACCGCTCCGCAAGGCTCTGGACGATCTGCGCGATGCGCTCGTCCCGTTGACGGAAGCGGAAGGCGGCAAGATATTCAAAGACGTGTGGGAGGCACGGGACGGATACATCGAAGCCATGCTCGACCATAGCCCGCAGGCGGTGGAGAGGTTTTTCCGCAAGCATCAACTTCGCATTTTGACTGTGCCGGAACGCGTACGCGGCCTGGAATTGATGGAGATGCAGCGCCACTCCCAGCTTATGTACACCAGTTGCGGCTGGTTTTTTGACGACATTTCGGGCATCGAAACGGTGCAAATTATTGCCTATGCTGCGCGGGTGCTGCAACTGGCGCGCGAGGCTTTTCACGAACTGGCCGCGCCGCTGGAACCGGCATTTCTGGCACAATTAGCCGAGGCACGTTCCAATGTGGCTACGGCTGGCGATGGCGCAAAAATCTATAGAGAGCAGGTCAACACCAAGCAGTTGGGCCTGGAACAGGTTGCGGCTCACTACGCTATCAGTTCGATTTTTTCTACCTTTGCCGAAGAGACCGACCTCTTCTGTTTCCGTATCTGGCGCAATTCATACGATGTGTATAACTCTGGCCGTGGACGGCTCGCCCTGGGCAGAGTCAAGATCGTCGGCGCAGTTACTGGCAAGCAACGGGGATTTTCCTTTGCGGTTCTGCACTTTGGCGACCAGAACATAACCGCTGCTGTTAAAGCTTATGAGCCGGAGGATGCGGCTGCCTTCGAGGCATTTGCCGCTGAGGCTGCCGAACATGTGCAGCGCGCGGACTTCCCCGAGGTGATTCGCCTGCTGGACCGTTTTTACGGACACATGGACTACTCGCTGACCTCGCTCTTTACCGATGAGCAGCGGCGCATTGTGCAAATCATTCTAAATTCGACGCTCTCAGACATTGAAAACTCACTCACCACCATCTACCAGGACCACGCCAGTTTGCTGCACTTTCTTTCTCAAGCAGGCCTGCCCAAGCCACCCGCTCTTACCCTGGCGGCCGGATTTGCCATCAATGCGGGTTTGCGCCGTGCCCTGGAGTCCGACCCCATCGATCAGGCCCAACTGCGCTCTTATCTTTCGCTCGCTAAGGCCGACCAGGTACCGTTGGAGACGGCCACGCTCTCTTATCTCGCCGATCAGCGGATGAAGCGCGCCATGGTGGAATTGCAAATGTCTTCCGGTTCTCTGGAGGTGCTGGAGCGGGCACTAACGCTGGGACGTGTACTGACCGAACTGCCGTTCGACCTGAATCTGTGGCAAGCGCAGAATATCTGGTACGAGATATTGAGCACTTCCACCTACGCTCTGACCGCGCTGGGCACGGACGAACGCCCACGCTGGGATAAGAACTTCAGTGATCTTGGCGGTTGCCTGTCGATTGACTGCGCCACCATCAGCCGCCAGAAGTCGGCGATAGCCTCTACCGGGGATTAGAGCAAGACCACAGCTACAGCGCCCTAGTGAACTAGCGTGACGCGATCTGTCGAGTGTGTGCCGTTCTGCGTTTGCGTTGCTTTGAAGATCGCCTGCGCGGCTGCCAATTCCGCTCGGCAAGCCGTCAACTGCGCCGAAAGATGAGCGAATTGCGACTCCAGGTGCATGCGCAACTCCTCGATGGCGTTCTCCAGCCGGTCATTGGCGGCAATCTGCTCCGCCTGGCTGACCTGGACGGTCTTCAGATTGGGCAGTATGATGTCGCGAAGAAGTCGTGTGATGGGATCAACAGTGTCGTTCATGAAGAAATTCTAAGAGTAAATTCTTAAAAATGCATGATTACGGCTGGCCGGTTGTTAGTAATCAACTGCTGTTACGCTCATCACCAATTACACTATCCGCATGACAAAACGAATCGGCATTCATCTGGGTACAACTGGCGGCGCTTCGAACGCCGTTGAGCAGGCGCGGGAGATTGGCGCCAATACCTTTCAGATATTTTCGTCGAGTCCGCGGATGTGGCGCGCGCCCAAGGTGGACCCCAAACAGGCGGCGCGAATGCGTGAGCTGCGGGCGAAACTGGACGTGGGTCCGCTGGTGATTCATACCAGCTACCTGGTCAACGTGTGCAGCCAGACGGAAGAGGTGCGCGAGAAGAGTGTCGGGGCATTTCGCGGCGAGATCGAACGGGCGCTGGTGTTGGGAGCCGAGTACCTGGTGTTGCATCCCGGCTCCTGGAAAGGGCTGACGCGCGACGAGGGGCTGCGGCTTGCCGCCGATTCGATTAGCCGCGCTATTGACGGACTGGCTTGGCAGGGAACTCCGTTCCATATTCTGATTGAAAACACGGCAGGGTCGGAGTTTTCGCTGGGCGGCAGCTTTGAGCAGGTGGCGGAGCTGGTGGAGCGGCTCAGGCCTTCCGCGCCGATGGGCGTTTGCCTGGATACCTGCCACACCCACGTTGCGGGTTACGATTTGGTCAGCGCTGAAGGCTACGAAGAGACGATGCGGCAGGTTGCGGCGACGGTGGGCTTCGAGACAGTACGGGTGTGGCACATGAACGACGCCAAGGCAGCGCGCGGTTCCAAACTCGACCGCCATGAGCAAATCGGCAAGGGAACTATGGGGCTGGAGCCTTTTCGGCGGCTGCTCAACGACAAGCGCTTTGCGCATTGCGCCTTTGTTGCGGAAACGCCGGTGGATGCGCCGGGGGATGAGGAGCGGAATGTGCGGGCGCTCAAGAGTCTTGTCGAATCTGCTTAGATTTGCGGGCTTTGGTCCAAAAAACAGTAGCCATATGCTTCCCGAAAGCGCTATTGTCTGGTCTAAGAAGCTGATTCAAGGAGATCTTTGCATGAAAACTCTAGTCAAGAATCTTGCATTCATCCTGGCGGTCGCTCTCTTTGTACCGATAGCGTATGCCCAGAACGCGCCGAAGAAAGACACGGCGCCCAAGCCTCCATTGAGCCCATCTCAGAGCCTGCTTAGGGCTTGGAATGAGGTTGGTAACAGACTCATCACCATGGCGGAAGACTTTCCCGAAGAGAAATATGACTTCAGGCCCAGCTCTACCCAGCGGACCTTTGCGGAACAACTACTGCATGCCGCCGGCGCAAACTACTACTTCATCAACGCGGCGAGTGGCTTGAAGTCACCAGCCGGTGAGCCTAAGCGCTCTGACATCAAGACAAAAGCTGCTGTGGTCGAGTATGTGAAGAAGTCCTTTGCAGATGGTGCGGCGCTGATCAAGAGCAAGGGTGATAAAGGAATAAACGACCTATACGTCAACCCATTCCCGAACATGCAGGAGCGCTTTTCGGACGGAGCCTGGGAATTTATCGAGCACTCCGGCGAGCATTATGGTCAGCTTGTGACCTACTATCGCGTAGCTGGACTTGTGCCGCCGGAGTCGCGTCCGAAAAAGTAATCGAAGAGAGGTACGGCGCGTTCATCGCTCAATGACGGTGAACGCGCTGGGGGTGCAACGCAAGCTGGTCAATGAACTCTGTAAGGACCGCCGCTCTATCACCGCCGATACTGCGCTGATGTTGGCGCGGGTCTTTGGGAACTCGCCGGAGTTCTGGTTGAATGTGCAGCGGCGGACGGATTTGTGGGAGGCTCTGCACACGCCCAAGCGGCGGCAGCGGATTGAACAGGCGCGGGCGTTGATGGCGGCGGGATAGCTCGCATATGGAGAAGACCATGGCCAAGAAGAATGTCCAAGGAATCTGCAAACTGTGCTTGCAAGATAGAGAACTTCAAAAGTCGCACTATTTACCGAAAGCCCTCTATCGCCTATGTAGAAGCGATGGTAAGAACCCCATTATTGCCACATCTACGGTCGTTGAATTTTCTCAAAAACAAATGTGGAAGCCTCTACTTTGTAAAGAGTGCGAAGATTTGCTCAATAAACGCGGCGAAAAATACACACTCGAAATGGTTCATCGCGGTGATCGATTCAGTCTGCTTGAGAGAATTAAACTCGCGACACAGATTGGACAAAATGGAAATGTGCCCTTTTATTCAGGCTTGCAACTTGGTATTGAAACAGAGAAGCTCGGATACTTCGCATTGAGCTTGGCATGGAGAGGCGCGCAAGGACCTTGGCAAACAATCGAAGGACATACCACGGAGGTATCCTTGGGGCAATTCGAGGAACCAATCCGGCAATACTTGTGTGGCGATTCCGGTTGGCCTGCAAATACCGTTGTTATCGCTACCACTTGTACTGACTTTGGAAGCAAAAATTGGATAACCCCTCCTTGGTTGATCTCTGCCGACGTTTCTGGCGACAATTTCATGCGCATCGAACTTCTTGTTCGTGGAATATGGTTTTGGGTGTTAATTGGCCAAATTCCTGAGCAAATCGCGGCATGGTATTGCGTCAATTCACCACAACAAATCATCTTTTTGCGCGATTGCGAAGATCAACTCTTACTGCTAAACAGGCATTTCCTGGAGTCCGCCGAAGATCGAACCTCGATCTCCCATTTACACTAAAGAAGTTATGGCAGACGAAAACGAAGTACGTTACGATCCGGCGGCGATTGAACCTAAATGGCAGGCCCGCTGGGCCTCTGACCCCAAACTTTATGCGGCAGAGGCAATAGACTGCGGCAAGCCCAAGTACTATGTGCTAGAGATGCTGCCTTATCCATCGGGGCAGTTGCACATGGGGCACGTGCGCAACTACTCGATTGGCGACGCGCTGGCGCGGCACCAGTGGATGCGCGGCTACAACGTGCTGCATCCGATGGGCTGGGACGCCTTTGGGTTGCCGGCGGAGAACGCCGCGCTCAAAAACAACACTCCTCCGCGCGAGTGGACGCTGGCGAATATTGCCGCGATGAAGCGGCAGATGGAGCGGCTAGGGTTGGGTTATGACTGGGCGACAGAAGTCACCACCTGCCTACCGGAATACTATCGCTGGAACCAGTGGTTCTTTCTCCGGATGTACGAAAAGGGCTTGGTTTACCGCAAGAAAAGCAAAGTGAACTGGTGTCCAGAATGTGCCACTGTGCTGGCCAACGAGCAGGTCGTCTACGGGTGCTGCTGGCGGCACGAGACGACGCAAGTGGAGCAGCGCGACCTGGTGCAGTGGTTCTTCCGTATCACGGCCTACGCGCAGGAACTGCTCGATGGGTTGGAGAAGTTGGACGGCTGGCCGGAAAAAGTCCGCACCATGCAGCGCAACTGGATTGGGCGGTCGGAAGGCACGGAAGTCGACTTTTTTCTGGAGGAACAAGGATCCGAAAAGACGCGCATTCGCGTTTTCACTACTCGGGTTGACACCATCTTTGGCGCGACCAGTGTGCAGCTTGCGCCGCAGCACGCGCTGGTTGCCGAGTTCACGGCTGCCGATCCCAAGCTGAAGGCGCAGGTCGATGAAATGATCGATCAGCAAAAGAAGGCGCGTGAAGCTGGTGATCTGGGTGCGATTGAAAAGCGCGGTGTTCCGACGGGCCGTTTCGCCATCAACCCATACAACGGCGCGCGCGTGCCCATCTGGGTGGCGAATTACATTCTGGCGGACTATGGCACCGGCGCAATTATGAGTGTTCCGGCGCACGATGAGCGCGATTTCGAGTTTGCAACGAAATATGGCCTGCCTATTGTGCAGGTGATCAAGCCAGCCGATCCCAACGCCTCTCAGGAACTGCCCTTCTGTGCGCACGAAGGCGTGGTGGTGAACTCCGATCCGCTGGTCAATGGGCTAAGCTGCGACGAGGCTGAGAAGAAACTCCAGGAACTTGCCACGGCCAAGGGCTTTGGTGAGGCAAAAGTCACCTTCCGGTTGAAGGATTGGGGTGTAAGCAGGCAGCGCTTCTGGGGTACGCCGATTCCGATTATTCACTGCGAGAAGGACGGGCTGGTGCAGGTGCCAGACGAGCAGTTGCCGGTGGTGTTGCCTAATCAGATTGAGATTACGCAGCAGGGCGGGTCGCCGCTGAGCCGTGTGCCGGAGTTTGTCAACGTGACCTGCCCCAAGTGCGGTGGGCCGGCCAAGCGCGAGACCGACACGATGGATACGTTTGTCGATTCGAGCTGGTACTTCTACCGCTATCCCGACGCGAAGAACTCGGATGCGCCATTCGATTCCAAGATCGCGCAATATTGGTTCCCCATCGACCAATACATCGGCGGTGTCGAGCACGCGATTTTGCATCTGATCTACTCGCGCTTCTGGACCAAGGTGATGCGCGACCTGGGAATGATCGTGAACGACGAGCCTGTACGGCGGCTCTTCACGCAGGGCATGGTCATCAAAGACGGCGCCAAGATGTCCAAATCAAAGGGCAACGTGGTTTCGCCCGACGAGATGGTGGGCCGCTACGGCGCCGATGCTGCGCGCATGTACTCATTGTTTGCGGCTCCGCCAGATCGCGACTTGGATTGGCAGGAGGACGGCGTTGCCGGGGTCAGCCGCTTCCTGGCTCGCGTCTGGCGGCTGGCCACGAAGTATGCGCCTCTCGCGC
>CAYPYJ010000034.1:0-38106 GCA_964414945.1 uncultured Occallatibacter sp.
TTGGGCACTGGGGAACATACAAACGCTTGGAGACGCTCATGGAAGCTTTTCCGGCTGTTCTAAAGAAAGTTCCGAATGCCAGGCTGATTGTGGCCGGCGCCAACCATCATACGAAAGCAGGATATTGGGAATCAATACGTGCGGCACAGCCCGCAAACCTGCCGATCGAGTTCCACGGATACGTTTCAGAAGAAGCAATTCCTGAACTTTTTAAAACAACCTCGCTTCTTGTCCTGCCCTACGACTCTGCCACTGGATCGAGCGGCCCTGCCCATCAAGCATGCGAGTATGCGGTCCCCATCGTGTGCGCGGACATCCCCGATCTGCGCGAAATGGCAGCGAATGAGGATATGGCCGTCAAATTCTATAAGACTGGTAGTGCGGCAGATCTTGCGGAGCAACTCATAGCCATTCTGCAATCTCCCGAACTGCAGCTTAACATGGCGGAGCGTAACTTTGCTGCGGGAGTTCGCATGACTATGGCCAGCGTTATCCGAAACTATCTTCGCTGGTTCGAGCTCAATCAATGCAAAAGAGAGATGCGCAATACAGGCTTTTACCCGTGGCGCCGCCGCGAGTGGCCGCATCCCCTATGTTCACCTCCGAGTAGCCTCTTGGCTGGCTGCTCCCTGTCTTCAACTTCTTTGTCTCCGCGGAGATGTGGCTTGGACAGTGGGGATGGATCCGAATCGGATGACGCTAACCTTCAAGCTGTCAATTTGGGCGACACCCTTGTGTGGAACCGGCCCGAAGCCTCAGGAATTCGGTCGCATAGCGATGAGTGCTAATCGACCCCAACACTCGAAGGAGATTGTTATGTTTTGTCCCGAAACTTCTGACGCTGGAACACGCGCAGTAGACATCCCGTTTAGATTTGCATCAATTTTCCGTTCGGCATGTCGGACGATTGTTGCTGGCTTGCGCATGAGGCAGAAAACTTTAAAGAGAGAACGCATTTCTAAGTCCACTTATCGCGCTCTCTTCTCTGCAGCTCAGTTCTCCGTTCTTTCATTTGCCATGCTGGTCACTGGATGTGGTGGCATCTTCACCCACAGTTCAAATCAAGTTCTGAAGGTGAGCATCACTGCCAACCCTTCTTCAATCGCCGCAGGGAGTATGTCCAGCTTGACGGTTACTGCCACCAATGCCACTCAGGTTAGTGTCACAGGAACCGACGGCAGCACATATACCCTGCCAGCAAGCGGTGGGACACAGGCCGTCAGTCCGGCTTCAACCACGATTTACACTGCGACCGCAACGGGCGCTGGCGGAACGACCTCAGCGACTGTAACTGTAACAGTGACGCAAAATTCAGCGCCGACAGTCACTATCACTGCGAACCCGGCTTCGATCACATCGGGAAGTTCATCCACGTTAACCGTGACCGCGACCAATGCCACGCAGGTTACAGTGACCGGAACCAACGGCACCACTTATTCCCTGGCAGCAAGCGGCGGAACGCAGATGGTGAGCCCGACCGCGACCACTACCTATACAGCAACTGCAACTGGAACCGGCGCGAATGCCTCGGCAAAAGTTACGGTGACAGTGACACTGGCAGGAAGCATTCAATCCATCAACCACGTCATCTTCATGCAGCAAGAGAACCATTCGTTCGACAACTATTTCGGAATGCTGAATCCCTACCGCAAATCGAATAGCCTGAACATCGGCGACGACGGCAAGGACTACGAGGTGGACGGCATCGACGATAAGCTGACCACAATCAGCAACATGGACGATGAAGGGACATCCTATTCGCTCTTCAAGTTCACCAGCACCTGCATCGACGACGAGAGCTCAGATTGGTTGGCAAGCTACGGGGATGTCAATCGCTACGACTTTCTCGCTTCACGGCAGATTTTGATGGATGGCTTTGTTCACAACGCCGAAGGTTACGCGAACAGCTGCAAAGGCTCTGGAGGTGGCAGTTGTGCTGGAAGCTTTACCGACCTGACTGGCTACAGCTCGATGGGTTATTACGATCAGGGATTCCTCAACTACTACTACTACATGGCATCACAGTTCGCGCTGTCCGATCGATGGTTTTCGCCGGTGGCCACCAAGAGCATTGGCAATCGCATTGCAACTTTCACAGGGGGTACGACCCAAGGACTGGTCAGGGATCCCGGCGGTGATGACCATCTTTCTCAGCTCGACATACCGACCATCTTCAAGGAACTCGACCAGGCAAATGTTTCTTGGAAGATATACTACACAGTTACCCAAGGCTTCTGCCTTAACACGGATGATTGCACCGGCTCCGCAAACGCAGCTTATCCCGCAACCACATTCTCTAGCCTGGCCTATTCGTACCGGTATATGTACGAGAATCCATCAGGTGTCGCCTGCTCTCCTCCAACTCAGGCATCCAGTGTAGTTGGTGATGCGACGAACTCCTTCTGCATCGATCCGAACCACATGGCCCCGCTATCGACATTCTTCAGCGATCTCACAAACGGTGCGCTTCCCAGCTTTGTATTCATTGAGGCAGGCTATGGCAACAATGACGAGCATCCAGGGTCGGGCCAATCGGTTCTGCTCGGCCAAGCGCAAATGGCGAACATTCTCAACTCTTTCATGGCCAGTCCGGAATGGAAAGACTCTGTCTTCTTCTTTAGCTATGACGAGGGTGGAGGGCCATACGACCATGTTCCACCGGTGCCGGGCCACTCAAACGACAACACGGCTGCTTCTTTGGGAATAATTCCGGACATCTCAACGATCGCAGTGAATCCAGATACTTACGGCCCGTGTGTGCCGACCGGTGCGACACCTACGCTGCATTGCGACCTTGCGTCGAATAGCCCCGGCGCTTATTCCGGCGATGCCGCAGCCGTTCAGGGCTTTGCTGCACAACTTGGGTTCCGCCTGCCGAACATCATTATCTCTCCCTTTACGCGAAAGCACTATGTTTCGCATACTCCAATGGACCACACAGCGGTCATCAAGTTTGTTGAGAACCGGTTTATCGGACCCTCTTCCCATCTAACGCCTCGAGACGCTGCACAGCCCGACCTGCTGGAGTTCTTCGACTTCAACACCACCCCCTGGATTATCCCGCCAACTCCGCCAATTCCGGTCACGGCGCAATCATTGGGCCATGATCCCTGCACTCCTGCGAATGTGGGGCCATGAGGCCATGATCTTCAACATTTTCAGTTTGTATTGAAAACTTCTCAGAAGATGCTCTCGAGAATCACGGAATTCGAAGAGGTGAAAGCGAAGGCGCCATATCCTCCACGAAGAAGTTGAGATCATGAACTCAAACGTCAAAGAAGGGACATGCAGCGACGTCGCATCCCCTCAGCCCATTCTTAATGAGCTCAACAGCCGCCGCCGCTTTCTTAAAGCAGGCACATGGGGAGCTGCCGGATTGGCACTATATTCCGGCGGGCTTGAACGGCATTGGATTGAAATAACTCACCGTGAAATCTATCTGCGCGGACTGCCAGCGGACTTTGACGGCTGGCGTATCGCACAACTCAGCGACATTCACATGGATGAATACACAGAGCCCTTCTTTCTCCGCCATGCCATTTACCTCATCAACAAGATGCAGCCTGACATGGTTGTTCTGACCGGAGACTATGTCAGCTTCGGTATCTCGTCGATCAAGTACGCTGTCGGTGCGGCATGGCAGTGCGCCAATATACTGCGAGAAATTCGATGCAGGCCTCTCTATGCAGTTCTTGGAAATCACGACGTCCAAGTCGGGGAAAAGGAAGTCACAGCGGCATTAATGGCTAGCGGCATCACCGTGCTTACGAACGCATGTCTACCCATTGTGCACCGAGGCGGCAGAATATGGCTGGCCGGAACAGACGATCCAGTCAATGGCAGACCGGACCTGGATCTTGCCGTTCCTGTCTCGATACGCAATGTCCCGAATGAACCTGTCGTGATGCTGTGTCATGCCCCGGACTATGTGGATGACCTGCTAGCGCATCCAGCGGGGAAAGTAGTGGGATTAATGCTGAGCGGCCATACACACGGTGGGCAAATTCGCCTGCCACTGATAGGCCCCCTGTGGCTGCCATTACTGGGAAGGAAGTACATCGACGGATGGTTCAAGTTTGGCGATCTGCAACTTTACGTCAACCGCGGCCTCGGGACTATGAGCCTTCCATTCAGGCTCTATTGTCCGCCGGAAATCACACTCATCACTCTTCGGACAGGCTAGACGCACGCGGGATATTCGCAGGCAATACCTCGCATTCCGCTTTGCCCGGGTCGCGTGTTCGGCCACTCGAAGTTCCAAGCCAGCATCGCCAAAGCGTTGTTGCTGCGATGCATGAATGAGGCCGCGTTCGACGTCTACGGGTACTGATCCGTGAGGCTGACCGGACAGAGCCCATCCCGTAAACTTCAACGTCTCATTAGTCATCCTCCCATCGAAATGCGAGACAAAGAAACATCTGCTTTGTATTCGATTGACCAGCGCCTGTAACTGTAAGGTGGGAGACTCCAGATGCCAGGGCGAAATCAGTTACCGGAATATGGAGGGAAGAATGCCCCAAAGCAACCAGGACTATGCCGCGAACCTGCACATCCATGCGGCGCAGGCGCACACAGCCGCCGCCGCCGCGCACCGTCGGAGAGATCACGAAGCCGCCGGAGAGTTGAGCGCCAAGGCTCAAGAGTACTCCGCAGAAGCCGCCGAGAAATCAGAAGAGATAGCAAAGCGAGGGCCAGAGCCTTTAAGGGTTTGAATTGTGGAGCGGTGCGCCGGGTTTGGCCTGCCGGGATGGGAGTCTGCAGGGACAAAACACGGAGGGCGCACACTCTCAGCGGCAAAAGCAAATTTCCCCTCTTCGGATCTCGTTGCTGACCGATCGAAACCGTGCGCGATTTAGGTGATTGCCCGCCTGGCGTTATAAAAAAATGCTCTTTTCCGGATCGAACTACAAACAAACCAAACGATAGCATGAGGAATCTGAAATGGCCCCACCTGATACTTCATTTAATTCGCAACCGAACGCGTTGATTCAGCCCGAAACATGGTCTCCGGCATTCGGAAATGAGTCACCTTCCCGCATGCAACTCCTGCCCAGCCAGTTGGTGCCAGCCCGGATAGCCGTGGTTGGAAACCACCTTCCCCGGCAATGTGGAATTGCGACCTTCACGACAGATTTGTGCAATGCGATGGCCACCGAGTATGGAGCCGGTGGCGCTTCAGTTGTTGCCATCAACGATCCGCAATCGTCATACACCTATCCGACACGAGTGCGATTCGAGATCGACGAGGATGATATCTCCTCCTATAGGGCAGCCGCCGTCTTTCTGAATTCGAGCAAGGTTGATCTTGTGTGCTTACAGCACGAGTATGGAATCTTTGGGGGGAACGCCGGCGGCCATGTTCTCCAGTTACTGCGGCGCCTAAACATGCCGGTAGTAACAACCCTTCATACAGTTCTTCGTCAGCCAGATCTCAACCAGAAGATAGTGATGCAAGAAATAGCCGCTCTCTCGGATCGTCTTATAGTGATGAGCGAATACTCTTCTCGCATTCTTCAGGATGTATTTGGAGTGTCCGGAGAAAAAATCGACCTGATTCCTCACGGCATTCCTGATTTGCCCTTTAAAGAGCCGGACACTTACAAAGACTCGCTTTCGCTTAAGGAAAAACTCGTATTGCTTACATTCGGCTTATTGTCTCCCAACAAGGGATTCGAGTCCGTGATTCGAGCCTTGCCACGCATTTTGTCCCGGCACAGGAATGCAGTCTACCTGATCGCTGGCGCTACTCATCCACAGGTCAGGGCCCGTGAAGGTGATCAATATCGGGATCAGTTGCAGGCATTGGCCAAAGAACTGGGCGTGGAAAGGGAGGTGATATTCCATAACCGGTTCGTCACTCCTCAGGAAATGGCATCACTGGTCGGCTCGGCCGACATCTATATCACCCCTTATTGCCACGAGGCACAAGCAGTATCAGGAACTCTTGCATATGCGATGGGGGCGGGGAAGGCGATCATTTCCACTCCTTACTGGCATGCCGCCGAACTTCTCAACGAAGGACGCGGATCCCTGATCCCCTTTGAGGATCCAACTGCAGTTGCTACGGCAGCGATCAACCTCCTGGACAACAATGCGAAACGCCAGGCAATGCGCATGCGCGCGTATTCTTATGGACGGAGGATGGTTTGGAACCGTGTAGCACAATCTTATATGAGTTCGTTTGTTCGCGCACGCATGCGTCATACACAACACGCAGACTTGAGGCTTTTCGTCCAGCCTGCCGAAAGGAATCCCGCAGACCGGCTTATGAGTGTCTGAGCGTCAGCTGAAGCGGATGAGCAAAAGGAAGTAACTCACCCGCCGAGCGCTATTCGTGGTTTCTCCGAGTTGTGCTCCGGCAACCGTGTTCGATTTCTGACAGCCGCACCATATGGCCAAACAACTTTCATACCGTACCTTCTCCGAGAAAACTGGCCGCAAAGTCGATGAAGGCATGATGGACATCATGTTGAGGGGCTGCTGTCGTAATGTTGTTAATGTGCACGGTTGCCATTCTTACCTCTTGTGGTAATAAATAGTTTATTTTGACGGAAATTTCAAGACACACGGTATAACGAGCTTAGCAATTCTAACTTGCCTCACAGACAGTGTAAGACTTTGACCATGGTTTTCTTATTGCATCCGAAATAAGAGAAATCTGTTTAATATTGCTCACCATATGAAGAAATATTTCAATAATCTTAGACAGTGTACCGGTAAAATACCGTCAAGCGAAGAGCATCTTGAATCGCGCAACCGAGGCACCGAGCAAGAGAGTATCATCGCGGGATGTGCCTGACGTTTAAGGCGATGTGTCGTGTTCAAAGAAAGAGTGGAAACAATGGTTCCTCCCCAGAAGACGCGTGATTTGGCCCGTAGCCTCGTTGCGAGCGAGGCCGAAGCAAGTTCGACCTCTATGCAAACCGAACGTGCGAGTGTGCGCGTCTACGAGAAGTTGCGTCGGCAGCTCGGTTCTCCCGTGGGAGTTGACGGTTTTCATGCTCTAGCTTCCCGCGCTTTGGCTCTCGCCAAAAAGGAATCTTCGGAGCTCCGCGGAGTGCAGTTAACGGCAAATGGGGGCTTGAGCGGTCTTATCGAAGATGAATCTCAGACGGACGTGGAGGAGGGTAGCGAGGCCGGGGTCAATTTGATTGCGCAGCTACTCGGGCTCTTTCTTACCTTCCTTGGCGAGGCAACCACGCTGCGTTTGATAGAAGATTTACGCCTTCAGGTTGCCGATACGAAAGAGTTGACCGCGACTTTCGCGGACACGACGGACCCAGAGGTCGATAGATTGGTCATGGCTGCGGGGTTTGGGGATCTTATGCTGGAAATTGATCAGCTGAGAAGTGTGAGCGAACGGATTGAAAACCTGGCGGAACATCATCCTGGGATGGAACAAGGCCTTTTCAGTGCTGCGGCGAACATTCGAAGTATAGCTACGGTCTTGGACGTTTTCACACTCATCCGGAGCAAGTCTGGCGGCCCGCCAGAAGATGCGCCGTACCCGCAAACGAATCGCTACATGAATTGATTTCCAATGCTATCTTTCGAGCCTTCATTGAGAACCTGGGAGCAGATATTCCAATCGTGCGACATGTTGCGATATGATGGAACCGTCCCTATGCTTTTCAGCGAAGTATGTGATGAAGCTTTGAATCTCAACCCTGGAATGATGCTGAATTGAACATGACGATTTCCCTAGAGATGCGAGATTTAGCCCAACGACTTCTTATCTGCGAAGCCGAAGCGGACGAGAGTTCCAAGCCAATGGAGTCTGCAACTCTTCGCACCTACGAGAAATTGCGCCAGAGTCTTACTGTAATTGCCGGAGTTACCAGTTTTCAGTCACTTGCATGTCGCGCCTTGGTGCTGGCCAAGTCCGAAGATATTAGTCTTGACATTGCACAAATCACTGCGGATGGATCTTTACAGAATTTTAGCGAGTATGAGCCACAAGTCGACATTGAAAAGGATCGGACTAGCGAGTATCAGACTAACGAGCGAGGAATTATTCTTATCGCCCGCTTACTTGGCCTTCTTCATATCTTCCTTGGCGGAGCCTTAACATTACGCCTGCTACGCAATGCGTGGCCGGATGCAACATTCGATGATCTCAATTCGGGAAACGGGAGATGAGTATGACCACAGAAGATAAAGTGAAGATCAACAAACTGCCGACCGGAGTTCCGGGCCTTGATGAAATAGTCGGCGGCGGGCTCCCCGAATTCTCGTTCAACATCATTGCCGGCGCTCCCGGCAGCGGGAAGACAACGCTGGCGCATCAGTTTGTCTTTGCCAATGCAACCCCAGAGAGACCAGCACTCTACTTCACCGTTCTCGGCGAGTCAGCAATCAAGATGCTGCGTTACCAGCAACAGTACACGTTCTTTAATCCATCTTTGCTGCCCGGCTCTATTCGCTTCATTAATCTGAGCCAGGTTGTTTTAGAGAAAGACTTGGGCGCAGTTCTGGAGGAGATTACCAAGGAAGTTACAAAGTCTAACCCTGCTGTCGTGGTTGTAGACTCATTCCGTACTATGGTTCGTGGGCCACAGGATGGAATGGAACTGCAGGCTTTCATTCAGCGATTGGCGCTGTTTTTGGCCAGTTGGCAGGCAACAACTTTTCTGATTGGTGAATATGCCGAGGATGAGCTACGCGACAACCCCATATTTACCGTTGCTGATGGTCTGTTCTGGTTGCGCCAAACCGCGGAGCGAAATTCGATTGTGCGGAAATTGCAGATTATAAAACTGCGCGGGCAGGATTCCGTGCCGGGGCTGCACACATTCCGCATAACCGATGCCGGAGTGCAAGCCTTCTCGCGCACTTTCGGGTTGACCGCACGCAAGAGGAATCCGCCCAGCAATCGGCGTCTTTCTTTCGGTATTGCGGAGTTGGACAAGATGATGGATGGGGGCGTTCGCGAAGGCGATAGCGTGCTCATAGCCGGGTCTTCTGGAACCGGGAAATCTGTCCTGGCAACCCAGTTCATTGCGGAAGGTACCCGCCATGGGGAACCGGGAATCGTGGCGGTCTTTGAAGAACGCCCGGAAGCGTATGCGGAGCGGGCCACCAGTTTAGGTTTAGATCTGGAAACGCCGCAGAAAGAAGGCATGCTCACAATCCTCTATCTCCGCCCCCTCGATCTGTCGGTAGATGAAACCATGCAATCGATTCTCGATGCAGTACAGAAGATAGGTGCCAAGCGACTGGTGATCGATTCGCTTGCGGGCTTTGAGATGGCTCTGTCGCCTGGCTTCCGCGCCGACTTTCGCGAATCCCTCTACCGGATGATCTTCGCTCTGACTGGAATCGGCGTGACGATTCTGAGCACGGTTGAGGTGGATGAGTCCTTTACGGAGTTCCCGTTCAGCACTTACTCAATTTCTTTCCTCACCGACGATATCATCAGGCTAAGATACGTATCCATCGATGGCCAACTTCGCAAGATTATGGTGGTCATCAAGATGCGTGGTGGAAATCATGCCAAGGATATTCGCGAATATGAAATCACGTCCAAGGGCGTGGTGATTCTCGGCAAACGCCTAACAAACTATCAAGGACTTATCGGTGGACTTCCAGTGCAAACGGGCCGATCCGGTGCGAAAGAAGATACCTTACAGGATTTGGGAGTCGAGAGGGACAGCTAAGACATCGCGCAGGCAACAATCTTTGAGCGCCGAGTATCCATTCGATGGCTCAATCACCATGCCCAGTAAATGCCCTTGCAGCGCGGGTCCTCTAGCTCAATCGTCGCGCGCTGGCACCGAGGATCGTCCATTTCACTTTCCATGTCGTATCGCAGGTTCTTACACCGAAGATCTTCAGTCTCAATAATCACGCCAGCGACCAGATCATTGCACCGAAGATCCTCCGCTCTTATCGCAGCAACCCTGCACCGGGGTTCTTCCATATCAATCACCATATTTTTTGGCTTACACCAGCCGAGGTCGTTTCTTTATTCAGCGAACTGGAATCAAGTTGATACGGCCATCTGAATATGGGCTATTCAATATTGCACACACATATATCAAGTCCTCGAAGAGTCTTATCGATTCTGGGGTACGTTGCCGTTCCGACGGTGATAGGCAGCGCTAGGCGTTGGAGCAGCAGATAGTGGCCATGCTGGCGGGTGAGCTATATCGAGCAGACTCGGACAATTGGTCGCTGTACGGTGAGCGGTAGTAGGGAGAAAAAATACATGAGAGATGAAATTGTTGAAGAAACGCCCAGAGCGCATTCCGGCGCACTTTTGGCGGCGATTGCAGTTGCGATGCTATTAGGACTGGGTGGGATTATCTGGAGCGCTACGCTGAACAACAGAGTGGCTGCCCAGCAGCAGGCTTTGGCAGATGTAACGGCGCAGAACATCAAACTGATTGCGGCACAACAAGATACCAATGCACGGCTGAATGTAGCCACGGACGAGTTGAAGACTTCGCTTGGCCTGACCCAGAAGCAGCTGGATACACGGGCGGCGGAGTTGCAGGTTCGTGAGGTCCGCGGAGAGCGGACAACAGCGAGGCTGGCGACCGAACAACAGCAAACAGCGGGGCAGGTGGCCGCAGTGCAGACGGATGTCGGCGGCGTGAAGACAGATGTGGCCAAGACACAGAATGACCTCATCGACACCAATACCAAGTTGACGTCAATGAGAGGGGATTTGAATGGCCACAGTTCCCTGATTGCGCGCAATGGGGAGGAGTTGGAGATCCTGAAGCACAGAGGAGACCGCAACTACTACGCCTTCACACTGGTAAGCGGACAGAAGAAGCAAGTGGGGACGGTGAGCCTGGAACTGAAGAAGGCCGACGCGAAGAGGAGTAGATACACCATCGCCGTCTTTTCCGACGACAGGGTGTATGACAAGAAAGACAAGAGCCTGAACGAGCCGCTCCAGTTTTACAGTGGGAAGGATCCCGTATTGTTTGAAATCGTGGTCAACAACGTGAGTGCCAAGAACACGGTTACAGGGTATCTATCTTCTCCAAAGGGTGCGCCGGTGCCAATAGTGGTTGCCGAGCGATAGGGTTCCAAACGTAGGCACTCCTTTAATTCCAGATTGAGAATAGCTGGCAAGGGGCTTCTCAACGCCAGATCCCCGATTTGCTGAGACTTTATCTCTCAACCGTCTCAGCAAATCAGGGATCTGGCGGACGCGGGATAGTTATAGCTTTCTTGCGATTGATTTTGAACCGCGACTTCAGGTTCATGGCATGTGGCCTCCGAACCATCCGCCATGATCTGAAATAGAGTTCTGTTCGCATAGCCGTCAGTATCACGGTGGCGAGCAATTGTGGTCATTAATGCAGAGAATGTGCGCCCATGATGATTTAGAACGAGTTTTTCCGTCCATCCACCCTTGCTGTAGCGGAAATCCCGCATAGGAGAATGCAATGCAGTTTCAATTCAACGGAGTGTATTATCAATTCACGAATACCCAACTCATAGTGGCCGCGGTTGTATTGATTGTCGTGGTCCTCATCACCGTAGGCGCCTACCTTGAACGCCGCAAAGCTAAGACTCTGGCTCTCCGAAATCGTTTCGGTACAGAGTACGACCGCGCCGTTCTCGACAATGGGTCTACCAAGAAAGCCGAATCTAAACTATCTGACCGCGAGACCCGCGTTGAAGCCTTTCAAATTCGCGATCTCGGTGCAACCGAACGAGAGCGTTTTGTCACCGAGTGGCACACCGTACAATCCCGCTTTGTAGATCATCCCAAGAGCGCCGTTACTGAAGCCGACGAACTGGTTAATGCGCTTCTCGAGGCGCGCGGCTATCCCTTAGCTAGTTTTGAGCAGCGTGCTGCTGATGTCTCTGTCACCTATCCCCGCGTCATGAAAAACTACCGTCTGGCGCACTCCGTCGCCGTCCGCCTCGACCGCGTCGAAGCCTCCACCGAAGAACTACGTACCGCAATGATTCAATACCGTGCCATTTTCGATGAGCTTGTTCAGGCCCAGAAGCCCAGCGAAACAAGAATTGCCGCATAAATCGAAGCTTGCGGCACGAAAGGGTTCGCATCCTATGCAAATGCCCTGGAGGATCGCAAAATGACAACACTCACAAGCCTAATTCGGCGTACCCGCTGGTCAGGATTCGCCATTCCTTTCCTGGTGGGCACATTCATACTGGGAACAATCCCATGCTTTGCTAGCGGCCCAAATCCCCAGACGATACAGGCAAGTTATACGCAAGCTGGCAACACGGCTACTCTGACCCTGATCGTCTACAGCTACTCCACTCCATCGGATCTGCAGATCCTCTCGCAGGCATTTCAGGACGGCCAAGATCGAGGGTTGGCCGCCGCGCTCTCCAAAATCAAGGCGATCGGGCATTGCTTGATCGCGGGTAGTCTCAGCTATGACGTCTCCTTTATCCAGATGGTTCCAACTCCAGCCGGTCGAAGGATCACCTTTATTGCGAGCCGCCCACATCTGATCGAAGAAGCTGACCCGCCCCCGTCTCCCCAGGAGTTTGACCTGGCAGTTGGCCAATTTGACCTGAATGACACCGACACGGCCAAGAGCACAGGATTCCTCTATCCGGCAAGCAAGCTCGTCATCGATCAGCAAGGAGAGTTTCACTATGACCTGGCTGGCGCTCCCTGGTTGCTGGACAATGTCCTCGATTCGAAAAGGAATCCAGCAGGAACTGAGCTAGTGTCCCGGTAACTCGACCTGAACTCTGGATCACTGGCTGTCGAACATCGCATAATCGCAAAGGTGCGACATCTGCCGAATGTACTGAATCAAGCGCTCGCTCAATAAGTAAAAGGGAGCATGGTGTTCCTTGCCTGGCTCACCAACGATAGATGGTTAGGTTATCCAGGTACACCGTCGATCCGCCTGAGGCTCCCTGCCCATCCAACTGAAACTGGGTTTGCACCACGCCGACCTGCCAACCCAGCGCGAAAGATGACGGCACTGTTGCGTTGATCACCTGTTCGTTGCCATCAAGCCAAACGGAGTGATAGGTCACATTGCCGGAGTCGTCGCGCGAATAGCTGATTTGAACATGATGCCAAGAGTTCGTCTTCCAGTTTGACACGTTGCACGGTTGCGAGGAGCTTACCCATTTGCCACCTGCGCTGCTGTATTCCCACGTTTGGGAATACCCACTGCATTGGAAGCCGTAGATAACCGTTTGCCCATTGGCTGTGACCTGGTTTGAATCCAATTCCAGGTTGGCGATCGTGCTTCCGGCCTCGATCCATACCCAGCCGTCATAGACAAAGTTCATTGACTTGGTGTCGTTTGCGTATGGCACGCTGTATATTTCGCCGCCGGCATCTGTGTAGCTGTAGACAAACTGGCGTGCGTCGCCGCTGAGCGATGGCGTGCTCACCAGGCTCGTTGTCCCAACCGCCGTGCCGGGAGTGCCCGCGTCGTGGCTAAAAATCCATGTATTGAGCGCCTGCAGGTTACTGGCAGCAATGGCATTTGTGGGAATCACAGGTCCCGATGCCGGAGGAGGTGTAATAACATAGCCCGCCTTGACCAAGCTGCTGTTTGTATAGCCTGAAGCGACAGCAACCGCCGCAATCACCACGGATCCACTTACTGGGATTGCGCCAGTGTATTGAGTCGAGGTTGTGGTGGCCACGGTTCCGTCGGTGGTGTAGTAGATTGTTGAGCCTATTGTGGAGGCAGACAATGTTACAGTCTGTGCGCGCGTGTATGTGCCAGGAACAGGTGAGAATACGGGCTGTGCAGCTTCTGTGGGATTGCTAATGCTCGTTGTTGGCGCAGCCACGGAATGATTGGCCCCACAGCCAGTGAAAAGCAAAGGGAGCAGAAGGCAGGGAACAGTCCAGATGAGATTTCGAGGATTGATGGAGATTGGGAGTATCTGGGGGGTGGGGAGGAAAGACTTCACGGATGCGCCTCGGGTAATTCGTCCGAGCGCGCGCGTGCACGTTTCTGATATCTAAGTTATTAGATTGAAAGGGGCTCAATCAAAGGCCTATCCCCTTGAAATCTAGCAAAGAGATCATCACGAGTCGCTTTTCTCAAGACTCCTATGATCACAATAGCACACATTTTGTGTGCTATTGTGATCACCAACACAAGAAGGCAATGGTCTCTAACCGCCCAATTGGAGACTACCCGGTGCTCCCGAGATGTGTTGGATGTTCACAAGAACTTCCAACGCATCCGGTTCCGGTAGAGGCCGGAAATTGAAAAACTGTCTATAAACTACTATGATCGCCGCAACTACATATGCGCGAAGGCGATGTAGATCAAGGCTTCTGCGGATGTGTGCCGCAGTTCGTAGTCTTTGCTGAAGCGTCGTGACCAGTTCAACCAAGCGAAGGTGCGTTCGACGATCCACCGCTTGGGCAGTACTTGAAACAGGTGTTGCTCATTGCGATTTACGATCTCGACCGAGTGGCCAAACGTATCCTTTGCTTAGTCGATCAGCTTCCTGATCGTTGCCATTTCACCTGGAGAGATTTCGAACTTTGAAGGAATTCTGACGGAGAGAGTGCAACTTGCCGGAATCATTGCCCCAAAGAAGAATTTATAATTTATAAGTTGTTTAATATCAGCAATATGGAATGGCGGAGAGAGTGGGATTCGAACCCACGGTACTCGTAAAAGTACACACGCTTTCCAAGCGTGCTCCTTAAACCACTCGGACATCTCTCCGCAGAGTGAGGCTTCTTCTTGACTTTACCATATCGCGCAGTCAATGTTATATCGTGTTGAAAATACGATAGATACTATCCATGCTCGCGCTATAGTTCGGTACTCGGTGACACTTTGCATCAAAGCCGCGCCCATCCGCAATCGGTGAGCGGTTACTCGAACTCAACCAGAACCTGCCCCACTTTCACCGCGTCGCCTTGCGCCACACGTACGCTCTTCACTTTTCCTGCGCCGTGCGCCGCAACGTTTGTTTCCATCTTCATGGCCTCCAGCACCATCAGCAAATCATTAGCCTGAACCGTCACTCCCGGCATCACATCCACCTTGATGACGACGCCCGTTACAGGGCTGCGGCAGAGCTTGTCTTCGCCGGCAACTTCCGCGGCCACAGGCGCTGGAGCACTCATCCTGGCAGCCGGTGGCGCGTTCACAGCCGCGGGAAGTGGGTGTTGTGGCGCATAATTCGAAGGCCGCGTCATTGCGTCATCCTCCAGAACTTCGACTTCTACTTCGTAAGTCTTTCCGTCAATTCCTACCTGTAGCTTCAAGAGTCAACTTCCTTCCTTAAATACACGTTCCTTTGCAGCTTAGCCCCGAAAACGCAAATTGTGGGAGGCTTGAATCAGTGTCCGCCCCTGTTGAGACCATGCATTCGCAACACCTGGGTTCGAGCGCAACATCTTCGCTGAGCGGATGCGCACCTTCTTGCCCAGGAATGCCGTGACGGCCGCGGCAATAACCACCAGCATCTCCGGCGTGATCTCTTCTTTTTCCGGTGCAATCGGCGTAATCGCAGCAACTGGCGCGGCAACAGCCGCAATAACAGACGTCGCAGGCTGCAACTCAGCCAGTCGAGCTTCCAGAGCTTTCACGGCGCTGGCTAACTCGCTCAGTTGTCCGTCGGTAGAACGGCGCTGTTCATAAACAGCCTGCCGCAGCATCAGCCACAGGCCAACAAAGCTCAGCACGCAGCCCGCCCCAACCAACACCGCAATCACGACAAAATCTGCCAAATTCAATCCCACGCGCGGCTCCTCCGGCTCAGTTCGAAAATCCGTAAACCTTATACAAGAAGTACCCGACGAAACCAACGCCACCGAGATAGTACAGTGC
The DNA here is from genome assembly GCA_964414945.1 of uncultured Occallatibacter sp. Classification (GTDB taxonomy): domain Bacteria; phylum Acidobacteriota; class Terriglobia; order Terriglobales; family Acidobacteriaceae; genus Telmatobacter. The sequence continues at coordinate 15,774 of CAYPYJ010000034.1, forward strand.
GACACTCCACCAAAACTGAGTTGGCTTTTCGGCGCGGTAGACCGGGCCACCGCGTCCCCACAATTTCCCGGTGCAAGTCCCAGCAACAGCCAGAACCAATGAGAACACCCCGAATATTAACAGTCCATACGGCGGCCTCATCATAAGGGAATCAATCCATGTTTCTTGCCTGGGCGCAACTCCCGTTTCGTATGCAGCGCCTCCAGAGCCTCTGCCAGCACCTTCCGAGTCTCGGCGGGATCAATAATGTCATCCACCAGCCTGCGGGCCGCAGCAATCCAGGGGTTTGAGAACGCCTCCCGATATGCATCCACCATTTCCTTGCGGCGGCCTGCCTTATCTTCGGCGGCATCAATCTCGCGCCGGAAGACAATCTCCGCCGCTCCGTCCGCGCCCATCACGGCAATCTCTGCCGACGGCCATGCAACCACGCGGTCCGCACCCAGGTCTTTGCAGCACATCGCAATATACGCGCCGCCGTATGCCTTGCGTAGCACTACCGTAATCTTCGGCACCGTGGCCGCCGAATAGGCAAACAGCAGCTTTGCGCCGTGGCGGATAATGCCGCCGCGCTCCTGTTCCACTCCAGGCAAAAATCCCGGCACATCGACAAACGTGACCAGCGGAATATTGAATGCATTGCAGAAGCGAACAAAGCGCGCTGCTTTGTCGGAAGCGTTGATGTCCAGCACTCCGGCCAGGCAATTCGGCTGACTGGCGATAATGCCCACCGAGCGCCCTTGTAGCCGCCCGAAGCCGATGACAATATTCATCGCGAACTCCGGCTGAATCTCCATGAAATCCTGATAGTCCAGAACCCGCGAAATCACGTCGCGCACATCGTAAACAGCCTTGTTGTCCACTGGAACAATCCCATTCATCGCGGGATCGGAATCGATCGGCAGGCTGTAAGGCAGTTGCGGAGCGTCTTCCAAATTGTTCGAAGGCATAAAGCTCAGCAATCGGCGGCACAGTTGCGTCGCATCCTCATCGTCGCGCGCAATCAAGTGAACCACGCCCGAGCTCATCTGCGCGTGCGGCCCGCCCAGCTCTTCATCGCTTACCACTTCGCCGGTCACCTGCTTAATCACCTTAGGTCCGGTGATAAACATCCGCGCCTTCGCCGTCTGAATCACAAAGTCGGTCAGCGCGGGGCTGTAAACCGCGCCGCCCGCGCACGGTCCGCAAATAATTGAAATCTGCGGCACCACGCCACTGAGCAGCACATTGTTATAAAAGACGCGTCCATATCCGGCAAGGCTGTCAATCCCTTCCTGCACGCGCGCGCCGCCCGAGTCATTGATAAAAACGAACGGGCTGCCCGTCTTCATCGCGAGCCGCATCATGTCTACGCATTTGTCGTTATGCGTTTCGCCCGCAGAGCCGCCTCCCACAGTAAAATCCTGGCTCGCCAAGTGCACCAGCCGTCCATCAATCTTCGCGCATCCAGTCACCACGCCATCCGCGGGCATCTCCTTACCGTCCATGCCAAAGTAAGTCGACCGGTGCTGGGCAAAAATTCCAATCTCCTGAAAGCTGTTCGGGTCCACCAGGCTCGCCACACGCTCCCGTGCCGTCAGCTTGCCGCCCTCGTGCTGTTTCGCAATGCGATCCTGGCCGCCGCCCAGTTTGAGCTCGGCGCGTTTCGCGCCAAGGTCAGCAATCTTCTCGGCCATTGTCTTCTTCAGACCCTCTTCTTGCTTAGCCATTTCTGCTCCTGAATTCTTCCGGTCTTGCTTCTATCCCTGCGGCGCCACAGAAACCCGATGCTCTTTCCCATTCAGCGTAATCACGTAGTTCACCTTGGCACTCAGAGCACTGCCACCGGCCGCCGGCGTTTTCGTTTCAGCCTTCACAACCGCCGGGTCTTTGCCCAAATTCTTGCTGCCTTCACTCCGACTCACAAAAAACTTCGGCGCCACCTGCGGAAACATCGCATAGGTCAACACGTCTTCGTCGCTGCCATTCGATCCCGGCAACTCGCCCGCAGCTTTGCTCAAGCTCTCCCACTCCGGCTTCAGCAAGTCAGCAGGACGCACCGTGATCGGCGGCTTTTTCGCATGAGCCTCGGCCTGCTTCAGCACATCCGGATCCTTCGGGCCTATCGTGGCTCCGTAGTAGCCCAGCATCAGGTCGGCAAACTCTCCGGTCAGCACTTTGTACTTGCCCATCAGTACATTGAACACCGCCTGTGAGCCCACAATCTGACTTGTTGGCGTCACCAGCGGCGGATAGCCCGAATCCTTGCGAACCCTCGGCACTTCGGCCAACACTTCTTGCAGCCGGTCGCCCGCGCCCTGACCCTTCAGTTGGCTTTCCATGTTCGAAATCATGCCACCGGGAATCTGGCTCTTGAAAATCTCCGTGTCTACGCCGGTGTTCTCGCTGAAAAACTCTTTGTAGCGCGGACGAATTTGCGCGAAGTGGTTGGAGATCTTCAAAACGCGGTCAAGATCGACACGCGTCTCGTAGCCGGTCCCTTCCAGTAGCTCGATCAGGCTTTCGGTCGGGTTGTGTCCTGGCCCCAGCGAAAGGGAACTGACCGCCGTATCCACAATGTCGCAGCCCGCCTCAATCGCCTTCATGATCGAGACCATCGTCACGCCCGTCGTCGCATGGGTGTGCAGATGCACCAGCATATCGCTGCCGCACCTCTGCTTGATCGCCTTCACCAGTTCAAATGCAGGCTGCGGCCTCAGCAGCGCGGCCATGTCCTTTATGCAGACTGAGTCGCAGCCCATCTCCTGCAACTGGTACGCCATCTCGGCAAAGGCTTCTACGGTGTGCAGCGGGCTGACGGTATAAGAGATTGTGCCTTGCGCATGCCTTCCGGTCTTCTTCACGGCGGCAATACTGGTCTTCAGGTTGCGGACGTCGTTCAGCGCGTCAAAGACTCTGAAAATATCGATCCCGTTGGCGGCAGATTTCTCCACAAACCGCTCGACGACCCCATCTTCATAATGCCGGTAGCCCAGCAGGTTCTGGCCCCGCAGCAGCATCTGTAAACGGCTCTTCGGCATCAGCTTGCGGAACGTCCGCAGACGTTCCCACGGGTCCTCATTCAGAAAGCGAATACAGGAGTCGAATGTCGCCCCGCCCCAGCACTCCACAGACCAGTAACCGGCGTTGTCAATGTCTTCGCAAACCGGAATCATGTCGTCCAGGGCCATCCGTGTGGCCAGCAGACTCTGATGCGCATCTCTGAGCGCAAGCTCTGTAATCTCAACCATGCGGGACATATATACGTCTCCCCATAAAAATAGCCCTCAACAGGAGTCCAATTCCCAATCCTTGTTGAAGGGCAGGCGCAGGCCTTTGGCCAACGTCTCATCATACTATTCCAGCCCAGTCAACCGGCAACCCACCCGTCGAGTATCAAACTGTTGTGGTGGCCTCCTGGTCCACGATTGTTTCTTCCTAGTGCTTCCATCCCCGGTCCCCAAACGCGAGGGACCGGGGGCACCCGTCAAAGCGTCCCTCAGGGGCTAAAGCCCTCATTGTTTTTGCGGTACTTACGGCACGACTGAAGTCGTGCCCTGACGCTTCTAGCCTCTCTGAAAGAGTTTTTTCGCAGCCTGTAAAGCCGTGCCCTTTCAAAACCAATTTATGAGACAGCCTATAGTGCACGACTTCACCGGGACCGCCCACCTGGGCCACGCGCGGTTTGGTGCGCACTGTGAATCTGTGTAGTTCTATATATCTACAAAAAGAAGAAAACTTTGCCCCGTACGTCTACAAGCGGAGACGTTCGGGGCAATGCTGCAAAAGAGTCCGATTGCAGGCGGATGAAAAACTGCGGAAGCTCCGAAAGTATCATGAATAAAAGTGTGAAAACCAGCGCAAATTGGTCGTTTTTGCGTGTTATTTGGCATCTTTTTCGCGTTTTTAGCGTCTGGAAGCCGCTTTAAGCGGACCAGCGGACCCTAGGCGACTTTGTCAGGAGTAATATGTGTTGGCTGAAACTTTTGATCTTTCCCCGGTCTCAAAATCGAGACCTGGGCCACCCGCGGAGAAGTTTTGTCATAACGGAGAAACTTTACACTCCGCCAGATGGTCGAGGTTTGTGCTTCCCACCCTTCCGCAAAAAACGCGGAAGGATGGGGCACCCAAACTGTATGGATAAGTCAAGGGTGCGCCACCCGCCAATGCGGCTGGCACGAAAACGACAAGGGTCGAACTGAACAATCTTGGCGCGAGACATCGATCAATGATCCGTCAGTGTGCGCGGGACCCCGAAAGTGTGGGCTTCGTGATATCGCAGGACGGAGACGTTCGAGCAATCACGAGGGTCGGAAACGCTGTTCTGATGTGGGATAACATTCGGCTCCAGCGGCTCGTAAACGCGAAAGCTATCAAGAGCAGGCAGGGCTTCTTCAGAGTCGGACCAGCAGAGGGCTAGATCAGATGATTGCGATGCAGATTGCGGTCGGCGGCCCATATCTTGTTCACTCTTCAAGTGGAGAGGTGTCCCAAGTGCTGACATAGAGACTCGGGAGAGAATGGATTCCTCGACCCATAAAAAACTCCCGGCAAACACCGTTGTCGACGGGAGGGTTCTGGGTTCATGCCAAATCGCTTTTTCATAAACAGCACGACACGTCGCTCAGCGTAGAACGGGGACGGAGTGGATGCCGGGGATAAATCCCCGGCCTACCGTCCGAACGAATTTTTTTACAGGGGCTAAAGCCCGACGTTTTTTTGCGGCAGTTACGGCACGACTGAAGTCGTGCCGTAACGCTTCGTACAGCTTTGAATGAGTTTTTTCGCGGCCTTTGAAGTCGCGCCCTTTCAAAACTTGTGATTGAGTCTATTGAGGGTCGAGGTATCCCACCCATTTCGCAAAGCACGCGAAATGGATGGGGCACCCAGACTGTATGGATAAGTCAAGGGTGCGCCACCCGTCACCTCAGCCGCATTGCAACTACCAACCGCGAGGCCCGAAGGGCAGTTGGCCGCACCGCAGGCAGTTGGCCCCACCGCAGGTGCTTATTGCGCTTTGCGAAAGACAATCGCCTCGCCGTCCAGCCGATACTCGGCCGAGCAGTCGTCGCCGCCGCAGATCATCGCCTCGCGGCCTGTGAGTTGCCGGCGCGTAATCAATCCAATGGTCGCGCAGCGCGGGCACGAGAGTACGGCGACAAATGGGTCTTGGGCGGAACCCATCTTGGTCTGGTTTTCCAGAACGAAAATCGTTCCGGGGTCCATTCTTTCGGGAATCCAAGATTCAAGAAACTGCAAATCGGCTGACATAGCGCGCTCCGGTTGGTAGAGTACAGCGCCGCGCCGAACGAACCCGGCTGGCACTGCTGAGCAGCAACAGCAGACTGCGTGTGTCATCCGGAGTTTTGGAGCATTTTCGGAAATAGTGTAGACATAAAATTCATTGGTATCCCACCCATTCCGCAAAAATGCGGAATGGATGGGGCACGGAAGTCTACGGTAAAAGCAAAAATGCTCTGGACTCCTCCAGACAAACTCAGTTTGCGGTCTGCCGCTGCTCACGTCAACCGGAATTGCAGCGGGGGAGTATCAAAGCGGATTCCCCTCGGTGTAAAAGCTATCCGTTATTTAGCCGCCTTCGATGCCGCTTGCGCCGTCGCAGCCACATCGATGGCCCTGTAGGTTTCGATGTTGCGCAGAATGCTCTCGACATATTCGCGGGTCTCGGTGAAGGGAATCGACTCCACAAATTCGTCAATGCCTTGATAAGGTCCGGCAGCCTGCCAGTCCTCAACGCGGTTGTCACCCGCGTTGTAGGCGGCCAGCGCGTACTCCGTCACCCCGCCAAATTTACTCAGGCCCTGGCGCAGGTAGCGGGTTCCCAGCCGGATGTTGGTGGCCGGATCGAGCAACTGGAAGGTTTGAAAGTTGCTCATTCCTTCCTGGTGAGCCATTGACTTGCCCACCGAAGGCAGCAACTGCATCAGCCCGTAAGCATTGGCGGGCGAGATGGCCGATGGATTGAACTCCGACTCCTGGCGAATCAGCGACGCCACGAGATAAGGATCAAGTTTGTTTTTGGCTGACTCCGCTTTGATCGTCTCCCAATACGGTTCCGGGAAGAGAATGCGCCAATAGGCCAGCGGAATGGAGCTGATTGCCGACGATGCGGCGGTTGGCAACGCCTTCTTCATGGTGCGCATGGCGCGGAATGTCTCGCCATAGGAGGCGTATATCTGCGCCTCTGCCAGCGTGCTCCACGAGCCAGAGTCTGGATCGGCGGCAATCTCCTGCGCAATGTAGTCGTTCAGCCCCGCGTTGGCCAGTAATCGCGCCTTGGCCAAATGCGGACTATCAGCGGGAAAGCTCTCATCAAGCTGTGGCGCTGGCGGCGCTTGAAAGCTGTCGAGCTGCGGTTGCGGTGCAGCCTCTGCTCCAGTTTGCGCATTGCCAAGAGCGGCGAGCCGCTGCCGTGACATCTGAGCATAAAAGAAGTGCTGGTATGCGCGGATGATTGTGCGATAGTTGGCCGCCGCCTGAGCCGGCTTGTGGTCCTGCGTTTCATACAGGCGTCCGCGCCAGTAGAGCGCGCTCACCGTTTCCTTGGCGCCGGGATAAAGCCGAATCTGTTCATCGAAGAGCCGCGCCGCATCGCTGTAAAGTCCCTGCCGGTAACTCAGCCAGCCAGCTCTCCAGTGCGCCGCCGCGGCGTTTTTGCTTGCAGGGAAGCGCTGCGCCAGAGTGCTGTAGTATTCAACCGCCTGCGGGTACTCGCGCCGCAGCAAATACATATTGCCACTGGAGAAAAGCGCCTCGGCCAGCCACGGACTCTGGGGGAACCGCGACTTCATCTCGCTCACAATCTGCCGCTGCTGCTCCAGATCGTCGCGATTTCTGGCCAGTTCCATCAACAGATAGAGCCGCCGCGCGCCATTCTCATCGTTCGTGTCGGGCAGCGCCCTGGCCTGACCCACCGTCAGCCGCTTCAGCTTCAAATCGCAAGCCGCCGCGGCCATGGTGAAGCCGTTGCGTGTGGTTTTGTCCAGATTCGACTGCCTCGCCAGCGCGCGATATTGCTCACTCGCGTCCTGGTAGTGTCCGGCGTTGTAGTAGGCATCACCCAGGGTGCGCAACTCCGCTGTGGTCAGGCTCGTCTCCACGCCCATCGCGGTTAGCTTGGCTCGCGCAGTCCCCGCATCTGAACTCAGCGGATGCCCCAGCAGCAATTGCTTGAAAATGCTCTCTGCCTGCTGTGTTCGTCCCAGTGCCAGGGCCGCTTGCCCTTCCGCCAGTTGATAGCCGGAGCGATTTGCCGCTACTGTCCCCGCTGCGGCCGCCAGCACGCGTTGGGCACCTGCCGCATCTTTCAACGCCAGCAACGAATTCGCTTCCAGTTCCGGAGCCTGGGCAACAAAAATGCTTTCCGGGTAACGTTGCGTAAAGCCGCGCAGCAACCCTTCCGTTGTTTCGTCGTTGCCCGCCTCGTGATTGGCGCGCGCATTTAAAAAGTCGGCATAGTCGGCCAGTTCCGTGCCGGTCTGCTTTGCCAGCTTGAAGTTGGCAATCGCCTCTCCGTAACGCTTGTCCAGCATGTATGCATGGCCCAGCGCAAGATAGGCCGCAGCCGCCGCTTCGCCGGTGTGCTGATGCGCGTACTTTGTCACTCCCGCATACGCCGCCGGGGTGCGCATCGTGGTCAGCTGTTGTGCCATCGGACGCAACTCTGTCGAGGCCACAAAGGCCAGCTTGATCCGCGCCGCTCGTGCTCGCCGTGCCGCCCTGGTCGCAGGGCTAACCGGCTTCCGGACCTTGCCGCCACTCCGGCTTGCAGGCTTTTTTGCCGACTTCTTTGCAGTGGAAGCAGCGTGCTTTTTTGCCGAACTGGTGGACTGCGCCGCAATTTGCGACCCATTCAATTGAAAGACAAAGAAAAGAGCCAGGCAGCCAAATACCAGACGCAAAACAATAGTTGGGATAGTTGCGACTTTCATGATTCCACTCTAAGCTGATTTCGCGCCTGGAAGCCAGCCGGGAACCACCACCGTTACCGGAAATATTGCAAAGCGGGAAAGCTTGCCTATTCTGGCCTTGCCTCAGCCGCTACCTTTGTGCTTGGTCTCTCGCCGTGCCGTCCAGTACACTCATTTATTGAGGGCCTCGCGTAACCTGCCTCAGGACCTTGTTGATTTTTCGCAACCAAAGCCTATGACTGCCATCCAATCAATTGAACTCGAGCCGCACCCTGACGTAGCCCTGATTGAACGGGTTCGCGGAGGCGATGTCTCGGCATACGATACGCTGGTCCGCAAGTATGAGCGTCAGCTCTTTCGTATCGCCCAGCACATCACCCAAAATCGTGAGGACGCGGAAGACGTCATGCAAGACGCCTTCCTCAAGGCTTACGAGAAGCTCGATCAATTTCAGGGTAATTCGAAGTTTTACACATGGCTGGTGCGGATCGCGGTCAACGAAAGCTTGATGAGACTGCGCAAGCGCCGGACTGGCAAAATGGTTTCGATAGACGAAGACATCGAAACAGAAGAGGGAAGCGTGCCCCGCGATCTGGCTGATTGGGCGCCCGATCCGGAGCAAAATTACAATCAGGCCGAACTGGCCGAGATTTTGCGCAAGACCATTCAAGGATTGCCGCCGGGGTTTCGTATCGTGTTTGTGCTGCGAGATGTAGAAGGACTTTCAACCGAAGAGACTGCGGAGACGCTGGGTCTGAGCATTCCCGCCGTGAAGTCGCGCCTTTTGCGCGCCCGCCTGCAACTGCGCGAGCGCCTCAGCCGCTACTTCCGCAAGAACAAGGCACACAAGGAAACGGGGGTGGGAAAGTGACCTGCAAAGAGTTTCTCGCCTCGCTCGACGACCTGATCGATGGCTCTGTGACCACCGAAATGCGCGCCGAATTACAAGCCCACATCGGCAAATGCGGCCACTGCGAAGTCATCCTCAACACCACCCGCAAGACCATCGAAATCTATCGCTCCCACGAAATCTACGACCTGCCCACCAGCCTCCGCGATCGCCTCCACGCCGCCATCATGGCCCGCTGCAAAAAAGGCTGCTAGCCACCACCTGCGCCACCTGCGGTGGGGCCAACCGCTCGCTATTCGCTCGCATGAGTTTCACTGTCTCTCTGACTGGCTCGAGTGGCACAAACTCCCGGGTGACAAGAACCAAAATACTAACTCCCCCACAAAAGTTCGCCCCGCGCTTTTTTTCTGGCGCGGGATGGGCAGCCGCGAATCCTCTGCGAGCGGATAGCGAGCGGCTAGCCCCACCGCAGGTGGATGATTTAACCTCAAAGTCGTTATGAAACTTCTGCGCACACTTCTCCTTCCAGTACTGGCCGTGGCCTTTGTCGCCGCGGCATACGCCCAAACCTCCGACTTGCCCGATGCGCCTCAAGCCACAGCCGCCGCCCTCACACAACCCAACGGCCCAACCGTGGTCATGGATACATCCATGGGACGCATCACCTGCCAGTTCTTTCAAAAACAGGCGCCCAAGGCTGTGGCCAACTTCATCGCTCTGGCTGAGGGAACCAAGGACTGGACCGACCCCACCACCAAGGTCAAGCATCACGGCAAGCCCTACTTCAACGGAACCATCTTCCATCGCGTCATTCCTGAGTTCATGATCCAGGGTGGCGATCCCACCGGCACCGGCATGGGCGATCCCGGCTACGCTTTCGCGGATGAGTTCGACGCGAATCTGAAATTCGATGTTCCCGGCCGTCTCGCCATGGCAAACTCCGGACCCAACACCAATGGCAGCCAATTTTTCATCACCACGGTGCCCACGGAGTTCCTCAACCACGTCCATACCATCTTCGGCCAGTGCGATGCGTCCGGCCTGCTTGTTGCACAGACCATCACCCACGTTCAGCGCGATGGCAACGACAAGCCGCTGACGCCCGTCGTGCTGAAAAAAGTGACCATCCTTAATGAAAATGAGCCTCCTCCGCAGGGGCCCGATCAAGCGGGTGGCCCAACCAAAATTGTGACTATTTCCGGCGGAGTGGCAGTCGGACTGCTCATCTCTAAAGCACAGCCAGTATATCCAGTTGATGCCAAGCAGTCTGGTGTCTCCGGTACAGTTGTACTCGGCGCAATCATCGGGACTGACGGCGCGGTGGAGGATCTTCGCGTTATTAGTGGCCCGGATCTTTTGAGACAGGCCGCCCTCGATGCCGTTAAGACCTGGCGCTACCGGCCGTATCTGCTCAACGGTCAGCCGGTCGAGGTCCGCACCACCGTCAATATCATCTTTACTTTGGGCCAGTAAGCTGCCCATCGAACCCATTCAAACGAGGAAAAATATGTCACTCACCGCAGGAACCTACGCAGTCTTCACCACCACCGAAGGCAAAATCACCGTCCGGCTCTTTGAGTCCGACGCGCCCATCACCGTCAAGAACTTTATTGAACTGGCTGAAGGCGGCAAGGAGTGGACCCATCCCACCACCCGCGCCAAATCCTCCGGCAAGCTCTACGACGGCACCATCTTCCACCGCGTCATTCCCGACTTCATGATCCAGGGTGGCGACCCCACCGGCACCGGCATGGGCGACCCCGGTTACCGCTTCGGCGACGAAACCAAAGGTTCGCCGCACAAGTTCGACACACCAGGCAAACTGGCCATGGCCAACTCCGGACCCAACACCAACGGCTGCCAATTCTTCATCACGGTAGCTCCTACCACTTGGCTCACCGGCAAGCACACCATCTTCGGAGAAGTCGCAGAAGGCATGGAGGTCGTCAACAAAATCGCTCTCGTCCCCCGCGGCGGCCAGGACAAGCCCAAAACCCCCGTCGTCCTCCAATCCGTAGTCATCGAGCGCGTTAGCTAGGTGGTTCATTGAACGCAGCACAAAAGCTTCGTGCCCCATCCTTCGCGTTTTTTGCGAAGGATGGGAAAGCAATGCGACTGAATCCTCTTTTTCGTTTTTTTGCGGAAAGGGTGGGATCCCTTGAACCTCGGTGCCCAGCACTTTTATTCTTGCGCGGGGATAGAAGGCGAGAAAACCCTTGCGAGCGAATAGCGAGCGCCTGGCCGCACCGCAGGTGCCGCGCCGCAACCAAACAACTCACACTGATCTGCTTACTCCTGTTGGCCGCCCCGGCCTTTGCGCAGAGAGGTCAACCGGCCGCTGCCGCTCGTGCGCAGGCCAGGCCGCCAGTCAAAGTCTCAGTTCCCGCTCTTTTGCTGAGCGATATTCACTTCGATCCCTTTTGGGACCCGGCCAAAGTCCCGCAGTTGGTTGCCGCCCCGGTCAGCGAATGGAAAGCCGTTCTCGCCTCTGCGCCGTCGCCCGATCAGAAGCAGCGCTTTACCGCCTTGCAGCAGAGTTGCCAGGTGCGCGGAACCGACACCTCCTATCTTCTCCTCGATTCCAGTTTGAAAGCCATGCGCAAGCCCGCCGCCGGCATAAAGTTTGTCACAGTGAGCGGCGATCTTCTTGCTCATGCCATTCAATGCAAGTACTACGCGCTCCATCACACTTCCACGCTGGATGCCTACCGTGCATTCGCGGATAAGTCCATGGAGTTTGTTATCGATGAGTTAGAAGAGAATTTTCCCAATGTGCCTGTCTATATTGCTCTGGGAAACAATGACTCCGATTGCGGCGACTATCGCCTCGATCCTCACAGCGAGTTTCTGGCACGCATCGGCAAAGAAGTTACCAGGAACCTTCCCACCGCCGAACGTCAGAGCGCTTTGGATAGCTTTTCGGCTGGAGGATATTACAGCGTTACGCTGCCCACGCCTATCCAGAATGCACGCCTTTTGGTCCTGAACGATATTTTCATGTCAAAGAACTACGCAACCTGTTCAGGTAAACCCGACCCAAAAGCAGCCGTTGCACAGCTTGAATGGCTCCGTCAGCAGCTTGCCGAAGCCCGCGCCAATAAGCAGAAGGTTTGGGTAATGGGCCACATTCCACCGGGAGTTGATCTTTATGCAACCGTTTCCAAATTTGACGATGTCTGTGGAGGACACGGGCCAGAGATGTTCTTATCCTCGGAGAAGATGGCAGATGTGCTGACGGAAAACAGCGATGTAGTGCAACTGGCCATATTTGGTCACACGCATATGGATGAGATCAAGAACCTGAAGGCAGAATCCCAGGCTCACGATCCGGTGACGCCAGCTAATATCGATCACTCTGTTGCCGTGAAATTGGTTTCATCTATTTCACCGATCAATGGAAATAAGCCGTCCTTTACAGTCGCGCAGATTGATTCCGAAACCGCCGTGCTCAAGGACTATAAGGTCTTCGCTGCGTCGAACTCGACCGGCGTCGATGCTCTCTGGACAGAAGAGTACGACTTTGCGCAAGCCTATCATGAGGCGGAATTTTCCGCGTCAGCTATAAGTAAGCTTATCTCCGGTTTTACAGCCGATTCTGCAGCCAAGACCCAAGCAAGCCAGAACTACATTCACGTCTGTTCCGTTGGCTTTAACTCGCCCGTGCTTCAGGCCTTCTGGCCGCAATACGTTTGCACCATGTCTAGCCGCACTCGGGAATCGTTCAAATCTTGTGTATGCGGCTCAGCGCACTAAGTAATTCTATAGGATGAGTAGTTAGTCCCATGTCTCGATAACGAGACATGGGACTAACTCTAGTTACTTATATTCAGCAGCAAAGGCATCCGCTTCGTGATTCATCTCTTCCGCACTGTCGGTATGCGAAAGCAGAATCACTCGATAGCGAAATGTGACAGACTGATCCTTCTCCAGCGTGTACTTGAATGCGGGCTGTTTGGTATCGAAAATACTCCGCCCCAATGGATTCGCAGCGAATAATCCATAGCCGCGCGCATGCCAGTAAGTCGGGTAACCAGGATTCTGCGGCTGGTCGACTATCCCGATCGTAACTGCGTGGTTGCCGGTTGAGCCGGTCAACGTGCACCAACGCCCTCGAGTTCCCCAGACCGCTCCGCCCTTCACTCCCTCGCTGGTAAGATAGACGCCAGTCGAGCCAGTGGTGTCGCCGGCCTCTACCTTTGTGGGTCTCCCGCTTGCGTCCATGAAGACGCCGTCTTTTTCATCAGGCGATTCCAGCCAATGTGCCACTCGGATACCAAGCATTCCTTCCTTGTCGTCATTGAAAACAGCCTTGTCGAGAGCACGCAGAGTCGTAATCTGGTCGATAACACGTGCGGTTTTCCGCCGCATAAAAACGTACCGAGTTGTGTCCTTCAATAACTCTTTGTTATCGCCAGTAATCCAAGTTGACTCGACGACAAGTTCCCCTCGATCCGCGCCGCTCTTGGTGGATACGATCTTCTTTAGAACAACTGTTCCCATCTTCGCTCTGGTCTCCGGCTTGATAGCATCCGAGTTATTCCAGAAATCGAATCCGTTTACGTTGCCGTAGTTAAACCACATGCCCGCGTGATGCGGGTGATCGACGCGTTCGCCGGGCTGGAGATTGAGCGGGAAGCCGCGAGTAACAGTGATTCCCTCATCAGTAATCAGCGGATAAAGAACTGGCTTTTTTAACGATGTGGGCCAGATGTAAGAGGTGAAAGGCTGGCCGTCGATAGTGATGTCAACCCTTCGGTTGGCTTCATCTGCGACGACCGTTACTCCTTTGGCGGGCGCTTTAGCGAATGCACAAGCGCCCACGCCGAAGGCTGAAGCCAGAACGGCAAGCGCGACTGACTTACGCATAGACTTTGCCTCCCGCCATGACCTGCTGAGTCTTGTCGTCAAAAGTGACCTTCTCTCCGGTCTGGATCGCGGCAATATTCATACAGAGAGCAACCGAGTGGCCATAACCGGCCTCGATAGGGGCGTTGGGCGTTTTGCGCGAGCGGACGCACTCCATCCAGTTGCGCATGTTGGCTGAGGTCTGCGGATCGCCTTTAGTGTCGGCTGCGGTGGAGACTGACTCTGTCTTCTCGATCAGCGAAAAGCTGGGCAGCAGGTTTTCTTTAAGGCCCATGGCAGCGGCTTCCTTGGCATGCAGGCCACCGGTGGGTGTGACCGTCTGTTTGTCCATGTCGATCATGCCACCGTTGGAGTAGTAAAGCTCCTTGACGCTACCGGCTGAGTTAGTAAAGCGCGAAGAGTACTGCACCTGGAAACCTTTGGTGGGGTCGTCGAGCGGGCCGTAATCAAAGACGGCTGTCATGGTGTCCCAGTTCTGGCGACCATCTTTCCACAGATAGATGCCGCCGTTGGCGACCACGCTGCGCGGATGTGGCAGCCCGGTGAACCAGTGCACTGTATCGATCTGGTGGACCAACCATTGATCCGGAATGCCCGACGAGTATGGCCAGAAGAGGCGGAACTCAAGATATTTGCGCGCGTCAAATGGCTCATAGGGACGGTTGAGCAGGAAGCGCTTCCAGTCGGTGTCTTGTTCTTTCAAAAGCGGCACCACGTCGGGACGACGCCAGCGGCCCGGCTGATTCACGTTCCACGTCATCTCAACCATTACGATGTCGCCGAATTTGCCGGACTTGATGTATTCGGCGGCCTTCTGGTAGCTGGGCGTGGAGCGGCGCTGGGTTCCCACCTGTACAATTTTCCCGGTTTTTTTTACGGCGACCAAAAACAAGCGCGCATCGGCCATGGTGTCCGCGGTCGGCTTCTCAACATAGGCGTCGCGGCCAGCATTCACCGCCTCCACGCCGTGAAGCGCGTGCTGGAAGTCGGCTGTGGCAATCAGCACGGCATCGACATCTTTGCGGGCATAGAGTTCCTCGTTGTTGCGCACTGCCGTGATGGAATTGCCGCTGATCTTGTGGATATACTCTGCGCCTTCATCGCGGCGGCGGTTCCAAATATCGGAAACGGCAACGAACTCGAAGTTCAGCTCTTTGGCGTGCTGTTGAAAAGCGGGAATCAACGAGCTCTTCATGCGATCTCCGCAGCCGACAACGCCCACCTTGACGCGGTCGTTTGAACCCAGAATTGCGGCATAGCTGGAAGCATTCCACGAGACAGCGGTTGCGGCCACAGCCGCGCTGCCCACCTTCAAAAATTCCCTGCGATTGCTGTTCTGTACAGTCATCTTTCTCCTGTCCGGTTTACTTCCAACCCATGCAGCGCCCGCAGAAGATTTTTTAGCTCTTCCAAAAGACGCACAGATGCTCGCGCTTAATCTTATGACGTTATGACGCGGAAGGAAATCAACAAGACGCACAGACGACGAATAACGCAGCGCGATGTGGCTGCAATGGATTGAAAATTTGGGGTAAAACGAGGGTTGGGGAGCTTGCGAGCCAGTTTGAGGGATGATGGATTATCTTGCCTGTTTTGCAGTACTTGGTGGGGGAGGTATCCCAGGTCCAAAGATCTGGACCTGGGATACCTGACTTCTAAATCCTCAGAGTTGGGATCGCACGCCAAAAGTCAGCGTTTGACATCAACAGTCAGGGTTAGTTCCACCGGTACGGGCTCATTGTCCAGCTTGGCGGGTTTGAAGTGGGTCTGGCGGACCGCTTCGATTACGCGCTCATCCAGCATCTTGTTGGCTGACTTGACGACCTGAACATCCTGCGCTTTGCCCTTTTCGTCGACGTTCAGAGTGAGGACAACTGTCGCATCGTTCGGAATGACCCGGTCAAAGGTGTTGGGGGGGAGATGCACGTTCGGGACATCAAGGATAAAGGGACCGATAACTCCTGTACTGACTCGGAGAGCCGGGGTTGCGGTGGAGGGATCGTCAGCTGGCTGGCTTGCGAGTGCCGCTGCCGGGACTAGCGAGGGGAGTAACAGTAGGCTTGCTACCAGTGTATGTCGCATGGCTTACCTCCTTGGGGTTGATAGTAACTGACGCTATTATCACGTCGAAACAAGATAATTGTCAATCATTTATTTTTACGCTAAGAATTTCAATAGCTTACGGATTAATTGGATATTCATACGCGGAATGCTATGAAAATTGTCTTGATTTTGAAGGAGTTGTGCCGCAGAGCCTGCAACCCGCAGCAGCGGCGCTCCTTTTAAATGAATCAACGTAAGTGGATTTTGCATTAGCACGCGGCGAATCTATGCAGACCATCGGAGGTTAGGTCTCTGCTTCGGCAAACGGATTGGGCGAATGGAATTCTTTTCTAAGGTTGGAGCCGATGGTAATGGGCTGGTTTTCAGAAGGGCGAACGAGAATAGCGGGCGTTGGCAAACGGATGCGATTCGAGATTTTATGCGTTATTACCTTTCGCAGGTGGTGCGTTAAGTGTATGCTAGTTCGCAAATATTCAAAGTATGGTAAACAAGCGCAAAAATTTGTTTGATTGAGGAAAGAAGATGGCCGAGAAAAATAAGCTGAATGTTGCTCAGGAGATTTCTAATCTCGACAAGACCGAGCGTGCGGGAAAGATTTTAGCAGTCTCATTGCCACTAGCCTACGTGAGCGGATACCTGATTTTCACTTCCAATCTTGGAACGTATGGACTTCACTTGAACGCTAGTGAGTTATTCCGAGCAAAGTATATCTATGTTGGGTTTCAGTATCTGATGTTTTTGGTGCTTATGTTCGCGGTATTTTCGGCTATTTTCCGTGTCCTGGAGTTATGTCATATGCTCAACAGGGAAACTAATATGTTGGCGGAGGCAGATTATATAGAAGAGAAAGAACGAGCTCTTAATGCGCTAAATTGTCGAACTAGTAATCTTCCTAGCTTAAACCGACGCAAGTTTCACGAGCTTCGGGGAGATTTTGTAGTGGGCCTGATTGCCATAGTGCTCACGATGGAGGTTATATTCGTAAATCCAGAAAAACTAGGTGGGATTTTACCATTTCAGATTCTTTATCTATCAGGTGTAGCGATTTATCAGTTTACCTTTTGCCGGGAGCTTCAAGAACCTTTTTCATGGGGGCTGGTACGTGGACACAGGTATGTTGAAGATATTCGCTGGCTGCTTTTGTTTGCCCAGGTTTTTGCGGCGTTTAGCCTATTTCTTCGAGTTGTTGCTAATATTTACACAAATGATAGCTTATGGATCAGGATTTGCGCATGGTTCTGCGCTGTTCTTGTTCTGGAAATTGAGGTTCTCTCTCTTATATCAATTTGCGCAAGCACGAAGAGGCTAACGACTATTGACTCGGACCATCGATTTAATCCAACGATTATGATGGCACAAGATGATGTAAGGGAAGAAATTCTGAAATCTATGTGGACATGTCGAGCTCTGAGAGGGGCATGGTGTGGCTACTTTATGCCTTGCAGATCAAATCATCCGTTATGGTTCAGAATCAGGAGGGCTTTTTACCTCGGCCTTGCTCTGGTTGTAGTTGTTGCTTGTTTGACGCGTTATTTTTTTTCGCATCCTCCCTTTTTTATCAACGTTCTGCTTGTTGGTGCGCCACTTGTTCTTACCCTCCTGGTATTTTCAAATGTTTTTCTTATGGCTGTATTGTTCAGTAGACGTTCGCATCGACTGGGATTCTCTGAGCAAGTTGCCATGGAAAAGTGGATGTCGGAGGGAGAGGCTCGGAGGGAAATTCAAAAGGAAAAATGGAAACGTTATATCAGACGCGCTGTCATGGCTACAGTCCTTTATCTTACAAGTGTGCTTAGCTTTGGATACGTTATCTATCCCCATATTCCAGTTCAGAAGTCGGGTGGAAACTATGAGACAGCAAATATGGTGTGTGTGATTCCCATGAAGGAGACGCCCTTTCAGCAGTGTCCGAACATTTTGCTACCTAATCTTGCCTTGAATGAGGCCTATGTTGCGATTGAAGAAGATCCGGACTATGTGTACCTTGCCAACGACCATGATACACATGACCAAACCGGTAATGATCTAAAGGACAATCTCGGCGGTCCGCACTGCTGGAGTTGGGCCAATGTAGACAACGTCTATTGCAGACCGCGCGTTTACGCAGTGAGCCGGAGGTGCATTGCGGGTATCGTAGATGCACTACCAGAGCATCGTACAAATCAAAGTGAGCCTAGATGCCCGACGGATGGCTATAGGATTTCTGCAAACACTCCTGAAGCAAGTCCAAGTGTAGAACTGAAGTCAACAATCACACCTCAGTCCGTAAAACTGACCGATCAAGCCAAGAGCCCGTCCTTGGCCGCAGTGAGTAGTCCGCAAGTTATTAAACCGGTGCCCCACCGTAGCCGTAAGAACAAATTCGCGGCAAGGGTGGGGCAACCTGCGATTCAATAATCTTCCGCGCAACGAAACCGGCCTGCTTCTCGTCGTGAGAAGCAGGCCGGTTTTCGTCGGTTTGGTTGCGTTATGCCTTGGCGGCTTCGGCAGCCTTGACGGTGGAGGCCAGCGCGCCGAGGTCGGCGGCAAGCTTCTCAGTGGAGAAGGCTTCGATCAAATCGCCTTCCTTGATGTCGTTGAAGCCGCTGAGGCCGATGCCGCATTCCATGCCGTTGGTGACTTCGCGGGCGTCGTCTTTGAAGCGCTTGAGGGAGTTGACCTTGCCCTTGAAGACTTGCTCGCCGCCACGCATCACCTTGATCTCCGCATCGCGGCGGATGGAGCCGTCTAGTACACGGCATCCGGCGATGGTGCCGATCTTGGGAATGCGGAAGACGTTGATGACTTCGGCGCGGCCCAGGTAGTTCTCCTTGAAGGTGGGGTCAAGCAGACCGAGCATGGCGAGGCGCATTTCATCCTGCAACTCGTAGATGATTGAGTGGAGGCGAATCTGCACATTCTCTTGCTGCGCTAGCTCGGCGGCTTTGCGCTCCGGGCGGACGTTGAAGCCGATGATGATGGCGTTGGAAGCCGTGGCCAGGAGAACGTCGCTCTCCGTTATGGAGCCGACGCCCGAGTGGATGACCTTGACGCGCACCTTCTCGGTGGACATGAGGACCAGTGAATCGGCCAGCACTTCGACCGAGCCAGTGACGTCACCCTTGATGATGAGCGGCAGGTCTTTTACGCCAGCCAGACGAATCTGTTCGGCGAGGCCTTCGAGCGAGACGCGGGAACTCTTAGCCAACTGGGCGTCGCGTTCCTTCATCTTGCGATATTGGGCGATGCCCTTGGCCTTGTCGCGATCGGCTACGACCAGGAATGTGTCGCCGGAGTCGGGCATGGCTTCGAGGCCGAGGACTTCGACCGGGGTTGATGGACCAGCTTCTTCGATGGCGCGGCCGCGATCGTCGAACATAGCGCGGACCTTGCCGAAGGTGTTGCCGACGATGTAGCTATCGTTGAGGCGGAGGGTTCCGTCTTGTACGAGGACGGTGGCCACTGCGCCGCGACCGCGATCGAGCTTGGCTTCAAGAACCGAACCGACGGCTTTGCGTCCGGGGGTGGCCTTGGGAGCCTTGATATCGCTGACCAGGCAGATCATCTCGAGAAGCAGATCGAGATGGATGCGCTTTTTGGCAGAGACTTCGACAAAGACGGTGCCTTCGCCTGCGGTGGACCACTCTTCAGGAACGAGGCCGCGATCGGCGAGCTGCTTTTTGACGCGGTCTGGGTTGGCGTTGGGCTTGTCGATTTTGTTGACGGCCACGATGATGGGTACACCGGCAGCCTTGGCGTGGTCGATGGCCTCGAGGGTTTGAGGCATGACGCCGTCGTCTGCCGCGACTACGATGACGACAATATCCGTCACTTTGGCGCCGCGGGCTCTCATGCGGGTGAAGGCTTCGTGGCCCGGGGTATCGAGGAAAACGATCTCGCGACCGGAGGCCGGAGAGCCTTCTTTGGAGAACTTCACCTTGTAAGCGCCGATGTGCTGGGTGATGCCGCCAGCTTCGCCTGCCGCAACGTCGGTTTCGCGTATGGCGTCGAGCAGCGAGGTCTTGCCGTGATCGACGTGGCCCATGACGGTGACGACGGGCGAGCGGGGAACCTCGAGCTCGCCAGTGTTTTCGGCTTCGAGAACTTCTTCGATGGCCTGGTTGGCGATCTCTTCTTCGTAGCTGATGACGGTGGCGGCTGCGCCGAATTTGGCGGCGACATCCTTAACCATCTCGGCGTCGAGAGATTGGTTGACGGTAACGAAGATGCCGCTCATCAAGAGCGTCGCGATCAGATCCTTGGCGCGTACTTCGAGCTTCTCGGCCAGGTCCTTGACGCTGATGCCTTCAGTGACGGTAATTTCGCGGGTGATGGGCAGCGGCTCGCCGCCATATTGCACCCCGCCATAACGTGGCGGCGGCACAAAGCCCTTCATTGGGCCTTCTTTGGTTTTGGGATACTGCGGACGACCGCCGCGGCCACGCGATGGTGCACGTTGCGGACGCGGAGCTTCGCCTGTGGGCGCTGCGCCACCGGGACGCGGTGGCCCGCCGGGGCGGGGTGGTCCGAAGCCGGGACGCGCGCCAAAGGGGGGGCGAGAGCCGGGTGCTCCAGACGCACCTCCGGCGTAACCGCCGGGAGTATAGCCGCCGGGAGTAGTGCGGGTTGGATGCTTGGGACGCGGGCCGCCGGGGAACTGACCGGGCGCTCCGGCAGGACCGCCAGAGGTGCGCTGCGGATAACTGCCTGGGCCGCTGGAAGGCCGGTTGCGGTCAAAGATGGGTCTGCCGCGCTGAATGCCAGCGGCGGTTCCAGTGTTCGCCATAGGCGGAGGGGTAACGACAGGAGGCGCAGTGTAGACCGGACGAGGCCCGGTCTGGGGCATGACCATGCGCCGCGCGGGTAAGGCCGGAGTGGGTGATGGTGTATGCGTGTGCCCCTTGGTGCGGTGTGCGGGCTGAGGCGTTGAGGCAGTGTCTGGCTCGGCGACCACAGCAGAGCCGGAAATCTCTTGGTCCGGCACGCTGACGGCTGATTCAAGCGGCGGAGCAGCAATCGCGGCAGGAGCTTCGGTGACCGGGGCCGCAACAATAGGCACAGCATCAACCGCGGCTGGGGCAACCGCTTCAGTTTTAGCGACTGACGGCTTAACGGCGACAGGCTGCTCGGCAACTGGCGGGTGAGCAACGACGGCCGCTGGCGGCTTGACCACCACTGCCGCTGCGGGCGGAGCGACCACAACAACTGCCGGACGATGCGCGCCAGCCGGAGCCTTGGCGACTACCGGGCCTACGGGAGGATGCGAGGCGATAGCGGGCGGAGCAGGGGGCGGAACGACGATGGGCGGCGCAGAGCGGGGCTGGGGAACGATCTTGCGCGGTTCCGGACGGGCAGGCGCGGCAACGGGCGGAGGCGCAACTGCTACCACGACGGGCGGCGCTGGACGCGCTGCTGGTGCCTGAGCGACCGCTGGCGTCGAGGTCTTACGCGGCAAACGGCTTTGTTTTGCCTCGGCTTCCTCTTCCTGCTTTTTGGCAAGAATAGCCTTCAGCACGTCGCCGGGTTTGGAGATATGCGAAAGGTCAATTTTGGGCGCAATGCCTTGCGAGGCGCGAGAGGCCTGGGTGCTTGTCTGGCTTGCGGAGCGAGAGCCGCGCTCAAAATGCGCGCGGACTTTGTCGGCCTCATAGTCCTCCAGAGAACTGGAGTGGGTTTTGCCCGTGGCCAGGCCAAGCTCTGCCAATATGTCCAGAACCTGACGGCTCTTGACTTCCATCTCGCGCGCGAGATCGTTGATACGAACCTTACTCATCCGCCTCTTTTCAAATTGTGTTCCCAAAGCCTTTAGTCGCTCATAGCTACCTCATGGCATTGGCTGTTCTGAAAACTTTCGTTGTCGCTTGATTGGGCTTGAAAGACGGGGCGCATACTACGCGCCGCCCTCTTTGGCTGCCTGCTCGTCCGCTGTTGCGCTTTCAGCTTCAATGTTTTCCAGCAACTGTTGTTCATCACTTTGAACAACTTCTTCAAGCGATTCAGTTGCCTGGTCTAGTAAAGATTCGCCTTCGTCCAAAGATTGGACTTCGTCGATGACCGCAGCAGCGTTTTCCGCTTCCGCTTCATCGGTTGCGACCGTCGCGCCGCCTTCCTCGCCAGCTTCAAACTGGCCGAAGTAGTGGCGCACAGCGATGCTGATCTTCTCGAGCGTTTTTTCGCCGATGCCGGGAATCTCTTCGAGTTGCTCCGGTGTCATATCGGCTAGCGCTTCGACAGTAGTAATGCCAGCGGCAACCAGCTTTTGCAGAACGCCTTCGCCCAGTTCGCTCACCTGCTCGATTGGTGTCGAAGGACCGCCGGTCAGGTCTTGCATCTGCTGCTCGACTTCCTGGCGCTTCTCTTCTTCGCTCTTGATGTCGATCTTCCAGCCCAGCAGCTTGGCGGCGAGGCGGACGTTCTGTCCCTTCTTGCCAATGGCGAGCGACAACTGCGTGTCGTCCACAATCACTTCCAGTTGCTTGTCGGTCAGGTCGGCAATGGAGACGCGGCTGACTTTGGCCGGCTGCAATGCCTTCTCAGCAAATGTGGTGATCTCATCGCTGAACTCGATGATGTCAATTTTTTCTCCGCGCAATTCGCGGATGATCGACTGCACGCGCATGCCCTTCATGCCCACGCATGCGCCAACCGGGTCCACATCCTTGTC
>CAYPYJ010000035.1:0-38071 GCA_964414945.1 uncultured Occallatibacter sp.
GCCGCTGACAAAGACCGGGCGCGGAGCGCAGAGAGCGATCAGTTCGTGGCTGTCGATGGGCAGGTCACCAGTGGTCAGCGGGCCGCCATACTTGATGAAGTTACCGGCCATCCAGTGATACTCTCCGGAGCCGGTCAGGTTTTCTGTGGTTTCGCCCAGGATGTGCCGGTAAAGCTTGGCGCCACCGGTGCCGGAGGAACTGATGTATGCGATGGCGAAGCGCGGGTCATATGCCATGGCGATCAGCGCCGTTTTACCAAACCTGGAGTGGCCCTCGATTCCCACCTTCTTCGCATCAACGGATTTGTCGGTTTCAAAGTAGTCCAGCGCGCGGCTCGCTCCCCAGGCCCATGCGCGCAATGCGCCCCAATCGTCGAGCTCACGCGGCTGGCCTTTATTCGCGAGGCCGATGATGCCCTCTGTCAATCCAGCGCCGTTGTCGGCCTGAATACTATAAGGCATGATCGTTGCGTAGCCCCACCCTTTGGCCAGCACCTGCTGTTGCCAGCTCGGTTGTTTGTCCGCGCCTTTGGGCATCGCGCCCGGAAAGTTTTTGAGGAAGGCCGCCATAAAGTCGCGGCTGAAACTCAGCTCCATCATCACTGGAACTGGTCCTTTGGCGTTGGCTGGCGTAGTCAGTTCCAGCTCGATATTCACCGTGATCTTGGGGTCGGCCAAGTTATCGACATGGCCCACCAGTTTTTTGGTCATCACCGGTATATCACCCACCTTTTCAGGCGTCGTGCTGACCACTTCCCAAGTAACTTTGGGCATATTGGCGGGCACACGGCCCAGAACCTCACGGTCGAAGTCCTCAACGATCTCTGGGCGGCGCTCGGTCCACCAAACTTTTGCCGACGTGACTCGCTTGCCGTTTTTAAGCAACAGAGGATCGGGCAGGGTGGGATAGACGTTGGCCTTTGACTCGTCGTAGTTGGCCATATTGGGAGACGCAGGGTCGTTGTTGGCCCCGGGCCGCAGTTCTTTGATGCCGAGCAGATCCATCATGCGCTGATGATCGTTCTCCGTGGCGGCGCGCTGGGCAAGTTGTTCCGGCGTTGGCGCGGAAGGAGCCGTCTGCCCAACCAGTTGCACCGCTGCTGAAAAGAGTAGCAAGATAGCTGCCAGCCGCATAGAAACCATCCAGCTAGACATTGTCATGAGAACTCCCCCTTTTATGTGCACCATCCGAACAAAATCAGAAGCGACCCAAGAATATCGGTCTTGACCGCATTGAGCAAGAGGGGGGCTGCTCTCGTAGAATCCTATTGATTCCATTCAGTCTGAAGAAGCATCCAATTGGTCATGAGTACACCTGGACTTACGGCTGCCTCGAGCGGCAGCTTTCTCATCGGCGGCGATCTGCCGGTTCACCGTCTCGGCTACGGAACCATGCGCCTGGTGGGCGAAGGAGCCTGGGGCGAGCCAGCCGACGCAGCCGAAGCCCGACGCGTTTTGCGCCGCGCGGTTGAACTGGGCGTGACCTTGATCGACACCGCCGACGCCTACGGTCCGGAGATTGCCGAACGGCTGATCGCCGAAGCGCTTTACCCTTATGCGCCGAACATGGTCATCGCCACCAAAGGCGGCATTACGCGTCAGGGACCGGCAAAGAGCGAGTATGTGGGCCGCGCGGGCTATCTCATTCAATGCGTGGAGATGAGCTTGCGGCGGCTGAAACTCGACCGCATCGACCTCTATCAGCTTCATCGTATCGATCCGCGAACGCCACTCGAAGAGTCGCTAGGGGCATTGAAGCGAATGCAGGAGCAGGGCAAGATTCGCCACATCGGCCTCAGCGAAGTGACACCTGCGGAGATTGAAGGGGCGCGCAAGATTGTCGTGGTGACGACTGTCCAGAATCGATACAGTCTGGGCGACCGGCGGCAGGAGGAGACGCTCACCTATTGCGAACGCGAGGGGATCGGCTTTTTGCCGTGGTACCCAATCAACGCCGGCAAGCTGCTGAAGCCGGAGCATCCCGCGGCGCAAGCGTTGGCTGAGATTGCTGCGCGACATTCTGCGACGGTGGCGCAATTATCGCTGGCCTGGCTGCTGCAACGTTCGCCGGTCATGCTCGCGATTCCAGGCACGTCGAAGGTGGCGCACCTGGAGGAGAATATAGCTGCTGCTGGACTGAAGTTGAGCGATTCTGAATGGGCTGAACTGGAGAAGGCCGCCTCCTGATTGGCTCAGGGCTTGGAAGCGGCTGTAGGTGGAGAAGGCGACAGCTTGACCCGCAGTGCAAAGCCATATTTGCAAGCCGCATCCCGGGGAAGTTTCAGGTTGAGTGCGCCGGTGGTTTGCAACCACTCGACTTTCTGGCTTGAACCTAATAAGTCGATCTCCTGAATCAGGCGACCTTTGATCGAACCGTCAAGGCCGAAGGCGCGTACCGACGCTGTGCCATCTGGCGGGCAGGCCAGGCTGATGATATAAACGTTGTCGCTTTTACGAGTGAAGCGGAAATCGGAGGCGGTGTAGGGCTTCATCTCCTGGTCAGAGGCAAAGCCGGTTTTGACTTCGGTCGGACCTTCGCCATATATCTTCCAAGGCTCGGTTGCATAGATGGCCTCGCCGTTGCGATCAAGCCATGCGCCCATCTCCAGCAGCGTGGCACGCACTTCGACGGGAATCGTTCCGTCGGCGCGCGGGCCGATGCTGAGCAGTAGGTTTCCGTTTTTGCTGACAATATCAACTAACTGATGAACGAGAAACTCCGGCGTCTTGAATTCGTCATGCTCCATGTATCCCCAGGAAAGATTGCTGATGGAGGTGTCGGTTTGCCAGTGGCGAGGATCGATGTTAGTGCGCAGGCTGCGCTCGAAGTCACGCGCGCCGGCGGTCCACTCCATCGCATAATCTTTGAGGGTGATCACTCCGTCGATGTAATTGCGCACGGCAAAATTATCATAAAAAGCCGTAAACTCTGTCATTTTGGAACGGAACGATGGCTGGCCGTTGCCACCATCAAAATAAACTAACTCAGGCTTGTATTTTTCGACTAACTCTACCGAGCGCGCCAGCCAGTCGCGGGTCCAGGCATCGCTCACATAGGTCCACTCGTTCACCGGGTTGTAATGCGAATCGTTGAGCCATTGATGAGCCGGACCGTAGAGAGAGGCATACTTAGGATCGTTAACATCAGAGCGGATGGAACGGCCTTCACAGTAATAGTAGTTATGCTCGGCGCGATGGAATGAATAACCGAAGTGCAGGCCGGCCGCGCGGATAGCTTGAGACAACTCGGCAAGAACATCGCGGCGCGGTCCCATCTTGGCGACGGTCCAATCGGAAAGATCAGAGTCGTACATGGCGAAGCCGTCGTGGTGCTCGGCAATGGGGATGACATACTTTGCGCCGGATTTTTTGAAGAGCTCGACCCAATCTTGGGGATCAAATTTTTCGCCGCGGAATTTTGGGATGAAGTCCTTATATCCAGACCCCTGGTCGATGGAGCCAAAGCGCTTCACAAAGTCTTCGTGGGCCGGATCGCCGGGATGGTACATATTACGCGGATACCATTCATTGACCGCGCCGGGAACAGCATAGACGCCCCAACCGATAAAGATGCCGAGCTTGGCGTCTTTGAACCACTGCGGGATTTCGTGGTTGCGCAGTGTCTCCCAGTCGGGGCGGTAGGGACCATCATGGGCCTGTTGATCCGCCTGCTTGAGCAGTGCTTCGCGGCGCGTATCGAATTTGGAGACCGAGTCCTGCCATTCCTTGTCGATCTGCTCGGCCGATTTTACGCCGTGGGTAGGCGCCAATGGATCGCTACCCAAAGTTTTGGAGGCCGTGGTATTGTGGTCGATGGTTTGGGCGGGAGTAAAAACAGGAGCCGCAAAGAGGCCCGCAAGTAGCAGAAGCAGGAAGTTGCCTTTCATTTCTATCCTCAGATCCGACTGGAAGCAATCAGACGAATCAAAGCGATTGTAATCTGTCCGTTTATATCAGTGCACAACTGATTATCGGAGCGCATCGCATAAATCTGAAGCGCACAATAGAAACAAAAAGCCGCAGCCCCTTCCAAGGCTGCGGCTTTTACCGGCTGAGTTGCTGCCGAGTCACATGTCCTTCACGCCTTCGACGAAGGCCTTCAGTTTGCGGCTGCGGCTGGGATGGCGTAGCTTGCGCAGAGCTTTGGCTTCGATTTGGCGGATGCGCTCGCGAGTTACCTGGAAGCTCTGGCCAACTTCTTCCAACGTGTGCTCGGAACCGTCTTCGAGGCCAAAGCGCATCTTGATAACGCGCTCTTCGCGCGGAGTGAGCGTGCGCAGAACCTGCGAGGTGTACTCCTTGAGGTTGACGCTGATGACGGCTTCAGAGGGCGAGACAGCTTGGCGGTCTTCGATGAAGTCGCCAAGGTGAGAGTCTTCCTCTTCGCCGATGGGAGTTTCGAGCGAGATAGGCTCTTGCGCAATCTTGAGCACCTTACGCACCTTGGCAACGGGAATGTCCATGCGCTTGGCGATCTCTTCACTACTGGGCTCGCGGCCCAACTCCTGCACCAGTTGGCGACTGGTGCGGATGAGTTTATTGATGGTCTCGATCATGTGCACAGGAATACGAATTGTGCGCGCTTGATCGGCGATAGCTCTCGTAATGGCCTGACGAATCCACCACGTGGCATAGGTGGAGAACTTGTAGCCACGGCGGTATTCAAACTTGTCGACGGCCTTCATCAAGCCGATGTTGCCCTCTTGAATCAGGTCGAGGAACTGGAGGCCGCGATTGGTGTACTTTTTGGCGATGGAGACAACCAAACGAAGGTTCGCTTCGATCAGCTCTCTCTTGGCCTGCTCGGCATCCATGTCGCCCTGAATCATCTCGCGCTGGGTGCGCTTCAGTTCGACAATAACTACGCCGGCTTCGCCCTCGATCTTTTCCAGATCGATTTTGCAGTTTTTCTGCTGGCGGCGATATTCCTTTTTGAGTTCATCGCTCTTGCTGGCTTCGTGCTTCTGCTCCAGGGAGCGAATCTGGCGCTCCAGCGTGCGCATGGTGTCTACAGTCTTGTTGACCTTGTCCAGCAGACGCTTGCGTTCGAGCGGAGTGTATTTGAGTTCGCGGACGATGCGCGAAACGAGCACTTTTTCGCGCGCGATGAGCCAACGGGTATGGCGCACAACCGAGGCTTTTGCCTTGGAAGCTCCGGCGGCGGCCTGTTTCTCTTCAAGAGTGGCAATTTTTTTCTGGTGCTTGACCAGTGCATCGACGCGAGCCACAGTGGCCTTCACGCGTGTCTGCACTACTTCTTCGGTGAGTTCCTCGTCGTCGAAGATCACAACTTCTTTTACGTTGCGCACGCCACGCTTCAGGTCTTCGCCCAGCGCGGCAATTTCGCGAATCACAATCGGCGAACGGGAAATGGCCTTCAACACGCGCATCTGGCCGCGCTCGATGCGCTTGGCGATCTCGACCTCGCCCTCGCGGGTCAACAGAGGCACGGTGCCCATCTCGCGCAGGTACATGCGGACCGGATCATTGGTCTTTTCCAGCGTTCCAGGCGTCAAGTCCAGCTCGACGTCTTCGCCCTCTTCCAGCTCAAAGTCCTTGTCGCCGAACTTGGGGCCATCCAGGAGGTCGATGCCCTGGGTGCCAATCGTGGTAATCAGGTCGTCCAGATCGTCGGGCGATGAAGCCATCTCATCCGGCAACATATCGTTCACGTCGCCGTAAGTGAGATAGCCCTTTTCCTTGCCAACTTCAATCAGGGTGTCAATATCGTGATCATGTTCGTGTTCATGATCGTGTTCAAATTTGTCGTCAATCGCCAAAATATTCCTACTCTCTTCAGCATGCCCAGGAGTACTGGGTTCCATTTAGATTCGCGCCAGACCGCCGCTCGTTTCACAGCAGCGACGAAAAACTATCGCTGGGAACCCGGTACGGATGATCACGCCAGTGCGAAGTTCCGTTTCTGCGCATGAATAATTCGTTAGAAAAATCCAGAAAAATCTGCGCACTGACACAGAACTGCGTCACCCGCAGAAAAATGCGGTTTCAGGGGTTTTCTCGGAAGAGGATGACAGCGCATCAGGTTATTCCTGGGTCGCCCGCGAGCCGCAGCTCATTTTTGGGGCAGAGGGGCGCACATCCTCACAGAGACTTTAAGGATAACACGCATCAACCCGCCCCACCAAGAAGAATCGGGGCGAAGTTCTGCATATTTCCGCCGGTCACACAGCCAATCCGGCAGTCTCGCCTGCCGCGCGAGTCTACTCCTAATTATTGGACGTGAAAATATCTAATTGGACGCAAGATTCCCGCTCATATCGCAGGATTCTCATCTGTTTGAATCTTCTTTGCTCAGGCTACAACCCGTTGAATCATGGGAGAATGGAAATACAACTGCTATGACTGACGAAATCAATATGGAATCCCTGCCTCCCTCCGAGCCCATCCCAGAGCCCATCGCCGTACCCGCGCCTGAACCAATGCCCGAAATAGCTCCTGAGCCTACCGCAGCGCCAGTCGCAGAAGCTCCCGAGCCCGTCGCCGAAGAGCCACAGGAGTCTTTTGCCGACCTGCTCTCTGCCTTCGAGCGCAGCCACTCGCACAAGGGCGATCCCGGCCAGAGGCAGCTCAAGGGTGTGGTTGTATCGCTGACCGCCGAGCAGGTTTTTCTCGATATTGGCTACAAGACCGAGGGTGTACTGCCCCGTTCAGCCTTTGACAACAACGCCGAGGCCGTCAAGCCCGGCGACAGTTTCCCGGTTTCCGTGACAGGCCGCAACGAGGAGCATTACTACGTGCTCTCGCGCTTCAAAGTGGCTCAGGTGCGCGACTGGTCGGCTCTGGAGTCCGCGTTCGCCGAAAAGACCGCCGTTGTGGGCACCGTGACCGAAGTCCGAAAGGGCGGAGCGACGGTTGATATTGGCGTTCCCGCCTTTATGCCAGCCAGCCGCAGCGGAACCAAAGACGCAGTCGAGCTAGAAAAGCTGGTCGGCACGGAAATTACCTGTCGCATCACCAAGCTTGATGTCACCGACGAGGATGTGGTGGTGGATCGCCGCGTGGTTCTGGAAGAGCAGGCTCGCGGCGTCAACGAGGCTCGCCACGCCGCTCTCAAGGAAGGCGACACGGTCGCTGGCACGGTTCGCACGTTGATGCCTTATGGCGCATTCGTGGATCTGGGCGGTATAGACGGCCTGCTGCATGTCTCCGACATTGCCCACACCCGCATTACCAAGCTGGAAGATGTATTGACCGTGGGCCAGGAACTTCAGCTTCGCATTCTGAAGATCGACCCGGAGACCAAGAAAATCTCTCTTGGTCTCAAGCAGCTTTTGCCGGAGCCCTGGCAGACCGTCAACCTGACCGTCAATCAGCGCATTTCAGGCACCGTGACGCGGCTGGCCGACTTTGGGGCGTTTGTCGAGATCGAGCCGGGCATCGAAGGCCTCATCCACATCTCCGAGATGTCGTATGGCAAAAAGCTGCGCCACCCCAGCGACATACTTAATCAGGGCGACCGCGTGGATGCCGTCGTGCTGGCCATCAAGCCGGAGGAGCGGCGCATATCACTCGGCCTCAAGCAGACCCTCGCCGATCCCTGGACCGACGTCGCGCGCAACTTCCCGGTCGGCTCGCAGATCGAAGGCCCCGTCACCAAGCTGATGAACTTCGGCGCGTTTGTGCAGTTAGCCGACGGCATCGAAGGCCTGGTTCACGTCAGCGAAATCTCCGCCGAAAAGCGCATCAACCACCCCTCGGATGTGCTCCGGGCTGGCCAAGTGGTCAAGGCGCAGATTCTCGCCATCGACCCCGATAAGCGTCAGATCAAGCTCAGCATGAAGAGGTTGATTCCTACGGACATTGACGAGTACATTGCCGAACACAAGGTAGGAGACACGGTGACGGGCCGCGTGGTTGAAGCGACGGAATCATTCGTTCAGGTTGAACTGGGCGATGGCATCCGCGCCACCTGCCGCATCAAGGCTGGCAGCCTTGCCGCATCGGCATCCAAAGCTGCACCGGAGACCAAGAGCGCGGGCAAACTGGACTTATCCTCGCTCTCTTCGCAATTGAAGAGCCGTTGGCAAGGCAATACCCCCACCGCTGAAGCCAAACCCGAAGCGCTGGGCGAAGGCCAAATACGCACATTCAAAATCAAAAAACTGGATGCGGAAGCCAAGAAGATTGAAGTTGAGTTGGCCTAACTAACCCTCAACTCAATCGGTTCGTTAAGCCCCAATCAAAACCCCCTGCCGCGAAAGCAGGGGGTTTTGTATTAGAGATTTGTTCTTACAATCCGTTCGCCCAAGTCTAAGAGTGTTGATTCCGCAAATTTGAGCTGTGCTAACGGCGGGAACGGCCACGATCGCCAGAACTTCGACCACGATCTCCAAAGCCGCGCGGCTTGACGGGTGGGGCGACGGGCAGGTTGGTTTTACCTGCCGGATAGACGGCGAGGAAGCGGTCCTGGCCTTCGCCATTACTGGCTGTCTCCACGCCCTCGATGCCTTTGAAGGCCATGTGCATCAGGCGGCGCTCGCGGCTGTTCATCGCCGGGAAGGCGTAAGGGATGCCGGAGCGGAGGACTTTTTCCGCAGCGGTTTCGGCGGTCAAGCGCAACTCCGCCGCACGCAGCGCCTTGAAGTTGGCTGCGTCAAAGCTGACGAGGTCGCCCTCGCGCTGGTCAAGACGCAAAATCTGCGCGGAGATGGTTTCCAGAGCCAGCAGCAGTTCGCCGTTGTGCTGCGTGACCAAGGTTACATCTGGCCCGGCCAGCTCGACACAAAGAGTTGGAGCCTCTGCGCCCTCACCGGCGCTGATGCGATATTTGAGGCGTAAACCACCCAGCTTGTTGAGGGTGGCAAGGAATCCGGCGATTTTCTGGGCAGCCTGTTGCAGGTCGTTGATAGGCATAACAACACAGTATCGCAGAGCAGGGCGGGAATGGGCGAGGAATTAGCGGGAAACTAAGGCGACTACTAGCTCTCTGGCGCCTTCTGCGACAGATATTCGGGACCGACTGTGCTGAAGCCAGCGGGCTGGATTAGCAGGGACTAGAAAACTTAAGCTGGGGCAGCATATGCTTGTCGAGCGGGTGATACCTTTTGTTTATAGCTCTCTGATTCCATTCAATGCCGATTTGCGGAGTATCTCAATTATCAGGATGCGCAGGCTTCTCCAACTGATTCTGCTACTTTTGCCGGTGATGTGCGCCGCTCTGGCGCACGCGCAGGGCGGGCCGCCGTTTATTACCGACGACCCCGGCACTCCGGGCAATCGGCAATGGGAGATCAACCTGGGCTTGCTTGGCAACCACAACCCGGCGCACGCCGGTTATCAGATTCCTAATATCGACATCAACTACGGCTGGGGCGACCGGATCCAGATTATGTATTCGCTCTGGCTGGCCGCAGCCACCGACGAAAACAACACCACGCAGACCAGCCTAGGCGAATCGCAGTTCGGTGTGAAGTGGCGCTATTTTGAGCATCACAAAGCGGGCGAAGCGAAGTCCGACGAGAATATGAATTTCTCGCTTGGCACCTATCCGCAGGCGGTCATCAACAACCCCACCAGCGCGGTACGCCGCGGAATTGTGGAGACAGGACCGCAATATTATCTGCCCGTAGAAGCCACAACCAAGTTGGGCCCCATCAACTTTAATGGCGAAGTGGGCCGCTGGATCGGCAACCGTAACGTACCTAGCCGCTGGGGGCGTGGACTGATTGTGGGGCACGAATTCAGCGAGCGGCTGGAGTTGTATGGCGAGATTTACGATTTGCAAGATGTGAACCGCATTGACACAGTGCCCAAACAGCGTCAGCTGACGGTGGACTTTGGCGGTCGAAAGACGCTGGACCGCGCAGGGCATCTGAGATTGCTATTTTTGGGCGGACGCGCAATCCAGGCGGTGACCCGTGAGAACAGCCAGCCAGGCTGGATTGGTTACTTGGGCGTGCAGATTCTCTTTGGCCCCAAAGAGGCTTCAGGCAGTAAGTGATGCGGCCCAGAATTTCTTAACTATCCGGATGCTTTCCTGCTTTTTGCGGAAACGCATAGATGCAGACGATCACCAGCACGATCAGAGCAGCGGAAGCGGTATAGCGGCTCAAGTTGAGGCCTCCTTGGGCCAGCGGCTTATCAAGAAAGTCCCCTACGACAGCGCCGAGCGGCCGAGTCAGAATAAACGCCGCCCAAAACAATGTGGTCTTCGAAATCTTTGTCCAGAAATGGCAAGCGGCTACGATAGCCAGAAGTGAACCGAAGATAGCCGCCGCTCCTCTATACCCAAGATCAGCGCTGTCCGCAGTCCAATCGCCGAGCGCCGTTCCCAGCGTCTGCGAAAACATGATCGTTACCCAATAGAAGGTTTCAACCCTTGGATTGTTGACGGTTGTCACCGAGATCGATCCCTGCGACCAATACCAAACACCGAGCGAAGCCAGCAACAGCACAAGCAGAGTCAAGCTGCCGCCGGTGTAGCCAACACCAAGAGAGCGGTCGGCAAAGTCGGCCATCGTGGTTCCAACCGTGGTGGTGGCGATGATTGTTGTCCAATAAAGAGCTGGATAAAATTTCTTTGCTTTGACCTGAACGATAACTGCGACGAGAAAAACCGCAGCAAAGATCGCGGTGCCGACGAGATAGCCAAGATTCATTGACATCGTCACGGCATCGCCGCCAGTTTCGCCCAGGGTTGTGCAAAAAATTTTGACGATCCAAAAGACAAGGGTGACTGCAGGAACCTTGCTTAACGGGCTTTCGGTGGTTGCGTCGGTGTGCTCGGTCTTTGGTGGCATGGAGTCCTCAGGATAAGAGTCCGGTAGCGCGAGCTATGGCTTTGCAACGGATCAGGTTCTATATCCGTGTTCTGCGAATACAGCACATCACCAGCAATCTTCTCATAATCAATGCGATAGATGTTTGACTTATTCCGATAGAAAATGGCGAATGTCTCTACAATATTCGCAACCGACGTTCGTCTACAGAAATGGAAGGATGAGCCATTGAGCATTTCCTCGATGATCGAGCAAGACCTTCAGATCTCCGAAGTCATCGCGGAAGAACGATCCCGTCTGCGCAATTTCATTCGCAAGCGGGTGCCCAACGAAGCGGACGTCGAAGATCTTCTTCAGGAGGTCTTCTATGAACTGCTTGAAGCCAATCGGCTGCTGATGCCGATTGACTATGTGACCGGCTGGCTTTTCACCGTGGCTCGCAATCGCATCACGGACCTCTTCCGCAAGAAAAGGCCGGAGAATTTCAGCGACGCATCCGTCACGAACGAAGACGGCGAGTTGCTGCGAATCGAAGATCTGTTGCTCTCGCACGATGCAGGCCCGGAAGCGCTTTGCCTGCGCAATGCGCTGATGAACGAACTGGAATCCGCGGTCGCCGGGCTGCCCGGCGACCAGCGCGAAGTATTCGTTGCACACGAATTCGAGGGGCGCAGTTTCAAAGAGTTATCAACGGAAACAGGCATAAACGTTAACACGTTGCTGGCGCGCAAGCGTTACGCGGTGCTCAATCTTCGCAAACGATTGCAAAAGATTCATGACGAATTTACCGGTATCTAAGGAGAAGATCATGAGAAATGAATGGGTCAAAAGAAACAAGTGGATATTTTTCGTAGGCCCGCTGGCGCTCGCGCTCTTTGTCTGGATCGGCGGCGAAGTGGTGATGCATCTGTGGAACTGGCTGCTGCCTGTGCTCTTCGGGTGGCCGCTCATTACCTTCTGGCAAGCTCTCGGTCTGCTGCTGCTTTGCCGAATTCTCTTCGGCCGTCTTGGCGGCCACGGCCGTGGAGGCGATCGCTCCCACGGGGGGTGTCAAAGAAGCAATCGGTGGGATCGCCTGTGGATGCGAATGACACCCGAGGAGCGCGAGAAGTTTTTCCAAGATGTGCGTGCTGGCCGATATGGACCTGAAGCACCGGTCGTAGTTGCCAAAGAGACGGCTTGATTGTGTCGAAGTGCACCTAACTGACTGAAGCTAGGAACCGTACGAGATCGGCGCGGGAACTTTCTCCGCGTCGATCTCGTTTTTATCTCCGGAAAATTTACTCCGACTTATATTGGTATAAGAGAAAACTCACAACGACAGAAGCAGCGGACGGGCACCACGCACAAAAAGCCGATGGACAAACATCCCACTCGCCGCAACCCGGTCCGGTGTTGTATTGTTCATTCCGTATGGCAAACTCACTGAACAACGCCCCGCATCCCGCCCCCGAAGCTGAAGAAGTCTATCGCCGTTGGATTCAGTTTCTCGATGAGGAGTTCACCCGCCACCACTCCCCGGAGAGCCGCGCCGAGATTGTGCGCGACCAGCTCACCCAGCTTTATCTGGGCCGGCCACATGGCGGCAAACTCAATCTGACGCTCACTTCGGAGCTACCGGGCAATGTGCTTTCGCTCTCGCTGGATCCGGAAAATGTGACGCTTGAGGCCGAGCACTTTGCCGATGTTGATCCCGATCTCTTTGCCCAGCGCAAGCCGCTATTGTGGTTCTGGCAGATGTTCGACCGCTCGCCGATCGGCACCAACCACTGGCTGGGACTGCGCTTCCGCGCGATGCTGGGCCGCCACATCTTTGCCCGCATCGGCGCGGGTGTGAAGATATTCCACGGCGTGGAGCTAACCTTTGGCTATAGAGTGAGTATCGAGGAAGGCGCTACCATTCGCCACCATGCGCTGTTGAACGACCGCGGCGGCATCACCATCGGCAAAGGTGCGGTCATCGGCTCTTTTGCGCGCATCTACTCGCACAGCCACTCCGCACATGACTTCGGCGAGGTGACACTCGAGCCCACGACCATCGGCACGGCAGCCCGCATCGCCAGCCACGCCATCGTACTGGCCGGACGAAACGTTGCAGCGGGAGAACTGGTTGGCAACTTCCCGGTGGATCGCAACTGAGCGGTCACGACCCTCCATGCTAACCTGAAAACTCCAGCCTGTGGAGAATTCCTTTGCAATCCAGTGAATTTGTAATTGCCGTCTTCGAGTTTCTGATTCTGCTTTTTTCGCTCAGCGTGCACGAGTCAGCGCACGCGTGGACGGCCTCGCGACTGGGCGACCAGACCGCTCGGATGCTGGGACGCGTCTCGCTGAACCCTATGGATCACGTTGACCCGATCGGTACGCTGCTTATCCCCGCGCTGATGATCTTTGGCCCGTTGATCGGATTGGGCTTTTTGGGCGGCTTCATCTTTGGATGGGCCAAGCCGGTGCCAATCATCAGCCGCAACTTCCGCAACTACAAGCGTGACGATATGCTGGTAAGCATGGCCGGTCCGGCCTCGAACTTGGTGCTGGCCGTGCTTGCCTTCTTCGGACTGGCGGCTGTCCTCTACTTCACGAACCATCTGCCGGAGGGAACCACTCCCTCGACCACGATGCAGGGACTGGAGATGCTCTGCAATCTGGGCATGGAACTGAACCTTATCCTCTGCATCTTCAACCTGATTCCGATTCCGCCGCTGGACGGAAGCCACGTTTTGCGCCAATATCTGCCGTACAGCGCCGTCCAGGTCTTCGACCGGATCACCGGCATCGCCAGTTACATCCTGCTGATCATCGTAGCCCGCTTCGTGCTGGGCGCGGTGATGCATCCAGTGCTGGGGCTGGCCTACGGTCTATTGCGGCATATTTAAGGAATCACACCGGCACCCACAACCTCCCGTTACAATGGAATGAGCCGTTTTTCTGGATTTTTCAGGAGAGGCGGCGCATCCTTTGTGCATTACCCCAAAATTGAATTACGGAATCGATACGTCCAATGCCTGAAACTGCAACATCCTCCTCACATCCGCGTGTTTTGAGCGGCATGCGCCCCACCGGCAAGCTCCATCTGGGCAACTACATGGGTGCGCTGGCCAACTGGGTCAAGCTGCAAGACACTGCCCAATACGAGTGTTACTTCTTCATCGCCGACTGGCACGCGCTGACGACGGATTATGCAGACCCAAGCCGTCTCAAGCTGAACACCCTGGATTTGGCGCTCGACTGGCTGGCCGCCGGCCTCGACCCGGGAAAATCGACGATTTTCATTCAGAGCCACGTGCTCCAGCACGCCGAACTTAACCTGCTTCTGGGCATGATGACTCCTCTGGGCTGGCTGGAACGTGTTCCCACCTACAAGGAGCAACAGGAGAACCTCAACAGCAAGGATCTGACCAATTTCGGTTTTCTCGGTTATCCGGTGCTGATGGCCTCCGATATTCTGCTCTATCAGACGCAGTTTGTTCCCGTCGGACAGGACCAAACCGCTCACGTTGAGCTGACCCGCGAAGTGGCGCGGCGCTTCAACTCGATGTATAAGACCAGCGTCTTCCCAGAGCCCGAAGCCCTTTTCACGCCCTCACCCAAGCTGCCGGGAACTGATGGTCGCAAGATGTCGAAGAGCTACGGCAATACGATCGGGTTGACGGAAGATCCGAGGAGCGTAGCGCAAAAAGTCGAGACCATGTCCACGAGCGGCCAGCGTCCCCGGCATACCGATTCTGGCGATCCGGACCAATGCCCGGTCGGGGATTTGCATAAGGTATTCAGTTCTGCCGATGTAGTTGCCGAAACTCAGGCTGGTTGCCGCACCGCTAGCATCGGCTGCAAAGAGTGCAAAGCCTTGGCTGCCAAGTCCGTCTCCGAACACGTAGCTCCCATTTACGCCAGACGCCGCGAACTGGAAGCTGACGTAGACAGCATCTGGGATTTGCTTCAGACAGAGTCCAAGAAAGCCGAAACCAGGGCCGAAGAGACGATGGTGCAGGTAAGAGAGGTCCTGGGACTTTCAAGGAGTCTGGGCGACGTTAAAGAGAGTTTCTCCGTCCAGCTCAAAAGCGAAATGGCCCAAGATATTGATAATGATGGCTGGTTGGATGTGAGATATCAAACCAACACTCTCAATGACTCGGAAAATATGCGTACCTGGGAAGAATGTGTGCCACTATTTCGCGCCGATTGGCTGCGCAAAATGGTTCCGCGTGAGGTTGCTCTCAAGAAACCCAAGGGCGATTTTGAAAACCAGGAACGCGAGTTAGAAGAGCCATTCATAACAGCTTCGGGCAAGCGGGTTCTGTTCACCGTTTCTGAACACGAGCCGCAAGTAGATGTTACTGCGAATGGAAAAATTGAAAAATGGTTTTTTAACATCCCCCAGCGGTCTTACGAAGTATGGAAACTGCTTCTCTATCGCGGACATTCACTGCCGATGCGGGTAGGATTCCATGGTGATTCTTATATAACATCGTATGTTGTACCTCAGAAGTTCTTTTCTCAGGAGTTTGCTAGGGCAAAGAAGTCATCAAACAAGGATGAAAGAATTCGAGTGGAGGTTATGAAAGAGGGAGGAAAATTCTCTCTAAAAATTGCGAATTCAAACTACTCGGACATAACGACTTTGCATAACTACTATGAACCGTTGAAGTAAGTGAAGAAACCGGCCTTAGCCGCCAGGAAAATGCAAGTGATTGAAAAGACAATCCCGTGGTGGCGAAAGGCGTTAAAATTTGCGCTGGGCGGCATTCGCTCCGGTTTTGGCTTGTTTCCCCGCGCGGCAAAGACAGAAGCTGTTCGCGAAGAAGAGATTACTCAGAATTCAGAAGAAAGTCTGGAAATAGAGACAGCATTGACAAAGCCTTCCCCCCAACACGAAGTCCCCGCTGAGACTGTGATTCAGCCCGAACCCGCGGCTGAGCCTGTTCCTGCGGTCGAGCTTGCGCCTGCCATTGAGCCAGTCCTTACTCTCGATTTACCGGTTCATCCAGCCGACCCAATATCCGCTGTTCCGGAACTTGAATCCACTGAAGCCGTCGTACCGATTGCAGAAGCTGTGGCTGTGGATGAGGCACTTCCAAAGCCGGTAATAGAGGCTGAAGCGGAGCCGGAAGCTGCTCCCATCGCCAGCTTTACACTGGAGAAGGAAGTTGAGATTGAGCCGGTTTTAGAGCCTGAACAAGATGCGCACGCCGAGCCGGGAGCAGTGAGTGAGCCAGCGCCAGAACCAACCGAAGCTCTTGATCCGGTAGCGGAAGCCGAAGCGGAGGATGAATCGGTTTCTGAACTTGTCGTGGTGGCTGAAGCCGAAATAGAAACTGCTCGAACCCCGGAAATTACAGTGGATTCCGAGCGTGCACCGGAAGCTGCAACCGAAGTCGAATCCGCAGAATGTGAAGCTCTAGTCGAGCCGGAGACTGAAGCTCGAAACGAGCCGGTTTCCGAGCCGGTTGAAGAAGTGCAAGCCGAGCCCGAGGCAGAACCGAAAATTGCAGAATCCCTGGTAGCTGAATCTGAGTTAGAAGGCGTGATCGAAACGGTTCCTGAGACAATCGAACTTGCCGAGCCTGTTGAGGAGACGGTGATCATCAACGAAATCGCTGAGAAATCGCCTGAAGATGCTGAAGCCGAAGCGGAGACCGCGCCTACACTTGGCGCATTCGTGGATTCTGAGCCTGCACTGGAAGCCGCGGCCGATAGCGAATTCACAGAATGTGAAGCTCTAGCAGAGGCGGAGACTGAAGTTAAGAACGAGCCGGTATTTGAGCCTGTCGAAGAGGCGCAGGCCGAACCAGAATCTGTGAGTGAGCCAGCACCAGAGTCGGTTGAAACCGTAGCGCAGATCGCGGAAACCGTGATTGATTCCGAGCCAACTCCGGAGCCGGTCGAAAACACGGAAGCAATCGCCGAAGCAACGTCGGAATCCCACGCCGACGGCGAATCCGCCGAACCCGAAGCTCCCGTTGAGAACAGAGTTCCTCATCTGGTGCTGACCCCTGAACCCACCGCCGAAGAAGCGGCCGTTGAAAAAGCCGATGAAAAGGCCGCAGCCAAGTTTGCCGCACGTCAAAAAAAGCTCGACGAAGGCAGTGAGCAATCTCCGTTTTCCGTCCTTGTGGGCCAGGTCTATGACGGCCCCCTCGACCTGCTACTGGACCTGATCCGCAAGCAAGACATCGACATCTACGACATTCCCATCGCCAAAATCACGGCGCAGTTTCTGGCGTACGTCAATCAGCTCAAGTCCAGCGATATGGATGTGGCTGGCGAATTCATCTACACCGCCTCGCTGCTGATTCACATCAAAAGCAAAATGCTGTTGCCGCGTTCGGCTGCGGAGGGTGAAGATGCCTCTGAGGACCCGCGCCG
The DNA here is from genome assembly GCA_964414945.1 of uncultured Occallatibacter sp. Lineage (GTDB taxonomy): Bacteria > Acidobacteriota > Terriglobia > Terriglobales > Acidobacteriaceae > Telmatobacter. The sequence continues at coordinate 17,106 of CAYPYJ010000035.1, forward strand.
CGAACTGGTGGAGCGGCTGCTGGAGCACGAGCGCTTCAAGAATGCCGCCCAGATGTTGCAACAAAAACAGATGCTCGAGGCTGCCACATGGTCAAATCCCGGCGCCAGCGAGTTCAAAGACGATGCAGCCGCTGAGCCGGAGATTGCCGCCGACACGGTGGATCTGGTCCGCATTTTCCGCGACATTTTGGAGCGCGCCCGCAAACGCCCAGCCTTTAACGTTGAAGAAGACTCGGTGACCGTGGGCCAAATGATTCAGTTCCTGGCTCGCCGCCTCACCATGGAAGACAAGCCGGTGGCGCTGCGCAAGCTGTTGAGCCACACACGGAGCGAGCGGGCGCTGATCGCGATGTTTCTAGCGCTGCTGGAACTGGTGCGAATGCAGGCTATTCTGCTCCGCCAGGACCGCGCCTTCAGCGAAATCTTTGTCAAAAAGCACACCGGCTTCGACACCGTGATGAGCGAGGGATTGGTGAACACCCACGATGACTGGCGGTAGTGAAATTTCAGGCCTTATCCCAGAATGGGCATCTTCGACCCTTAGTATTCAATCAGATTACAAATTTGCTCAATCTGAACTGGCCTGACCACCGGCAAGTGCGAAGATAGGAAGATAGCTCCCGCTTGACTTCTCGCGCCGTGCGCGAACTTTTCTGGGGAAATTCGCAATGCGTCGTGTTGCGCTCATTTACAATCCGGCATCCGGTCAGCACTCCAAACGGCGTCAGGCCGCCATCGATAAGGCGCTTGCCGTCCTGCGCGAAGACGGTATTGAAGCCGACGCGCTGGAAACACTTGCGCCCGGCAGCGCCGGATTGCAGGCCGAAGAGGCTGTGCGGCGTGGCTGCGACACCATTATTGCCTGTGGCGGCGATGGAACAGTGCACGAAGTGCTGCAAAGCTTGGTCGGCACCACCGTGGCTTTGGGCGTAGTGCCGTTGGGCACCGCCAACGCGCTGGCGGCAAATCTTGGCCTGCAAACCTCTCCTGCAAAAGCTGTCCGAAGGCTGATGAATGCACAGCCAGTGCGCGTCCCCGCAGGTAAAATCTCTTTTCGTGACACGAATGGCGTTATGCGCTCGCGCTACTTTACTGTCGCGGCCGGTGTAGGCGCAGACGCTCTGTTTCTCTCCCGGCTCGACCCTGTCCTCAAACGGCGACTGGGTTATCTTCTCTACCTGATCGAGGGATTTCGCGTCTGGGCCACTCACTCCTTTCCTCTCTTTGAAGCGGCTTTTGTGGAGCACGAGGGTGCCGAACCGCGCGTGGAGCAGATCTCACAGCTGCTTGCTATACGCATTCGCAACTTTGGCGGCGTACTCAACCACTTTGTTCCCGGCGCCACACTGCACAACGACGGCCTGCGCCTGGTTGCCTTCAAGACGCAAAGCCGCATGCGCTTCTTCCGCTTTTTGCTCGGGGCCATCTTTGGCCGCGCATCCTTTTCCGATGGGATTGAAATGTTGGACTCCGTCTCTGTCGAGTGCCGTCCGTGCGATGGATCTGCGCCACAGGTTCTTGTCGAAGCCGATGGAGAGTTGCTGGGCAATCTTCCGGTCCGCATTGAGGTCGTGCCCGATGCCGTCACGCTGCTGATTCCGCCCGACGCAAAACCCTGACCGCCCCCACCGTCATTTGCCTCCTACTCCCTTCAACTGCAATGATCACTGCGTCGATTGATTGGGGGATTTTTCGCATGATCAGGAACACGTTAGTTCTCTTCGCGGCCATTGCAGGCTTTTCATTAACCCTCGCAGCCCAGCCCTCGGGGTGGCCACCCACAACCGGCCATCTCACGCTGCCGGTCTGGCCCGGCGTTGCGCTTGGCGCACCCGCTGATTTGCCCGCTGAAGCCAACATGACAACCGCAAAAGATAATATCGTTGCTGGCAGATCGGTTCTTCGTCTAGGCAACGTCGTAACGCCGACCCTCACTCTCTATGCCCCCAAGGGCAAAAATACCGGCGCGGCTGTCGTCGTCTTTCCCGGGGGCGGCTACCGCATTTTGGCCATCGACCTGGAAGGCACTGAGGTTTGCGACTGGCTCAACTCCGCCGGCATCACCTGCGTCCTGCTCAAATACCGGGTTCCGGGCACTGGCCCATACCCCAAGTCGCCTGCTGCATTGCAGGATGCTCAACGTGCCCTCGGACTGGTGCGCCAGCACGCAGCCGAGTGGCAAATCGACCCCAATCGCATCGGCGTTCTCGGCTTCTCCGCAGGCGCGCATTTGGCCGCTGCCCTTAGCACCCACTTTGACCAGCGCCTCTACACGCCGCTCGACGACGCCGATAAGCTGAGTTGCCGTCCCGACTTTGCCGTCATCGTTTATCCCGGCTACTTAGCTCTTGCCGACAAGAACTTCGCACCCAACCCTGACATTAACCCCACCGCAAAGACGCCGCCTACATTCGTCCTGCAAGCTGAGGACGACCCGGTGCACGTGGAGAACGCGGTGGTTTACTACATGGCACTGAAAAACGCCGGAGTACCTGCCGAGTTGCATACCTATGCCCAGGGCGGGCACGGCTATGGATTGCGCCGTACTGAACTTCCGGTAACCAAATGGCCTGAGAGTGTAGAAACCTGGTTGCGCACCATCAAGATTCTGCCCGCGCAATAGGCTCTGAATGCCGAGCCGCTGACTGTCTTCAATTGAGCAGATTCCCCCTTCGACGCATGAAAGACTCAAGTCGTAATTGCATCAAGCACAGACAGTGCAGGATGCGCGTCCCGCAAATGCGTGAGGAGGATTTATGCTTGGAACAATTTTGATCGTGCTGTTGATTCTTGCATTAATTGGCGCACTACCAACCTGGCCGCACAGCAGAAACTGGGGTTATTATCCGACAGGCGGAGTAGGACTTGTCCTCGTGATTCTGGTAGTTCTTGTTCTGTTGGGACAGATCTGAGCCACGAACATAAATCGATGATCGGCGCTGAATATCAGAGACTTACGCGTGCGGTGACACTTGTATTCGCGGTGCTGCTGTCGAGCGGAGCTGCGTTTGCCTATTCAGTTCTGACACATGAAGAAATCGTAGACCTGGCATGGACTTCCGAGATTCGGCCGCTTCTGATTGAGCGCTTTCCAGGTATCACCAAAGACCAGATCAAGGAAGCTCATGCCTACGCTTATGGTGGCTCGGTGATTCAAGATCTGGGCTATTATCCCCTCGGCAGCAAGGAATTCAGCGAACTGACGCATTATGTTCGCAGCGGAGACTTTGTTCTGGAGTTGTTGACGGAAAGCCAGAATGCCGATGAGTATGCCTTTGCGCTGGGTGCACTTTCGCATTATGTTTCGGACATCGACGGCCATCCTGCGGTCAATCAGGCGGTCGCAATTCGTTATCCAAAGCTGCGAGCGAAATATGGTCATTCCGTTCGCTATGCTCAGGACAAGTCTGCGCACTTGAAGACGGAATTCGGATTCGACACACTACAGGTTGCGAGAAATCGCTATGCGCCGGAACAGTTCCACGATTTCATAGGATTTGAGGTTTCGGAGCCGCTGCTGGAGAGGGTCTTTCCAGTTGTCTACGGGCTGGATTTGAAGGACATACTCACGCATGAAGACTTGGCGGTTGGGTCCTATCGTTTCTTTATCAGTCGGCTGATTCCGAAGATGACCCAAGTTGCGCTTCAGGTGCACAAGAAGGAACTTGTGCGCGAGACTCCGAATTTTGCGCGGCAGAAGTTTTTGTACCGTTTATCCCGCGCAGATTATGAAAGAGCATGGGGTAAGACTTATACGAAACCCGGCCTGGGCACGCGCATCTTATCGACGCTTCTGCGCGCTGCGCCAAGAGTTGGTCCGTTCAAAAGCCTGGGCTTCAATAACCCCACCCCGCAAACCGAAGATTTGTATATCAAGAGTATCAACACCACAACTGATAGTTATCGCGCACGGCTACAGGAGTTGCGCGCTGGCAAGCTGGTGCTGCCTGATAGCGATTTGGATGACGGCAAGCCTACCAAGGTTGGAGAATACTCGCTTGCGGATGAAGCCTACGCAGAGTTACTGGCTAAGTTATCCGCGCATAATTTCGATCAGACATCTGTTAAGTTGCGCAAGAACATTTTGGATTTCTATTCCGGTTTCTCGCAGCCCGTAGAGACCGGGAAAGAGTTGACGCGCCAACAAGCTCTTCAGGCCGATCTGAGCCAGTTGAAGGCAGCAACGCTCACGCCAGCTGTGACCGAAAAACCTAACCTCGCAAAACCTTAACCATTGTGTGAAGGATTCGGACCACCGTAATCAGGCGGCAACGGAAACGTTTTTTGCTCTTGCCCGTCGCTTAGAAACCTGCTCCACCTGCGTGACGGTAAGCCGCAATCCCACTGTCTTTAGCACAGCAACCAGTGTCTTGAGTGTCGGGTTGCCTTTCGGCGACAGCGCGCGGTAGAGCGACTCCCGGCTTATGCCTGCCTGGGCCGCTACCGCGCCTAAACCGCCGTAAGCCTCGGCGACAGCGCGCAAGGCGATCAGCCCTCCGGCGCGCTCTTCGGGATTGTCGAGGGCTTCCATGGCTGCTTTCAGATATTCGACAGCAAACTCCCGGTCCTTTTGCAACTCCTGAATTTCCCATTCGTGATAGGAACCGACCCCTACAAGTTTGCTCATGGTTGTCTCCTTTTCCACTCTTGCCAAAGTGCCTTGGCTTTGGCTATATCCCTTGGTTGACTATCTTTATCTCCTCCACTGAGAAGAATTACCCAATGTTGGCCGTGCCGCCCGCAATAGACCCGGTATCCTGCCCCAACGTGAATTCGTAATTCTGTCACGCCCTCACCAACTGGCTTTGAGTCGCCGAAATTGCCAGATTCGACCTGTCGCAGCCGAGTTGCGATCCGGGCTTTCGCCATTTTGTCCCGAAGCGCTGTGATCCACTCGATGAAGGGAGAACGCCCATTGTCATCCCGGTAGTAGACGAGCTCGATCACGAGAATGATTGTAGCATAAAAGCTACAAGCCTAAGACCGAGTATATTAGATCGCAATGAGCCCATCTGTCTTTGTTGAAGTGATTGCCAGCGCTGCAGCCGTTATGGTCGCGGCTTTGAGCTACCTGTTCACGAAAATGAAGGAGCGTGAAGCTGACTGGCGCAAATGGAAATATGAGCAATACAAGGAATTTGTCGCCTCGTTGAGCGGAAACGTCGGTCCGAATCCAAAAATCGAGACTCACCGAACGTTCCTCAAGGCGTGTAACACGCTCAACCTGATTGGCTCGCGTGGCGTTTTAACATCGCTCCAGGCGCTCATCGCCTCCATGAATGCTGACAACCCTCGAGAGGAGAACAATGTCCGGATTTCGAGGTTGATCTGGGAAATACGTAAGGCCTCCGAATCCCCGGGACCCCGGGAGCAAAGGAGTTTTCCGCGCGCCTCTGGTTTCCTATACGACGAACCCCTGAAGATAATGAAGGCTAATCTAAAAGCTAGTTCAAAAACATTGTTCTGTAGAGCGTGTCGCGCTGCACAGGCTTGAAGCCGGCGTCGCGGATGATTCTTCTTAGTTCTTCTTCCGTTGTGCAGTTACTGGTACCAGCAGCTTTGACTACGTTCTCCTCCAGCATCACCGAGCCCACATCGTTGCCGCCGAAGTGGAGGCCCAGTTCCAGCACCTTCAATCCCTGCGTCACCCAACTCGCCTGCACGTTTTCGATGTTATCGAGATAGAGGCGACTGATGGCTAGTACCTTGAGGTATTCGACGCTGGTTGCTTCTTCCCAGCCGTGCCCACCGAGTGCAGTATTCTTCGGCTGAAAGCTCCAGGGAATAAAGGCCGTGAAGCCGCCAGTCTCTTCCTGCAGGCGGCGCACGACTTCAAAATGATTGATGCGCTGCTCGAAGGTTTCGCCGACACCAAACATCATTGTCGCCGTGGTTCTCATGCCTAATTGATGGGCGCAGCGATGGACGCTGACCCAGTCTTCAGTGTTGCACTTGATGCGTGCAATGCGACGGCGCACATCGTCGTCGAGAATCTCCGCGCCGCCGCCGGGAATCGAATCCAGACCTGCGGCGCGCAGCCGAATGATCGTCTCACGCAGCGTCAGGTCAGAATATTTAGCAATGGCTAGAATCTCTGAAGCCGTCAAACAATGCAGCCATATCCGCGGAAAGCGCTGTTTTATTCCACGGAAGAGCCGCTCAAACCAGTCAATCTTCAAATCGGGATGGATGCCGCCCTGCATCAGCACGCCGGTGCCGCCCATCTCCAGCGTCTCGGCGATCTTGTCGTAGATCACTTCAAAGTCGAGGATGTAGCCTTCTTCCGAACGCGGCCCGGTTAGCGGTCGATAAAAAGCGCAGAAGGTGCAGTACTCAGTGCAGAAGTTGGTGTAGTTGATGTTGCGATCGATGATGTATGTGACCACGCCTTCGGGGTGTAGCCGACGGCGCACCGCGTCGGCCTCAAACCCAAGGCCGATCAGGTCGGGGGAGTGGAAGAAGTCGAGAGCCTGTTGGCGCATCAGCGGCATAGTTTTGATTTTGCCAATTTGTTTACCTCTCTGAGCGCAACAACGCATCCGCTGCCCACAGAATCGGAGCCTGCCCATGAAAGTCGCCGGTTCGACGGGGGCGGGTCAGATAGTACTCCAATCTGTTCAGCTTGCTGGTGCCTGCGCAAACGCTGGTCACATCGCTGTTCTGGTCGATGTAGCCCACTACTGCAAGCCATCCCTTGCGTGCCACTGGGCCGTAGGTTGGACCATCGAGCCAACCATTTCTGACACCGGTAATCATTGCGAAGGTGAACATGGCTGAGCTGGAACTCTCTGGCCATGCCTCATCGTGATCAATTAACTGCCGCCACATTCCATCCTTGCCCTGGTACTTTAAAAGTGCGGCCATCATGCTGCGGTAGTCGGCCAGAATGCGGGCGCGTTGGGGATGATCCCGGGGCAGATCGCGCAGCATCTCTGCCATGCCCGCGGCGAACCATCCGTCGCCGCGCCCCCAGAAGAAAGGCACATCGGCCGCATGAAAAAAAAGGCCGTTTGGCTGTTGCAGTTTGTCCAGATAGGCCACCATTTCTTTGGCATCGCGGTCCAGATAGGTGCGATCTTCCGTGGCGCGGTAGGCCTGTAGTTGCAGGATGGTGAGCATATACATATCGTCAACCCAGAAGCGAGTCTCCGCGGAAAGCCCGTCAGGCCGTGGCTTTTCCCACTGCCGGTCCGCCCAACCTTTGCCTTCGGTCAGATATTTCGGTTCTTTGGTTTGAATGGCAATTTCCAGTGGAATGATGCCGAAGATCGAGTCGTCCACATGATGCCGCAGCGGCCTCCGCGCGGCCTCCGCGCCGTCTGGCATCAACAGATCGAAGCGGACAATCAGCTCCTTGCGCAGGGCGTCGTCGTGCGTCAGTCGAACAAAGTCCAGAGCACCGTACCAGGCTGCAACCTCGGAGTAGTGTATGGTTGCCGTGTATTGATGCGGACTGGCCACAAAATGTTCCGCCACTTTTTTACCCACCTCCTCAGGCGTAGCGCCTTTGGGCAAGTTAGAAAAATAATCGCTTCCCTGCGCAAACGAAAAACCGGTGAACACCAATAAAAGCGCGCAAAGAAACAGTGCGCTGCCGAGCAACTTTTTCCGCTTCATTCCATCATCTCCATTGTGATCACGCAAAAACAGCTTCCCCGATGCCCTCATGGGCCGCCCAGCGCACTGCCAAGCTATTTCTTCTTCGTCACGGGAACAGCTCCCACGACGCTCTCCGGAGAAGCCAAGGCCGCAGGCGTGTCCCCGCGCAGCAGATCCACCGCCGGTGGCGGTAACGGTTTGTCGGCGTTGGCTAGTAGCAGGCTGACCTGCCACATTTCGTTGTCGGAGAGGACGCCCTTGTACGAGGGCATACCGGTCAGGCGAATGCCGTTGGATATCTTCCAGAAGGTTTCGCCCGGCGGGTCGTCGCTTACCCCAACCATTGTCTCCGCGCCATGGCTGTGCTTCTCCCACAGCACCGGTGCAACAGGAAACATGTGCCCGCCAAAAGCAGAAGGCTTACCGTGAAAGCCATGGCAAACCGCGCATTTCTCGTTGTAGACATGCGCTCCAGCAACCAAATTTTCTTCATTGACCGGAATGGGCGGAGTCTTCACCAACTCGCTATTAATACGCGCGTGCAGAGGCAAACCGGTCAATAGCCGCTCCTGAGGCAGAGGCGGATCTGTGACAGCCACCGGCACCTTACCAAATTGCAGCCACCCCAGCAACGCAACCGGCACGAGCACTATTCCTAAGAGAATTCCCAATATAACTCGACCCATAGAATTTGCGACCTCCGTTGCCCTTTATCGTAGAGCATTTTACGGCTACCCGAAAGTTTAATCAGAGATTCCGTGCTGGAACCAAAACGGTTTTAGCACCATTTCTGGAAACCAAATCGGGTTGATCTGTGATTTCCGCATCGGAGAGATAGTGCAGTTTTGCGGATGCCTGCCGATGAACGGACGTGAAGGGAGTCAATCTCTGACTTCAGACAAGGAACACTGTGGCCATATCCGCGTTGCTAAATGCTGGCTTTTTACAACCTCTTTCCTCCGCAAATGCGGTCTTGCCGTTGTCCAAAGCCCAGCAGTTGGGCACGGCATCGGCAAAGCCCAACTCCTCTCGGCTTTTACCCGACACTTATACACCTTCTACGTCCAGCCGGTCGGCATCAAGCAGCAGTTCAGCCTCCGCTGCTTTGTTGTACGGCCAGATGGCTCAGGCAACCGAAGCTCTCGGGGTAAGCTATACGGCCTCCGTGACAAGCTCTCCAGTCACCGGAGTACCGCAATCCGTCTACGCAGTTCTCCAAAACGAGAACGATCCGGTTCAACAGGCCTGGAGCACGCTGGCACAAAATCTTGTCTCCGGTGATCTTACTGCCGCGCAGTCTTCCCTGAACGCCTATTCCCAGAATCTGGCGAACTCAAATTATGGAATGAGTTCTCTCACCGCGCCCACAGCGCAGTTCACCAGCGATCTGGCAGCATTGGGAAGTGCAATTCAATCGGGCGACGCGAAGGCTGCCCAGGCGGCATTTGAGACAGCCAGCACTCAGGCGCCGAAAGACGTGATGATGGCAATGGCGATGGCTGTAGGTCAGGTCCAGCGGGATGAAATGCAATCCATGCAGGGAGTAGAGCATAGCGGTGGTCTTTCCGCAACCGACATTACCCAGCTTGCCAGCGACATGGCGAGTCTGAACAGTGTGAATCAAGAAGCAGCAGCGAATATCTCCGACTATCTGATCTCCATGGGCTACTCGGCCTCGGATGCCAACACATACGCCAAAGCCATCACCGATGCCAGCACCACCATTGGAAGCAGCATCAGTGATAGCGTAACCGGCGTCAGCAACGGCTCAATCTCCAGCGCGAGCACTCAAGTCAGCATCAGCGTCAGTGAAGACGCCCGCGGCGATCTCAGCTTAACGTCTATTCTCAACACCAGCGCCAGCGCCGGAAGCAGTGCAGACGCCATGAGCGCTTTGGAGAGCGCTCAAACAGCAGCGTCAACCAACATCGCGGATTGGGTGGACGCGCATGGATACACGTCCTTGGACGTCAACGCATATTCCAGGGACCAATCCAGCGCCAGCACGGATGCCAGCGGCACAGCGAATACAAAACCCACTGTGGATACGAGCGGCTCCGCGCTGTGGATCAAGGAACTTGCCTTGCTTTCTGCGGCCTCATCTACAAGCCAGGAAACAGCGGCTTCGCCTAGTTCTTCGTACACTATAGCCGCCAGCGCAATGAGCGCGACTTCCATCGCGCTCTGGAATCAGTCGCAGATTCTGTTGGAGAGTACGTGGGCAACCAGCAGCGCCAGCCTGAGCGTCTACGCGTAGCACGTCGAATTCCTCTCAGGCGGACGGATTTTTCAAAAACTATTGAACGTAATCGAGTTGCCTTGACCCTTGTAAAAAAATAATCTCTGGACAAAACTGTCCAAATTTGACACAGTTTGACCGATGCGCACGGCCTTAGCCGAGCGCTTCTATCCCCCATGCAAGGAGTTTTTTATGGCAGATCATTCCATGATGAAACTAGGCCGGAAGGCCATCAGGACCGACTCACGTACGCTGGCTTTTGCCAATTACCTCACCCCAGCACTCAAGCCGCCACCCGCCGCCGCCGACTGGACCAAGGACGTCACCAACTGGGGCATGATGCTCAATGACCACTTGGGCGACTGCACCATCGCAGGCGCGGCCCACGCCGTGCAGGTGTGGACGGCCAACACCAAGGGCATCGTCACCGTTCCCGACGCCACCATCAAGAGATACTATGAGAAATGGGACGGCTACAACCCCAGCGATCCCACCACCGATCACGGCGGCATTGAGTTGGACGTTCTGAACGACTGGCAAAAGGGTGGCTTTGCCGGCCACAAGCTGCTGGCCTTCACCGATCCCAAGGCCGCCAATCTAGTACAGATTCGTCAGTCCATCGCCCTGTTTGGAGGCGTTTACATAGGACTTTCGCTCCCCATAACTGCCCAGAAGCAGGATGTCTGGGACGTGGTTCCGAAAGGCGGCGCCAATGCCAAACCCGGCAGTTGGGGCGGCCACTGCGTCTACGTGCCCAAGTACGACGCCAAAGGCTTCACCTGCATTACCTGGGGCCAGCCTAAGACCATGACCGTGGCCTTCTGGAAGAAATATTGCGACGAGGCCCACACGCTGCTTTGCCAGGACTGGATTACCGCCAAAGGCGCCCCCAACGGCTTCAACAAAGCACAATTGCTGACCGATCTGGCCGCCATCAAGTAGAGCCTCATGCGGCAAATTGCTCTGTCCGGCGTCCAATCGAGTGCCGGTTCACACCCAACCCTCCCCCCAAGGTGATTTAATACCAATTGGGGGGAGCGCTGCCTGTATCGAAAGGCGGTGTGCTTCCGTACTCCTTGGAGGTAACCCGAAACCGATGTCTTCTTCTTTCCGTCTTACCCTATTGCTGGCGCTGAGCTTCGCCGCCGTAACCACCGCTCTGGCGCAAAGCTCAAGTTCGAGCAGCAACCCAGACTCAGCACAAAACCAGCCACCAGCCCAGGCTCAGGGCCTCACTTCGGGCCAGTTGACGGTTCAGGCTCGCATCAAGGCTCGTCGCGCACAGCGCCGTGCCGCGGCCATTCGCGACATCTACGACCATCGCTATGAAGCCTACACCGGCATGGGTTACGCGCGCTTTGTCCCCGGCCCTGGCACACCCGCCGTCGCCGCCACGCAGACCAACCCCGCCGTTCCTCATGGTCCCGGCCTGGAACGTGCGCACGAATATGCCTGGAATGCCGGCGTCACCCGCTATTTCAACGAACGGTTGGGCTTGACCGCCGATGCTCGCGGCTATTACGCCACAGCTTACGTTTACCTCATCGATCCAGCCTTGCATCCTGGCGTACTCCAGGGAATCAACAACCCGGCGATCAGCGAGTATACAGCGATGGCGGGACCAACCTATCGCTTCTATCTGCAGCCCAAGTTATCGGTTTCCGGGCGCGTGCTGGGAGGAATGATGTATGGGAAGTTCGATGACGACCTGCAAGGCGGCTCGCCAGTAGCTTACGGCCTGTGGCCGAACGGGTACACATTCGCGGGCAGCGCCAGCATTCCCGTGGAATTCAACCTGACCCCGAAGATTGGACTGCGCGTCGCTCCTGAATACCTCTTCACCGGCTTCGGCTCCACCACGCAGTACTCCCGCGCCTTTACCACTGGTTTCGTCTATCGCTTCGGAAGGCAGAAATAGGTCGTTCGTAGCAATATTTTCCGCATGACCTGATTTTCAATGAAGGGTACGGGCTTCAACTCGTACCCTTCATTTTTTGCTTGAACAGAGCGTCGTTGTAAAAACCAAGCTCTGGCTATCTGCTATCCTTTTCGATGATTGGAGTTCACAACATGGCAAGAAGCGTAAACAAAGTCACCCTATTGGGAAATGTGGGGAAAGACCCCGAAATTCGTTCCAGTGCCAGCGGCGTCATCGTGGCCAACCTGACCTTGGCCACCAGCGACCGCTTTCAAGATCAGCAGGGCAACTGGCAAGACCGTACCGAGTGGCATACGCTGGTTGCCTTCAAACGCACCGCCGAAATCGTCCGCGACTACGTGAAGAAGGGTTCCAAACTCTATGTAGAGGGCAAGCTCCAGACCCGCAGTTGGGACGATAAAGAGTCCGGCGCAAAAAAATATCGCACAGAGATAATCGTCAATGAACTGGTTCTACTCTCCAGCCGCGAAGAAGGCTCGGGCGGCTATAGCAAGTCGGCGGGTTCCGGCGGTTCAGCAGCCAGCTTCGACCAGCGCCCCCCAGCCACTGGAGGAGACGACTACGCCCAGCAAGCCGAAATCTCTGACGACGACATACCGTTCTAAATACAGGGATCAGGGATTAGGGGTCAGGGAAGAGAGGGTGGCCAGTGTGACCCTTACCCCCAATCCCAAGTCCCTACCCATAAAATAGATTCATGAGCCACGAAGGCATCCGCATCGCCCCCAAGGACCAGCAAAGCGAAGAAGCCCATCCGCTGCCCCGCATCAGCATCACTCCGGAGAAGGTGCGCGTGCTCATCACCGAGGGCAAGGGTATGGAGATCGACTGGGTGGACGGCCACCGCAGCACATGGAGCTTTGCCTGGTTGCGCGACGCCTGCCCCTGCGCCACCTGCGTGGAAGAACGCAAGTTGGAGGAGCGCAAGCCCGGCCAGCCCAAGGCCAAGCCTGCCGCGGTCCTGCCCATGTACACCCCGCCCGCCAAGCCCGCCAGCGCTCACGCCGTTGGCCGATACGCCATCCAGTTCAACTGGCAAGACGGCCACTCCGGCGGCATCTACTCATGGGATTACCTACGCCGTGTCTGCCAGTGCCCGGAATGCACCTTTGCCGCCAATGAAACCCCCGGCACGCCCAACTAGGCGCGTTCCCGGCCAGTCATCTAGAGATGTTGCACGCGGCCGATTCGAAGATGCGTGTTGAACTAGTCGATATTGCTCGCAAACGTTTCGATGCCTTTGATCTGAAGAAAACCTACGATCCAAAGGAAGTATGGCACGGAACCAAAACTGGCGAGGATATCGTGTTAACCGGAACCAGTTGTGGATTACGCATGCATGTCCGTGGTGATTGGAAAATCAAAAATCTGGCATTGGAGAAGGGAGAATGTGCGGCATATTTCGGGTCAGGATACTATCATGCTGTGAGTCGCAATCTTGGTCCTGGCGTGATCGCCGTGGTCAAGCAGCCGGCGAACAATGAAACTCTGCAGGACATCTTCAAGAAGTACATCACCAAAGCAGATACCTATACGACATTCACTCCATCGAAATGCCCCGTCACATCCTGTACCGGAATGATCGCCACACTGAAGAATATGTATGGAGTGGATGGAGACGGAAAGGTCACCATGGTCGCCTTCGAACGAGTGCAGCCAGAGTTCCCTAGACTAATCTTCGAGGCTCCTTTAGAGTTGCCAAAGCCGGATGGCGGAGAAGGCGTGAAGTATTACCGCCCTAACCAAACGCAGCAGCGCATGCCAGGCAAGCTCTACTACCTGATCATGCTGGATGCCGCAGCTTCCATCGAAGAGCCAGCGATGAAAGACTTCAACTTCTTTCTCGAAAACCTGACTGTGGAGTAAATTCTCCCGCTCAAATAATCATCGGGAATCGTACCGCTTTTGTCTGATTTAACCCATTTCTCCTCGGTTTTTTACAGGGCAGGCGACTCTGAGTAAAAAATGAACCAAATTAAGAACGAATTATCCACGTTTTTTTCTTGCTGCGGCAGTTCCGGCCTGCTTATCCACCTGAACTCTTGGCATAATCCTAGCAAGGGCGGTTTCTCGGATTCTGGTGCAAGCGCAGAATCCAGTAAGTGCAAAGTCAATAGCCGAAGCTCAGAGCCTGTGTATGAGCGCCATAGCCTTACCGGGAACCCAGGGGAGCACTGAAGAGTGACCAGCTACAGCCGCCAGGACGTATTACGCATCTTGCAAATCGGCTCCCGCCAGTTGCAGGCGTGGGAGCGGGCAGAGCTCGTCCACCAGCAGAAAACCTACAGCTTTCAAGACCTCGGCCAATTGCGGACCCTGCGTGCCCTGCGCCAGGATGCCGTCTCCGCTGCGTCGATCCGGCACTCGATTGCGGCCATGAAAGCTGTGGCTGGCATGGAAAATCCGCTGCTGGAGGCCAGTCTGGTAAAGTCCGGAACGCGGCTCGCCTTCCGGTATAGCGGAGCGATGGTGGACCCCATCCGCCGCCAGTTGCTCTTTGACTTTGAACGCGCCGATCAGGCGGGCCTCTTCGAGAGCAGTGCAGAGCCGATGCTGCTGCGCCGTCCGGTCCCAGGCGACGCACGCGGTGTACAGGAGATGTTTCTAGAGGCAGTACAAGCTGAGGAAGCTGGCGAGAAAATCCGCGCCATCCAGACCTACCAGCAGATCATGGAGCGCGATCAGAGCTTTGCCCCGGCCTGGATAAACTTGGGGACGATTCACTTTCATCTGCGCGAGTTTGGCTGGGCCGAGAAACTCTACCGCCACGCCACGGAGATCGATCCAACCTATGTGCTGGCCTTCTTCGACCTGGGCAATGTGCTGGACGAGTTGCAGCGGCCAAATGAGTCGATCGCAGCATACGGACGGGCGGTTGCGCTGGCTCCCGGCTACGCCGATGCCCACTATAATCTGGCGTTGGCTTATGAACGCAAAGGCGAGACACGCTCTGCGCTGCGCCACTGGCAGGCTTACGCGCGGCTTGATAAAGACGGCCCCTGGGCAGACCATGCACGCACACAGATTCGCAAACTGCTCGACGGCGAAAAGCTCACGATAGCTTGGCGTGCTGATAGCTTCATACCGCCGCGCATAGGGATGGCGCCGCTCAAGCTGGTAGGTTAAGCACCTGCGATGCGGCCAATCGCTCGCATAGGCTACCTTCAGGGAACGGAGAGCCGGTCCAACGCCTGCTCCCGACTGATCACCCCGAACAAACTAATTCACTGTCACAGTAAACGTGGTTGTAGGCAACACCGAAACCGCCGGAGTTCCGGTTCCCGTTACCGTGAATGTGTATGTTCCGAGAGTCGTGCCCGCAGTGCCGGTCGAACCGGTTGGAGTTTTTCCTCCGCAGGCAGACAGTGTGCCTAGCGCCGCCATTATCACCAGAATCCCCAGCATCGAGCGCCAACTGCGCCGCCGCGCCGGAATGCCAAAGAAGACGAGCAAGGCCAGCACCGCGCCGCCACCCGCTCCGAACAACCCTCGGCCTCGTCCAGGCAGCTTGGGATAATCCAGCGCAGCGGTGGCCGCTGTCGAGGTCACGGTCGCTGTCGCTGTTCCACCCATTGAAACCGCTGTGCTGGGAATGGAACAGGAGGGAAGATAAGAAGCTCCAGAAGGTGAGTTGGTCAGCGCACAGGAGAGCATGACGCTTCCCGTGTATCCGTTCGCCGCAGTCACAGTGATCGTCGAAGTGGTTGACCCGCCCGGCGTGGCAATGGCTGTAGCTGCTGACGCCGCCAGCGAAAACGTCGGCACTGGGACATATGTCACCGCAACCGTCGTTGTGCCGCTGGCGGAAATGTAAGTCGTATTGCCGCTGTAGACCGCGGTCAGAGTCGCGTTTCCACTCGCGGTGAAGGTATTGGCAGGAATGGTAAATACGCAATTGGCGGCAGTTGTGCAGGTGCCGCTTCCAATCGTCACTGCTCCGGAGCTATAACTGCCGCTGCTCAGTGTGACGGTGCCCGTCGGCGTCCCGCCACCCCCTGTGGCGCTCGTCGTTACCGTCACGGTCAACGCGACATTTGAATTCAATGTAGCTGCGGCAGAGACCCCAACCGTTGGGACCAGTCCTGTCACCGTCACAGTATTCGAGTTATTCGTCTTCGCGGCATAGTTGGTGTCGCCGCTGTAAGCAGCCGTCAGCGTGTCGGTGCCAATGGCCAAACTTCCCGCCGGAATGGTGAAGACGCAACTGGCGGCTGTGCAGGTTCCGGTATTAATCGTCACCGCGCCGGAGCTATAACTGCCGCTGCTCAGCGTGATGGTTCCTGTCGGCGTTCCGCTGGCTCCAGAGACGGAGACCGTCACGCTAATAGCCTGGATGCTGGTCGCCGGATTCGGTGAAGGAGTTACGGCGACGGTAGCCACCGCCGAGCCGGTCGCCGTGCCCCAGTATGTGATGAGATTTGTAACATTCACACTGCCCAGCCCGGTCGCCAAGTCGTAACCGGTAGCAGAGTCATAGCCGGTCTCGAAAAGATATCCTGCTGCATTTACCGAGCAGTTCGTAGTGCCGCTTCTGCACGGCACCGAGATATTGCCCAACGTCGTATCGTGAAAAATTACGTTGCCATTCGTTCCGTTATGCAGCGAATACAAAGTCTGGGCTGCCTGTCCCAGCCGCTTGCAGTTCACCCATGAACATCCCGTCTTCGCTGTATCCGATTGCTGCACCAGAGCCAGGATGCCCGCAAATGCCGGCGCGGCGGTGGATGTGCCGCCAAAGCCCGCAAAATTTCCACCCGATATCGACGAGCAATTGTCTGTGCTGTCGCATGCCACCCATGCCGCGGAGTCCATGCCATCGCCGGACATAAGCGACACATCTGGAATGTCGCGCGTCCCGTCTGTGTCAAAAGTGCCCGTTCCGGTTTGCCATGTGGGCTTGCTATATCTCGCGCTCTTGCCGCCGCTACCCGCCCAAATACCGGCATACTTGCCCGTCACAGGCACGTTCGCGCTTATGGTTGTGTTGGAAATGTTCGAGTCATTCCAGGTAGACTCTGGAATATAATTTTTAGCCGTACGGTAATAGGGAGAACTACCAAAAGAAGTAAACGCATAAGTTGTGAACGAGCTGTTCAGCCCAATAGTATCCGTTCCGCCAATTGCGATGTTATAAGGCGTCGAGGCATAACCGCTCACCTGCATTCCCAGGCTGGCCACAGTAACACTGTTCGGGTCGTCGCAGCCCGCCGAGCCGTCGTCGCCGGTCGAAACCGTTACTGCAATGCCCTGCGTCGCAGCCTGTTGCCAAATTGAGTTGAACTGTGAGTTGCCGAAACTGCCCATATCCGATTCGCAATCGCCCCAACTTAGGCTGAAAATATCCACAACGTTGGCATTAATTGCGGTAACGATGCCTGAGTAGAGATCCTGGGAAGGGTAATAGTAAATCGACGCGCCCGGAGCCAGCCCTCCTGCAAGTTCAATATCGAGATACGCTTCACTGATGTTGCCAGAATCCACCGAGAGCCCGGTTCCTGTGGCGATTATGGTCGGAGAAACAGCATAAGAATTTCCGAGAAACGCGCTGCGGTAGGTCTGCGCGATGCTGCCGGTACCAATGTTTGCAACGCCGCCCACGCCGATCTTCACGCCCGTGCCTATACAACCTGTGCTGGAGCCACAAGCTGTTCCTGAAAAATTGGCGTTTAAGAAATTTGGCGTGTTGTAGATCGTCGCTGCATCCGCAGGGGTAATGTAAAGGAAGTCGCCGCCGCTGGTCGTCGTAAGGTTGGGCCTTGCCCCGTTGGACGACTCAGTATTCGACTGCTCCAGCCGCTTGGTCTCAGGGTTGATACGGCCCGGGTTTCCGCGCACGGAATGCGCCTTGGGACGAATCGTGTTGAGGTGGGCGACGCCTTGGACGACAGCGGCCAGCGCAGCGGGAATCTGCGGGTCGGTGGTGTTCGAGGTGAACTGCTGATCGCTGGTCAGGAAGGAGTGGATTGAAGTGTGGAAGGCTTCCGCAACCTGGCTCACCGTTCCGTTGAATGCGATACTTGTGCGCCCAGCCGGGGTCGGCTCCACTTGCAGACCGTGCGACTCCAACCAGGCAACTATCGCGGCAACGTCAGAATCCGCCGGCCCATAGAGCTTGCCGAATTGCTCCGGCGTAAGCCACTTGTGATAATTCGGCGAGGAGGCGTCCTGCAAATCGGCCAGATACTGGTCAAGCGCCGCCTGCTGCTCCGTGCTGCGCGAAAGCACAAGACGAACTTGCGTCAATTGCGTCTCAGGCGCGGCTTCGCCCTGGTCAAACTCCGTCCTAGCCAAACGCGGAACATTCCCGTGCAACGTCATCCGCGATGAATCGTCCACGTTGGCTGAAATCCGCGGGGCAACCGAAGAACTCTGGGCCGATAAATCCACGCAACTAAACAATGCGACGGCCAATACAAAACAGGAGAATGCCTTCATCGAGCGCATAGTGGCTATCCTGGACCCTTCCTACCGGAGAAACCCCCGGAAATACAAAAATTTGCGGCTCCTATCGAACAATTCCGAGAAGAACCACCAGCCAGCGCCCGGCCTCGATATGAACGCCAAAACCATCATAATTTGCGGTTTCCTTTCGATGCGCTCCGCTGGCACCCAAACTCAAGAAAACGTGAAAAATCTCTGAATTGGGAAAACTATTCCTGTACCGGCATCACGATTCCGGTACAGTTTGGGCCCTGAAACCAAGGAAGGAACGGCAAATGCAAGATTGAGCGTCTTATCCTGCGCGCCGAAAGACGGATCAGTATATATAGACTAGGCTACGCCCGGAAACGATGACGCTCAAGATGAAAATAATGAAGATACCTCGGAAAATTCCGCATGGCATCCTGTCACAATTTGGGCTCTACTTGGAAGAATCTCTCTGGCGCGTAGCTTTGACTCCCGATAAAATGCCAAAGCCGATCAGAATGACCGCGCCCACCACAATCCAATGTGCTGGCACATGCACCAGATGCGCGGCATAAGCCAACCCGGCGATCATGATTGCGAACCCGGTAGCGTAAATTCCAAACGACATACTGTCTCCATGTCTAACTTGGGGCGCTCAGTGGACGATTTGGGATCTTGGTTCACACCAGTCGCGATCTTTTGGTGGTGAGTGCGTGCCCGGGTGGGGGGTCGAGCAATACCGGCCTTGATGCGTTCTCGTCTGGCAGTGAATCACGCAGAACCATGTTGAGCAGCGACGTGTGAACCCGGATACGGCCGTTGTATTCGATGTAGCCGAGCTTTCTGAAGCGGTTCATAAAGAAGCTGACGCGAGAGCGGGTGGTGCCGATCATTTCGGCAAGAGTCTCCTGGGTTACCGGCGGAATCAGCGACTCCGGCTCGCCCGGTTGCCCAAACTCCGCCATCAGCAAAAGTGTCCGGGCCAGACGCCGTTCACTGGAGTTAAAAAGCTGATCGACGAGATCCGCCTGGGTTCTGATTCCACGGTTCAGAATGAACTGCATGAAAAAGTCTGAGAAGGCGTGCTCCGCATGCAAGACGCTGAGCATCTTGGCTCTCTCAATTTTGAGCGCGACGCAGACGGTTACGGCTACGGCAGTAGCTGTGCGCAGAGCATCCACTTCCGCCATTGACTCTTCGCCAAAAAAGTCACCTGCGGCAAGCATCGTAACCGTCGCCTCTTTGCCTCTTTTGGAGACAACGGTGAGCTTGGCCTGGCCACTGCGGAGATAAAACACAGAGTCGGCTGCGCCTCCCTGGGAAAAGTAAGTCTGCTTTGCCTTGTGGCGAAGTATGCTGCGTCCCGGCCCTTCAGTCGCAAGAAAGTGTACGGAATCAAAGGGCATCTTCGTTGATCTGGCCATCGAAACGGCCTCCTTCTGTATGGGCACAGCCACATATAAACTCGCTCGGCTTTGCCAGCGGGAAGGCGGTGGACTGGCCTTTCGCTCAACGACTCGCTCATTGATACTATTCCGCCGCACCCCGCCGTTGTCTGAGCAGTACAGACCTAAGGTTGCATTTAAGTGAAATCGGAGTGAATCGGCAGGGAAACGAAAGTGAAATCCACATTTTCCTTGTGTTTATCAGCTTGCTGGTCTTGTGCCGGCCACCACTTTACATCTTTTGCGTTCTCTGCACAGCACGCACGCCAGGGAGGCGGCGCAGATTCAGGACCATGCGGTTCAGGTGGCGAACGTCTTCGGCTTCGGCCACCAGCTCGACGATGGCTTCGCCATTCTCATCCTTGCGAATATCAACACCGCTGATGTTGGAGTTATCGTCAGAGAGAACGGCGATCAGCTCTTTCAACATTCCGGCGCGGTCGTCGCAAGAGACGGTGAACTTGACCGGATAGCGCTGCGGCTTGCCCGCCGGACTGACGGTGCGAGACCACTCGACATTGATGCGGCGGTCGCTCTCGTAAAGCAGGTTCTGCACATTGGGACAGCCGCGCGCGTGAACAGCCACACCTTTGCCGCGCGTGACGTAGCCGACAATTTCTTCGCCGCGAATAGGGTTGCAACATCGCGCTCGATAGACAAGCAGATCGTTCTGGCCCTCCACCTGAAGCGAGTCTGAGCCAGTCAGGTGCAGCTTGCGTACCGCCTCAGACATGGCCGCTTCGGTTGCGCCACCCGGTTTAATCTCCGGTGCGGCCTCGGTCTCCGGCTGTGTGGTGCTTCCGGGAGCCAGCTTGCTGAGCAACTGGCGTGCGGAGTGCTTGCCAAGGCCCAGCGCAGCCAGCAGATCGGTGGCCGTGGCCACGCCATATTCGCCGACGATGCGGCCCAGGTCCTGGTCGGAGATCAGGCTCTGCGGAACTTTAAATTTGCGCGCTTCGCGCTCTAGCAGCTTGCGGCCGATTTCGACAGCCCGACGGCGATGGTCTTCGTTCAACCAGTGCTTGATCTTATTGCGGGCGCGTGGGCTCTTAACAAAAGTGAGCCAGTCTCTGCTTGGTTTGTGGTCTTTCTGCGTGACAATTTCAACAATGTCGCCCGTGCGCAGCTTGGTGCGCAACGGAGCCATGCGGCCGTTCACTTTGGCGCCAACGCAGGTGTGGCCCACTTCGGTATGAATGGTATAGGCGAAGTCAACCGGCGTGCCGTCAGCCGGAATCACAACAACCTTCCCTTTAGGAGTGAATGTGTAAACCTCATCGGGATAGAGGTCCATCTTCAGGCTGGAGAGGAACTCGTTGGGGTCGGTCATCTCCTT
>CAYPYJ010000036.1:0-37641 GCA_964414945.1 uncultured Occallatibacter sp.
AGCTGCTGACCAAGAAGGAAGTTATCAAGCTGGAGCGGGAGCGCAAGCACCTGCAAGCCAACCTCGCCGGCATCAAGGCCATGAAGCGCCTGCCTGACGCGCTCTTTATCGTCGACTCGAACAACGAGGCGATTGCCGTCAAGGAAGCCCGCAAGCTGGGCATTCCCGTGGTGGCCGTTGTTGACACCAACTGCGATCCGACGGTGGTCGATTACGTGATTCCCGGCAACGACGACGCACTGCGCGCCATTCGCCTCTTCACCTCCAAGATCGCCGATTCGGCTGCCGAGGGCGTGAACCTGGTTGGTGACAAGTCATTCCAGGAAGAGCTGCCAGCTCAGGCTTCCGATGAAGCTGCTGGCGAAGCCGTTCAGGCTGAAGCAGAAGTAGTGGATCTGGAAGCTGCCTTGGGCGGCGGCATCCGCAAAGCCCCTGCCGCAGTTGCGGCTCTGGACGAGGCTGAAGTGGCCGAGGGCGCTCTTTAATCATTCTGGCGCACTTCAGTGCGCATAATGAGAAAAGCGTGGCCGTGAAACAAACTGCCACGCTTTTCTTTTGCAACTTCGCCCCGGCGAGCAAGACTTGGGTGCCCCAGGTCCGGATTCTCGGACCTGGGATACCACGAACCTCGACCGGTTGCGTTCTTCACAAGCTCGGGCGAGCGACGGAAAGACAGAGAAATTCAGGAAAAGAGAGACAAAACAGTGAGCGATAAGATTGATGCCAAGCAGGTAAAAGAGCTTCGGGAAAAATCCGGCGCGCCCATGGGCGACTGCCTCAAGGCGTTGCAGGAGACCAAGGGGAACATCGAGGATGCATTCGTTGTGCTGCGCAAGCGCGGCATGGCCTCGGCCCAAAAGAAGGCCGCCCGCACCACCAACGAGGGCGCCGTGGGTACCTACATTCATGCCGGAGGCAAAATCGGTGTGCTGCTGGAACTCAACTGCGAGAGCGATTTCGTTGCTCGCACCGACGACTTCTCGGAGCTGATGAAAGATATCGCGATGCACATTGCGGCCTCTGATCCGCGCTATGTGCGCAGCGAAGACGTCACCGCGGCCGATCTTGACCGCGAGAAAGACATCTTCCGCGCCCAGGCCGCTGCCACTGGTAAGCCGGCCCCGGTCATAGAGAAGATCGTCGAAGGAAAGATGGCCAAGTTTTACGAGGAAGTCTGCCTCATCGAGCAGCCCTTCATCAAGGACCAGACCATTACTATCAAGGAGTTGATCGCCACCAAGGTCGGCAAGCTCGGTGAGAACATCACCGTGCGCCGCTTTGCCCGTTTCAAGGTGGGTGCTCCTGATTGGACTATCGCCACCACCAAGCCAGCGGAAGCCGCCGCAGAGTAAGTGGCCTCCGCACTGAAGCTGAAGCAGCTTCACGATCAAGTTGGTCGAGAAGCTGCTTCAAGGTATAATGAAGATTCTGTGAGTCAACGGTGCAGTGTTTTCACCCGCACCACAAAGAAGTTTGGAGCAAAGTCATGGCACAGGTATGCGACATCTGCGGGAAAGGCCCGCAATTCGGCAATAACATCTCTCACGCTCACAACGTCACTCGGCGTCGCTGGAGTGTGAATCTCCAGGCCGTCAAGGCGCTGGTCGACGGCCACGCCAAGCGGATCAGGGTCTGCACCGGCTGCATCAAAGACGGCAAAATCGCCAAGGCGTAAACCGTCGAATGCTGAGAACACAGTAGTTAGTTCCGGCAACGGTCAAATTGCAGGGAAAATATCAGGTTGAACACGAACCCCGTCCGGGATGGACGGGGTTTTGTTGTGCCTTGCAATGTCCAGTCAAACTAATCGGAGCCAGAACCCACGTCGCCGGGTAAATCCAGCGCCACCAAAGCGAACTTGGTTTTGCCATCTTTGGGGTTCTCAAAGCCCAGGATATGTTGATGCCGATTGGAGCCGGCCTTCAACTCCAAACCCTCCTTGTCAAAGTTGTAGTCGCCCGTATCAATCTTCACGTTGCCATTTTTCTTTTCGACGCAGCCCAGCCCTTCGCGTGTGACCGTCGGAGTGCCAACCGCAGTATGGCCCTGGCAAGTAATCACGTCGCCATACCGTCCCAGCGCTTTTTTGTAAAAAGCGACCACCTGCTCTTGAGAATCGGAACTCTCGTAGGAGACCGCCCTTACCCGCAACTCCCACTGCCCAAAGCCCAGGTGCACATCGGCTGACTTGTGCTTGTCGTTGTCTTTCACAACCATTGCGCCCGGATAGACCGGCAATCCCAGGTCTGTCGCCGTCGTCTGATCGGTGTTCACATGGATACCGCCGAAAGGCGTATCCACTTGAACTTTCTTCTCTCCGCCATTGGCGTCTTTTTCCGTATGAATCCGGCACCCGGCCATTCCCGCCGCTAATGCCAGCCCTGCCAGCAAAACCAAACTTTTTCGCAACATGGCAATCGACCTCATGCTCTTGAGTACGCCTATTCTAGTTGAAAGGTTCCTCAATTCGCTTTGCTCCGTGCAAGATATTTTTCCGGTTTTATAGCTTCCTGCCCTTTCCCAGCGCGGTTGCAAACGAAAGAAAGACCAGCGCCGTGGGAGAGTAGCCGCCGGGGTCGGGCTGCGTAAACACGCCAGTCGCGGGGTCCACCTGCTGGCGAAACTCGCCGTGCCTTGCAATGGCTTCACACCATTGCCTCATCAGTTGGTCAAGTTCGGCCTGCTTGCCGTAATGCTTCATCCAGCGCGGCGTGCGCAACGCGGTCAAGGCCTGCGAAGCCCCGCCCCACGAGTTGCGCGGAATCGGCCTCACAAACGCCGGGTCATCCTGCGCAATGCTCGAGAACGGAAACTTCGCCCAAAAAGCCTTGGGATTATGCAGTTGCCGTTCCCACACCGCATCGAATATTTTCTTGTCCCGCGCCTGGTTCAGATCCAGCACATGCTCGCCCAGAACCCTGCTGATCACGTCCGAACGCACGCGAACAAACTTACCTTGCGCATCCAAATCGTAGAATGCCGCGTCTTCCGGCGAGTAGAAATTATCCAGAATTAGCCGCCGAATCGTCTCCGCATCCGCCAGCCAGCGCGCTGCCTCATCGTTCTTTCCCAGCGATTTGGCCATAGCCGCCAGCGCCATTCGTCCTCCGTACACCGTCGCCGAAAGGTCAGGACAAAGTCGCGGCATCGTAGCCAGCGGTGGGCACTTACGCGCGTCGGCATCTGGGCAGCGATTGGGAATCCCGCTCCAGCGTGGACTGTTATCGTGCCCCGTGTCGTAAGTGCAAAACCCCTCCACCAGCCCAGTCTTGCGCGTGTCGCGATATTGCCTGAGCCACGCATCCCAGCGGCCGCAGGCCTTGTACGCCGTCGTCAGCAACTCATCGTCGCCGGTCAGTTGTGCCAGATCCCACGCCGTCGCGGCAATCGGAACCACCATCTGAATCTGCCCAAAACCGTTCTCGCTCATCTTGACGCTGGCTGGTAGTTGCCCGTCTGGACGTTGCAACGCAAAAAAAGCTATGTGGTTGTTGCGCGCGGCCTGCCTCGGAGTCGGCTTGCCTTCTACCGTTGGAATAAACTTCTCCAGCGTTGCATAGACAAGCCCTTCATGCGGCCCGCACTCCTGCCAAATTCCCTCGTAGGTGCTGCCCTCCAAAAGAACCGGTTCCGGATAGCCGGGAACTCTGCGCAGATTGCCTGCCAGCACTCCAATCGCCGCCTCCCACGTTCGCTTCCATGCTGCATCTGCATCCGCAGCTTGAGCCGTTACTTGAGCCGTTACTGGAGCCGATTTCGCCGCAGCACCCTGCGCCAAAAATTGAAGAGGCCGAAATGCCAGCGCCGCTCCGGCAACCCTTGCTGCGTTGGCAACAAACGACCTGCGGCTTTCCGTCAATGCGTCCCTGTGCGGCATAAATCTCCTTTGAAGATCAACTCCAGATCGCGCGCTTCCAGCTCCAAACCATATTGTGCCACTATCCCGCGAACTTCCCCATCCCACCTGCTGGAACGGCTAGGGAATCATAATTGGACAAAAACCATCTAAAATACAGTCAGCATCGAATGTAATGATGGACCATGACCTGCTTGGTCCTTAAGGATTGCGAAGTGCTGCATTTGAAAAGATGAGATGTCGTCCTTCTGTATGAGACATAAACCCTCTATATCAGGGTGCATACTGATAGATAGGACGACTTCCCCCGCGTATTGCGGCATCGCTATGCAGCATCAATGCGGGCAAGCTTTTTTCTTCGAGCCGGTCTCTCGCCACCGTAAAGAAATTTGACTTGAGATCATTGGAAATTCAGAGAGGGATTCATGACTGTTGCAGCTGCTCGCTATCCCGGCATTCGGGTTACCGCCAATGGAAATCAGCTCGTCTCTTATCACACCGAGACGCGCATCGCCGACGCCGGTGTCTTCTATCCCATTACGCCTTCCACCGAAGGCGGCGAGCTTTTCCAGCAAGCCTACGCAGAAGGCCATCTGAACGTCTTCGGTCAAAACACCATTGCCATTGAGACTGAAGGTGAACACGCGGCCCAGGGCGGAGCCATCGCTCACTCAGTCTGCGGCAAGCGCGTCGTCAATTTCACCTCCGGGCAGGGCGTGGTCTACGGTCTTGAGCAGTATTATCACGCTCCCGGCAAAGCTTCCACAATGGTCATCGAGGTTGGCGCGCGCGCGCTCACCAAGCATGCCCTCAACGTCCATTGCGGTCACGACGATATCTATGCCGCGCTCGACACCGGCTGGATCATGCTCTTCGGCAAAGACGCTCAGCAGGCCGCTGATCAGGCTCTGATCCTCCGTCGCGTCACGGAACTCTCGCTCACGCCCGGCATGAACATCATGGACGGCTTCCTCACCAGCCATCTGGAACGCACTTTCTACAAGCACGAATCCGAACTCATCCGCGAGTATCTTGGCGCTCCCGACGACATTATTGACTCCCCCACTCCGGCGCAACGCACGCTCTTCGGACCCACTCGCCGCCGCGTCCCTAAGATGATGGACCTCACCAATCCCGTCCTGCTCGGCCCCGTGCAAAATCAAGAACACTACATGAACGGAATCGTTGCACGGCGCAACAATTTTGCCGAGCCGATTCTGGATTTCCTCGAAGCCGCCTACAAGGATTTCGCGGCGCTCACCGGTCGCAACTACGGCCTCATCAGCAAATACAAAACAGATGATGCTGAAACTGTCTTCGTCTCACTCGGCTCAGCCGCTGAAAACATCGAGGCCGCGGTCGATTATCTTCGCGAAACCCGCGGCGCAAGCGTAGGCTCCATCCACGTCAATGTGATTCGTCCCTTCCCTGAAGCAGCCATTGTCGCCGCGCTTAAAGGCAAAAAGAACGTCATTATCCTCGAACGCACCGACGAAGCTCTCTCTGGCGACAATCCCCTGGGCCGCGATATTCGCACCGCATTGTCAAAAGCTATCCAGTCAACTGCCGGGTTGCCTGCAGTCTCACTCGCTGAGGTTCCAAAGATATTCGGTGCCAGTTATGGTCTCGGCTCACGCGACTTCCGCCCAGAGCACGTTATTGGAGCTTTTGAATTCGCCACAGCCAATCGCGCCCGCCAGGACGGTAAAACCGCAGCCGACGGCGTCAGTTTCTTCGTACTCGGCATCGACCACCCCTACTCGGTCGTCGCCGACGAAACTCCCTCGCTGCTCCCAGAAGGCGCAGTCGCCGTTCGCTTCCACTCCATCGGCGGATGGGGAGCCATCACCACCGGCAAAAATCTCGGTGCCATCCTCGGCGACCTCAATGATCTGATCTATGAACGCGACGGCCTCAAAGACGAACTCGGTCTTCCCAAAGAAGTCATCCACGTCAGCGCCAATCCCAAGTACGGCTCAGAGAAAAAGGGCGCGCCGACCTCATATTTTATGGTCGCGGCCAAAGACCGCATCCGCGTCAACTGCGACCTTCGCCACGTAACCGTCGTCCTCTGTTGCGATCCCAAAGCCTTCACCCACACCAACCCGCTCGACGGCATGGCCGAGGGTGGCTCACTCGTTTGGGAGTCCGATCAGCAAGGCGAGCAGGCCTGGGAGCAGCTTCCCCTCTGGGCGCGCAAGCAGATTATCGATAAACACATCCGCGTCTTCACGCTGCCTGGTTTTGAAATCGCCAAAAAGGCCACCGACCGCGGCGATCTCCAGCTCCGTATGCAGGGCAACGCCTTTCTCGGCGCATTCTTTGCTGTCAGCAGCCTTCTAAATGAGTTCGGCATTTCGCAGGATCAATACCACGAAGTTGTCGAAAAACAGTACGTCAAAAAGTTCGGCAAGCTCGGTGAAGCCGTTGTCCAGTCCAACATGGAAGTCATGCTCCAGGGCTTCAAGCAGGTCAAGGAAATCAAAATCGGCGTACTCACCGCTGCCGATCACTCCAGCCTGCGCGGCCAGGCGCTGCTCCCAATTCTGGAGACGGTTCCCGCCGGCGAAAGCTGCGGCACCGGATGCCGTTCTCACGCGCTGCCCGCCGGTCAGGCCGAGCGCACACCGCTGGCCCGTGTAGCCAACTTCGACGCCGAATTCCGCGCCCACTTCGGCTACAACCAGCCCGCCACGCCGCTCGCCGCCATGGGCTTGATTGCCGCCGCCACCGGCGACACTGCCTCCAAGTATGTAGCCCGCCGCGAAACTCCGCTCTTCATCGCTGAAAACTGCACCCAGTGCATGGAGTGCATCTCCGTTTGCCCAGACACCGCTCTGCCCAACACCGCGCAAGACCTCAGCACTCTGCTGCGCACTGCCGTTACTCACTACATCGTCAACCCCGCCGACCGCACGAAGCTCCTCAACGCATTGCCGGAGATCGAGCGCCAGGCCCGCCTGCGCATGGTGGCCGACACAAAAAACGGCACGCCGCTGCCCACAATCCTTCGCGAAATCACCGAAACAGTCGATGGCTTCTCCACCACCGCCAAAGATCAGTTCTTTGCAATCCTCGATAAAGTACCCATGGCCTATCAAAAGGTCACGGCCATCTTCTCGTCGCCAGAGCGCAAAGCCCCCGGCTCCGGCGGAATATTCTCAATTTTCGTCTCCGATCTCTGCAAAGGTTGCGCCGCCTGCGTCACAGCCTGCGGAGATCATCAGGCTCTCAAAATGGTGCCGGAAACCTTGGAAGTCAACGCCGAGCACACCACCGGCACCAACTTCCTTGATCTCTTGCCAGACACATCGCAAAAATTCCTCGGCCTCTACAGTGCTGCAAATCCTGTCGACTCCAAGACAGCGACCTTGCGCAATATGTTGATGGTCCGCTCCACCTACGATGCACTCGTCTCAGGCGACGGCGCCTGCGCTGGCTGCGGAGAAAAGTCCGTTCTCCGTTCCATTGCCGCCGTCACAGAGGCCTATATGCGCCCCGTCTTCCACGCCAAAAGCGACCGCTTTCTGGCAAAGGCCAGCGACCTTGAAAAGCGCGGCGTCGCTCGCCTCGCCGTCCTCAAGTCCCGCAACCAGGCTGAGTACAATCTCCTCCGTCAGGCCATCGCCCATCTCATCCTCGGCCTCGGCGGAGAAGACGAGACCGACACCCGCGCCCGCATCCACGACTACGAAGCCAAGCACGGCCCCATCAGCGACGCAGAGTTGGTCGAAGCCATCGCCGCCGTTCTGCTCACCGAGGCTTTCAATCACAAGAACCTGCAAGCCGTCGATGGCCGTCTCGCCAACGGAATGTCTGTCATGGCCATGGCCGCGCACACCGGCTGCAACACCGTCTACGGTTCCACCGCGCCCAACAATCCCCACCCCTACCCCTGGATGAACTCGCTCTTCCAAGACGGCGTCACTGTTGGCTGGCTTATGGGTGAAAGCTTCATCGTCGATCACGCCCGCCGCTCCGTCATCCCCGAGCGCCTCGCAGACATACTGCTCACTCGGGATGAAAACGTTATTGACGCTGAGCAGTACTACCACCTCAGCCATTTCACTGATGCGCTGATGACCGATCAGGAAATCGTCGAACTGCCCAAGGTCTGGGCCATCGGCGGCGATGGCGGCATGGGCGACATCGGCTATCAAAACATGAGCAAGGTCATGCTGCAGAACCGCCCCAACGTCAAAGTCCTAATGCTCGATACGCAGGTCTACTCCAACACCGGCGGCCAAAACTCTGACTCCACTCCCATGCTCGGCGGCAACGACATGAACGTCTTCGGCGCGGCCACGCAGGGCAAGAACACCGAGAAGAAAACCGTAGCCGAAACCTTCCTTGCCGGCCACGGCTCGCCTTTCGTCGCTCAGGTTTCAATGGCCAACGCCCCCAAGCTCTACCGCGCCATTCTCGACGGCCTGGAGTATCGCGGGACGCTTTTCATTCAAGCCTTCACCACCTGCCAGCCCGAGCACGGCGTCGCCGACGACATGGCTCTCTTCCAAGCTCAGCGCGTCCGCGACTCGCGCGGAGTGCCGGAGTTTGTCTTCAATCCCCGCCTCGGCGAAACCTATCAAGAAGCACTCGACGTCAAGGGCAACCCGTCCATCGATCTCGATTGGTACGAGACCAAAAACAAAGTCACCGGCGAAACTTCTCACTACACCGTAGCTCACTGGTGCGTCACTGAAGCTCGCTTCCGCAACCACCTCAAGAAGATCAAGCCTGAAGCTGCGGCCAAGCTCATACCGCTCGATAACATGCTCGTCCGCATCACGCAGCAGGACGTGGTCTATCGCCGCTATCTAACCCCCGGCCACCGCGCCTTCATTCCCGACTTCGGCACCTACATCACTGTCGAAGACGCAGGCAAAACAACCTTCTACGCGCTCAGCCGCCAGTTAGTCATGTTCTGCGTAGAGCGCCGCAAAGCATGGCGCATGTTGCAATCCAAGGCGGGCATCGTCAACAAAGAGTACGCCGCCCAGCGCGACCTGCTAGCCGAAGTAGACTCCGGCAAGCTCCCGCTAGAAGACCTTCTAACTCGCGGCCACGAAATAATCAAAGAACGCCTGACCGGCCAAGTCCTGGCCAAGGTATAAGCAAGTCTGTAGCGCACAAGTCGAACTGTAGCGCCGGTCTCCAGACCGGCTGTAGTGCGGGCGTCCCCGCCCGCACCGTTATGCTCAGCGGGTGCCCCATCCTCGGCGCGTTTTTGTTTTTGCGCCTAGGGTGGGAGTAATTATTCCATTCCTATAACTTGTCATCCTGAGCGAGCGTAGCGAGTCGAAGGACCTGTGGTTGTTTTAGCCGCTTTGTATCAGGGCAAGACTTCTGTCGTGCCGAAAAAGTCAGCACTCTTTGAAGGGTACGGGCTTTCAGCCCGTACAAAACACCATCAACAATCCCTCCAAACAAAACGCGGACCGCAAGGTCCGCGTTCGTGTTTCAGGACGCTCGCATAATAATGTGCTATTAGGATCAAAAATACCGTCTGCCCGCATAAGCGGACAGACGGTATTGGACTATGTTTGGTTTTTACTTCTTGGGATTGCTGATCGGTACGCGCTCATGTTCGGTGGTCCGAGGATGCCTGTCGGCATACTCGGGCGTCACGAACCGGCCAGTAACTGCACTGCGGTCAATTGGTTTTGTTGGTATTGTTTTTGCCATTGTAATTATCCTTTGGGGCTGAGCCCCGGTTGGACTAGAATATAGAAGAGGCAGGGAGATTCCCACGGCGCTGACACGCTGATCGCAACTTTCGCGATACCTCTTCACCCTCGCCCCCATCGCAAGTTGGGAGCGGACAGAAATCAGCAGCTCACCACGGCTCGAATCGCATCCCCTCGAAGAGATCAGCGATTCGAGCCTTTCTGTTTTTAGCCTGCCGTCACGGTGTGCAGGGGGCGGTAGGCAGGCACTCTTCTCATCATTAAGATCAATCTCCTACTGACATCTCAGCACATCCTCGTTTAAATTGCAAGAGTTTAAGAGAATAAATCTTTACTTTTCCTTGACTCGAATAACTAGATTCTATACTCTATTTGGAAAGGAGAAATCATGTCCGGTCATCGCAGCCCAAATTGTCCGCAAATCAGTTTTGAAGAGGCGATCCTCAAGGGGCGCAAGGTCTACGAAAAAGAGCAGACACATGACGCTCCAAAGGCGGCCGTAGCCGAAGATCTTGGCTACTCAGGTCTCAACGGTCGAGCACTCAGCATGATTGGAGCACTCCGTCAATACGGCATCTTGGAGGGAAACAGCGAGGCATTACGTGTCACAGAGGACGCTGTGGCTTTCTATGAGCTAGACGAAGGAACGGAGCGTACGGAAGCCATGGAGAGGATGATTTTTCGTCCTCCTTTCTTCGATGCTCTCCGACAGACATTCCCCGGAACGCCGCCAAGCGAAGCGACGCTAAAGCACCATCTGATTAAGGAAGGCTTTCTTCCTCGCGCAGCAGAAGATGTGGTTCGCGTCTATCGGGCGAATATAGCGCTTGTGGTCGGAGCACCCAAACGCGTCAATGCTGAGGTCGAGCAAGAGGAGATTTTGCTAACGCAACCATTGCTACCTCCACCACCTACGATGACGATACCAAAGGCCGATTCGGGCATCTTGTCGTTGTCTTACCTGCTCTCACCCGATACCAAAGCAGAGCTAATTATCAGGGGACCCGTCGGACCAGATGAGTTGGAAATGCTTCGTGGGCAGCTTGAACTAACGATCCGCGCGCTGAGCGGTAAGAAGCTAAAAGAGGTATAGCCGGGCCCCCAGGTCCGGATTCTCGGACCTGGGGTACCACGAACCCATCCGCCAAGGCCTAGATTCAATCCTGGCCTGGTCTCCATTTCTATCTTGCTCTGCCGAAGGCACCCGCCGCTTTTAAAATTCGCAATTCCGTCCCAATTTCCCCTGACCGCCCCTCTAGTGCGACAATCGTGGCGTCGGAGCAAATGCTCCCGGCAAGGATTCTTCCTCTCGGAGAGAACCACCATGAAGCGTCTATTCGTCTGTACCAGTCTTCTGCTCGTCGCCGCCACGTTGTCCGCCCAAACCGCTCCGCCGAAAGCCCCGCCCAAGAGCCCTGCGGCCACCGAGTCGGCAACCATCACCAGCGCAAACATCACCATCACTTACCACTCGCCGGGAGTCAAAGGCCGCGCTGGCCAAATCTTCACCAAAGATGGCCTCATCAGCCACGATTCCACCTATCCCATATGGCGCGCCGGGGCCAATGACGCCACCAAGTTGCACACCGATTCCGACATCATGATCGGCACGCTGCTTGTCCCCAAGGGCGACTACACCCTGTGGGTCAACATCGCCGATCCAGACAACTGGATTCTGATTGTCAACAAACAGGTCGGCCAGTGGGGCGTTAAGTACGACAAGGCGCAGGATCTGGGCTCTGTAAAGATGACCATGGCAAAACCACCTGCCACTGTCGAAAGCCTCAAATTCACGCTCAAAAGCGAGGGTGGCAACAAGGGAATGCTTTCGCTTGCCTGGGAAGACCGCACCGGTATGGTCTCAATCGTCGTAAAGTGAGTGCCGTTTTACCAGCGGCGAATCCAAATGAAATGAATTCCGGTTCTTAGCGCTATCAAGCCAGGTGCCCCAGGTCCGGATTTTCGGACCTGGGATACCATGAACCTCAATCTGCAGCCGAAGGCGTTTGGCCTCACCGCAGGTGGTGGTTGCAGATTATTTGTTGCATTGCCGATACAATAGATATATAGGATGATTTGGTCCTCCAGAGGTAGAGAATCGTGCCGTTATATGCCTATCGTTGTACCCAATGTGGTCACCGCTTTGAAAAAATTCAAAACTTTAGCGCCGAGCCGGAACTTGTTTGCCCAGTTTGTCAGGGTGTGTTGGAGCGTCCGCTCACCGCGCCGCGCCTGCACTTCAAGGGAGCCGGTTTTTATGTGAATGACTACGCTGGTAAAAGCCCCGAGCCCGCCTCGGAATCAGCTCCCGCCGCTGTCCCTGCCACCCCCTGCGGCGGCGGAAGCTGCGCCACCTGTCCCGCTGCCGCCGCTGCTCCGGCCACGACAAGCGAATCCTCATAAGATTCGCAAGCAGTGTGGTTTTTCGTCCGCTCCGCACTCCGCGCCTCTGCAACTTTTAACAGCGGGAAGCATCTCAAAACAAGTTAGATTGAGGTCTTCCCCATGCTATCCATTCGGCGCTCCAGCGAACGCGGCCACGCCAACCACAGTTGGCTAGACACCTATCACACCTTCAGCTTCGACAGCTATTACGACCCCAAGTTCATGGGCTTCCGCGCCCTCAGGGTCATCAATGAAGACCGCATCGCCGCCGGCCAGGGCTTTGGCACGCATCCCCATCGCGACATGGAGATCGTGACTTACGTCTTGGAAGGCGCGCTGGCTCACAAAGACTCACTTGGCTCCGGTGGCGTCATCCGCCCCGGCGAGCTGCAACGCATGTCGGCTGGCACTGGCATTCGCCACTCGGAATTCAACGCCTCCAAGACCGAAGCCACACACCTCCTGCAAATCTGGGTGTTGCCCTCCCAGGAAGGCATCACCCCCAGCTATGACCAAAAAGAATTTCCCGTAGCCAAAGAGCCGGACCGCATGCATCTGCTGGCCTCTCCCGACGGCCGTTTAGGCAGCCTCAAGTGGGTCACGGACGCCGACCTTTTTGCGACGCATCTCAGCCCCGGCGTTATTTCCTCTCACGCTTTCACCAAAGGCAAGTACGGATGGGTGCAGGTTGCTCGCGGTGCAGCCACGGTAAACGCTCAAGCCCTCGCACAGGGTGACGGCCTCTCTCTCAGCGACGAACCCGCCGCCGTCATGACCGCCGGACCTGAGGGCGCCGAACTCCTGCTCTTCGACCTGGCCTAAGCTTCGCATCCTAATCGAATGCTCATCGCGAGCAGCCCAACTCGCCTCGAGGGGTTACACCTGAAATGAACTCGCCAACTTGCTAACTCGCGATTTCCGCGCAACGGAAGCCAACTTGCTGATTTTGTGACAAACCGCTGACCATGCCTTTCGTTCGGTTGCGACTAGGGTAGGAAAGCCTCAACCCTTCGCTTTTTTCTGGCGAAGGGTGGGAAACCCAGAAGCCCGTGCGAGCGAACAGCGAGCGTTTGGCCCCACCGCAGGTGGCCCGATAAGATAGTTCCAGTACATAAAATGCCTCTCATCGATCCCATTCCGTCGCCGGTGGAATTCGCCGACTTTGCCGCTCTCGAGTGGGATGCGCTGCTGGCCTTGGTCGCAGGCTTTGCCGCATCACCTGTGGGCCGCAACGCGATTCTCGAACTGAAACCCTCCACCGACGAAGCCTGGATTGCCCTCCAGCATCAACTCACCGCCGAGCTTCGCCTGTTGCTCGACGAGCAGACCTCCATCCCCGTCGGCGGCCTCTTCGACCCCACGCAGCACGCCGCCAAAGCCCAAATCCCCGGCGCTGCCCTCGAAGCCGATGAGCTGCAAGCCATCGCCCGCCTCGCCAACGACGTCGCTTCCTGGCAATCGCTGCTGCAATCGCCCCCCGCGCGTCTCGTTGGCAAACTCTCCGGCCTCTCGGAGCTTTCGTCGGCGCTGGCCGGTGCAAGCCTGCGTCCGCTCGCAGAGTCCATCGAGCGCACCATCCAGCCCGATGGCTCCCTCGCCGACAACGCCTCGCCTGAACTCGCCCGTATCCGCCGCGACCAGGAGCGTCAGCAGCGCCTCATCGAAGAAAGCCTCCGCTCCGCCCTGCGTAAGTTAGCCAGCGACGGCGCAACCCAGGACGAGCTCATCACCATTCGTGGTGATCGCTTCGTCATCCCCGTCCGCGCCGAGCTCAAGCGCCGCATCAACGGCGTCGTCCACGGCGTCAGTTCATCCGGTCAAACGGTCTACGTCGAGCCGCTTGAAACCATCGAGCAAAACAACGAGCTCGTGCGACTGCTTGAAGAAGAGCAAGCTGAGATTCATCGCATCTTCATGGCTCTCACCCGTCAGGTCGGCGGCTACTCCGTGGCTCTCGTTGAAGGCGCGCGTGTCCTCGCACTCGTCGATAGCCTGCAAGCCCGCGCCCGCTTTGCCCGCAATTACGATTGCGTTGCACCAACCCTCGCGCCTGATCTTCTGCGTCTCGAAGCCGCCCGCCATCCCCTGCTCGAAAAGCGTCTGCGTACTACAGGCGGTAAAGTTGTTCCGCTCACGCTCGAACTCACCGCAGAAGCCCGTCAGCTCATCATCAGCGGACCCAACACCGGCGGCAAAACCGTCACGCTCAAAACCACCGCGCTCCTCGCCATGATGGCCCAGGCCGGTCTGCCCATTCCCGCCACCGCAGCCAGCTTCCCAATCTTCACCGCCTTCCTCGCCGACATCGGCGACGCACAATCCATCGAGGCCGCGCTCTCCACCTTTTCCGCCCACATCACCAACCTCGACCGCCTCTCCCGTCTCGCCGGAGCGCAGTCGCTTGTCCTGCTCGACGAGCTAGGCTCTTCCACCGATCCCGAAGAAGGCTCAGCCCTGGCCGTCGCCATCGCCAGCCACTTCCTCACCGCCGGAGCATGGTCGCTCATCTCCACGCATCACACTTCGCTCAAGGTCTACGCCGCCAACACTCCCGGCGTGCTCAATGCTGCGGCAGGCGTCGATGAACTCACCCTCGCGCCCAACTATCAGCTTCGTCTCGGCGTTCCCGGCGCGTCTGCCGGCATCCAAACCGCCGAGCGCCTCGGCCTCAATGCTGAAATCATTACCGCCGCCCGTCAGCGCATAGGCTCGCAGCAGGTAGACATCGCACGCTTTCTCGATAAGCTCCACAACGATCTCACCCAGCTCGAAGCCGACCGCAAAGCCACCCGCGAAGAGCAGTACGCTCTCAATCAGCAGCGAACGAAGCTCGCCCGCGAAGGCGATGTCGAACTGCGCCAACGCACACGCGAACTGGAAACCAAACTGGCCTCGTTGCTCAAGGACTTCGAGTTCCAAATGCGCGAAACCGTCCGCGCCATCGAAGACCGCGTCGGCCAGCAAAAATTATCAAAAGAAGCCGAACGCCGCATCCAGCGCCTCCGCCGTGAATTTCAAGAGAGCTTCAACCAGACCGTCGTCGCCCATCGCACCGGCGCGGATCAGGGAGATGCGAACGCCCAGCCGCACATCCTCAAACACGTCGCGCCCGGAGACGAGGTCCGCCTCAAGTCAATGAACAAAATCGCCATCGTCCAGCGCGAAGTTGAAAAAGACATCTTCGAAGTAGCTCTCGGCCCCATCAAAATGCGCGTCAAGCGCGACGAGCTTTGTGAAGCGAAGCCTTCTGGTGGAGACTCCGCCGCGGAGCAGCGTCCCGATCCTTTAGCCGCCGCCCGCAAACAGAAGGGCGTACACGTCACCGTCACCAGCGCCAACACCGATGACATGCGCATGGAGATCAACCTTATCGGTCGCAGAGTAGACGAAGCCGAGCAGGAGTTGGAGCAGTATCTAGACCGCGCCTTCCTAGCCGGCCTCCCCCGCGTCCGCATCATCCACGGCCACGGCGCAGGCATCCTCCGCCGCGCCGTCCGCGAGTTCCTAAAAGCCCACCCCCACGTAGCCACCATCACCGAAGCCCCTCAAAACGAAGGCGGCCAAGGCGCAACGCTGGTCGAGCTACGGCAGTAGTAATTGCGAGAAGCTTTGTCTATTTGTCGATCATGAGAGCAGACAAAATGAAGAATGACAGCAATCCGAAGAATAACCCGAACCGCAAAAATGATGCGCCGATCTTCGAATCTATCAGTGTCTGGAAGCGGAATTCAGACAATAGATTAAGTCGATACCGCTGCTTTAGAAACCTGAAAACAGGCCGTTTCAGCGTTCAAAGTTGTGACATCTATCCAGAATCCGTTACTCCGGACAAGGAAAGTTTCTTTGAAAAGAATTATCTGGAATTGCTCTCAGAATCGTCACCAGAAGAGAGGTCCGGCAGTTTTGCATCCTTGGCAGAAGCAATCGAGGCTCACGATAATGACTTCAATGTCGAGTGTTAATCAGTAGTAGCCGGGAGGCCGAGACGACGAAATCGGCATCGGGCAGAGTGGAACAGGCGATGGGCCCGCAGTGCCGTGAACGACTTCGACGCCCGTGACGTCGTTTTCTTTCAGCCGCTTGGATAGCTCCGCACCCAGTTCTTCGGTGGCTAGGGAGACCATCCGCGGTCGCCGGGTGCCCCAGGTCCGGATTTTCGGACCTGGGATACCATGAACCTCAATCCGCCAGCCGAAGGTAGTTGGTCGCACCGCAGGTGCCGCCCAAACGGCCAATCCCTCTTACTTCATTTCCCTCAGCAGCTTCACCAATTGCGCAAACCCTTGTTCGCGAGCACTCTTGTTGCCCGGAACAGTATTGCCCGGTTCTTCGCCGGCCCGCATGAATCCGTGTCCTGCACCATCGTAAGTAACGGGCTCGTATTTCTTGCCCGCAGTCTTCATCGCGGCAACGGTACCCGGAACAGTTGCTCCAATGCGCGAGTCATTGCCCGCATAGAATCCATACACCGGAGCCGTAATCGTAGAAACATCCGCAGGGCCAGGTCCGTAAAAGACGAAGGCAGCCGAAAGGTCTTTGCGGTGAGTCGCAAAGGCGAAGGACTTGCCGCCGCCCCAGCAGAATCCGACCGTCGCAATCTTTCCGTTGGCAGCCGGCAAATGCTCGGCGTAGTCAGCCGCAGCGTCAAGGTCAGCAGTAACCACATCCGGGTCCAGGCCGGAGACAGCCTTCACCGCCGCGTCCTGGCTGGGAAACTCGCTGGAACCCCCGCCGTTCGGCCCGAATCCAGTCAGCAGGTCGGGAGCAATGACAATAAAGCCCTGCGCCGCCAGTTCGTCGGCCATCTCTTTGGCCCAGTCGCTGAGTCCAAAGATTTCGTGAATAAGAATCACCGTCGAAGCTTTGCTTTTAACCTCCGGGTAAACCACAAAGGCTTGCACAGTCCGGCTCCCGTGCTTCAAAGCAACGTATTCATGGTGGCGCGGTGACGCTTCAAGGCGGGCTTTCGCCCAATCCTGAGCAGTTAGGGAAGTGACGGCCAGCAACAGCAGCAAAGTGCCGGCGACGAAGGGAAGGGGGCGAAACGTCGTCGATTTCATGGCGACAGTTTAGCCCCGCAGAAGATCATGTCGCAAGTGAATTTCAAAATCCGCCAAAGCGCATCCCCGGGTGCCCCAGGTCCGGAATTTCGGACATGGGATAGCACAAACTCTCTGCGAGCGAATAGCGAGCGTTTGGCCGCACCGCAGGTGCTTGGTTAGGCCATCGCTTCCTTGCTCATCGCCTCAAACTTCAACTGATTTGTCCCGCGATCCACATCAATCCGCACATGCGCTCCGTGGAGCACTTCGCCGTTGAGAATCTTGATCGCCAGAGGATCCTGAATCATGCGCTGCAACGCTCGCTTCAGCGGACGCGCGCCGTACGCCGCATCCGATCCAGCAGCCAAAATCAACTGCCGCGCCGGCTCCGTCAGCTCCAGCGAAATCTGCCGGTCTTCCAGCAGCTTGCCCACTTCGTCCAACCGCAGATCGAGAATCCTGCTCATCTGCGCCTGACCCAGCGAGCGGAAAATCACAATGTCATCTACGCGATTCAAAAACTCCGGTCTGAAGTGTTCTCTCAGAACGCGCATCACCGACTCGCGCGCCATGTCGAAGTCGTGATCAGTCTTCAGCGTCTCGCTCACCAGCATCGCCGCGCCCAAATTCGAAGTCATAATCAGAACAGTGTTTTTGAAATCAACCGTGCGTCCCTTGGCGTCGGTCAGCCGCCCGTCGTCCATCACCTGCAACAGAATATTGAAAACATCCGGATGCGCCTTCTCAATCTCGTCAAAAAGAATCACTGCATACGGCCTACGCCGCACAGCTTCAGTCAGTTGCCCGCCCTCATCGTAGCCCACATAGCCCGGAGGCGCGCCAATCAGCCTTGCCACGGCGTGCTTCTCCATGTACTCGCTCATGTCGATGCGAATCATCGATTGCTCATCGTCGAACATAAACTCGGCCAGCGCCCGCGCGGTTTCCGTCTTGCCCACGCCCGTCGGACCCAAAAATATGAAGCTCCCAATCGGCCGCTTCGGATCGCTCAATCCAGCTCTCGAACGCCGAATCGCGTTAGCCACAACCGTTAGCGCGGCATCCTGTCCAATCACGCGCTCGCGCAGCCTTGTCTCCATCTCGACCAACTTAGTAACTTCGCCTTCCAGCATTCGCGAAACAGGAATCCCCGTCCACTTACTCACGATGCCGGCAATGTCTTCCTC
This sequence comes from uncultured Occallatibacter sp., assembly GCA_964414945.1. Taxonomy (GTDB): domain Bacteria; phylum Acidobacteriota; class Terriglobia; order Terriglobales; family Acidobacteriaceae; genus Telmatobacter. The sequence continues at coordinate 18,158 of CAYPYJ010000036.1, forward strand.
GTCCACCTCATCCTTCAACATCCGCGCCACGCCAGCGTTGCCGTCCTGTGCGGCGCTCAGTTGCTTCAACTCGGCATCCAGCTTGGGCAGCTCGCCATACTGAATCTGCGCAGCGCGATCGAGCATTCCCTTGCGTGTCTGCTCTTCGGCCTCAAAGCGCAACGCCTCAATCTTTTTCTTCACCTCACTGATGCGGCTGCTCGCTTCGCGTTCTTTGCTCCAGCGCGCGCGCAGCGCCGTAATCTGTTCGTGCAGCGTGGCAATTTCGCGCTCCACCTCCTTGCGCCGCTCAACGCTGTTCGCATCGGTCTCGCGCTTCAGCGCCTCGCGTTCAATCTCCAGCGAAGTCTTCGCTCTCTCCCGTTGATCAATCTCCGTCGGCACCGACCCTTTCTGAATCGCCAGCGAAGCCGCCGCCTCATCCACCAGGTCAATTGCTTTATCCGGCAAAAATCTGTCGCTGATGTAGCGATGCGAAAGCGTTGCCGCCGCCACAATCGCCGAGTCCTTGATGCGCACATTATGGTGCGCCTCATACCGTTCTTTTAGCCCGCGCAAAATCGCAATCGTGTCTTCGACGTTCGGCTCGCCCACATACACAATCTGAAACCGCCGCTCCAGCGCCGCGTCCTTCTCAATATATTTGCGATACTCATTCAACGTCGTCGCGCCAATCGCCCTCAGCTCGCCCCGCGCCAATGCAGGTTTCAGCATATTGCTCGCGTCAATCGCGCCTTCCGCCGCGCCCGCGCCCACCAGCGTATGCAGTTCATCAATGAACAGCACAATCTCGCCGTTCGATTCTTCAATCTCTTTGAGCACAGCCTTCAGCCGGTCCTCAAACTCGCCGCGAAACTTCGCCCCCGCAAGCATCGATCCCAGGTCAAGCGAGATCACCCGCTTATCCTTCAAGCTCTCCGGCACGTCGCCGCTCACAATACGCCGAGCCAACCCTTCCACAATCGCCGTCTTGCCCACGCCCGGCTCGCCAATCAACACCGGATTATTTTTCGTCCGTCGGCTCAACACCTGAATCACGCGCCGAATCTCTTCGTCGCGCCCAATCACCGGGTCAAGCTTTCCCCGCCGCGCCAGCTCGGTCAAATCCTTGGCGTACTTTTCCAGTGCCTGAAATTTTCCCTCAGGATTCTGATCCGTAACTCGCTGCGATCCACGCACCGCCGTCAGCGCCTTCAGAATCGCTTCATGCGTCGCGCCCAAAGCTAGCAAAGCCGCACTCGCCGCTTCGCCTTTGCCGTGCGCCGTCCCCAATAAAAGATGCTCAGTCGAAACGTACTCGTCCTTGAAGTTTGCGGCTTCGCGAAAGGCCTGCTCCAGCACTTTGTTCAGCGCTTGGCTCACGCCCGGTTGGCTCGCGGAGCCGGCTACACGAGGCAGTTTCTCCTCGATCTTGTGAAGCTCAGTCTCCAGCCGTTCGGTGGGAACGCCAATTTTCTCCAGCACCGCGGGAATCACGCCTTCGCGATCCTCCACCAGCGCCAGCAGCAAATGCACCGGCAGCACCTCAGGATTCCCCAGTTCAGTAGCCCGCCCCTGCGCCTGCTCCATCGCCTGCTGTGACTTGACCGTCAATTTCTCCCAACGAATAGCCATTAGTTCCTCAGCTTTCAGTTAATAACAAACAGCTAGAGCATTTTCAAATTAAGTGTTAACAAAATTCTGGGTGCCCCATCCATTTCGCGTACTTTGCGAAATGGGTGGGGAACCACAACTCTTCATCTTCGACCGTAAACACCGGCACCGAAACCGCTCTAACAGTGGAAAGCCAGAGATTGCAAACTGTCCGCTTTTCTTACGCAGCTACATTAATCGGAATCTGCTTCGGCTGCGCTTCCGGCTTCTTCTTCAGCTCCAGCTTCAACACTCCCGCATTGTAACTGGCTGCCACAGATTCAGTATCTACCGTGGAAGGCAGCGTGAATGCGCGGTAAAAGCTGCCGTAGCGCCGCTCAATCCGATGGAAGTTCTGTTCCTTCTCCTCCGCCTCAAACTTGCGCTCGCCCTTCACCGTCAGCGTGTGGTTCTCAACCCTCACGTCCAGGTCCTTCTGGTCCACGCCCGGTACCTCCAGCTTCAACATCACCTTCTGCGCGTCTTCATAAATATCGACTGCCGGCACAAAGCTGGCCGCCGCCACCGGATCATCCTCACCATTCATATCCCGAAACAGCGAGTTGACGCGGTTCTGTAGCGCTACCACTTCCCGATAAGGGTCCCAACGAGTAATTGTCATGAGAGTACTCCTCCTGATGTTTTGAGTGTGAGCAGGATAGACCTGAGTCCAACCCACTCAACTTATCTGAAAAAACTATATCATATAACTCAGAAAATGTGCGCGTCCCCCGCTCACATTTTCTGAAAACGTTATCTTATTATTTTTCAATGAATTGCACCTATATATTCGCCCTTCGACAGGGATCGACTGGTAGCGAAGGGCATAAATCCCCACATGAAGCGGTGGGATTCTAGATTCGCGCAAAATCGCAGATTTGTTCGTCGGACGGCCCGAGAATTTGCCACTCCGGAATGCCTTGCCCACTCGTAAACCGAGCCGACTGTCAAAGAACCAAGTGCGAGCGATCAGCGAGCGTCTGTCTGGACGACAAGTCCTTTAACGCTGGTGACCGCTCCACTCCAGATAGCTGGAAAAATCCGCCTGTCCAGGCATTTTGATCTCAAACAGCCCATTCATCGCGCCGTTCAGCAGCGTATAGCTCAAGCGGTACTGCGGTCCTGGCTGTGCGGCATCTGACAGAAAAACCGCCGTTCCCGGCTTGGGGATGGAGATGTCGTAATGAATGATGTGGCCTTCATTGTCGAAGAAAATGGCTTTGAACCCACTGCCTTCGGAATAGATGTAAAGCAGGTCGCTGTGCTGGCAATCGAAGTCATCCGGGGCAATGCAGGCGCCGCTTCTGGTGTGACGCGCCATCACATGCTCGCGCAATTCCAGCCGGAAGCTGTAACCCGCCGAGGCATGTGCCTGAGCCAAGCCGCCGGTGGTCTTGGCCTCCCACGAACCAAGCAAAAAGCGAATCGGCAGCCATGGATCGGTCTTGGCCGCACTCTGCGTAGTCGCTGAAGCCTGTTTGGAATTGGAAGCCGCGGGAGCCTGCGCTTTCATGTCGCACACGCTCAGTAGAAGTAGAAAGGCCAGCAGAGGAATGCATCTCTTCATGGCCAAAGTCTACTCCTGCGTCACGAGCGACTGGCCCATCGTGCTCCATTTATTGCTCTTGCCCTTCCCAAAAATAATCGCCCGTTACAATAAGGGCAGATGCAGCAACTATTTACTCTTCCAGTTTCGCTCGATTGGCACTGGCTTTGGCTCACCGCGGCCAGCTTTCTGGCTGGAGTGCTCAACGCTGTGGCCGGCGGCGGATCGTTTCTCTCCTTTCCTGCGATGCTGGGAATGAAAATGCTGCCCATTCAGGCCAACGCCACCAACTCAGTGGCCGTGTGGCCGGGGCAGCTTACCTCGGTTGCCGGGTACCGCGACGACATTCGCAAGAATCCGCGGCTCGCAGTGCGGTTGAGCGCGGTCGGATTCATCGGCGGCACAGCCGGCGCTCTGGTGCTGATCCACACCCCGCAGATGATTTTTCTGCACATGGTGCCCTGGCTACTGCTGATTGCGGCCTTGATCTTCGCTGCCAGCGGTCCGGTCTCCCGTTGGCTGAAAGAGCGTAAAACTGTTTCTGCCGTGCCCGCGAGCGGATTGCCGGTCTTTCTGGCGATCATGTTGGTCTGCTTTTACATCGGCTACTTCGGCGCAGGAGCGGGATTTCTGATCATCACCGTGCTCTCGCTCTTTGGCCATACTGACCTGCATGAGATCAACGGCCTCAAGGTTGCAGCCACCACTTCGGCCAACGGAATTGCCTGCATTATCTTCGCCGTCAGCGGCCAGGTTGTTTGGCGTTATTGCCTGCTGGCCATGGTAGCCTGCGCGCTAGGCGGTTACGCCTCGGCTCGCATGGCCAAACGTGTTCCGCAATCGCTGCTGCGCGGGCTGGTCGTCTTCATCGGACTCTCGATGGCCGCATGGTTCTTCTGGCGTCAGTAAACGAATCAAGCCGCTTTCATCAGTGTGGCAATCAACTCATCCCTGCGGAGGTTGGCGATTGCGTCCACGTTGCCCAGAATGCGCCACCAGACAAAGACGGCAGCCGCTGCCAACAACAAAAAGACCGGCACAGCCAGCCACAGCATTTTCAGATACCAACACAGCCCGAAGACCGCTGTGCCCACAGCCGCTGTGGCAACCTGCACCAGCACGCTTGAAAGCGAGTTGGCATGCGAACCGCGTTGCCGTGCAATTCGTCCCGGATTGATGCGGAAGGGCATAGTAAGAGAGAAAATATTGCCCGCAGCCAAACTGCACGGTAGCGCAAACAAAAGCCATCCCACGGTAGCCGCCACCACCACGCCATCCGGCCATCCCAGGCGCAGACTGGCCAGAAACCCTGCCAGCAGAGCATCCGCAGCAAAGAGCATCGTGTGAAGAATATTCTTGGCCAAAAAAATAGTCCGAATCGGCGTGGGCGAAAGAAACAACAATTGGATTCCCGCACCTTCAGTTCCCAGATTGTTGTAAAACACCTGTGTGAAGCCCAGCAGCGCGTAGGCCACATACAGCGGCATCACAAACGGAAAGGAAATCTGTTTTATCCCAGAGGCCCCGCCGTGAAAGAGGCTGGCCAGCACCAGCACCATCAACACCGGCACAACCATCGCCCACATCAGCGGCAGCGTGCGCATCAGGCTGCGCGCCTCTTTTTCCACGAGCGCAGCGATGGGGCTGGAGCCGCCCAGCCTCCAACCATACTCGCGCCGGGTCAGATTTGTTCGTACCGGAGTGGCCTTAACCCGTTTCTGTGCTGAACCCAGATTTTCACCGCGATACTCAGCCCTCAACCGCCAAGCCAGCACACCCCCCACAGCCATCACCCACAGCCCCAGACCGCCCAGCGAAGCGAGAGCCTCCACGGGTTGTGCATCGCCAGACTGCTCCAGCGAACGCGCCGCCAAACCCGGCGGAAGCCACTCTTGCACCGCATCGGCAGTCTTCAGCAACGGCCCATATTTGGCCTCCGCCTGACGAAATTGTTCGAACTGTTGCTGTTGATTAGCGCGCCCAGTATGCCGCTTTTGGTGCAGCGCCGGATTCATCAGTTGAAGACTCATGAGCAGCACCATAAACAGGACGCCCATAATCTCTCGCGTCTTGCGCTGCGACAGCCAGCGGTCGATCCAGGAAAAGATGGCGCGCACTAGCAGAATGTTGAAGGCCGCAAAGACCGCCAGTCCCATCGCAATCCATGCAAAGAGCTCTGGCCGCGCAAGTGTGGCCCCGGCCCAAATGCCCAGGCAGCACAATCCGCCTAAAATCGTCGAAATGTCCGCCATGCCAAAGACCACATACAGCAAGTAGTACGGCCCAAAGCTCACCGGAAAGCGCAACAGAATGCTCAGGTCAAACTGCTCTTGAAACGAGGCCAGCATCACCGGACCCGTCTGCCAGAGAATGCATAACGCCCAAAACAGAATCGGTAAAAAATGCCACTTCTCGCCGGAGACCAGGAAATATGCGCCCAAAGCCATTCCCACGCCTAGCCCTAGACCCATCAAGACATTGATCGCAAACGTGACCGTGCGCGCACCTAACTCAAACGCACCCAGTTTGGAGCGCAGTCCGTTGACAAACATATGCCAGCGCAAGCGGGCCATGGCCGCATACTGCGCCCGCGCCATAGAGCTCAGCACTCCCGCGCCAGCCCCGTTCATGCCAACCATGACAGCTCCTGCGCCGGTTCCAGTTCGCCGTCCGCCCCCACAATCGACAGAAAAATTTCTTCCAGCGTCAACTGTTGTTCCTGCTCAGCGCCCGGAAGCGTTGAAGCGACACCGGCACGCAGCGCTTCCAGAGACCCATTGGCCACCAGCCGCCCTTTGCTGATAATCGCCACATGACTGCAAAGCCGCTCCACAATCTCCAGCACGTGCGTCGTGAGAAAGATTGTCGCCCCGCGGTTCAACATTCCCGTCAGCATATTCTTCAGCATTCCGGCGGCAATCGCGTCCACACCCTCGAACGGTTCGTCCAGAAACAGCACCTTTGGCCCATGAATCACAGCCGCCGCCATCGCCAATTTGCGCTGCATTCCATGCGAAAAGTCGGTCACCAGCTTCTTACTCTCGTCGGCCAGTTGCATGAATTCCAGCAGTTCTTCGGTCCGCTGGTGTGTGGTCTCACGGTCCAATCCGTACATTCGCCCCACAAAGTGCAGGTACTCCGGCGCGGTCAATCGGCCCAGCAGAGCCATGCCTTCCGGCACCACGCCAATCTGGCGCTTGAGGTCGAGCGATCCGGCGGTGAAGGGCTGGCCCAGAATCTCAATCGTCCCCGAAGTTGGCTCCAGCAACCCGGTCAGCATTTTGATGGTTGTGGATTTTCCTGCCCCATTCGGTCCCAAAAAGCCAAAGAACTGTCCTTGCGTAACGCTTAGCGTCACATCCTCAACCGCTGTCAGTTCCCCGAATCGCCGTGTCAGTCCAAATGTTTGAATCGCCGCAGTTTCCATGTGCCGCAAGAATAACAAGGTTGGCATACAAAACGAAGTGTTTCAGCGCAAATTGTATTTTTCACATCCTGAATTGAAGCCATTCGGTGCACCTTATCCCGACATTATCGTCCCCTCCGCCCCGGAATTTTTACCGCGCGTTCATGCCGGTGTTACCTGCCATTTACAGGCGGGCGCGATGCTGACCAAGCACGATGAATTGGCTGATCGTGCCGCCATCGTGACTTTCCCCTATCCAATCGAGAGGTAACACGTGATGAACCAGCGTTCCAATTCCCCTTGGACCGGTTGGGCAATCGCAAGACAGGGCATCGCCCTGATGGTTGCGTCGCAACTGACATTGGGCTCTCTGCCAGCCATGGCTGCCGCAGGAGCGAACGACGCCAAAACCGTTAGCCCCATCAAGCACGTGATCATCATCATCGGAGAAAATCGCACCTTCGACCACATCTTCGCCACGTACGTTCCCAAAGGACATGGTCAAACCGTATCGAATCTGCTCTCCAAAGGCATTATCAATGCGGACGGAAGCCCTGGTCCGCACTATGTTCTCTCTACGCAATCGACCGCGATGACAACCTCCAAATATGAGATCGCCCCCGCCACCGGCAAGATGCCCTACGCAAACATTCCGGCACCCGAGGCCGGCGGCAATCAGTTTGCCAGCGATACCAACCCGCCGCCCTTTCTCACCGCCGCTGCAGCAAACGCCAACGAGACCGACCTTGATTCCACCTACGCGCCCTTCCTGCTGACCGGCGCAACTGGGATTGCTCCTCGCACGGTAGATACGCGTATCCCCAACGTCAATGCCCTCGGTTCCGGCGTCTTCCAGCTCACTCCCGGAGTGCCGTACGATGCCTACGCAGCCAGTCCTGTGCATCGTTTCTATCAAATGTGGCAGGACCTGGATTGCGACGCGGCCAAAGCTACCCGCTGGAATCCCAGCGGCTGTCAGAACGATCTCTATCCCTGGGTTGAAGTCACCATCGGCGCAGGAAGCAACGGCAATCCGTTGCCCAGCTCTCTCAATACCGGCGAAGGCGGAACCGCGATGGGTTTCTATAACATGCAGCAAGGTGACGCGCCCTACCTGAAACAATTGGCTGACGAATTCACCATCAGCGATAACTACCATCAGGCAGGACAGGGTGGAACCGGCCTCAATCACATCCTGCTCGGCTTTGGCGATGCCATCTGGTACTCCGACGGAGCGGGCAACGCACTTACTCCGCCCTCCAACCAGATCGAAAACCCAGATCCCCAGCCCGGAACCAACAACTGGTACACCCAGGATGGATACTCCGGCGGAAGCTACTCCAACTGCGCTGACAGCACTCAGCCCGGTGTCACCGCTGTTGAGAGTTATCTGGCTGCGTTGCACAGGCCCATCGATCCGCACTGCGAAGCCGGCCACTACTATCTGCTCAACAACTACAATCCAGGCTACACCGGCACCGGAGAAGTGATTCCGCCCGCGCTGGCGCCCTTCACCATTCCGCCCAGCAGTGTGCGCCACATCGGAGACGTGCTCAGCGAACACAGCGTCTCGTACACTTACTTCGGTGAAGACTGGAATGTCTACCAAACCGATCCCTATGAAACCAAACTCAACGATGCCTACTGCAACATCTGCAACCCATTCCAGTACGCCACAGACATCATGACCAATCCCACCGAACGCGCCGCTCACATTCAGGACACCACCACGCTCTACAGCGATCTCGCCGCAGGCACTCTGCCTGCCGTCTCATTCGTCAAGCCCAGCGGCTATCTTGACGGACACCCAGCCTCATCCAAGCTGGATCTGTTTGAAGGTTTCGTCAAGAACATCCTCGACAAGCTCGACGCAAATCATGCGCTGCGTCGTGATACGGCTGTCTTCATCACCTTCGACGAAGGCGGCGGATACTATGATTCCGGCTATGTGCAGCCCCTGGATTTCTTCGGCGACGGCACCCGCATTCCGCTCATCGTCGTCTCCGACTACTCCCGCTCCGGCCGCGTCGATCACAGCTATAGCGACCACGTCTCCCTGCTCAAGTTCATCGAGCGCAACTGGAGCCTGCCCACCGTCACCGGCCGCAGCCGCGACAACTTCCCCAATCCCCGTCACGCCGAAGAAAATCCCTACGTGCCGGTCAACACCCCCGCCCTCAGCGACCTCTTCGGAGCCTTCAACTTTCATGAAAGCGACGACCGGTAGCACCCTTGAATAACCACAACAGATTGGGTGGCGTGTGGCGCACCCTTGACCCGCCGATAAAAAATGGGTGGCCCATCCTTCCGCGTTCTTTGCGGAAGGGTGGGAAGCACGAACCTCGACCACCGGACGCAGAGTAAAGTTCATTTGTCATGGCGAATCAGCTTGTCCCCTGGGTGCCCCAGGTCCCGTTTTTGGGACCTGGGAAAGCACGAATCTCGACTGTCGTCCGTTGACCACCGGCAGGTCATCGACCCACAGAATCGTCATAAGCCAAAAGAAGCTGTGCCCCGTTCATCGCGGCTTTATCGCGATGAGCGGGCGGGTTTCAGGTCTGACCCACAAATCCGGGTGCCCCGCTCGCTTTTGGGGACCGGGGAAAGCACAAAAGCCCTTGCGAGCGAATAGCGAGCGATTGGCCCCACCGCAGGTGGTGGTTGCAGATAATTATCCCCATCCGGTGCACAATTGAAATGTGAGTGATCCGAGGACGTGTTCTTTCCTGTTCACTTCTTCACTGTTCCTGAAAGGAACCCATGGGCCGCCGAGCACGACGCATCGTTGTCCAGTATTGTGCAATACCTCATCGAAACCCTGCCCACAGTCTCGCGTGCCGCGCAGGCCTTTCCCGTGCCAAATACGCCCTCCGCCGAGCCAATTAGGTCGAATAATGGCTCGATTTGACCCGAAAATTCAGCATAGATCCCGACATTTCATGCAGAAAATTCGGTGCAACCAATTGAAATGGAAATACTTAATGGAATCAACCGCTCTTCCCGAAAAAACGAGCGGTTTTCGCCTGTGAAACTGTGGACCTGGCGAAACTCCAGCGGATTCAATGGCTTAGCGCCACCATCCTCACAGGAACACAGAAACCCGTATTTAGTGACGCAGTCAACCCACCCGCAACTCAAACATAATCAGTGATTTGCATCGAAAATCTAAAAATCGACGCAAATTCTGTGAAACTGTGCCTCGGTGCTCGTTGCCAGCGGCTTCGGCTAGGGTGGGATACCCCTCAAGGCTATACTCGTTGGCCTGAGGCGTCTGCCCCACCGGAGGTGGCCAGCGGGTCGTTGTCGCGGTCGGTTGCTTCTGTAAGCGCGGCCAGCTTTGCCGCCAGCTCCGGCGTCCAGCATCCCTCTGGCGCGCGCCAGTGCCAATTATTTTCAGCAACGGCGGGGGTGTTCATTCGGGCCTCGGAGCCCAATTCCAACAGGTCCTGCGCCGGAACCACGGCCATCTGCGCCACGCTGGCCTCAAGGCTGCGAATCAGCGCCCACACCGGCAACTTGCTTGGCCCCACGTACGCCTCGACGGCTGCGCGCTCCATCTTTTCAACTGTCTTCCACCAGCCCAGTGTTGTGTTGTTGTCGTGCGTACCGGTGTAGGCCACGGTATCGGGAGTAAAGCGGTGTGGCAGGTGAATGTGCGCGCCCGGGTTGCTGAAGCCGAATTGCAGCACTCGCATTCCCGGCAGTTTCAGTTCATGGCGCAGCGCGTTCACTTCATCTGTAATCACGCCCAGGTCCTCGGCCACCAGAGGCAGTGGACCCAGCGCCTTCTCCAATGCGCGGAAGAGTTCCAGCCCAGGCGCTTTGACCCACTCGCCCTTGACCGCTGTCTCTTCGCTTGCAGGAATCGCCCAGTAAGCCTCGAAGCCGCGGAAATGGTCGAGGCGGATAATGTCGTAAAGTTCGCGAGCCCGGCTAATCCGTTCAATCCACCATTTGTAGCCTTGCTCGGCAAGCACATCCCAGCGATAGATTGGATTACCCCATCGCTGACCGGTTTTGGAGAAGTAGTCGGGAGGTACGCCTGCAATGCGCTCCGGCTGAAGTTCCTTGTCCAGTTCGAAGAGCTCAGGATGAACCCACACGTCGGCTGAGTCCATGCTCACGAAGATGGCTACATCGCCCAAAATCCGAATCTGCTTTTCCGCGGCCGCCTTGCGGAGATTGTTCCACTGCACGGAAAATGCAAACTGCAACACCTGCTCCTCGGCCACGCGCCGGGCATGCTTGGCGTTTGCATTTGCCAGCGCTTTAGGCTCGCGGCGGCGCAATTGCTCTGGCCACACCGTCCACGCGCCGGTCGAGAACTGCCGGCGTAACTCAGCATAGAGCGCGTAGTCGGCAAGCCAACTCGCTTCCGACTTGCAAAACTCACTGTACTGCTCCCATTGCCCAGCCAGCGTTGGATCGTGCTTCGGTCCCAGTGGTCCGCGATCCAGAAAATTCCCCGCGGCTTCATAGAGCAGCTTGACCTTGCGCCATTCAATCTCTTCAAAGTTCACAGCGCCGCTTTGCCCGGCCTGATGGGTAATACGCTCCGGCGCAATCCATCCCCATTGGGAGAGAAACTCCAGGCTGATGAGGAAGGGATTGCCCGCAAAAGCCGACGTTCCCGCATAAGGCGAGTTGCCATAGCCGGTGGGGCTAAGCGGCAATACCTGCCAGACGTGCTGCTTGGCCGCGGCCAAAAACTCCACAAACTCATGAGCGGCGGGGCCCAGGTCGCCGATGCCCCCACTCGAGGGCAACGAAGAGACGTGGAGCAGGACTCCGGAGGAACGCTGAAATTCCATGATTGTATTATCGGTTGAAAACGCCCGCTCCATACCTATGTCTTGAAAAGGCACGGATTTATTTGTACTGCCGCTGATTTTGTGAGAATATCTTCGCCCAAAAACAGTGTGGGCCGCATCGATTTCGACGCGGCCTGCACTGTGATGCTTTAGTCGGCTACTTTTTGCCCAACGCCCCTTGGGTTTTGTCCTTGGGCATCTGGATGCGATTGTGTTTCTTGTAATCGTCCATGATGGTGTTCAGAAAGACGTTGAAAGCCTCTGAGCGGCGCTGTCCAAGCATTCCGTCGCGGGTTTGGTCCAGGTTCTTGGAGATCTCGTCTGCGGTGGGTTCCTGTTTTTCTACTAGCTTGGCCACCACGCCAGTTCTGCCCGCATTGATCGGTCCGCTGATGTTACCCACGGAGAGGTCGAAGAGCTGCGGAGCCACCTGGCCTAATTGGCCAAGGTCTGGCACCTGTCCGGAGATACCCACCAGGTCACTGGACTTGAGCGTTGCGCCCACTTCTTTGGCGGCTTTGCTCAGATCGTTCATGCTCTTGGCCTTGTCAGCCAGCGCCTGAGTTTTTTGACCCAGCAGGCGAGGCAATTGCTCGTCGCGGTAGTCCTCAGCAATTTTGCTCTTGTACTCGGAAAAGTCGGGCGCGTGGGCCGGGGCAATGCCGGTGACCTGGAAGATTGCGGCGCCTTCGCCAGTGGGCGCAGACTGCGGCGGATCGCCCTGCTTGGATTGGAAGGCTTTCCCTAGCACTTGAGAGGAGTCCGCGAATGCGGAGATCACACTCCGTATGCCGACCAGCGGCGAGGTCGTAACCGGCAAGTGATGTGCTGCAGCGGTCTTCTCCAGGCCGTTTTTGATGGCCTCCGAAGTGAGCGTGCGTACGTAGTTTTCTTCTGTCTGTTCGCCCTTTTGGCGAGTCAGCGTCATCTGGATGGTGGATTGAACTTCGCTCAGCGGCTGAGCGTGTTGTGCCTGCCGTTCTTCAACCTGCACGATGTGATAGCCAAACTGAGATTTGACAATCTTTGTATCGCCAATCTTTTGAGTGAAAATTGCGCTGTCAAACTCCGGCACCATCATGCCGCGGCGGGCAAAGCCCAGTTCGCCGCCCTTGTCTTTGCTGCCGGGGTCGTCGGAGTTCTTGGCGGCGAGTTCTGCAAAGTTTCCGCCGTTCTGAATCTGCTTAAGCAGTGCCTCGGCCTTGGCTTTGGCGACTGCATCCGCTTTGGCGTCGGCTCCGGCCTTGATGAGAATGTGCCGCGAACGCGCCTGCTCCGGCACCGAGTAATCGGCCTGATGAGCGGCAAAGTACTGCTGAATCTCCTGCTGGCTCACGGACGGAATGCCACCGGGAAGTTCGCTGAGACCCACGGTAAAGTAGGTAATCTTGCGCTGCTCGGGCACGGCCGAACCATAACGCTGGGCATTCTGTTTGAAGAAAGCCATCAGGTCGCCATCAGAGGGATTAATCGACTTGCGCACATCCTCAGAGGAGATCACCGCGTAGTCGAACTTGATCTTGATGTTCTGCTTGCGATAAGCCTCGCGCACTTCCTGGTCGCTCACCGAAGCTCCGGCGGTAATCAAAGCCTGCAAGCGGCGGATCACGATATCCTGCTTCACTTCCTGCTCAAACTCCGTGACGGACAGGTTGAACTGGGTGTTCACGAAGTTGGTATAGCGGTCGCCACCAATGTACTGGCCGTTGGGAAAAATGTACTCGCCAAACTGACCCTGGTGCAGGAATCTGCTCACATCGTCTTCCGTGGCCGAGATGCCCAGCTTTGCAGCCTCTGTGAGCAGAATCTGCTGCTGCACCAACTGCTGGCCAACCTGCTGCTCAAAGATATGCATGATCATCGGGTTGTCGGCATATTGCGGATTGCGCCGCTGCACCTGCTGGCGGGCCATCTGGCTCACCTTCTGCTGGCTGATCACACTGCCCGATGAAAGCAAACGGCTATACCAGTGAGGGTAGATCACGGCATAGGTATCGGCGGTTGACGCTCCCATGCCAGTGAGGCCGGGAATCAGGTAGACCACCATGCCCACCGAAGCGGCGGCGATGATGACAACGAAGAATGCCTTGGTCAGGCGATTGTCTCTTTGCAGAAAACGGATCATGGATGGACTCTGGACCTTCAACTCTCTACGCGCAATCCGGCTGATTACCCTGCTCCACCACGGCTATAGGCTGGCTGCGGGCATCGGCCTGAAAACGCAATTGTCGCTTGACGCGATTCCTTGCCATTATAGACGACGGGGTACAGGACACGGGCGCAGGCCTGAAAACACGGTAAGCATCCCGGAGGCCGGATGCCGGTTGATCAAGCCAAATGCCTAAGTTCCAGTGCCCGTCTGGATTTATCAGATTGGATAACTCAAAACGCAAACCCCGCGCCTTTTTTCTGGCGCGGGGACAGAAGGGAATAGAGCCTTTGCGAGCGAATAGCGAGCGACTGGCCCCACCGCAGGTGGCCGAAGGCGTTCGCCTGGACGGCCAGTCTTAGCGCCAGTAGTAGTAGCCGCCTACGGGGTAGTAGGGACGGTAGTAGACCTGCGGGTAAACATAGATTGGGCGGCCGTTCGGATAGTAGCCGCGCTGGTAGAGGCTGGGACCACCAGGGAATAGCCCCTGCGCCAACCGTGTGGCCTCTTGCGAGTTCACCGGCGTTACCGTCAGTGGGGCGGAGAGGTGGAAGTCGACCCTGGCTTCAGCTGGAATCCAGATGCCCGGTCCGGGAGTGGCTGCCGAAGCCGCCGTTCCCGCCGCCAGCCCGGCACCGGCGCCAACAGCGCAGCCAACCCCGCGACCCACGGCACAGCCGATAATCGTGCCCATCAGCGTGCCGCCTACCATGTTATTGGCCGAATGGGCCCCTTTCCCCGGTCCCTTCACCTTGAATTGATCGCTGTCGAGAGGATAGTTTTGTCCGCCCAGGTCCAGCGAGGTGAGCCGCAGTGCAAGCACGGGGCTTCCTTTCAGTTCGCCTGCCTGCTTGGCCTCGGTTACCACTCCATGCATGGTCGCGCCGCGCGGAATCGCCAGCACGCCGCCCACGGCAACATCCTGAATCACAGTGAATTCAACCGGCTGGCCTTCCTTGGCCTTTTTGCTGCGCACCGGCTCATTGGTTCTGAGCCGCAGCATAGTTCCTGCAAAGACGGTCACCGGGCCGGTAGCCTCTTTATACATCGGGGCTTTTCGCTGGGCCTGAATCTGGGAGCGGACCTCGTCGCGTATCTGGTCATTCATCTGGCCTGAGCCGTTTGGTCTGGGCTCGGAGTTCGGGGCTGCCGCGCCTTGCGGCTGGTTGCTGGCCGCAGCCTGCGGACTGCCGACCGCTAGACTGTTGTTCACCTTGGTCACGCCTTGCACATGGGCGGCAATCGACTCCGCCAGCTTGCGGGAGCTTTCGCTGGTCACGGTTCCCGAGAGCGTCACCTCGCCCTGAATCGTTGCTGCTGTGATCAGGTCGTTCTTTAATTCGGCGGTGGCATCGAGGGCGTGGACCACATCCATCTCGATTTGGCCGTCAGTGCGGGCCGCGTCCTGTGCCAAAGCCATCGCGCCCGACAGGACAACCAAGGCCACACCGGCCATAAACTGGGGGAAAACTCTCTTCAATAAGGACCGATTCATGGTTTTATATCTCCTGCGCCTGAAATCATGCTCCCGGTTCATTCAAATCAGACGGGAAATCTCGGGAGCCGTCGTAGAATTGAACACCGCTGCCGGGAAAAAGTTCCGCTGGCTATCAAAGAGTTTCTAGGAAGATCGCGGACTTTTCTGGTCAAGAAAGCACTCTAAATCATTGAGGGGTACGGGCATATACCCGTACCCCTCGCCGAACCAGCCCTCAGTGCCATTACGCCAGCGCCGCATCCACAGCCTCGGCCAGCAGCTTCAACCCTTCGGCGAGATCGCCTTCCAGGTGAACTCGCAAGGCACGGCGTCCGCGCGATTCCAGCACCGCCAGATCCCCGGCAGCCTGAGCGTCAATCACCACGCCAAAGCTCAGCTTCTGCCCCGGAATCGGCACCTCGACGGAGTGGTCGGCGGTGATCTGCAAAAAGACTCCGGAATTGGGACCGCCCTTGTAGTCCTGCCCCGTGGAGTGCAGGAAACGCGGGCCAAAGCCCACGCAGGTGGCCACGTGTTTGGCGTCGCGCACCTTGTGACGCAAACCCTGAATCACCTCTTCGTGCTCGGGGAACATCGGCAAATAAGCCAGCACGGCAAAGTAGTCGCCCGCATGAATCTGGTTGAAGTGTGCTTTAAGCAACCCAGCCAGCGTCTCACTTGGTGCGGCGGCCTTCAGCGTGGCAGCGTAAGTCTCGGTTGCATAGAGCTTGAATCCCGCGCCCGCTAGTACAGCTTTGCGCTCGGGCAGTTTGCCGGTCTCTTCGTAGGCCGCGGTCAGGGCGCGGGTTTCGATCTTGGCCGACTCCACATCTGGCTGGTTGAAGGGGTTGATGCCCATCACCGAACCGGCAACGCTGGTCGCAACTTCCCAGGTAAAGAATTGCCCAAAAATCTCGTAGAGGTCAGCAATTTCGACGTGAATGACCGGATGCCCGGCGGCTTCGAGGGCCGCAATTCCCGCGTCCTGGCTCGCGTCCGCCGTTCCCTTATAGCGGATGTAAACGAAGAGGCGATCGTTGCCGTATGTAGCTGGTGCGGCCAGCTTCTCGCGGTCTACCGGCGTAATACCTTTGCCCAGCTTGCCCGTGGATTCGGCCACCAGTTGCTCCATCCATGCACCCAGGTCGTAGACTTCCGGCGAAGTGAAGACAGTCAGCTTGTCACGTCCGGCATTCGCTGCTAAGCCTAGAAGTAGGCCTAACGGAACCGCCGGATTCTCTGTCGGAGCGAGCTTTGCTGAAGCCACTGCCTTGGCTGCCTCTGCCAACAGCTTTTCCGTGTCCAGGCCGGCCAGCGTAGCCGTCACCACGCCAAAAGGTGATAGCGCTGAGAAGCGTCCTCCGATGGTGGGGTCGCCATAAAAAATCTTCCAGAAACCGTCTTCCTTGGCCACCTGCTCCATCTTCGAACCGGGATCGGTAATGGCAATAAAATGGCTGCCCGCCTCTTCCGCGCCCACAGCTTCTTTCATCTCATTGAAGAAGTATTGTTTGAGGACGTTCGGTTCGAGCGTCGAGCCTGATTTGCTGGCCACCACCACCAAAGTATTGGCTAGGTTGACGTCGTTGCGGGCGGTCCACACCTGCACCGGATCAGTGGAATCGACAATATGCAGCTCCGGGAAGCCGGGTTGCTGGCCGAAGGTCACGGACAGCACCTCCGGGCAGAGACTCGACCCGCCCATGCCCAGTAGCAAAATGCTCTGAAAGTCAGAGGTTTCCACCTCCGCGCCAAGCGAGGCATAGGTAGACAAATCAGCTTGTTGGCGCTCGACAATGTCGATCCAGCCCAGCCACTTTTCTTCGCCGTCGCCGGTCCATAGGCTCGGGTCTTTCTGCCAGAAGCGCGCAACTTTGTTGTTGCTGGTCCAGTCGGCGGTAGCCTGATCAACGGCGCCGCGAAGTTCGGGAGGCAGTACGAATCGGATACTCATATCGTTTCCATTGTGCATCAAGCGCCCAGTTTCTGAAACAAGCAGCCATCACAGTTCAGATAAAAGCAAAGATTCTGGTTTTGCACAACAAAAAACGCCTCAGTGGACAGAGGCGTTTTTCTGAGGAGCGGCACTGTCTATTTCTGTGCTGCCATCTGGCTGACGATCCAGGGGTAGGTCTTTGCCAGCCCAACGGAGAGACTCTGGTTGGGCGCCCATCCCAGTTCCTTCTTAATCAACGCATTGTCCGAATTTCTGCCCCGAACGCCAAGCGGGCCGGGAATGTGCTTGATGGATTGATTCTTGCCCGCAATCTTCATGATCATCCGCGCCATGTCATTGATCGTCACCATCTCTTCTGACCCGATGTTGACCGGACCCTTGAAGGAAGACTGCATAAGCCGGCGCACTGCTTCAATGCATTCGTCAATGTAGAGAAACGACCGGGTCTGGTCGCCGTCGCCCCAGATTTCGATCTCGCCGCCGTCAGTCTGCTCGGCCACTTTTCTGCATAATGCAGCGGGAGCTTTTTCCTTACCCCCCTGCCACGTTCCTTCCGGTCCAAAGATATTGTGGAAGCGGGCGATGTGAACATTCAGACCGCAGTTGCGAGCAAAGGCAAGATATAGCCGTTCGCTGAAGAGCTTCTCCCATCCATATTCGCTGTCGGGAGCGGCGGGGTAGGCTGTCTCTTCGCCGCATTTCGGATTACTCGCGTCCTCCTGGTTGTATGCGGGATACATACAGGCCGAGGATGAGTAAAAGATATTCTTCGTCTTGCGCTTGACCGCAAAGTCTGCCATATGCAGATTGATCATGGCGGAGTTATGCATGATGTGTGCGTCGTTATCCCCGGAAAACACATATCCGGCGCCTCCCATGTCCGCGGCAAACTGGTAGACCTCGTCGACATCGTTATCCAGTACCGCTTCCCAGCTCTCGCGGTCGCGAAGGTCGGCGATGACAAAATCATTCGCCTTGCTCGGTCCGAAGTCGGGAGCCTTCAGATCGACTCCGCGCACCCAATAGCCATCGGCAACCAAACGGCCAGCCATATGGCTGCCGATGAATCCGCCTGCGCCACAAACCAATGCTTTCTTCTGTGACATAGATCAACACTCCTCAGAAACCGAAAAAATAGTACGAACAAGAATAGCACTAGCGCATTCTTGCGCGGTCGTGTCCTCCTCTCAACTAGGCCCAGTGACCAGTTGTTTGAGAAATTTGAAGAGGAAGCGGGGGTCGTGTTTCAAGTGGCGCTTGAAAAGGCGGCGCGGCTCGCATGCAATGCGAAAAAGCCATTCAAGGCCTATGCGGCTCATCCATCGGGGAGCGCGGCGTTTGTTGCCGGCGATAAAGTCGAAGGCAGCCCCAACTGCAAACATCACGGTGGGAACTCTGCCCATGTGCTCCATAATCCAGCGCTCTTGCTTGGGACAACCCAGGCCCACAAAGAGCAACTGCACCCCGGAGGAAGTAATCCGGTCAACGATAGCCGCGTCCTCTTCGGGCGTAATATCCCGGAACGGTGGGCTTTCAAAATAGGCCACGTTGAGCGCAGGGTGCAACCGATGCACTATGCTGACCAGGGCGCCGAGTGTACTCTCACTTCCGCCGTAGAAACCTACCGAGACCTTTGCCTCTTCGGCTGCAGCCAGCATGGCCAGAGTGAAGTCAGGGCCACAGACCTGCTGGGCTTCTTTCGCGCCAAGTAGGTGAAGTGCCCAAACCAGTGGCATTCCGTCGGGAAAGACCGTGCCGGAGTTATTGAGTTGCAGAAGAAAATCCGGATGGTCAACGACTTCCATAATCATGTGGACAGCGGCGAAGAACAGTGCATAGGAGCGCTGCTGCCGGACCCAGACAAGACAATGCCGAACCACTTCATCGTAACTGCTAACAGCAACTTGAACCCCCAGAATTGGCCGGGTAACGAAGGGGTTCCGGAACTCAACGCTGACTGTCACAGTCGGTCCTCATCTGCGATTGATGCTGAATGCGCTTTTCGACACTCCCTCATCTCCGAAAATGGGGACGGCTGAGGTGATACATGGCGCCTAAAGTGAAGCCCTGGGGGTCTAGCCGTCCGGCGGGAATGGTTGTCCCTGAATGTTTAAAGAAATCAGGCCAGGACTGATATTCATAGTCAGCACGCACCCAAAGACTTTTCAAGACCCGAAACTCCACGCCGCCACCCCCACAGGCGAGGGTGCGGCTTTGATTATAGGCACCAGTCGGATGGGTAGGGCTAATTCCGATCAAGTAGTCTGCGTTGCCATATCCGAACATGAGCTTTCCGTATGGACGAACTTTGCGGTAGCGAGGCCAGGAGTAAATTACACCTCCCTCCACGGTGTCTTCTCGAATCTTTGTCGATATTGTTGGCGAACGGCCGTAGTTGAGATCGCGCGCCTCGGCTTCCAAGCCGATTCCGCGCAAATGCCAGGGTACACGCTCTGGAATATAGTCAATCAACAGCGTGCCGCCGAGAATATGGCCGGGCGCAAAA
>CAYPYJ010000037.1:0-36779 GCA_964414945.1 uncultured Occallatibacter sp.
TTGTGTGTTTTTTGGTGTCTTTTTGCGCGTTTTGACGTCAGGAAGCTGTTTTAAGGTGATCAGCTAACCTTGGGCGACTTGGCAGGAGTAGTATGGGTTGGCTGAAGCTTTTGAGGTGAGTTCAAATGCTTCACTCCCCGGTTGGCAGGGTTTCTTCAATCACTGACCAAGGCCCACCTTGAATCACGAGGTACTTCAGGTAAAGTTCTGCCGCTGGGCGATCTGCCGATGCGAGCAGGGTTCGAGCAGCATCCTGGACGCGCTCTTTCGGCAAGGATGCGAGGTCAAAGTTCTCTTCGATCATTCCATCGGAATGCGGAATGGCCAGCAATTCAAGATAGCTCACAATCAAGGCGCGATGCTCGTGGAGCAAATAGTCTTGTAGCAGTTCATTCACTAACTGATCAGGAAGTGTCAGAGTTGCCGCCGTCCAGTTGACCAGGCGCTCGAGCGGGGCGCGACGGATAGTGATCTCGCGAACGCTTTTTGCTTTCGCGATTGCGGCAAAAATAAACTGCTTCTGCCCATTCGTTGACTTCGCCAAAAATACTTTGCTGGCTGAGACTCGAGTCTCTTCAGGTAATTGTCGCCAGACACGATTTACAGAAACTGGCATCAGCGGTCCTCTCTTACAGTCAATCTCAAGCTTCACCTTCGATCATAACGGCTGCGAGAAAACTTTGTACGGCCTCATGCCGGTGGTGAAGTGCCAATTCTCGTATGTAATTCCACCGTTCCCCGAAAGATGGCCCTCGAAGGCTGGGGCTCATTTCCGCCACCATGGCGACTTTAGAGGAGTAATTTGTTCTAGCTCAGTGCATCAAGGATTTCGCAAC
Organism: uncultured Occallatibacter sp.; assembly: GCA_964414945.1. Classification (GTDB taxonomy): domain Bacteria; phylum Acidobacteriota; class Terriglobia; order Terriglobales; family Acidobacteriaceae; genus Telmatobacter. The sequence continues at coordinate 837 of CAYPYJ010000037.1, forward strand.
AGATCAGATGATTTGCAACTATTGTTGCGAAGTGGAGACTACCCTTCACCGAAACGAAAAATAACCGCAGGTCCTTTGACTTTGCTCAGGATGACAGATTTTGAGGAATGGGTGGGCTGGGCTTGAGCGCGGCTTTGCCGCGTGGGTTGATTTTCTGGAATGGGGGCGGGGTGGATGTACGGGCTGAAGCCCGTACCCTTCGACAATGCAAAAACCCAGAATTCTTGTTAACACTTAAATTGAAAATGATCTAACCGAGAAATGCTATCGCCAGATGGTTGACCGCGAAGGCTGCAATCCATGCTAGCGCAAGCATGTAGAGGAATTGAACTGCGGGCCACTTCCAACTATTGGTCTCGCGTTTGACCACGGCCATGGTGGAAGTGCACTGCATGGCGAAGGCGAAGAAAATCATCAGCGCCAGCGCGCCGCCGATTGTCATGTCGTGATGCAGAGCGGTTTGCAAACTAAGCGCCTGGGTTCCGGGGTCGGCGCCGTAGAGCGTTCCCATGGTGCTGACCATTACTTCGCGGGCCAGCACGCTCGAGAGCAGCCCGATACCAATTTTCCAGTTGAATCCCAGAGGCGCAATCGCTGGTTCGATGAAGTGTCCCAGGCGACCGATGAGGCTTTCGGCCAGCTCCGGTGCGGAAGCTTGTCCGCCTGCAATGTGCATGACCGGCAAATGAGCCAGCACCCACAAGGCCAGCGTGACGCAGAGAATAATGGTTCCGGCCTGACGCAGGAAGACGCGTCCGCGATCAATGAGACGCAGGCCGAGCGAGCGCAGCGTGGGCATGCGATATTGCGGCAGCTCGAGGATGAACGGCGCGTCGTTGGATTTAAGAATCGAGCTCTTCAGCAGCCATGCGGTGGTCATCGCTCCGACAAAGCCCGCCAGATAAAGGCCGAGCATGGTGAGCGTTTGCAGGCCGATGAATCCATGCGCGTATGTGATGTTGGGAATGAAGGCAGCTATCAAGAGCATATAAACCGGCAGGCGCGCCGAGCAGGTCATGAAGGGCGTGACCAGAATGGTCGCGAGGCGGTCGCGCTTGTTCTCGATGGTGCGCGTGGCCATGATGGCCGGAACAGCGCAGGCGTAAGCCGAGAGCAGCGGAATGAAGGCCTTGCCGTTTAACCCGGTTGACCGCATCACACGGTCGGCGATAAGCGCGGCGCGAGACAAATAGCCGGAGTCTTCGAGGATTCCGATAAATAAAAACAGCAGCAGAATTTGCGGCAGAAAGACCAGTACGGAAGAGATGCCCTTCCACGCGCCGTCTAGCAGTAGAGACTGCAACCAGCCAGCGGGAATGAGCAACTTCATCAGAGTGCCGATGCGGGCCAAAATGTCTCCAAAGCCGTTGGAGAGCGGCTGGCCGATGGAGAAGACGACTTCGAAAACGCCGATGACAACGACGAGAAAAAGCAGCGGTCCCCAGAAGCGATGGAGCAGGACGTTGTCGATGCGGCGCGTGCCTTCTACTGAAAGCGGTGCGCGGTAGCCGGTGCGGCGGCTGAGTTGCGCGGCCCAGGTGTGCGCGCTGGCGGCATTGCCCAGCACAGGCAGAGTGAGCGGCTTGGCTGCTTGGCGCTCGGACTGCTGATGAAGGAAGAGCGGGATGGCGTCGAGGCCGGTTCCCTTGACGGCGCTGATTTGCGCCACCGGAGCGCCGAGTTCGCGGGCCAGTTTGAGTGGGTCGATGTGGCCGCCGCGAGCCTCCATCAGGTCGCTCATGTTGAGCAGCACCAGCGTAGGTAGCCCGAGGGCCAGAACCGGCGCGGCAAGCATTAGTTGGCGCGTGAGATGCAACGAATCCATGACCAGCAGTACTGCGTCGGGCTTGGGGGTGCCGACCATTTTTCCGCGTAGCACGTCGATGGATACGCGAGCGTCTTCGCTGAAGGGGTCGAGCGAGTAGATGCCGGGCAGGTCGATGAGCGTCAGGTCTTCGCGGCCCACACCGGCCATCACGCCCATGCGCTGCTCCACCGTGACTCCCGGGAAGTTGGCTACTTTCTGGCGCAGCCCGGTGAGGCGATTGAAGAGCGTGGATTTGCCGGAGTTGGGAGGGCCGATGAGGACTACAGTTCTGAGTTCCCCTGAAGGCGGATTGATGGGCGGTTCAAAGGCTGGAGTTTCGCAGCATGCGTTCATCGCGCGGCCTCGATCATATCTGGAACGACAATGTCTTCAGTGTCTTCCGCAGTGACGGCTCTCATGCGGATGGCGGCGGCGGTCTCGTGGCGGAGGGCGATCTCCATGCCGTCTACGCCGTAAACAGTGGGATCGCCAGCAGGCGCACGGAGCAGGACAGTGACCAACGCATCGGGCACAAAGCCCATGTGCATCAGGTGGTTCTGCACGGATTCAGGCAGATCGAGGCTTACCAAAACCCCGCTATCGCCCACATTCAAATCGCTCAGCACGCTCAACTTTCAGACTCCGCTAGGCTGCCAAAAAGGCAGCACTCTTGAATTACGACCGAATTAGTCTGATTTGAGTATAGGCCCATCCGTCTCTGAATCGCAAGCATGGGCTTGTTCTTCTTCTGTTTTGCGCAGACGTGGGCACCCGCCCCAGGAACGAAGTGGTTGACGCCTTCCGCGCCAACCACTCCCAGACCCCTCTTGGACCCCTTGTCTCATTTATCGGAACGATAGGTATTTTTTATCAGGAGGAAATTATTTGGGATGTGATATAGATCACTCTACTAAGGCGAACTAGGCTTGTGGTGCGCCCTTGCGGGCCAAGAGATAAACCTCTGAGCCGAGCGAAGGAAAGAGGCCACCCCAGAATAAATTCAATCGAGCCCATGCTTTGGAGTTTTCGAGAGGCGACCCGGAGAGGCGCATGAGATGCGATCCACTGATGAAATCGAGCTTCAGACCTGCACCCGTTACGAGGTGTTTCCAGTCGCCGGGGGAGAGCGAGTTGATGTGGCCATTTTCGCCAGTGGTTCCATTGCGCATTTTGCGTTGCAGCCAGCGATGCAGGAAGAATGAAACCGGGGCCGGAGCCGTGGGCGAACCGCCAACGAAGACGCCGCCGGGAGCCAAGACACGGGCAATTTCCGCTATAGAAAACTTCGGGCGCGGCAAGTGCTCCATCACATGAATGCAGATGAGCGCGTCTACCGAGCCGGTCTCCAAGGGCAGCGTGCGATCAAAGTCGCACTCGATGATTCGGCTGTAGCCAGCGGAGGAAACTTCCGGCTGAGGAGCTTTGTCGAGGCCGATCCACTGTTGGGAGTCGAAGGGATAGCCGGGCGTGATGAACTTCATGGAGCCGGCAGAGTAACGGCGCATTTGGCCGTGGCCTGCGCCCATGTCGACGATGGTGGCATTGGGTTTATGGATCAGCTCTCGCGAGAGCGTTTGCGCCACCCACCAATAGCGAATTGCCCGGATCGGATAGGTTGTCTGCTTGGCCCGCGCCGTGATCTGAAACTCCGGCTGCCTGATCTGAGTGTTTTCAGCGAGATCGTCCAACCGGTAACTCAAGAATCTGAAATTCATTGTGAAAAACTTCCTTGAAAGCTGCTGATTGGAGTTGTGCTGGCGCGGTCAATTCATTGTAAAGCACCTGTGGTGCGGCAGACGCTCGGTGTTCGCTCGCACAGGCTTCGTGGCCTGAAATGGATAAGGCGAACAACAACGGCTGATTGAGTATCCAGGTTTCCCTGGTCCCAAAAGCGGGACCAGGGGCACGCATGGTGTGGTGGAGTGGTTGAGGATTGACGGATATTCATGGGCGGGGCGCTCGGCAAAAAACGCGGAAATGCGTGGGGCACGCGGCGGCCTCGGGAATCGTTACCTCAGGGGCTAAAGCCCGCATTGATCTTGCTGATTTTATGTGTCGGCTGAAGCCCGTACCTTTCAATAGGCACCCGAATTCGGCGATTATTAGCGTCGTCATTATACGAATCTAGCGGCACAATCTGGGATTTGGGGTCCGCCCTGTGCTTTGCATCACAGCGGGTCGAACCCCCAAAGATGAGACTCAGAGTAGCGGTCGAATTTCCTTGCGCCGCGCTATGAGGGATTGAGTAATGAGTGAAAAGAAAATGGTAATTCTCGACGGGAACGAGGCAGCAGCCTCTGTTGCCTATCGACTCACCGAAGTCGTCGCCATCTACCCCATCACCCCCTCGTCGCCGATGGCCGAGTGGGCTGATCAGTGGCGCTCTGAGGGAAAGAGAAATATTTGGGGCGCATTGCCCATCGTGGAAGAGCTACAGAGTGAAGGCGGAGCGGCAGGCGCGTTGCATGGCGCTTTGCAGGCAGGCGCTTTTGGCACCACGTTTACGGCCTCGCAGGGCTTGCTGCTGATGATTCCCAACATGTTCAAGATTGCCGGTGAACTGACCCCGGCGACAATGCACGTTACGGCTCGCACACTGGCCACTCACGCGCTGTCGATTTTTGGCGATCACTCTGACGTGATGGCCTGCGCGATGACGGGCTGGGCGATGCTGGCATCGAACTCCGTGCAGGAAGTGGCGGACATGGCGTTGGTGGCGCAGATTGCGACGCTGGAATCGCGCATTCCGTTCATCCACTTCTTTGACGGCTTCCGCACTTCGCATGAAGTGGGTAAGATTCTGCCGATCAGCGACGAAACGATCCGCGCATTGGTGGACGACAAGTACATCATTCAATATCGCAAGAATGCACTGAGCTCGGATCGTCCGATGATTCGCGGCACAGCGCAGAATCCCGATGTCTTCTTCCAGGCGCGCGAAGCTTGCACGCCGTATCACGCCGCGGTTCCGGGGATTGTGCAGAATGTGATGGATCGCTTTGCCAAAGAGACTGGCCGCGCCTATCACCTGTTTGATTATTACGGCGCACCGGATGCCGAGCGCGTGATCGTTTTGATGGGTTCTGGCGCGGAAGCGGCTGAAGAGGCTGTGGACCTGATGGTGAAGCAGGGCGAAAAGATCGGCATGGTCAAGGTTCGCCTTTATCGGCCGTTTGATTCGATGGCCTTCCTTGCCTCGCTGCCCAAGACTGTCAAGTCGATTGCCGTTCTGGATCGCTGCAAAGAGCCGGGCGCGACGGGCGAGCCGCTGTATATGGATATCGTGACAGTGCTGGCCGAGAACGAAGCCACGCTGCCATTCGCCAAGCCGACGGTGGTTGGCGGACGCTATGGATTGTCGTCGAAGGAGTTTACGCCGGCGATGGTCAAGGGTATTTTCGACGAGCTAACCAAGTCTGCTCCGAAGAATCACTTCACCATTGGAATCGATGATGATGTTTCGCACACCAGCTTGACGTACGATCCGTCGTTCTCAACCGAAGACCCGAAGACCGTGCGCGCTTTGTTCTACGGACTGGGCTCGGACGGCACCGTGGGCGCCAACAAGAACTCAATCAAGATTATCGGCAGCGAAACGCCGAACTACGCGCAGGGCTACTTTGTGTATGACTCGAAGAAGTCCGGCTCGATGACGACTTCTCACTTGCGGTTTGGGCCGAACCCGATCCGGTCATCGTATTTGATCACTCGCGCCAGCTTTGTGGCCTGCCATAACTTCAGCTTCCTGGAGAAGATGGATGCGGTGGAAGCGGCGATGCCGGGAGCGGTCTTCCTGCTGAACTCGCCTTACCCGGCATCTGAAGTATGGCAGCATTTGCCTAAGACGACGCAGGCTGAGATCATTCGCAAGAAGATTGAGTTTTATGTGATCGACGGCTATGCAGTGGCTCGCGAAGCCGGCATGGGCACGCGCATTAACACCATTATGCAGACCTGCTTCTTTGCCATCAGCGGCGTGTTGCCGCGCGACGAGGCGATTGAGCAGATCAAGAAGGCGATCTACAAGACCTATGGCAAGCGCGGCGAGGCGGTGGTGCAGAAGAACTACGCCGCTGTGGACGCGGCTCTGGCGCATCTGGAAAAGGTAGTGATTCCAGCGACTGTTTCTTCCGACTTCGATCTGATTCCTTCGATTGACGGCAAGGCACCGGAGTTTGTGCGCAACGTGCTGGGACAGATTGCTGGTGGACACGGCGACCTGCTTCCGGTGAGCGCGATTCCGGCGGGCGGAGCGTTTCCGACGGGCACTGCGCAGTATGAAAAGCGCAACATTGCGCAGTTTATTCCGGTGTGGGACAAGGACCTTTGCATTCAGTGCGGCAAGTGCGCGATGGTTTGCCCGCATGCTGTGATTCGCGCCAAGGTTTACAGCGCGGAAGCAGCGGCGAATGCTCCGGCGACCTTCCAATGGGCCAAGCCGAAGTGGAAGGGCATGGAAGAAGAGCGCTACACGCTGCAGATTGCGCCGGAAGATTGCACCGGCTGCGGAGTTTGCGTTGAGATTTGCCCGGTAAAGAACAAGAGCGATGCCAGCAGGAAGGCTATCAACATGGCATCACAGCCGGAGATTCGCGAAGCCGAACGCGCGAACTGGGATTTCTTCCTTAGCTTGCCTGAAGTCGACCGAGCGAAGCTGTCACATACCCAGGTGAAGGACCTGCAACTGTTGCAACCGCTGTTTGAGTTCTCTGGCGCTTGCGCGGGATGTGGTGAGACTGCCTATGTGAAGCTGCTGACGCAACTGTTCGGCGACCGGCTCTATGTGGCCAACGCGACAGGCTGCTCGTCGATTTATGGCGGCAACCTGCCCACTACTCCGTATACTTCGAACAAAGAGGGACGCGGGCCGACGTGGGCCAACTCACTCTTTGAAGACAATGCCGAGTTTGGCTTTGGCATGAGAATCGCGCTCGATCAACAGAAAGAGTTTGCGGAACTGCTGGTGAAGCGGCTTGCTCCGGTGATTGGCGATGAGTTGGTCACGGCACTGCTGACCGCGCCGCAAACGACTGAAACCGAGATCAACACGCAGCGGGAACGCGTGCTGGCTCTGAAGGCAAAGCTGGCGGGCACTGACAGCTCCGATGCGCGGAACCTGCTGGCGATTATTGACTCGCTGGTTCGCAAGAGCGTTTGGATTCTGGGCGGCGACGGATGGGCTTACGACATCGGCTTCGGCGGATTAGATCACGTGTTGGGCTCTGGAAAAAACATCAATGTGCTGGTGCTGGACACTGAAGTCTACTCGAACACCGGCGGCCAGATGTCCAAGGCAACTCCACGCGGTGCTGTGGCGAAGTTTGCCGCCAGCGGCAAGAAAAACAGCAAGAAGGATTTGGCGATGGAAGCCGTCAGCTACGGCTCTGTATATGTGGCGCGAGTTGCCCTGGGCGGCAATGACAGTCATGTGGCCAAGGCCTTCCAGGAAGCTGAGGCGCATGACGGTCCTTCGATCATCATTGCCTACGCCAGTTGCATTGCGCACGGCTACGACCTGATTCACGGATTGGAGCAGCAGAAACTGGCTGTGCAGTCCGGCTACTGGCCGCTGATGCGCTACAACCCTGACCTGCGTGAATCTGGCAAGAATCCCTTCCAGCTTGACTCGAAGGCACCCGCGATTCGACTCAAGGAGTACACCTATCGCGAGGCGCGTTACACTATGCTGGCGCGTAGCAATCCCGATCTGGCTGCTAAACTGCTGGTGGAAGCGCAGGACGACGTGGAGCGCCAGTGGCGTGTATACTCGGCGCGGGCGGCAATGCCGGGCCGTGGCGAGACGCCCAATATCGCTCCGGCGGAAAAGCCTGAAGACAAGACCGAGAAAGTGGCGGCAGCGACTGCCGGAGGTGCCGAATGATCGATTTTTCAACGCAGTATCTTGGTTTGAAGCTGAATGGACCGATCGTGGTCTCCTCCACGCCGCTGTCAGAGAACATTGATAACGTTAAGCGGATGGAGGATGCCGGAGCCTCGGCTGTCGTGCTGGTTTCGCTTTTCGAGGAGCAGTTGAACCTTGAATCGAAGGCGCTGGACGAGGATCTTTCGCGCGGTACGGATTCATTTGCCGAGTCGCTTGGCTACCTGCCTGACCTGAACGACTACCGCATGACCCAGGAAGTTTATCTGGAGCACCTGCGGAAGTGCAAGCAGGCGGTCAAGATTCCGATTCTGGCCAGTCTCAACGGCGCCACTACGGGCGGCTGGGTGCGCTTTGCCAAGGATGTGGAGCAAGCAGGCGCGGACGCCATCGAATTGAACACCTACGCGCTGGCCACCGACAAGAGCCAGTCTTCGGCTTTACTGGAAGGCCAGCTTCTTGAGCTGGTCTCCGCTGTTACCGCTGCCGTCAAGGTGCCGGTTTCAGTGAAGCTGTCGCGGTCGTTTACCAGCATTCCTCATTTGGTTGCTCAGTTGGAGGATGCGGGCGCGCGCGGCGTGGTTCTGTTCAACCGCTTCTATCAGCCGGACTTCGACATCGAGACTCTGGAGGTGCGGCCCACACTGCACTTCTCGACGCCTTCGGAGTTGCTGCCGCGGCTGCACTGGGCGGCGATTCTCTACGGCCACATGAACATTGACCTGGCCATCAGCGGCGGCATTCACTCTGCCGAGGATGTTTTGAAGGGAATCATGGCTGGAGCCGGCGTTACGATGATGGCATCGGCTCTGCACATTCACGGCATCGAACACATCAAGAGAGTGCTGGCCGACATGCACTATTGGCTGGGCAAGCGCGAGTACACCTCGCTGTGGGAGACGCGTGGCTGCCTGAGCCGCCGCTCGGTTCCCGACACCTCTCCGTTCGATCGCGGCAACTACATCAAGACGCTCAGCTCGTACAGTCTGCGTCAGACTACGGGCGCATTCTAGGGCTGCAACAATTCAGTACAAACACAACGGCGGCCGCACTCACGTGCAGCCGCCGTTGTGTTTATATGTTTCAAAAATGTCATCCTGAGCGACCCGAAGCGTAGCGAAGGGGAGTCGAAGGAACTGCGGTTGCTATTGCTTTCTCGATTCCTTTCTATTATGGTCGGCTCACGCGATATGATATGGCTGCATGGCAAAGATCCCGAAAATTCAAACTTCCGTTGCTGACGTTGTAGAGTCACCTAAGTTGACCACTCAACAAATTGGTCGACTGGGAGAATTGTTGGTTCAATTCGAGTTATTGCAGCATGGGATAGATTCCGCACCAATGACTACGGACGCTGGAGTTGATCTTGTTGCGTATTCCGAACTACAAGGACGTTCATTCACAATTCAGGTTAAATCCAACCTAAAACAAAAACCGGCCGGAGGAAAAGGAACTGCAGCTATCGACTGGTGGGTGAACGAGGATTGCCCCGCTGAATTGTTTGCTTTTGCGGAAGTTTCATCTCGCCGGGTCTGGTTGTTCACGAAGGAAGAACTCGCCAGAAAAGCTCAACAGCGATCCAGTGGCCGCCTTCATCTCTATATGTACATCGATTCTGAATCACGTGCTTTCTCTACAAGCGGAGACAGTCTGTTCTCTGAGTATCTTTTCGTGAATCGCGTTTCTGCGATTTTCTCTAGCACTTGAGAGAAAATCGCAGAAACAACCCCAGGCTCTTCGACTCGCTGTGCTCGCTCAGGATGACAGATTTGTAGCGGTGTGAGCATTTCTCAGCCGAGCTGTTGCTGGACTGTCTCTTCGATCAGGCGGCAGACTGCGGGAAGCGCGGCGGTCACAGCATCGCTGAAGACTTCTCCCAGCTCGGTTGATCCCGCGCCGATAGTCAGTAGTTGCGCGTTCGATGGGATTGAGTTGTAGAGATCGCGGGCCAGGGCGAGCAGCTCTGCTGCGCCGCTGTGATGCGTGGCGAGTCCTTGATTGTCGGCGGCTGGCTCAACGGGCGTGAGGCGAACTGAACCGGGATCGGAATCGACCGAACAATCAATGAAGAGGACCGACTCGGCGTGGGCAATGTCCTCGGCCAGTTCTGGCGTCCATTGCTGGCGGAAGAGGATGCGGACGGCGGGTTGATCGGCGAAGCGCTGCTCGGCCCACTCGGCAAGGAAAAGCCCGACGCCGTCATCGGATCGCAGCGTGTTGCCGCAGGCGAGGATGAGGAATCGGGCTTTGTTGGAAACCATGAAATCAGTTTAGAGCATTTTTCGGTTTCGAAGTTTACTGTCAAATGGAGGCTGTGCTATCCCACCCATTTCGCAAAGTTCGCGAAATGGGTGGGAAACCCGGAATTCTTGTTAACACTTAAGTTGAAAATGCTCTAGCGGATGAGCTGATCGACGACTTTGCCGTCGACGTTGACCAGCGTCATGGCCAGCGGCATTTGGCCGAAGGCGTGCGTGGAGCAGCTTAGGCAGGGATCGAAGGTGCGGATCACGGCCTCGACGCGGTTCAGAGCGCCTTCGGTGAACTTGCCGTCCCTCACGTAAGAGCGGGCCGACTGAAGCACGCCGCGGTTCATCGCGTTGTTGTTGTGGCCGGTGGCGACGACCAGGTTGGCCCAGGTGATTTTGCCGTCCTCGTCCACCTTGTAGTTGTGGAAAAGCGTGCCGCGCGGAGCTTCGATCTGACCTGCGCCTTCGAGGCGATTGACGCCGGCGGTGGCGCGCACGTGCTTGTCGAGGATGAGCGGGTCGGTAAGAATCCGCTCGATCAATTCGATGCCGTAGAGAGCCTCGATCAGTCGGGCATGATGGTAGTGGAATGAGCTTTCGACCGGGCCAGCGGAGATCTGCTTGAAGAGAGCCAGTTCGGCGTCGGCTTTGGGCGTGCCCATTGACTTGACAATGTTCAGGCGCGCCAGCGGGCCGACGCGATAGCTGCCCTCGGGATAGCCGAGCGGCTTGTAGTAGACGAACTTGGTGTAGGTGTAATCTTCGACCGCCTCGCCGATGACCTCGGAGAAGCGATGAGCCTTAATGCCGTCTTCGATGATTTTGCCTGTGGGATCGATCAGCCGCAGCGAGCCGTCGGTAAACTCGATGGACTCGTCTTCGTTGATGAGGCCAAGATAGTTCGTCGGGAAGTTGGCAAAGACTTCGATCTCCTGCTTGAAGTTGTCGGCGATCTGCTTGTAGGCAACGAGAGCCGCGGCAACGTTCGCATAAGCCTCAGGCAGCATGGCGAGAATCTCGTCGCGATGAGCTGCGGACAAAGGCTCGGTGACGCCGCCGGGCACGACCCAACCGGGATGGATGCGCTTGTTGCCCAGCAGCTCAATGATGTGCTGGCCAAAGCGGCGCAGGCCGATGCCGGCGAGACCAAGATCCGGCCGCGCGGCTGCAACGCCAAAGATATTGCGCGTTCTGGGGTCGGACTCCATGCCCAGCAACAAATCAGGAGAGGATAGATGGAAGAAACTGAGCGCGTGCGACTGCACCATCTGGGCGAGATTCAGCATCCGCCGGAGTTGCGCGGCGGTATGCGGAATGCGGACCGACATGATGGCTTCGCAGGCCTTGGCCGAGGCGATCAGGTGCGAGACCGGGCAGATGCCGCAGATGCGCGCCATGAGGCTTGGCATCTCGTAAAACGGACGGCCTTCAGAGAACTTCTCAAAGCCGCGCACCTGGGTGACGTGGAAGTGCGCGTCCGCCACCTCGCCCTGGTCGTTGAGCATGATGGTGATCTTGCCGTGGCCTTCGAGGCGTGTAACGGGATCAATGGTAATAGTTTGGCTCATGGCTCAAGCTCCAAAACGGGTGAGGGCTGAAATATCCAGCGGTGCACCGGTTACCAGCGCGGTGAGCGCTGCGTGAAAAGTATCAGCCGAGGGCGGGCAGCCGGGCAAAAAGACATCCACCGTGACAAACTCGTGGATGGGCCGCACGATCTTGAGCAGCTTGGGGACCACGACGCAGGGAATCTGCTGCTGCAAGGTGGCGTTTTCAATGTATGCCCGATCAAGAATCGCTTCTGGCCCGATGGGATTGCGCATCGAAGGCACGTTGCCGGCGACGGCGCAATCGCCCATGGCGATCAGCATTTTGGAGTGGGCGCGCACTTTCTTGATTTTCACTTCGTCGTCAACCGAAGCGACGGCGCCCTCGACCAAAGCAATGTCCACTTCGTCGGGGAAGACTTTGGCGTCCACGATGGGACTGTAGACCAAATCGATCAGCTCCCCAAGTTGCAGGAGCCTCTCATCCATGTCGAGAAACGACATATGACAGCCGGAGCAACCGTCCAGCCACACTGTTGCTACTTTCAGTTTGCTCATTGCGCTTCCCTCATAAGATTCAGGTAAGGCAGAAAATCGGGGTACTTGGGATGATCGGAGCCGATCTTGCTCTTGTCGAAAAGTGCTCCGGTGGGGCAGACCTGCACGCATTTTCCGCAGCGCGTGCAACTGGAACTTCCCCAGTCGTCATGCAGATCGGTGATGACAATCGAATCGATGCCGCGGCCCATCACGTCCCAAACATGCGCGCCTTCAATTTCAGCGCAGACGCGAACGCAGCGGGTGCAGAGGATGCAGCGGTTGTGATCCACGGTGAAGCGCTCGTGCGAGGCATCCACGGTCAGCGCAGGATTGCGATAAGGCAGGCTGATGTGGGTGAGGCCCTGCGACTGCGCCATGGCTTGCAGCTCGCAATGGCCGTTGGAGACGCAGACCGCGCAGATGTGATTGCGCTCGGCGAAGAGCAACTCGAGAATCACGCGGCGATGTTTTTTGAGCCGCTCGGAGTCGGTGGTGACTTCCATGCCTTCATGAACAGTGGCCACGCAGGCAGGAAGCAACTTGTTACTGCCCTTGATCTCTACCAGGCAGAGGCGGCATGCACCTACGTCGCCGAGGCCGTCCATATGGCAGAGGGTGGGAATATCGATGTCGTTCTCTCGCGCCACTTCCAGAATGCTCTGGCCGGCGCGCGCGCTCAACTCTTGACCGTCGATGATGAGTGTTTTTACGCCCATGCTTTCGCTCATGCCAGCACCTCCTTGGAATCGGCGACAGGCACGTTGATGTTGCAGACGCCAGCCGGACAGCGTTTGTGAACAATGTGCTCGATATACTCGTTGCGGAAGTACTTGATTGTGCTCAGCACGGGATTGGGCGCCGTCATGCCCAGGCCGCAGAGACTGGTTTCTTTGATCGTCTCGCAGAGACTCATCAGCAGTTCCAGATCTTCCATCGTTCCTTTGCCTTCGCAGATGCGCGTCAGCAAAGTGTGCATTTGCGCCGTGCCTGCGCGGCATGGAATGCACTTGCCGCAGGACTCGGTTTTGCAGAACTCAACGAAGAACTTTGCTACGTTGACCATGCAGGATGTGTCGTCCATGACGATCATGCCGCCTGATCCCATGATCGAACCGACCGCCATTAGCGCATCGTAGCTGACGCCCAAATCCAGCATTTCGGCGGGAATGCAGCCGCCGGAAGGTCCGCCGGTTTGCACCGCCTTGAGGGTGTGGCCGCCGGGTACGCCGCCGCCGATGACCTCGATGATCTCCCTGAGCTTGATGCCCATGGGCACTTCGACCAGGCCGGTGTTGGTGATTTTGCCGGTGAGGGCGAAGACCTTGGTGCCTTTGCTGCGCTCCGAACCCATGTTGGCGAACCACTTGCCGCCGTTGCGCACGATGGGCGCGATGTTGGCGTAGGTTTCGACGTTATTGAGCAGGGTGGGCTTGCCCCACAGACCGCTGACCGCCGGGTACGGAGGCCGCGTCTTGGGCGCGCCGCGCCGGCCCTCAATCGAGGCCAGCAGAGCCGTCTCTTCGCCGCAGACAAAAGCTCCAGCGCCGAGGCGGATTTCCACGTCGAAATTAAAAGGAGTGTTGCAGATGCTGTTGCCCAGCAATCCGCGTCGGCGGGCATCGCGCAGAGCCGTGGTGAGCCTTGCGACGGCCACCGGATACTCGGCTCGTACATAGATGAAGCCTTTGCTTGCGCCAACAGCGTAAGCGGCGATGGCCATGCCTTCGAGAACCCGATGCGGATCGCCTTCCATCACGCTGCGATCCATGAACGCGCCGGGGTCGCCCTCGTCGCCGTTGCAGACCACATACTTTACATCGCCGCCAGCCTTGGCCACGGTTCCCCACTTCAATCCGGTGGGATAGCCGCCGCCGCCGCGCCCTCTCAGGCCGCTTTCGGTGATGCGATGAATCACGCCGCTGGGCGTCATCTCAGTGAGCGCCGTGAGCAGCGCCTTGTAACCGTCGCGCGAGATGTAATCGTCAATCTTTTCCGGATCGATGTGGCCGGCATTTTCCAGCACGACACGAACCTGGCGATCAAAATGATCGTTCAAATCGCATTGCAGATCGGGAACGGGCGATGCGCCGAGGCTATTGACAATCGCTTCAGCGTGGCCGTCATTGACATGGTGATAGAGAAGCTCTTCGGGATCCACGCGGACCAGGGGACCGGAGGAACAGGGGCCCATACAGCCGGTGCGGCGGACCAACACTTGCTTGCCCGAGGCCTCGGCAGCTTTGACCAGCGCATCCCGCAAACGATCAGCGCCCTGGCTCATACAAGCCAGGTCCATGCAGACGTTCACTTCATAATCGTATTTTTCGTTTTCCTGGCAGACGCTTTTTGCTATCTGCTCGAGCTCTTCGATCGTCATTCGACGGCCCACCTTTCCAGTTGCTCAAGCATCTGCTCAGAGCTCACTTCGCCCATGACTTCGCCATCGCACAATGCCACAGGAGCGCGGCTGCATGCGCCCACGCAACGCGCCGTCATCAGGCTGATTTCGCCGTCGGCGGTGGTTTGTCCCTGGGGAATGCCTAAACGCTTTTCTGCCGTGGCCACCAGCTTGTCAGCGCCTTTGATGTAGCAGGCCGTTCCGGCGCAAACAGTAATGGTGTGCTTGCCCGGCGGCTTCAGGCTGAAGTAGTGGTAAAAGGTCACCACTCCGTAGGCTTGGCTCAGTGGCACGCGCAATGAGCGGGCTACAAACCGGATCGAATCGTCATCCAGGTAGCCGAAAGCAGACTGCACGGTATGAAGCGTTTCAATCAGCGCATGACGAGCGAACCCATTCTTGCGCATGGTACCGTTCACGATCTTCCATCGTTTATCGTCGCTGGGCAGCGGCGGGGGTGTGAATGCCAGCACAAATCCTCCCGTAAGCAGACCGGGGATACAGGACGACAGTGCTGTCTTGTTCCGCCTTTGGTCTGGAGGTATTTTAGGAATCGGACGGCAACTTGGTCCGTGACCACGGTCACTTGCGGTGGTAACCCATTCCCATCAGCGCGATGCCGAAAAACTTCCTTGTTTGGGAGGGCTGTTTTAAGGGTCAGTGGTCAGTCCACTAGAAGAATCTAATCTTTGCACTCTGTTTGCAGGGCAGCTTTTTAACTTATCCCAGCGCCGGCAAATGGTCGGATATTCCGAACAAAAAGATGACTCCGATGATGCAGCTATAGGCTGCGCCGGTCCATGCAATGACGTGGTAGAGGCGGGGATGATGATCTCCGCTGGCTCGGAAGGCTCCGCCCAGGGTCGCGGTCATGATGGCATTCATGGCCACCAGGCCGATGGCGAAGGCCGCCAGTCCCATCATGCCGCGCGAGGTTCCGCCCAGATTTGCTGTCAGGAAAAACAGCGCCAACTGGCTGGGAGTCTCCGCGCCCACGCCGTGCAGAATGCCGATGGTAAAGACTGATTTACCGTTGTACATCCACTGAAAACGCTCGGGTTGCGGAGCCTGAGGGTTCCAGCAGTAGCGAACCTTCCACGCCATCCACAGAACACCGTTGATGGCGATGGCCAACCGGCTCTCGATGCGGCTGTGGGAGTGGCCATGGGCGTCTTTGCGGAGGATTCCGGCCACCACGCCGACGCCGAGAACAATCAGCGTGAGGCCGATCAGCCGCTCAGTCCAGTGGTCCAGACCCTGGGGAAGGCCGATGTGCAACTCCAGCACCGCAACGCCCAGCGCCACCACGGTGAATGCGTGGCCCAGCGCATAGGTCATGCCGAGGCGCAGTCCGCTCTTCCAGTTTTTCTGCACGGCAGTGATGTCGCTGATGGCGGCCAGATGGTCGTAGTCGAAGCCGTGGCGCAGCCCCAGCAAGAGGCAGGAACCCAGCGCGGCAGCGAGTTTCCAGTCGCTCAGAATCGGTATCACGAATTTCAGTATAGCGCATACGATGTGAATCGGCGCAGGGTGCGACGGTTTAGTAATGGTGCAGTTTCAGGTTAGCCGGTTACTCAGGAGTTGAGTGGGATTGGGTTTGAGAAGGATGTCGCAAGTTATCAACAGCCATTTTTTTGGCTTCGGTGTCTAATCACTGTATGGGCAAGAATCGGTATGGCTACATTCTGTTAGTGATTTTGGGAGTAATGCTGGCTACTGCTTGCAAAAAACCTATGCAACAGCTTGTTACTCGGGAAGAGGGCGAAGTTGAATCGTGCTCAAATTCAGGCGAGTTCTTCCCTTCAGGACAAGCGGGACTGCATGGCCCCGGTCTCTTCTTTGGGGATGACCAAGTCCATTGGGAATCGGATTTTCTAAAGCGAATGCGTGAGCCGTCACTTTACACGTGTACCGCACCCTCAGAGGATGCCGAATATCGATTTCTTTGGGATAGGAGCTTGAGCCGACCAATAGTTGCACGACTGACTGTGCACAAGGATGGGAAGGGGATTTTGACGGTTCGGATGCTGGCAAACGCAGGCATACCTCCGCCTCCTCCTCGCGGAAAGAAAAAATCAGTGTCCCTTGATGAATGGTATCGGGTTGTTCTTGATCGACAGATCGATGTGTCGGCTGACCAAGTTTCCCATGCATTGGACTTGTTTCATCGAATTAAATTCGTCGATGATAATCCAGGGTCCCGCAGCACGACTGATGGATCGGACTGGATCATCGAGGCGCGGAAGGGCGCAAAGTATCGGCTGGTCGACTTCAGGAATGGCTACTCGACTACTGCAAAGGATTATGGCCTCTATTTGGTTCGGGATCTCGGGAAAGTGGAGATTTCAGGCCGCGCGATCTATTGATGAGATGAGTTCCGGTCGGTTGGTCGGCTATCCGGAAACTGCACCACTACTGGCGTTTTCTCCTAGCGCGCCGGGACAAGCTGAATCTGGTAATCCCGATAGTCGATGGTCACGGTTGTGCGACCAAGAATAAAACTGTCGGAGATGGCCCGGGCCTGCGTGGCCATGCCGAAGCCGTTTACGTTGACGTACTGGCGCATCACCTTAGCTGCTCCGGTAAAGATGGAAGGACTCTGCGTCGCGCTCCCTTCGAGACGGACAATCGAACCGGCGTTTGCGTCCACCCACAGGGTTCCATCAATCATATTAGTGGCTTTGTGAAGCGGAGAGATTGCCAGGGCAAAGCAATCGCGGCCATCCATTTGTTGGACGCCGCCCGGTTTCAGTTGCATTTGATAATTCGCCGTGGTGAACCAGGAATGCTCGCGAATGCCTGGGAGATTGATCGTCTTCTCTTGTTCCAGGACCGCTCTCAGCACATGCGTTCTGATGAACCCGGAACCGGATTCCGAGAGGATGGTGTAGCTCTTGCCGGTCTCTTTGCGGTAGTCGGTTCTGACGGTCATTTCCGCAGCGGGATGGGTTGCGTCATTGCCACGGTAGACGGCGTAATGTTCGGTGACGGTGTAGCCGGCAATGCCATCAATTCGCGCTTTGACCGCTGCATCCACTTTCTGAATGATTGCTACGGAGTCTGGCTGCTGGGCGTGGATTGCGGACGCTGCAAGCAAGGCCAGAATAAATGCGACCGCAGCCAACCGTATGGCTCCAATATGTTTACAACGCTTCATGCCGAATCTCTCCACATATCAGATTAAGCTATTTCTGCCCAAAACCTGTGCACAATGAGACAGGGTCTGGGGTTTGGCTTCTGGAGACTGCTGCAAATGAGCGTCAATGCGCTATGCTGGTCTCCAATGTGAGGCTTTCACTTGACGGGTCAATCCAAGCCAAATCGAGAACGGCGCGAAGTGCTGCTACGCAAACAGATCGTAGTCCGTGGCGTAGTGCAGGGCGTCGGCTTCCGTCCGTTTGTCTACCGGCTTGCGCTGGAGGAGGGCTTGACGGGCTTTGTCGGCAACGATACCGACGGAGTGTCGATCGAGATTGAGGGGCCGGAGGAACGTGTGGAGGCGTTTCTACAAAGGCTGTCTGCCGAGCCTCCGCCGTTGGCGCGCATCGATTTGGTCGAGGTGCATGAACTTGGGGCGTGTGAAATTGCGGCGACCAATGCAACAGGGTTTCAGATCATTGCGAGTGACGCGAAGGGCCATGTGAGCACAGGGATTCCGGCGGACGCGGCCACCTGCCCGGATTGCCTGCGGGAATTGCTGGACCCGAACGACCGCCGCTATCGCTATCCATTTTTGAATTGCACCAACTGCGGGCCGCGCTTCACGATCACGCGACAGATTCCATACGACAGGCCGCAGACCTCGATGGCGAAGTTTCCCATGTGCCCGGAGTGTCAGCGCGAGTATGACGACCCAGCGAATCGCCGCTTCCATGCGCAGCCGAATGCCTGCTGGGTGTGCGGGCCGCGCGTTTGGCTGGCGGGACCTGACGGCGTGGAGATTGCGACCACTGACGCCGTGGCCGCTTGCATCGACCGATTGATTGCCGGACAGATTATGGCCATCAAAGGCATTGGCGGATTTCATCTGAGCGTGGATGCGACGAATGAAGCAGCGGTGATGCGCCTGCGCGAGCGCAAGCACCGATACGGAAAACCGCTGGCGGTGATGGTGCGCGACCTGGAGGCGGCACGGGCGATCTGCGTGTTGACTGCCGAAGAAGAATCGATGATGATGACTTCTGCCCGTCCGATTGTGCTGGCGCGGAAGAGAGACGGGGGCGGGATTGCAGAGTTCGTTGCGCCGGGGATTCCATGGCTCGGCGTCTTCTTGCCTT
The DNA here is from genome assembly GCA_964414945.1 of uncultured Occallatibacter sp. Classification (GTDB taxonomy): domain Bacteria; phylum Acidobacteriota; class Terriglobia; order Terriglobales; family Acidobacteriaceae; genus Telmatobacter. The sequence goes on from CAYPYJ010000037.1 coordinate 19,536, forward strand.
ATGCGCCGTTGCAACACATGCTCTTTGCCGACGAGCGTGTGCGGGTGCTGGTGATGACTTCGGCCAACCTCAGCGAAGAGCCGATTGCCATCGACAACGATGAGGCGCTGAGAAGGCTAGGCGAGATTGCCGATGCCTTTTTGATGCATGACCGCGAAATTTTGCAGCGCTGCGACGACTCGGTGGCAGCGGTGGTTGATGGCGCTCCGCAACTGCTTCGCCGTGCGCGCGGTTTTGTGCCGCTGGGCGTGCCGCTGCACTTTGACGCGCCGCCGATGCTGGCCGTCGGCGGGCACATGAAGAATGTGTTTGCGCTGGCACGGGGGCGATTCGTTTATCAGAGCCAGCACCTGGGCGATTTGGAAAACGTCACAGGCCTCGATTTCTTCCGCGAGTCGCTCGATCACTTGATGCGCACCTTCGAGATCGAACCGCAGGCCGTAGTGCATGATCTGCATCCCGGTTATCTTTCGACGCAGTGGGCGAAAGAATGGGCTGCCGAACGCAAGCTCCCGTTGATTGCCGTGCAACATCATCATGCGCACATCGCCGGCTGCATGGCCGAGCACGGCCTTATGGGCACCGTGATCGGACTCGCGCTCGATGGAACCGGCTACGGGACAGATGGAAAAATCTGGGGCGGCGAAGTTTTGCTGTCGAGGCTGGACAGTTTTGAACGCTTTGCGCACTTGGAGTATGTGCCCATGCCGGGAGGCGATGCAGCCATCAAAGAGCCGTGGAGAATGGCCTTTGCTCATCTGCGTACAGCGGGCTTCGATGTCGAGTCAGCAGCATCGCTCTCTGGCGCAAACGAACAAGAGGCGCGCGTGCTGGACCGCATGATGGAACGCGGCGTCAATGCTCCGCTCACATCAAGCCTGGGGCGTCTCTTTGATGCAGTCGCCGCTATAGTGCTGAATCGCCGCGTGGTTGATTATGAAGCGCAGGCGGCCATCGAATTGGAAGGTATTGCGATTGATGAAACGGATCGACTGAGCGGTACGGGATATGTGCCTGAGTTATGGGCTTCAGGAAGTTGCGCGGATGCTGTTCCTGATGGCTCCTCAATTATTCGAACGAGTTCCATGTGGCAGGCGATCTTGAATGACCTGAAGAGTGGCATGAGCACGAAGCGAATTGCCGCTCGGTTTCACTCCGGAATTTCTGAGGGATTTATTTGGGCAGTTGCCAACGCGCGGGAAAAGACAGGTATTACGCGGGTTGTACTAAGCGGCGGATGCATGGCGAATCGCCGCTTGGCGCAACTGCTCCGTGAAGGGCTGGAGGAAGAGGGTTTCGAGGTCTTTCAGCATCGCAGCGTCAGCCCCGGCGATGGCGGGCTGAGCTATGGCCAGATTGCTGTGGCCACTGCGATGCTGAATAAGTTAGACGGAAAGATGAACTAACTGCTCGGCTTCTTCGCGCGGTCCCAAAATTGAGACGCGAGGGATGCGGCCGCGCACCATGGAAACTTCGTCGCAACGATGCAGACGCGGGCAGCTTTGGCAGTCCTTGAATATTTTGTCGGGCAAATCGGCCTTGTCTTCGACAATACGAAATCCATAACGGAAAAAGAAGTCCGGGATGCGCGTGAAGAGGCAGACGGATTGGATGCCATGCTCTTCAGCTTCTTCGAGAAGAGCGGCGAGTATGCGTCCGCCCGCGCCTTTGCTTTTGGCTTCGGGCTTGACCACGATGGAGCGCACCTCGCACAGGTGAGGTCCATAAAAGTGGAGCGCGCCGCAGCCTAGAAAGACTCCGCCATCGGACTCGGCGACGGTGAAGTCGCGAATGTTTTCGCAAATTTCGGCGAACGGGCGCTTGAGCAGCGTGCCATCGGTCGAAAGCGAATTCACCAGGTCGTAGACCTTTGAGGCATCTTTAAGCAGGGCCTTACGCACCAGCATGAGCGGCCTCCTGCTGCTTATGGAGTATGGGCAAATCCGCGAGACGCTGCCGCAACTTGGCCAAATCTTTGCGCACACGCTCACGCGCGGTTCCGCCGATTACATCATGGCAATCGAGTGTTGCCTCAAGCGTAATTGCCGCAAAAAAGTCCTCTTCAAATTCTTCGCCAAACTGGCGTAGTTCGTCGAGCGAGAGCGCGTTGAGTTCGACGCCCGTCTCGATTGCAAACCGAACTGCATTGCCGATTTTCTCGTGCGCGGTGCGGAAGGGGACGCCCTTGTGAACAAGGTAGGTAGCGGCAGCCATCGCATTCAGGTAGCCCGACTGCGCAGCCTCATTCATGCGTTCGCGATTGAAGTGAAGCGCGGCGGTAAAACGCGCTACGAGCTTCAGCATCTGCGGCACGAATTCGACGGCGAAGGCCGGCTCCTGGGTCTCCTGCATATCTTTATTGTAGGCTAAAGGCAGACCTTTGAGCAGCAGCGTGACGGCCTCTGCCGCGCCGTGAATGCGGCCAACCTTGGCGCGAATCAGCTCGGTAAGATCAGGATTTTTCTTCTGCGGCATGGCGCTGGAGCCGGTTGAAAATGCTTCAGGCAGCGTGACAAAATTGAATTCCGCAGTTGCAAAAAGGGTAATTTCTTCTGCAAAACGGCTCAAATGCAAACTAACAAAAGTCAGCGCTTGCAGATATTCCAAAACAAAATCGCGGTCGCTGGTTGCGTCGATTGAATTGCTGGTCGGGCCGGAAAACTTCAGTTCTTTGGCGGCGATGGTGCGGTCAAGCGCAAGCGTTGCTCCGGCCACCGCGCCGGAACCGAGCGGACAATAGTTCATCCGCTTTTTGCAATCCAGAAGACGATCTGCATCGCGCAGAATCATTTCGACATAGGCCAGCAACCAGTGCGCAACCAGCACAGGCTCGGCGCGTTGCATATGTGTATAGCTGGGCATCACCGACTCGCCGGCGGCTTCTGCCTTCTCGACCAGCGCTTTCGCCCAGGCAATTAGAGACTCGAGAGTGAGGTCGATCTGGCTGCGCACATATAGACGGAGATCCGTCGCAATCTGTTCATTGCGGCTGCGACCCGTGTGCAATTTCAGTCCTAGCGGGCCGATGCGATTCACTAACGAGAGTTCTACAAAGTGATGAATGTCTTCAGCCGTTGCGTGATCGCGCACTAACGCTTTGCCAGCGTCTGATGCGTGATCGGCAACAATCGCATCGAGCGCCGCACGCAACTTCGCAGTCTCATCCATAGTGAGAATCTTCGCGGCGCAGAGAGCCGACGCGTGCGCCTTGCTGGCGGCTACTTCTTGTGGAAGCAGCCGCCAATCAAAGACGATCGAACGCTGCCACGCTTCAAACTCGCTGTCGAGCGGCTCGCGGAAACGGCCAGACCACATCTTCACGGATTGTTGTTCGTTGGACATTTTGCTAGTTCGATTCCTCTTGGTCCCGTTCGTCGGATGACATTCCCTCAGGGGCTAAAGCCCGGGTTTCTAGGAATGCCCTTGTTGGCACGGCTAAAGCCGTGCCCTTTCAAAACAAATTGTGTTCACCTGACTGTACTTCATGCTATTCCTTCTCTTTGCCGCTGTTGAGCTGGGGCATTTCGCTGCCTTTGCTTAGCGTGAGGAGGCCAGCCGCGGCGTAAGTAAGGAGCTTGTCGCGGGTGTCTGTGATGTCGAGGTTGCGCATGGTGAGTTGGCCGATGCGGTCGCGCGGGGAGAATGTGGATTCGGTCTTCTCCATGCTGAGGCGCTCGGGATGGAAGGTGAGGTTGGGCGACTCGGTGTTGAGGATGGAGTAGTCGTTGCCGCGGCGCAGTTCCAGCGTGACCTCGCCAGTGATGGGCTTGGCGACCCAGCGCTGGGCAGATTCGCGCAGCATGATGGACTGCGAGTCGAACCAGCGGCCCTGATAGAGCAGGCGACCGAGCTTGCGGCCATGGTCGCGGTATTGCTCGATGGTGTCCTCGTTGTGGATGCCGGTGACGAGGCGCTCGTAAGCGATGAAGAGCAGGGCGAGACCCGGAGCCTCGTAGATGCCGCGACTCTTGGCTTCAATGATGCGATTCTCAATCTGATCGGACATGCCGAGGCCGTGGCGGCCGCCGATGCGATTAGCTTCAAGAAGCAGCTCGACGGGGTCAGTGAATTCGCTGCCATTGAGCGCGACAGGGAATCCCTCATCGAAACGAATGGTAACTTCTTCGCGCTTGATCTCGACATCATCGCGCCAGAACGACGTGCCCATGATGGGGACTACGATTTTGACGGAGGTAGAGAGATGCTCCAGATCTTTGGCTTCGTGGGTTGCGCCCAGAATGTTGGAGTCGGTGGAGTAAGCCTTCTCGGAAGACATCTTGTAGGCGAAGCCGTGGCGCTGCATATACGCGGACATCTCTGCGCGGCCGCCTAATTCGTCGATGAAAGCGGCGTCAAGCCAGGGCTTGTAGATCTGGAGGCCGGGATTGGCGAGCAGGCCGTAGCGGTAAAAGCGCTCGATGTCGTTGCCCTTGAAGGTGGAGCCGTCGCCCCAGATATTGACGTCGTCCTCTTTCATGGCGGCCACCAGCATGGTGCCCGTGACCGCGCGACCGATGGGGGTGGTGTTGAAGTAGGCGACGCCAGCCGTGGTGATGTGGAAGGCCCCGGCCTGTAGCGCGGCGATGCCTTCGCGAACCAGCGGACCGCGGCAATCGATGAGGCGGGCCTTTTCGGCGCCATACTCAAGGGCCGCACGCGGGATGGCGTCGTAGTCGGTTTCGTCAGGCTGGCCGAGGTTGGCTGTATAGGCATAAGGGATGGCGCCCTTCTGTTTCATCCAGTGCAGGGCGGCGGAGGTGTCAAGCCCGCCGGAGAAGGCGATGCCAACCTTCTGGCCGACGGGTAGGGATTCGAGAATTACGGACATGCTTGAGAAACCTTTCGTAGGGGTCAGGGAACGGGTGTCAGGGATCAGGGTCTTTGAAGCAAACGCTCCTCCTTGATCCCTGACCTCTTATTGAAAACTCGCCGTGTTCGACAATCCGCCGAGCAGCAACAGCAGCAATGCCTTCTGCGCATGGAGGCGATTTTCCGCCTGGTCGAAGACGATGGACTGCGGGCTGTCGATCACCGCATCGGTGACTTCTGCGTTGCGGCGCGCGGGCAGGCAGTGCATGAAGACGGCGCTGGGCTTGGCCTTCTGCATCATTGCTTCGTTGACCTGGAAGGGGCGGAAGATCGGTTCGCGTTTCATCGACTCGTGTTCAAATCCCATGCTGACGCAGACGTCGGTGTAGATGGCATCCGCGCCTTCGGCGGCTGCCTGCGGGTCTTGCAGCAGGCGCAGTTCGCAATTGTTGGCAGCGGCAATGTCGCGCGCCAGAGTGACGATTTCGATGTCTGGCGAGTAGCCGCGCGGCGTTGCCACCGTGACATTAGCGCCCAGTTGCGCGCCAGTGAGCATCAGCGAGTGGCAGACGTTATTGCCGTCGCCAACGTAGGTAAAGTTGGCGCCGACCACTGTGCCCATGTGCTCTTCAAGCGTCATAAAATCTGCCAACGCCTGACAGGGATGCTCAAAGTCGCTGAGCGCGTTGATCACCGGCACGCGTGAATTGGCGGCCATCTCGGTGATGGTGTCGTGCGCGTAGGTGCGCAGCACGATGACATCGACCCAGCGCTCGACGTTTTTGGCCACGTCGGCAATGGACTCGCGCTCACCTAAAGGCGAGTTGGTTTGATCGACGAAGATCGCGTTGCCGCCCATGGTGTTAATGCCGGTTTCGAAGCTGAGGCGCGTGCGCAGCGAGGCCTTCTCGAACATCAGGACCATTTGTCTCGCATCGAGCGCATGGCGATACTCGCGCGGATTGTGCTTGACGTCGTGGCCGAGCTTGAGAATCGCGCGCACTTCGGCGCTGGAAAGATCGGCGATGGAGCACATATCCTCGCCTGCAAGTCGCGCTGCGGCGGCAAGAATGTCAGGGTCTTTCGCAACGGGAACGACCAGTGTTTCAACGAGAGTTTTACTAGCCATGGTTTTGACCTCCTGCGGTCTGAGCCGCGGCGTATGCTGTGAAAACTTTGTCGAGCGCGGCGATGGTTGTGTCCACGTGGACGCGCTCAAAGATGTAAGGCGGCAGGAAGCGCAGCGTCGTGTCGCTGGTGCAGTTAATGACGACGTAATGCTTCAGCATCTCGGTGACGGCGTGCTTGCCCAGTTCTGCGGAGTCGAGCTCTGCGGCAATCATCAGGCCCTTGCCGCGCACCGTGGTGATGCACGTGTGGTGCTCGGCCAACTTGTTCAGTTGCTGCTGGAAGTACTCGCCGATTTCGTTGATATGAGCGAGCAGATTTTCTTTTTCGATGTAGTCGATGACAGCCGTGGCAACGGCGCAGGCAAAGGCTCCGCCGCCGAATGTGGTGCCATGCATTCCGGCATGGAATGCGCGGGCAACTTCATTGGTGCAGAGCGTCGCGCTCATCGGAATGCCGCCCGCCAGAGGTTTGGCGAGCGTAGTGATGTCTGGCTTGATGTCGAAGTGCTGATAGGCGCACCACTTTCCGGTGCGGCCCAGACCGGCCTGAATCTCGTCGACGATGAGCAATGCTCCGGTTGAGTCGGCGAGCTTGCGCGCTTCGGCAAAGAACTCCGGCGAAAGCGGCCGCACTCCGCCTTCGCCCTGGATGGCTTCAAGAAGGATGCCGCAGACATCATTGGAAAACTTGGCGCGCAGATCTTCAATGTCGTTAAACTTTACAAACTCGAAACCGGGAACGACGGGCTCGAATGGTGCGCGGTACTTCTCTTTATAAGTGGCCGAGATGGCCCCAAAGGTGCGGCCGTGAAAGCTCTGTTCGAGCGCGAGAAATTTGGTTCCGATTTGCTTGCCTTCTTCGCGCAGAAGACCGGCGTGAGCACGAGCCAGTTTGAGCGCGCACTCGATGGCCTCGCAGCCGGAGTTGCCGAAGTAGGCGCGATCCATGCCGGTAATTCTGGTGACGCGCTCGGCCAGGCCAGCCATCTTATCGTTGAAATAATAGTTCGACGCATTGATCAGCGTACGGCTCTGCTTGGCGATGACGTCTTGAATTACCGTGTTGCTATAGCCCAGCGCGTTAACGCCGATGCCGCTGAGCAGATCGAGATAACGATTGCCCTGATCGTCTATCAGATGGACGTCTTCTCCGGCGACAAACAAAACGGGAAAGCGATCATAGGTGTGGATGAGCAGCCGCGCTTCGGCGGCTTGAATTTCTTCCAGCTTGGACATTTTTTCTCCTTAGGCCACCATCACTTCGGTGCCGAATGCTACGCGAGAACTGCACAGGTCGGGCAACGAACTGGCTGCTTCCGCAGGTAAAATTCTTACGCGCTTCACGCCGTTCAAAAGTGCTTCGCGGCAGGCTCCCAGCTTGGGCAACATGCCGCCGGAGATGACGGCGCTCTTGGCCATCTCCGCAATTTGATCGATGGATAGCCATCGCATGACCGCGCCGGTCGCGCCCTTCACTCCGGGCACATCGGTCAAGAAAACCAGTGCATCAGCGTGGCAAGCGACGGCGCAGGACGCGGCCATCTCGTCGGCGTTGATGTTGTAATACTCGCCATCAAAACCCAGAGCCATTGAGCAGAAGACAGGCACGCAACTTGTTTGCCAGATGGCTTCAATCAAGCGCGGATCGCTGGAGGCAATTTCGCCCACGAAGCCGAGGTCCGGTTCGGTGCGTTTTTTGCGGGCACGAAAGCAGAGGCCATCGCCACCGGAAAGTCCGACGGCAGGCTGACCGATGGCTCCCAGCGCGGCGACAAGCGTTTTATTTACCTTGCCGGCAAAGACCATCAGCGCCACATCGCGCGTTTCAGCGTCGGTGACGCGCAGTCCGTTGATGAACTCGCTCTGCTTGCCCAAAGCCTTCAGCGTGCGCGTCAGTTGCACGCCGCCGCCATGGACTACCGAGACTTGGTGGCCGTCGCGCACAAGATCGGCGATGGCGCGCACGCAGCCTTGCAGCAGCGACGGATTCTCCAGGCTAGCTCCACCTAATTTGACGACGTACTTCATTCGAGACCTTCCGATTCGGACCAGCCGAGCATGACATTCAGGTTCTGCACGGCTTGACCAGCGGCGCCCTTGAGCAAATTATCCAGGCAACTGACGATGACCGCGCGGCGGCCGTCGGCGGCGAGTTGGAAGCCAATGTCCGCATAGTTGGTGCGAACCGAATACTGAATCTGCGGCAGCGTTTTGGCGTAGAGCCGGACCAGTGGGCTACCGGCAAAAAAATCGTGATAAATCTTTGCGATGCTTGCTCTCGTTTGCGATTCGCGAAAGTGTACGTAAATCGTGGAGAGGATACCGCGAGGAATCGGCAGCAGGTGCGGCGAAAAAATGATTTCGCTTGCGTCCAGGCCGATCTGCTCCAGCAGTTCGCCGGTGTGGCGATGCGTAAAGGTTCCATAGGCGGAGAGATTATCCGCGGCAGCGATGTAGTGTGTCTTGGCGGTGGGAGCTTTGCCGGCTCCGCTTACGCCGCTTTTGGAGTCGGCGACGATGCCATGCTTCAGATCGACCACTCCCGCAGCCACCAGGGGCTTGAGCGCAAGAATCACTGAAGTCGCATAACAGCCGGGATTGGCGACGAGCCGCGCGCCGGCAATCTGCTTGCGATGCAGCTCGGGCATTCCGTATACGGCCTGCTCCTGCGTCTCTTCGGCCAACTTCTCGTCGTTGTCCTCAAAGGCATACACAGCACGGTTGGCCGCTTCCACAAGCCGCCATGCTCCGCTCAAGTCGATGACTCGAATACCACGCGCCAACGCTTCGGGCACCCACTCTCGTGATTGCTCGTGCGGTGTGGCGAGAAAGAGCACGTCAACGTCAAGATCCGTGAGCAACTGCCACGAAAACGGCTGCTGCCGCAGAGCTCCGTGGCCTTTGCTATCGGCCAGCTGGGGATGAATCTCACTGAGAGGAATGCCGCCGCGCGCCGCGTCACTCGCGTCCACGCGTCCAGCAAAAATTGGAGGCTTGCCTTTGAGGCGAGGATGATGCAACAACAGCCGCGCCAATTCCGCACCCGAGTAGCCTGTGACTCCAACGACAGCAGTTTGTATGGTTTCTTTCATGACTCCAGTATCGTCCTCAATCGGGATTCGACTTCGCTTGCCTTGCGAATGTCTGGGCATATCACCAGCACCGTATCGTCACCTGCCAGTGTGCCCACAACGTCGGCCCAGCCTTCGCGGTCCAGAGCCGCGGCCATTGGCTGCGCTCCACCGGTCACAGTGGTCAACACCACCTGATTCATCGCCTGCTGCACGCGCAAGCCAAAGCTTTCCAGCATCTCGGCCAGCGAGGGCGGGCTGTTGTCGTCGCCTGCCGTGGCACTGCCATTGCCGTTAGATAAAGTGTAGCCGCCGGGGCCTTTTGAGAGCCGCAACTCGTGAATATCGCGCGAGAGCGTGGCCTGGGTTACGGCAAATCCTCGTCGTCGCAGCTTGCGGCGCAACTCGTCCTGATTGGCCACTTGTGCGTGGCTCACGAGTTCGCGTATCGCATTGTGCCGCAGAGTTTTCATCTACCAATCCCGGGAAAATTCAGGCCCTGCTCAGTGTGGAGCAGCCGTACTCGTATAAATATACATCATATCTGCATAAGTATGCAAAGCGGGATCGATCAATTCTGGTTCGCGCTGCGGGCAATCAACCGGCGCCTTGGATCGGCTGACTTTCGATGATTGCGTGGCGCTTCTTCATCTTGAGGAAGGGCGTCTCGAAGTAGCGGTAAGATAGCACTGCCATCAGGAAGGTCAATCCTATAGCTAGAACGCCTTTTAGGTAGTAAGCCGGACTTGAAAGCGACACGTGGTGTCCGAAGATGGAATAAGACACATATATAGCAAATTCGTGATAGACATAGAGGCCAAATGAGATGCGTCCCAAATAGATGGCCCATGCCGGGAGTTGCTTGGAATCTACTCCCAGAAAAGCAGTGATGAACATGGCGGAGCCCAGAGCGGTTAGCGCATTAGAGCAGATGATCGGCCAACTTGCGGTGTGCTCGAAGGCGCTGAAGCGGACGATCTCAAGGTATGCGGCGAAAAGCCAGCAGGACAAACTGCCGACGACAACTACCATCCGCTGCCATATCGCAAACCCTGGCAGCCGACCATGGAGGAAGAGGCATAGCAAGATGCCAGCTGCGAAGCACTCGAATTGAACGAAAGAATCGTACCAGACGCGAAGATTGGACGCGGAAGCCTTGCCCAGGTGATAGAGACAGAGGTTAGCAAGAACAATTAGCACCGCACAAAACCCATAGAGTGACTTGCGACTCAAACACTTTACGGCCCACGGCGCGAACAGATAGAACTGCTCTTCTACAGAGATGCTCCAAAGCGGCGACGCTGGACTTGAAAGAGTGCCATGAAAGGCGCTATTCCATGCGCCCATGAAGATGGCAAACCAGCTCAACCGGGCGACTACGGCGGAATCGCCACCCGGCAGGAATGCAATGGCCACACCTAGAGCCAGACCGAGATAATAGACAGGCCATATCCGCAGAATACGACGGATGTAAAACTGTTTGACTCCGATGGTTCCGCTGGCCTCACGCTCACGAATCAGTAATTCGCAGATGAGGAAGGCGCTGAGGGTAAAGAAGAGGCTAAGACCGAATTTGCAGGCAACCTTGACTACGGAAAAGGCCGGAGCGAAACCCATCAAAAGTTGGGTAGAGCGGGAATCTGTGGGTGCGGGCAGCGTATGGAGAAGAAAGACTAACAAAAACGCAATGAAGCGCACCACGTCCAGTTCCGGGCGATAGTACCGGCCCCTGGAGGCTCTTGTAGCTTCCACTGAGCGGTTTTCCTCTCTTTCGCACAAATAGAATTCCGAATAGAGATGTAAAAGATGAGCGTCATTGCGATTCTATCAAATGAAATCCGTATTCGTGTGGTATATCGGAATTTGGCAGGAAGACCGGGAATGCACGTAATTTTATCCCGGGATCGATTGCCGATTTTCGCTGATATGGCTCTGCGCTGATAAACTCTCGGAATGATTGCGGAAGACGAATCTCCGCTTACTCCTGACTCAAAATGACCCAGAATATTCCGCTTATCACGATCAATGACCTTTTTCGGCGCGTGGCCGCAGCCTCTAATCCTCGCGCCATCCTCTGGCAGGACGAATTTGCCCAGTGGCAACCTATCTCCTCGGACCAGATCTACCAGCGGGTTCGCGCTCTGGCCGAGGCGTTTCTTAGTTGGGGCGCGCAAAAAGGCGAAAGAATTGCGCTGATCGCTGAAAACCGCTGGGAGTGGGCCGTCACAGACTTTGCCGCGCTGGCCATTGGCGCGGTGAATGTGCCGATTTATCCCACGTTAACCGGCGAACAGATTGCCGTTCTGGTTGGCGACGCGGGCTGCCGCATTGCTGTTGTCTCTACCCGGCAACAGTTTGACAAGCTGAACGCAGTGCGCGGCCAGACTTCGCTCGAGCGGATTCTGATGATGGACCCGGCAGCGCCCGAAGGCGCGGTGGCTTTCAGCGAGGTGATCGCCGGAGCCGATGCTCGCGGCGCTGAACGCGATCCGGTCTTCGACGCCTTGACACGCTCGGTGGGGCCCAAGGACCTGGCTACGCTGATTTACACCTCTGGAACCACCGGCGAACCTAAAGGAGTGGCGCTCACCCACGGCAACATTGCCACCAATCAGAACATCGCCGCCCTCGATTTTGACTTTACTTCGGCTGACGCCTTGATTTCGTTTCTGCCGCTCTCTCACGTCACGGCGCGCGCGCTGGACTACGTGATGTATTCCTATGGGGTGCAGGTGGCTTATTGCTCTAAGTTCGACAAGCTGCCCCAGGCCATGCGTGAAATTCGCCCCACGGTCTTTGTCGGCGTGCCCCGGGTTTTTGAAAAGATTCGCGAGGAAGTAGAGCGCCGCACATCGCTTTCACCGGTCAAGAAACGCCTGCTTGCCTGGGCGTTGGGAGTGGGCGCAGGCCATCGCGATGCGGTCTACGACGGCCGCCAGCCCTCATCGCCGGTCTGGAAGCTGGCCAGCAAGCTGGTCTACTCCAAAGTGCGCGAGGCCTTCGGTGGAAGGGTAAGAATTTTTGTCTCTGGCGGTGCGCCGCTGGGCATTGACACGATCGACTGGTTCGCTTCTGCGGGGATTGCACTTTGGGAGGGCTACGGACTCACCGAGACCTCGCCGCTGGTGGCCCTCAACACGCCCATCACCCACCGCGTGGGCGCAGCCGGTATGCCGATGGGCAATCTCGATCTGAAACTGGCCGGGGATGGAGAACTGCTGGTCCGCGGACCCTCGGTCTTTGCCGGCTACTGGCAGAAGCCTGAGGCCAGCGCGGAAGCATTTGACGCGGAGGGATTTTTCCATACCGGCGACATCGCCCGCATCGATGCCGATGGGTTCCTGTTCATAACCGATCGGAAGAAGGAACTGCTGAAGACTTCAGGAGGCAAGCTGGTAGCTCCGCAACCCATCGAAAACAAGCTCAAAAACAGTCATTTTGTGGTGCATGCCGCGCTGGTTGGCGACAAGCATAAGTTTATTTCGGCGCTTCTCGCGCCCAATTTCGTTGCTCTCGAAGAGTGGGCCCGGCAACACGGCATTGCGGCAAAAGATCGCGCCGCACTGGTGGCTGACAGCCGCGTGATTGCGCTCTACAGCGAGATTGTGAGAGAGGTGAACGCCACCTTGGCCAATTTTGAAAGTTTAAAGCGCTTTCGCGTTGTTGCCGAGGAGTGGACGCAGGAAACGGGTGAGATGACGCCTTCAATGAAGTTGAAGCGGCGCGCGATCACGGAGCGCTACGCGGCGGTAATCGACGCACTTTACGAGGACGAAGCAACCGCGCGCGGCGAATAGGAAAGCTGAGGCCGCGCCCGAGCCCCTTGCTGTATTGAGTGCGCTTATCCCATAAAAAGTGCAGTCCGCGAAAGAACGGCGCGCCCCATGCTCCAACGGCCAGCATGCCGCCAAAGAGAATGATGGCGTCGATGTTGAGTCGTCCGGCATCTGACCAATAGGCATCCGGCTCAAGGTCCAGCCAAAGCGCGAATTCGTCCAGGGTCAGCGCCGCGCCCACCCCGAAGCCGATTGACATCAGACGGCTGAAGAAAATCGAAAGTGGCGAATGCGCTCTCCCCAAGTCCAGTAGCCAGCCATAACCCACCAGCAGCAGAATCAGAATTCCCCAGACCAGATGATGAATGTGATGGCCGTGCACCACCACCCACTGGAAGTGTCCCTGATGGTTCACGATCCGGTGAACCAGGATGCGGACTCCCACAAATGTGATCAGAAAGGAAACCGAGGCTATAAACATCCGCTGCCGCGGACGGTCGGGGATGGTGGTGCGGACCAGATAGCCCAGCCGCGTCAACTGGAGCAGCACCAGCAGCACGACAGCAACGAGGCCGGCGAATGCCAGCAGAAACAATGCTCCAGTTCCAGGCATGAACCTATTGAAGCACTCCGGAGTGTCTTCGTTCCAGCCTTGCCGAATCAATCCGCATTTTCAAGGAAGGTCAACAAGAATTCCCAAAGCCTTTGCAACTTTTTTCATTGCGCTGTCGCGCGTCCACAATTGCGTTCCTGGAGTAAGTAGGCAAGAAGCTATCAGGTGCGCGTCCGTCAAGCCAATTCCCTTCGAGTAAAGCGAGTGAGTCTCAATCATGTGGCGCACTTCGTTGAGTTGCGCCACCCGCACTTCGAGCAGTGCTTCCAATTCATCCAGCCTTTTTCGTCGGCTATGCAGCGAGCCAAGTGCAATCTCTGCAACGATAAAAGGGTGCATCATGATTTGGCCCCCGCCGAGGAGCCTGACCATCTCCGAATTGCCACTGCGAAGATGGTCAACCCAGATGGACGTATCGGCCAGAATCATAGATTGTCAGCTCTGACGCGCTTGATGTTCTTTAATTCCGGCTCCGTGCCACCGACAGCCGCAAGCCTGCGCGAGGCCTCCAGATGAATCAACGCTTTCAAACCATCCCGAAGCAGGGCCGTTCTCTCCGTCACGCCCGAATACTCCTGGGCCTTTCGAACCAACTCGTCATCAAGTGCCACTGTTGCTCTCATAGAAGCCTCTTCATCACCAATATTACCACCAAATGGTGACATTCAAGGTAAATATCACCTTTTTACCAAAATGCCGCATATATGGATTGGTTGACACTTCGGGCTTGAGGAATATGCGGCAGAACCTCTGATCAGGGCATTCCATGGATTCCTGTTCCGAGTTGGGCTAACTTCTCTCACGGTGAACGCAGTCACGATTTTTCTTTACAGCGGTGGGTTAAACTGTATAAGGCGTCGAGACCGGCAATCCAGCTTGTTTTGAACGCACAGTTCAGGGATTCAATCCCAGCCCGGCTTATGCGGCCGCGCAAAATTCGATCAGGAGATTTTACGATGCGAGTTGCTTTGTTGACCGGCGGAGGAGACTGCCCCGGACTGAATGCGGTGATTTACGCGGCTGTGCGCAAGGGCATCAACCACTATGGCGATGAGTTCATCGGCTTCCGCAACGGCTGGAAGGGCGTGTTGGAGAACGATTTCATTCCGCTGACGTTGGAGGCTGTGGACGGCATCCAATTGACGGGCGGCACCATTCTGCACTCATCGCGCACCAACGTGAAGAAGATTCCCGGCGGCATCGAGAAGGTTCAGGCGGTTCTCAAGGCCAACAAGATCGACGCTCTGATTGCCCTGGGCGGCGACGACACCCAGTCGGTTACGCTCTTTTTGAGCGAGAACGGCGTGCCCAGTGTTGGCGTGCCCAAGACCATCGACAACGATATCAGCGGCACCGATCAGACCTTTGGATTCGACACCGCCGTGGCCATTGCCACCGAGGCCGTGGACCGCATCCGCACCACCGCCGATTCGCACAACCGCGTGATTGTGATCGAAGTGATGGGCCGCGACGCCGGCTGGATCGCCTACGCCTCCGGCACGGCGGGTGGCGCTGACGTGACGCTGGTTCCCGAAAAAGATATCGACATCGACCACGTGGCGGCACTGCTCAAGTACAACTACGATCACGGCAAGCACTACGGCATCGTTGTGGTTGCCGAAGGCTGCCATCTGCCCGAAGTCGGCCAGATCATCAACGAAAACGCTCAGTTGGACTCCTTCGGCCATGCGCGGCTTTCCGGCATCGGCGAGAAGCTGGCCGATCTGATCGAAAAGAAGACCGGCTTTGAGACTCGCTCGGTCAACCTGGGCCACACCCAGCGCGGCGGCGTTCCTACGGCCTATGACCGCCTATTGGGCCAGCGCTATGGCCTGCACGCCATTGACATGGTCCACGACAAGAAGTGGGGCCGTATCGCAGTTCTCAATGGTCTGGACATCAACGACATCCCCATCAAGGATGCCATCGCCAGCAACCGCCGCCTCGATCAGCGCTTCTTCGACGTGATCAAGGATCTGGAAGCAAAGGTCTAGTGCTTTTTTGGTTCTAGTGTTCACCGTTGAAATGGAGAGTTGTGCTATCCCACCCATTTCGCAAAGTACGCGAAATGGATGGGGCACCCAAAATTTTTGTTAACACTTGAGTTGAAAACGCTTTAGTCAAAGAGCCATCCTCCCACGCGGGGATGGCTCTTTGCTTTACGGCTGCCGTAAAGTAGTACTGTGAATTTCCGCACGTACACGCCAGCAGACTTCGACCAGCTTTACGCTCTCGAAGAGCGCTGTTTCGAACCGCCACATCGCTTCAGCCGCCGCTATATGCGACTGCTTGTCAACCGTTCACCTGCCGGCATATGGATTGCGGAAGAGAATGAACGCCTCATAGGTTTTGCCATTGTCGAGTGGCGAGCAAGAAAAGACGAGGTCAAAGCCTACATTCAGACCATCGAAGTTGCCCCGGAAGCGCGTGGGGTTGGCGTGGGCCGCAAGCTGCTCGAATGCATCGAATGGTCTGCGCGCGCGGCTGGTGCAGATTTAATCTGGCTGCACGTCGAGGCTGCAAATGCGGGGGCGATCCGGCTCTACGAAGCAGAAGGCTACCAGTGCGTGGGCCGACAGGAGAAATTCTATCCGCAGAATCGCGCAGCGCTCATCTATAGGAAACGCATGAACACTTCGTCGAAATCCGCGCTGGATGCTTGATTACAATTTCGATAAATTTCTGCAACTAACTCAGCTATATTTTTCCTTGGAGGAAATTTATCCTTGTGAGTTCAATGATTCTCTGCGAGTTTTGGAGTCAGTATCAGGGCAAACCGGAGGGGCTACTAAGTGAGGTGGGAACAAGAACAGTAAAGCCCAGTTAGCTTGCACTAGAGAAGGACTTATCAGACACTTGTAGTATGCCACTTACCTCATTGCGACTACGTCTCTTTGTTTGCATATCGCTTTGTGGCCTGTTCTTTTTCAATTTCTATTCTTTTGGACAATTCATTAAACGAAATTCCAAACAAAACTATAAAGAAAACTCCAAGAGATGGGATGTCTTGAGCTACTCCACCTTCAAGGGGCAGCTTCCTCCGTCGAAGGTATTGTTCGCTCTACTGGAGCGTCAAGCTGGGTGGGACGCAGAGAAGGGTGAGCCGAATCCGTTGGGATTAAGCTTGCGCTTTGTTAAGATCGACCAACAGTCGAAGGCGGGCGAACGGGTTACGGCTCGATATCGCATCTTTGCTGAAGGCGCTCCTGAGAACAAGATCTTTTCATTTACGTCCTGGACTTTGAGCAATTCTCCCACGCTGGATGCCCACGATTTTTATGTGAATGGGCAAGGGTTGGTGATGCTTCACAAACCGACACCCGAGCAGGAGTTAATCGTTGAAGCTCCTGGCGATGAGCTTGTTGTGACGACAGTGACCAGGAGTGCGGAGCCGATCCGGTTTCTATTCGCAAGGCGGGATGGTGAGTTAGGGCTCTACGCCACTCTAATTCCACATCCTGTAATGGCAGAAGAACAGGGATGCAGGGTTGAGGTGAGAATCGCACAGCCTGACGCGACAGCAGTCCTGATTGTTGCTGACGGATTTCCTGCAAAAGACAAGATGACATTGGTGATCGAGTCGGGAGAGGAAGCAGTGAGCGAGGTGCTGACTACGAACGCCGATGGCCGCGCTGTGATGGCTGTTTTTCCGTTTGTGCCGGGCAAGACTCATGGTGTGCTGAAGGCGAGCGCGCAAGGTCCTAATTGCCTTCCCCAGGTGGTTTTTCCGTGGGGCGAGGAGACTCATTTGGAGCAGAAGACTAAGTAGCGCTCCGCCGAAGCACAGTTACACAGAATTTGCGTCGATTTTTGATTTTCGATGCAAATCACTGATTATGTTTGAG
>CAYPYJ010000038.1:0-36648 GCA_964414945.1 uncultured Occallatibacter sp.
CCTGCGGATGCGAGCAGGGTCAAAGATACTCCCGCAGGTCGCGGACTTGATCGCGGACGGGAGCATAAGCGAATTCGAGATCGTTTAACGCCATGGCTTTGCTCTATGACCTGACTTGGTTTGGACTATTAGGCTGTTTCTTTTTGCCTGATCTCAAGAATAGCATTGTGCCGGTTGCGGCAGGTTCGGAGGTCTTCGACAAGCAGGGGATTTTAATATAACGATTTACATATAACGCGCAACGGTGTATCTTGATTCTGGATGATTCAAAGCTTCAAGGACGCTTGGACAAAGGAACTCTATGAGTCGGGTTCCGGTAGACACTGGGCAAGTATCAGGGCAACAGCCCAGCGCAAACTCGATCAGATCGATTCGTCAAGCTCTCTCGATGACCTGCGAACCCCTCCAGGGAATCGACTGGAGGCTTTGAAGGGCAACAGGAGCGGACAGCATAGCATACGGATCAATGATCAATACCGAATCTGCTTTGTCTGGAAGGACGATGGAGCGCACGATATTGAGATCACCGATTACCACTGATCGCCGATTAACCCTGATGGGAGGATGAATATGACGATTAAACGGCCCGCAACGGGATGGAAGTTGCAGCGAGTTACTACGCACCCGGGCGAGATGCTGCGCGAGGAGTTCCTTCTTCCGCTCGGCATTACTCAGAACGCGCTGGCGATGAAAATCCGCGTCCCCGCCACACGCATTGGCGACATCATTCACGGCCGGCGGGCAGTTACGCCAGACACAGCTCTGCGCCTGTCACGCTTCTTCGGCAACAGCCCGGAGTTCTGGCTCAACCTCCAGCAGATGCATGACCTGTCAAAGGCTCGGCTTGAGCTGAGCAAGACGATTGAGCGGGATGTTGAGGCCTACGCCGGGGCGTGAATGGATTGGATTGTGGAATAAGTCACGGGATATTTTTCAAAGCATGGAAGCTGTAGTCCGGCGCAGAAGCTTTCTTGCCGACCAGCCAGCCAGCACAAAACTCAGCAGGGCACAGATATAGGCAAACAGGTCGCCGTGGGCGGTGTAGAAGGTGATGTCGCTGCGGAAGCCGTAGGCGGCGGGGAGGGCGTCGGCCTGGTGGCGGGGAATGGACTGGCGGACGCGGCCGTAGGGGTCGATGACTGCTGTGACGCCGTTGTTGGTGTCGCGCAGAATCCAGCGGCGGTTTTCGATGGCTCGCATACGGGCCATGTTCAGGTGCTGCCAGGGGGCGCTGGTATCGCCGTACCAGCCGTCGTCGCTGAGGTTGACCAGCACCTCGGCTCCGAGTTGCGGGAACTCCCGCACCTCATCTGCGAAGACCGATTCGTAACAGAGGAAGATGCCGTAGCGATGCCTCTCACCATTTTGGCTGCTCAAAATGAAGACTTTGCGCAAGGTGCCTCGCGCGGTCTGGCCGACGTTGGCGGTGAGCGCGCGAGCAAAGAAGAGGAGCCGCTGCATGGGAATGTACTCTCCGAAGGGAACGAGGTGGATTTTGTCGTAGCGGCCCACGCGCGCGCCGTCCGCACCGACGACCAGCGCGGAGTTATAGCCGTGGAGAAGCTGATCGGCATCGGAATATTCCACGCCAATGCTGCCTACGACTATAGGAGCCTGAGCCTCATGAGCTACGGAGATCATCGCCTGCTGAAAGCGCGGATCGTTCTCGAAAAACGGTGCCGGCGACTCTGGCCATGCGATCAGATCAGGATGCGTGGGGTAGGGCGGGCAGACGATTTCGCCTGTGGGCGCGCCGTTCTGGGGGATTCCGAGGATGTAGGTTTTGCACTGCTCGGCGGCTAGGCGCTTGAAGTCAGTGAGGTGCTGTTCCCATTCGCCTGGCCGCGCCCAGCGATTGTCGTCTGAGACGTTAAGGTTGGGCTGAATAAGAACGGCGTTGGCTGTGGGGGTGGGCTTGGGGGGCAGTACTTCAGTGCCACAGGCAGCAACTACGAACACACTCAGGCCGAAGACCCGCCAGATCTCGCCGCCGAACAGAGCTTTCAACCTCCATCGCGCCTGTCCTGGTGTTACCGGTCGCGATGGGATCAGGGAGTTGCTGACAAGAAGCGCATTTGCGGCCATCAGTAGAAAGCTGATCCCATAGACGCCAGTCCAGGGGGCAAGCTGGGTGAGCAGGGCATTGTCGACCTGCGAGTAGCCGAGCTGATCCCAGGGAAAGCTGGTGATGCGGGCGGCGGCTAGCTCCATAGAGACCCAGAGAAAAGGCGCGGCGAGAAGCGACAGACGCGTGCTGCCGGTGGCGCTGCGAACCAGAACAAGAGCGAGGCCGAATAGGCCGAAGTAGAGGCCCAGATAAAGGCTGAAGGCTACCAGAAGCAGCGTCGGCGCTCCGAGCGGCATGTTGCCGTAGTGCTGCATGGTGTCACGGACCCAATAACAGTTGCCGCCAAACCACAGAATGCCGCAGACATAGCCGAGCAAAAAGCCCCGACGCAGGGGTTGGGGATGGTCTGAGCACTCCGGCGAAAGCAGGGCCCACAGCAGCGGAACCAGAGCGAACCACGCGAAAATGGCTCGCCATGCGGGTAAGGGGCCTGCGAGGGGAAATGGCAACTCCAACAGACCGGCGGAGAGACCAGCCGCAGCCCACAACTTCCAGCTTCCAAGCTTTCCGAGCGCGATCTGCATACAGGGCCGAGTTTATCGTATTGGGTGCCGGAGATGCGCTGGGTGGGTTGGATGTTGATTTCCTGGCGGTGGAAATCCGGTACACGAAGGGGAAACAAGCTACAATCTGGTTATGATGATGACTCTGGCTACCTTCGGAATGAAAGCCTTGGAGACGATGTTTTTTGTCGGACTCGCCGGATCCACCGTGGTCGTGCTCATCAGCTTTGTTGAGGACGGCGTTGAGCTTTTCGGCAAGGATGAAAAGGATCATCTCAGCAGTTAACGGCCTGATCCCTGGCGCTTGCCGCTATTTCCATTGACTCCATGCTGTTTTAGAAATAAACTTTCCGCAGGGCGTGTGGGATTTCCCCGTTTTTTTTGAGAGAAAGCCGGCCGTCGCGCCGACACATTCACGATGGCATCCAGAACGTTCGTCGCTCCACCCTCAAACCGTGTGCGTCTGATCGTCGCCTCCTCGGTGATGCTGACGTTTATTTCTTTCTGGCGCGCGGCAGCCATTGTTCTCTGCGATTTAGGCTCATCGGCCTTTTATGCCGGCGGCATCGCCGAGCAGGCGGTGGGCGCGGCTGCTCCCTGGTTCATCCTCGGCATCATGCTCTTCAGCTTTGCGGTGCGCGCGGTTTACGTCGAGAGCTGTTCGATGTTTACCCGCGGCGGCGTCTACCGCGTAGTGAAAGAGGCCTTGGGCGGCACCTTCGCCAAGTTGAGCGTCTCGGCCCTGATGTTCGATTACATTCTTACCGGCCCAATATCGGGCGTATCTGCAGGGCAATATATTACAGGCTTGATGAATGAGCTTCTGGTTGTGGCCAACACCAGCCACTGGCTGCCTCCGGCTCTGTTGGATGCGCATCACCATCCCTTCCAATTCAACATGGATCACACGTCGGCGGTCTTTGCCGCGGTGGTGACCATCTATTACTGGTGGGAGAACACCAAAGGTATTGAGGAGTCCAGCGGCAAGGCTCTCCGCGTGATGCAGATTACCACTTTGATGGTAATCATTCTCATGGTTTGGGGCGCATTTTCGGTCTTTGTCAAAGGCTCTCAACTGCCCCCGCCGCCCATCCCATCCAATCTCCACTTCAGCGACGAGGCGCAAGGCTTCCTCTTTGGAAGAGGATTGCCGTTGCTCGGCCTCTTCGGCATCCTGATGGCCTTTGGCCACTCTCTGTTGGCGATGAGCGGCGAGGAGAGCCTCGCCCAGGTCAATCGCGAGATCGAGCATCCCAAGCTGAAGAACCTGAAGCGAGCGGCGATTGTCATCGCTATCTACAGCTTGATCTTTACCGGCGGCGCAACGATTCTGGCTTCCATGCTGATTCCCACATGGGAACGGACGCACATCTATCAGGACAACCTGATAGCCGGCCTGGCCATGTACATGGTCGGCCCGCTCTTCTGGCGCATCGCCTTCCGCATCTTTGTTGTGCTGGTTGGCTTCCTGATTCTTTCGGGTGCCATCAATACCTCGATGATCGGATCCACTGGCGTATTGATGCGCGTGGCCGAAGACGGTGTACTGACCGACTGGTTCCGCAAACCTCACACCAAATTCGGCACCAGCCATCGCATCATCAACATGGTCTTCATCCTGCAGATGGCCACGATCATCCTCAGCCGGGGCAATATCATCACCCTGGGCGAGGCATATGCCTTCGGCGTCATATGGTCCTTCACCTTCAACAGCCTGGCCATGCTGGTTCTGCGTTGGAAGTACAAGGGCGAACGCGGCTGGAAGGTTCCGCCAAATATCCGCATTGGCAATACCGAAGTTCCCATCGGCCTGCTCTCGGTCTTTCTGGTGTTGTTCTCGGTAGCCATCGTCAACCTGTTCACCAAGTCAGTGGCTACGAAGAGCGGCATCGTATTTGCCGCGAGTTTCTTCGTGATCTTTACCGTCTCGGAGCGCATCAACCTGAGAAAACACGCTCTGGCCGCACGGCAGATGAAAGATCAGTTCCAGCTTGAACACCAGGACACGGTCAGCCGGGAGTCGGCCGCCATTCGCCCCGGAGGCGTGATGGTGACCATGCGCGACGCCAACAATCCCTTCGCGCTGAAGTGGACGCTGGCCCACACCAGCACTGAAGATCAGGACGTGGTGGTGCTGAATGTGCGCATGATGGGCGTGGGCGGACCGGAGTATTTGAGCGCCGTGGATCAGAGCTTCAGCGAACACGAGCAGATGATCTTTACCAAGGCCATCTCTGTAGCCGAGAGCTTTGGGAAAAAGGTTTCTCTGCTGCTGGTTCCTGCCGGAGACGTTTTTGCCGCGCTGGCACAGGGCGCAAACTCACTTGAGGTGGACATGGTGGTTTCCGGAACCTCCAACACCATGACCACCGAAGACCAGGCCTTCCACATGGGACAAGCCTGGGAGGCGCTACCGAAACCCAAGCGCCAGTTCAACTTTTATGTCATCAGCCCCAACGGGGACACCAAAGTCTTTTTCATTGGGCCGCATGCGCCCGCACTTAGCCCCGACGACGTTCAACTGGTGCATCGTTTGTGGGTGAATATGCGGCGCGATCCCTCGATGCAGGAGCTGCATCATAGCGACATCATTACTTATGCGTTGACTCATTTGGCTGGTCAGTATGCCCGCGAGAAGCAGGAGATTCTGCGCGACCTGCGCAATATGCGCGCCTCTGAAGCTCACGCCAGCGTTCGTACAGGCGAGCAGGACCCTACCTCATCCGACCACGAACTACCGCCGCCGCGCAAACCTGTTCGCTATCTTTAAATAGTTTCGCCTGGAACCCAGCGCACAATCTGGACACTGGAATCAACGAGAGCGGCCAACTCTTCGGGTGTTCCTTTCAGTGGCGGAACGGTTCCATAGTGGATGGGCAGAATTGTATCCGCTCCTAGAAACCGCACCGCCAGCGCCGCTTCCTTCGGTCCCATGGTGAAGTGGCCTCCGATGGGCAACATGGCCACCGTTGGATGGTATAGTTCTCGAATCAGATTCATATCTCCAAAGACAGCCGTATCGCCCGCGTGATAGAGGACGGGACCCTCCGCGATAGTCAATACAAACCCTGCCGCAACGCCTGCATAGTGATCGCTGGCTTGGTCCTGCGCTGCTGAAGAGTGTTTGGCCTCGACCATGGTGGCTGCCACATCGCCAAGATGCGTGGTTCCACCTAGATTCATCCCAATGGTTTTGGCCACGCCCTTTTTCGTCAGAAAGGTTGCCAGCTCATAGATGGCGACGACGATGGAATTGTGCTTGGCGGCTACCGGCACAACATCGGCAATGTGGTCCATGTGGCCATGCGTTGCGAGTATGTAGTCGATCTTTTCCGGCAGAACAAAATCCTTGGGGTATTTTGGATTGCCTGTGATGAAGGGGTCGATCAGGATGTTAGTGCCTTTAGCGGTTTGGATCAGGACAGTCGAATGTCCCAGCCAGGTAATATGTGTCCCTTGCAAGGTCAGCATGCTCTCTCCCCGGGGCGCTAGCGTGTGATGATGACTTCCGAGACGCTGTCTTTGGCGAGAAACTGGCGATATCCAGACCATTTGGTGAAGAGGCCCGCGATGCTGCGGTTGGTAAACGCTCGCTGAATGGGATACTGCTGTGCCAACTGCATCTCCACCTCCTCGCCTGAGGTGACATGGAAGCGGCAGTGCGCCGTTTCCTCGCCCTCGGTCCGAGTGTGAAAAAATGCCAGTAACTGCCCGTCCGGATTTGTGGACTCAAACAGGCGCTGAACCACGGGCGCCACTAAGGCTTCAGGCAAATAGTCGAGGGCTGTCCACAATAGCACGACATCAAACATGCGGCCTGAGAAGGTGAGTGACTGCTCAAGAAAGCCGTCGACGTTCCAAACCGGCTTGTCATCGTCGTCGACGCCGGCTTGCCAGTTTCCTGAGTAAGCATCAAGGAGCAGATCCGCCAAGAAGATATTGTGGCCGCGGCTGGTTAGGTAGTTGATGTTGGCGGGTGAGGTGTAACCGACGTCGAGCACGCTAAGGCCGGACTCCGTCTCGAGCCGCCTGCGCAATGCCGCCCAGCCGCCCGAGTGACGCGCCACCTTGGGCCCGGAAAAGCCAGGGACGGAAGTAGGTGAGCCGTCTTCCTGTTTTTTGTTAAACCAACTAAGCAACCTTGAATCCCCTTGCGGTTCATAAACTGGCGCCGGAGCAAACCAGCGCGTGGCTATTTAGCGCCGTCAACAGACGTGATTGCGGACTCCGGTGCCTTGGTAACACCTTGCGTCAGGTCCACCTTGCCGCGGAAGACTGCGTTATCTTCCACTGCCAGGCGAAGGGCGCGGATATCGCCTTCAACGACGCAATTGGCGCGCAACTCCACGCGGCCACTGGCAACCAGATTGCCCTGTACCTGTCCCATTACCAAAATGTCTTTGGCGGAGAGGTTGGCGGCAACATTTGCGCTTGGGCCGATGGTCAACCGGCTCTCCGAGAGGGTTACGGTCCCCTCCACTCTCCCATCCACAATCAAATCTTCACTGCCCTTAACTTCGCCGCGAATTACGATGGTTTTTCCGATGCGCGCTGGAGCATTTTCAATCGCCATGAGTGCTTCCTTCTGGGGGCTTGCTGTTTAAAATGTTGAGTGCCTTATGTTCCTCCGGCATAGCCGTATTCTCCGAAGTTGCAGTGCCGATAGCCGCCGGTAGCGCCCAGTAGACATCTCCAATTGCAATGGGCCCTGCACGAACTATACGCAACCAGACCGCATTGCTTCAATGCCGGCATTGAAAAGGGGCATTACATATCTAAAAAAGTGATCGAGTTTGCGGCAATTGAAAGGCCAATGCCCGTTAAACTAATGAATATGCGCAATCTTTTATCACTTCTGACGGTCATTTGTTGGGTTGGCTCTGCCGTAGGGCAGCCCGCCAAGGCTCTCACTTCCGCTGAGGCCCAGGCACTGGTGGGACGTGCGCTGGCCACGGAGTCGCGAGTTGCCGGGGAGTATAGCCACTTAAACCACCCCATGCGTTACAAGCTGCACAAATCCAGTCTGCGGATTACCTCAACCAAAGAGATTGTAGAAACCCGCGACGGCTATGTGGCTCGGCTGGTTGCGATTAACGACCGTCCGCTGAGCGCTGCTGAAGAGCAGAGGGAGCAGGCTCGGCTGGATGCGCTCCTGAGCAATCCACGGCTCCAGCAGCATCGCAAGCAGAGCGAAGACAACGACACAGAACGCGCCTTGAAGGTTTTGCGCGTGCTGCCCACCGCGTTTTTATACCAGTTTTCAGGAACCGGCACGGCTTCGACAGGGGCGGTTATGAAATATACCTTCAAACCTAACCCGAAGTTTAGCCCTCCAGACCTGGAGACGGGCGTTCTGACCGCCATGGCAGGCGAGATTTGGGTCGACCCCGAGCAGGAGCGCGTGGTGCGTCTGGCGGGAAGCCTGCAACAGAACAAGGAGTTCGGCCTGGGCATTCTGGGCCAGTTAGACAAAGGCGGCTGGGTGGAGATAGATCAGGCCGATGTAGGTGGGCATCAATGGCGGATTGTGCATTTAAAGCTGATGATGACCGGCCGGGTGCTCTTCAAGGCCAAAAACTCCGATTCCGTTCAGGACTACACGCAGTTTGCTCCGGTTCCGACGGGCATGAATTACAAGCAGGCGATTCAGATGTTGCGCGGGGGCGCAGGAGGCCGGTAATACGTTTGCAAACGTACAACGGCCCCATCGTTTCGATGGGGCCGTTGTACGTTCCAGACGAAAGAGAATTACTTCACTTTCATCAGAATGATGACAAAGGTCATCAGGGTGAGAGACTCGATGAAGGCCAAGCCGAGAATCATGAAGATCATGATTCCGCCGCGTGCGCCGGGGTTGCGGGCCAGGCCTTCGCAAGCCGAACCTACGGCTCTGCCCTGACCGATGCCGCACAATCCAGCGGCAATGCCCATACCGATACCGGCACCGATTGGCACCAGACTGGCGACGGCCGAACCGCCGTCCGCAAAGGCCGGAATAGCGAAGCAAAGCGCCGCCAAGGCCATGAACACATACTGAAGCTTCTGCATAGTTCTCCTGCTTCCCTTTGAATTGGCCGCCAGTGGGTGGTTGAAGCTCACCAAACTGGCCCCCTCACGCTTGCGGCCTACCGTTTGCCCGGAGCGGAAGCACTCTCCGGCGGAATCTTTTCAAATGAGTGAAAGAGTGAAACAAGAAAAGCGCGTGATTTAACTCTTCACTCATTCACTTCTTCACTCTTTCACTTCACTCGCTAGTGCTCATGCGCCACTGCCAGCGAGAGATAAATCATCGTCAGCAGCATAAATACAAAGGCTTGGATGACTGAAACCATCAAGTGCAGACCCAGAAAAAGCACCGGAACTCCGATCGGAATCAGCGAGAAAAAGCCAAGCGTCACCAAGTCCCCGGCAAACATATTGGCGAAGAGACGGATGGTGAGCGACATGACGCGCGCCAAGTGAGAAAAGACCTCAATGGGAAACATCAGCCAGGAAATCCACCAGATGGGTCCGGCAAATTGCTTAGCATAACCGATTGGACCATTTACGCGAATGCCGTGGAAGTTGTAGTAGAGAAAGGTCGGTATCGCCAGGCCTAATGGCACCCAAGGCTCACTGGTAGGTGCTGCAATGCCAGGAATCAATCCGCTGAGATTGTTGATCAGGACGAAAAGGAAGATACAGGTCACAAAGGCCTGAAAGCGTTCGTAGCCGTGGCCGATGATCTGCTCCGACTGTTCGCCTATAACTTCGTGAAGCATCTCGGCGATTTGCTGCGCCGGGTTGGCCCGCTCCACCGACAGGCTTATACGAACAAGGATGAAGAACAGGATCAATCCGACAGCGATCAGTAACTCTAGAGCGAATGCCTGATTGACTCCGGCGGCCTTTTCGGCAGCTTCGGCAGGAGAAAGCCCGATGGATTGAAAGGCCTTGACCTCTATGCCCATGAAGAGGGCGCTTAGCAAGCGAACTAGTGCAAAAGATTCCGGCATGAAAACTTGAGTCTTTCCGCCTCCGGGCAAGAAACCACAGCCGCCGCGGAGCCTGTTTCAGTCTTGTTTTTCGTCTCTCATTCGATCAATCGCGTAGCAATCGGAGAGCTTCCCAG
This sequence comes from uncultured Occallatibacter sp., assembly GCA_964414945.1. Classification (GTDB taxonomy): domain Bacteria; phylum Acidobacteriota; class Terriglobia; order Terriglobales; family Acidobacteriaceae; genus Telmatobacter. Next base: position 9,743 of record CAYPYJ010000038.1, read on the forward strand.
CCCATAGCCAACACCGCAAGACTCACTCCGAAGAGAAGCGCTATAACCGAACCCTGGAAACACTTCAGGCTACCATAAATTACCCCGGCAAAAACGGTGAGCCTGAGCACAAAGAACAGAACCACTGAGAAAGCGCTGGTAGGAGTCTTTTGCTTGTCGAGTCTGGCATTGATGACCCGGACCAGACGCTGCCACTCCCAAATGCTGGCGGCTGAGATCAGCGTACCCACCGCGAGGAGCGCGGCGCTGGGCCAACCCCCGCCAATCCAAACTGCTGTGGCAGAGATCAGTCCTAGAATCAGCGTGTTGCGAATGGCGCTTTTGAAAAGAGCTTCCAGATCCTGTGGTGTGAGGTCAATGATTGGGTGAGTCTGCAGGGTCATGATGGATCGTCGGTGTTTCCCTTCTCGGTTCCGTTCTGGGGCTTATTCCCCGGACGGGATTTCTTCTCAGCATCCAGAGCCGTACGAATCATGTAAGTCAGCCCAGAGATGCAGCCAAAGACTGCCCCAGCAATCTCGATCCACGACTGATGCAGGTGGCTATCTGCCCACCAGCCGAGCACCCAGCCGATAAATACCGTCGCAGGCAGCACAAAGGCAATCTGAATCAGTTTTTCCGCATCGACATAGCTGCGAAAAGCACCAGAATCCTTCTCAGGCGGTTTGGATTCCGGTATCGGGCGGTGAAAGGGCATCTCTCGTGATTATCCACGATGAACGCCCTTCCGCGCGAAAGTGCGCGTTACTTGCCAGTTTTCCAGGTGGCGAGCTTCCAGGCTTTGATCCGGTACTTGCCTTCGTCCTCGGACAATTGGGTAAATTCAAAGAATTTGTTGACCGAACCATGCGCCATGCCCGTACTTGTTCCGCCTGGCCCATGCGTAGTGACCATACCTCCACCGCTTCTGGTCACCGTAGTACTGGCTTGGTAGTAATAAACCTTACCCGCCTCGGCGGTGAAGGAAGTCACACCAACGGCTTTTTTATCTCCCTGTGCATTCACGCATACATGGTGAATACCGGGTGTCACATTCACAACAAAATATGAGTCGCCGTAATTGGCGCCCGCCCAGCTTCCGTCCACTCCATAGCGGACAGTGACCATATGGAAGGAAGCTCTCATATTTTGTTCTTCTACAAAGACAATCTGCGCACTGCCCGCTGGTGGAGGCTCTGGCGCAGGTTGATTCTTCAGTGTGCTGACATCAAATTTGACGTTTTCATCGCCACAGGCATCCGGCAGGATCGTCTTGGCATGAGCGCACACCGCTGGGACCAGTGACGCGCACAGAAGCAGTACAAAGAGTCTGGGTTTCATGGCAACCATCCTAAACCGCAGGGGGCAGGCTTGGTCAATGATTTTTGCTTGTGTCACAGTGAGACGTTCACGCCCCAATCGCCGCCCACGCAATGAACGATATACTGGCTGTTGAAGCTATCACGCGATTTACGCAAAGGAAAACCAGAGTGTTTGATGATTCGGAGTTTGAGCAAAGCCTCTTCAAGCTGCGCCAGGAAAAACTCGAAGAGATAGTAAAGCTGGGCCAGGCCGCCTATCCCAACCAATTTGCTGCCTCGCACACCGTCCCGCAGGTGCGCACCGAGTGGGGTGAAGCGACAGCCGAAGCGTTGGAAGCTCCGCGCGTGACGCTTTCCATTGCAGGGCGCATCATGGCCATCCGCGCGCAGGGCAAGGCTGGCTTTGCCACGCTCCAGCAGGGCGGCCAGCGGTTGCAAATCTACGTTCGCCTCGACGCCGTCGGTGAGCAGGGCTTTGCGCTCTATAAATTGCTCGATATGGGCGACCACATTGGCGTCTCTGGCTACCTCTTCCGCACACGGACTGGCGAGCTGACGATTCACGTCGAGACGTTGACCTTTTTGGCCAAAGCGATGCTGGCCTTGCCTGAGAAGTTTCACGGACTGGCCGATGTCGAGATGCGCTATCGTCAGCGCTACGTGGACCTCTTCACCAACCTCGACGCTCGCGAGGTTTTCGTCAAGAGGGCTAAAACTCTCAAGGCGCTGCGGCAGTTTTTCGATGGGCGCGGCTATCTGGAAGTTGAAACGCCGATGATGCAGCAGATCGCCGGCGGCGCGGCGGCGCGGCCCTTCGTCACGCATCACAACACCATGGACATGGACCTCTTTCTGCGCATTGCGCCGGAGCTTTACCTGAAGCGCCTGGTTGTCGGCGGCTTCGACCGTGTCTACGAGATCAACCGCAACTTCCGCAACGAAGGCGTCAGTACCCAGCACAACCCCGAGTTCACCATGCTGGAGTTCTATCAGGCTTATGCGAATTATCACGACCTGATGACGCTGACCGAGGAGCTGATAACATTCGTCGCAAAAGAAGTGAACGGAACAACGATCACGAACTTTGGCGGCGTTGAGATTGACTTAGGTAAATGGACGCGGCTGACGATGCGCGAGGCGATTATTAAGTGGTGGCCGCCGGAAGCGGGACCAGCACCAACTCAGGACCAGCTCAACTCAGCCAGCATCCTATATGCACTCCTTGGAGAAGCTAAGAACATACTTGCTAGATTCCTTCAGAACAGAGAAGGCGCAGGAACCATGTATGATCAGGACAATAAACCCAAAGCAACAGATCCATTGGTTCAGGCTATATTAGGCATAGAAAAAACATTCAATGACTTAGGATCCGGCACTCCGCTCGGAAAAGCGATAGCTGAACTTTTTGAATCAATCGCTGAGTTGCATCTCGTACAACCGACGATCATTTACGAATTTCCAACCGCCGTCTCGCCATTGTCCAAGCAGAATCCAGACAACCCCGATTGGGTCGAGCGTTTCGAGTTTTATTGCGGTGGCTTCGAACTGGGCAACGCCTTCAGCGAGTTGAACGACCCCGTCGAGCAGCACAAGCGCTTTGCCCAGCAGCTTGAAGATCGCGCCCATGGCGACGACGAGGCCCATCAGATGGACGAGGATTACGTCCGCGCGCTGGCCTACGGCCTGCCTCCCACCGGCGGCGAAGGCATCGGCATCGACCGTCTGGTCATGCTGCTGACCGGGTCGAAATCAATTCGCGATGTGATTCTCTTCCCGCTGATGAGAAAGCAGGGAACAGGGAACAGGGAACAGGGAACAGAAGGCAGCGAACAGTGAACATCCTCTTCATCGGCGACATCTTCGGCAGCGCGGGACGCAGGATTGTGCGCGAACACATTGGGCACTTGCGCGAGGCGCACAATGTTGAGCTGGTCGTGATCAATGCGGAGAATGCAGCCGGTGGCTTTGGCATTACACCGCAGATTGCCGAGGAGCTTTTCGATCTGGGTGCCGATGTTTTGACTACTGGCAACCATGTTTGGGACAAGCGCGATTTGATCGACTACATGAACTCTGCCCCCGCCGACAGCCGCCAGCGCCCGCGTCGCGTACTGCGTCCGGCGAACCTGCAACCCGACCTGCCCGGTTACGGCGTCTACGAAGGAACCACCGAGAGCGGCGTTGATTATGCGGTGATCGACCTACAGGGCTGCGTCTTCATGAACACCACCAACGATCCATTCCATGCCGTGAATGCGCTGCTCGCCAACATCAAGGCCAAGGTCATCGTCGTGGACTTTCACGCCGAGGCGACGAGTGAGAAGGTCGCGATGGGTTGGCACCTGGATGGACGCGTGACTGCGGTGCTGGGCACTCATACACATATTCCTACCGCCGACGAGCGCGTGCTGCCGGGAGGCACCGCCTACCAAACCGATGTGGGCATGAGCGGCCCATACGACAGCGTGATTGGTGTGGAGAAGGAATTGGTGCTGAAGAAGTTTCTCACCGGTATGCCTAGTAAATTTGAGGCCGCCAAAGGCAATCCCAAGATGTGCGCCGCGCTGATTGTCTGCGATCCAACGACAGGTCGTGCTACGCGGATTCAACGCATCATGCTAGGCGAGTGAGATAGCTTATGTGTGAATGCGACATTACAGGCAAGCCATATATTTGCACGGTATTCTTATCTCTTTGATTATTCATTCATAGATTGCGGCGGATACTGCATCTGTGATTGCCCAAACAACTCAAGCGGTTTCGTTAAATTTAACGGTCGCTTCATCTTCTCTGGTGGAGCTTGATTTTCCAACTTATCTTTCAACGCCGGTCATCGCCTCTCTTAAGCCGCGGATTCATGCCGAAGTTGGCCGTTATCGTCTGCGCTTGGCTGAGACTGTGGAAGACCGCGATGCAGCCTGCCGGTTGCGCTTCAAGGTCTTCAACATCGAATTGCGCGAGGGGCTCACAAGTTCATACGAGACGGGCATGGACTCCGATCACTTCGATCTTTTCTGCGAACACCTGATCGTCGAAGACAAAACAGAGAGCAATCCGGCGCGACGCGTTGTGGGCACGTATCGGATGCAATCCGGCGCTACTGCTCTGCGCAACCTCGGCTACTACTCCGAGCAGGAGTTCAGCTTTGCGCCATATGAGCCGCTGCGTGCGGAGATTCTGGAGCTTGGCCGTGCATCGATTGATCGCGAACATCGTACGCCCGAAGTGCTGACCTTGCTGTGGAGGGGTATCGCGCAGTATGCTAACAACATGGGATTGCGTTACCTGGTTGGTTGCTCATCGTTGAACTCGAAAGACCCGGCGGAGGGTTGGCAGGTATATAGCCAGCTTGAGCAGTACAGGGTTTCTCCTGAGTTTTCGACAGAGCCCACCGCAGCGTACGTTTGTCCCAACGAGCTTGAGGGCGCGCATTCACAGTTGTCGCCCCAAACAGAAGACCTGCCGTTCAGAACTCCCACCAAGGTGCCCAAATTGCTGAAGACCTATATGGCCATCGGCGCGCGCATCTGTGGAGCTCCGGCATGGGACCGGGATTTTGGCACTATCGACTTCCTTACTCTGCTCGATTTGAAAATGATCTCGGCCTCAGCGCGCAATCGCTTTTTGGCTCCGCTGACGAGTTGAGCTTTCTTGCATTCCGGCGCGCTGTGGCGCTGGGATTCGCTCTTGCATTGTCTATTGTCCGCTTCTGGCTGCTCCGGCTGCGCGGCCCGCTTACATTGGAGAAACGCGCATTATGGGTGCAGCAGACCTGCCAGGGAATCCTGGGTGTCGTAGGCATTCGCAGCTCTGTTGAAGGCACTCCGCCGACGCATGGGCTGGTGGTTTCAAATCATCTCAGCTATATCGATATTCTTGTTCTCTCGGCAGCGATGCCGTGTTTCTTCGTAGCCAAGATCGAGATTGGCGGTTGGCCTTTCTTTGGCAAGGCTGCGCGGCTGGGTGGAACCATTTTCATTGACCGGTCGAGTTTGGCCAGCGCCAACTCCGTGGCTGCGCAGATGACCGAGCGGCTCAAGATGCCGATACCTGTTCTGCTCTTTCCTGAGGGCACCAGCACCTACGGCGAGGTCCTCCGCTTCCACTCTCGGCTGATCGATCCTGCGACGACGGCAGGTGCGCAAATTACCGCTGCTTCGGTTCGCTACGTGATCGCGGACGGCACACCGGAAGCCAAGCTCTGTTGGGGAGACGACACACTCTTCGTCACCCATCTGATGACGACGCTGAGCACTCCAGGTTTCAGCGCCAAGGTGAAATTTGGCGAGCCGCATATCTACCCCGACCGCCGCGCCGCAGCCGATGCGACCTACAATGAAATTGTCACCATGCGGAAGCAACTGCCGCTACCGTAGACACCTGCGGTGGGGCCAGCTGCTTGATTACCCCCGGGCTGCGCGCCTGGAAGACAAGACGGTGTCGGCAGCCGAATCTCTCTGCTTGCCGAAATCCCGCTGACCGCACTGGCCTCCATTTGCTATTCTTGGCACAATATGACCAAACAGTCCGGCGTAGTCTGTGCAGCTTTGATTCTTCTTTACTCTCTTCCCATGCTGACGCAGAAAAATGTTCCGCCCACGGCGATCCGCTTTCAAGGCGCACCGCAATATACACAACAGGAACTGCTCGCGGCTGCCGGCTATAAGCCGGACGCGCGGGTGAACTTCCGCGACGTGAAAGCTCACGCCAAGAAGCTCAATGATACGGGTCTCTTCAAAGAGATCAAGTTTACCTCCGGCGGCAAGACGCTGCTCTTCACTCTGGCGCCTTCCAGCCGTCTTTTCCCCATGCACATGGATAATGTGCCTCTTGCGCCGGGCAAAGAACTCGACGCCAAGCTTCACGAGCGCTTCCCGCTCTATCGCAGTGGCCTTCTGCCAGCCAGCGGTTCCATGGTCGAAGGAATCTGTCAGACATTCGAAAAGATGCTGGAGGCTAAAAGCGTCAAGGCAACAGTGAAAGCCACTCTCACCAGCGGCCTGGGCCCGCAAAAGATCACTGCGATGAACTTCGCAATCGTCTCGCCGACGGTGAATATCGGCCGTATCCAGCTTGCCGGCATCTCGCCCGCTATGCGAGCCAAAACCAGCCTCTTGGCCAGCGGCCAAACCGGAAACAGCTTTGACACAGAGAACACAGCCATCGGTCTTCATCACGTTTTCGAAGACTTCTACCAGGATCAGGGTTATGCTGCTGTGCAAGTCGATGTTGCTCAGGGTGATCCTCTCATCGCCTCGAATCAGTCTATCGATATTCCCTATACAGTAACGATCAAGGAAGGTGGAATCTACAAGCTCGGAACTATCAACTATCCAGCCAGCGCGCTGGTTGCGCGCGCGGAAGTTGAGAAAACATTATCCAAATACCCAGCCAATTCTGGACGTCCACTCGATCTGTTTCTCGTGGCTGTACGCGACGCATACCATGCGAAAGGCTATCTCGATTGCTCCATCGTTTCACACCCTTCCTTTAATGAGGCTACTCACATCGTGAATTACAGCCTCGAAATCGCTCCGGGCCCGCAGTACCGACTAGCCTCGATCAAATTCGATGGAGCCCCCGACGTGATGGCCGCGAAACTTAAGCTCGACTGGAAGATGGAGCCCGGCGACGCATTTGACGAAAACTACGTCTCAAGCTTTGCAGCGCTGGCACAAAAAAAAGACAAGCCTATGACGAAATGGATGCAAACAGTCATCACCACATACGACATCAAGGCCGATCCTGCTACGCTCACGGTCAACTGTATCTTTCATTTCGCCAACGTCGCGCAGAATCCGCGCTAATGACTTACCCGCGCAAAGGTTGCCTTGTGTTTATGGATTTATCCACATAGTCCTTCGTACGCAGCAGCGATGAAAGAAAAACACAGGCCCTTCGACTTGCTGCGCTTAGCTCAGGATGACAGAGTGATGGGGAAGCTACTCGTTGTCGGCGATGAGTAGGCGGAGGTCGCGGAGGTTTTGGCCGGTGGGGCCGGTGACTATGGAGTCGCCGAGGGCGGTGAACATGGGGCAGGCATCGAAGGCGGCGAGCGACGACTTGAGGTGGAAGCCGAAGTTGTGGGCACGGGTGACAGTGGTGGGGTCGGCGACGGCTCCGGCGGATTGAGTATTGCCGTCGATGCCGTCCGAACCGGCGCTGAGAACAGTCAGGCATTCGCGGGGATAACTCTCCAGCTCCAGCGCGCACTCCATGACGAATTGCTGGTTGCGTCCACCGGCGCCGGGGGTGCGGTCGAGGGTGACCGTGACCTCTCCAACCGAGATGAGGCAGAGCTTGGGATGGATGGCACGCAGTTCATGGAACCGCTCGAGCAGATAGCGGGCGGCGTCGGCGTAATCCCAATCGTCGCAGGTGTTATCGACTTCGACGTGGAAGCCAGCCTTTTCCGCTAGGATGCGGGCGTTTTCTACCAGATCGTGTGTGGAGAGCAGAATCTCGAATACGGAATCGCGGAATGGTTCAGCTTCACCGCTCATGGAGGCAGCGGTGGTAATGCGGCGGGCGAAGAGCTTGTCTGGCATGGCAAACTTGGGGAAAAAGGGTGGACGCCAGCCTTTGTTTCCCGGCGACTCAGGCAAGTCTTCGCGCTCGAAGAATGCGCTGATGGCGGGCGGCAACTTGGCCTTCAGATCGTACTTATCTAGCAGGGCGCGGACCTCGGCGACGGTGGAGTGATCGGGTGAGGTGGGGCCGGAAGAGAGCGCGTCAAGGGAACGCAGCGGCACATCGGGGACGAGGAGGTTGACTTTGGCAGCCTCCGGCGCGGCGATGGCTAGGCGGCCGCCTTTGACAGCGGAGAAATGCTTGCGCAGGGTATTGACCTCGCTGATGGGCGCGCCGGAGGCCATCAATGCCTGGTGGAAAGCGATAGTGTCGTCGAGTGAGATGTGCGAGTCCAGAGGCAGGTCAAACATGGCCGATCCGCCACCTGAGATGAGGAAAAAAATCAGCGTGTCTTTACGGGCTTTGCGCAACATGGCCAACGTGGCGCGCGCGGCGGCGAATGAGTCTTCGTTGGGCGTGGGATGCCCGCCTTCGAAGTAACGAAATCGCCAGTCGCGACGGCGTGGAAGCTGGTTGGAGCAGCAGATGCCGCGCAGACCCAGGCGGCGACTCATGCGGCTCATCAGCACTTCCAGCATGGGTCCGGCTGCCTTGCCCAGCGCGATAACCATTATCTTTTTATATTTGGAGAGACAGATTGAATCCGGACCACTGCCATCGGGAAGGAGACGATGCATCATATTGCCTTCAAAGCGAAAGCGGCGATCAAAGGCAGAGGCGATGCTACAAGCTTGGACGGCGCCGGTAAAGATTTCCGTTGCCGTATCGTGCAGGGAATCTAGGGCGGAATCGCTGCTAACCGGGGTCATCACAGTTGCTCCTTGTCTACGGCGCCCCGCAACCAACAGGCTGAGGCAGACGAAAGCGGCTTGATTTGACCGGAAAAAGCAGGGTCGGAAGATAGCGGCAGAATGACGTGACTCAATGCGGAGGCTGAGGCTTTTGTAGAGGTCATACCACTCACCATTCTACTCGCTTCTCCTAAAGATTTCTTTATATCCAAAGTAGTACCGTGGAGTGTTCCCAAAGTGTGACGTTGGCCTCTTGCCGTCATTCAACTGAGATGCGCATAACCCCAGCGAAGTTGCAGGGGCCGAGCGCCTATTAGGATATTCTGACAGTACTATGACTGATTCTTTGCCGAATACGTCTGCTCTGAGTGTGCTTGATCCCATTCGCTTTACACGCCAGTTGTGCGAGATTGAATCCACAACCTACCACGAGGGCGCGGTTGCGGATTTCCTGGAGGCGTTTCTTGGCGGGCGCGGCTGGGCTGTGGAAAAGACGCCCGTTGAGCAGCCGAAGGAGAGCGCTGACGCTGGTCCGCGTTGGAATATCTATGCGGGGGCGTTGGGCGAGAGTCCGGACCTGGTTTTTTCTACGCACATAGATACCGTGCCGCCATACATTCCCTTCAGCGAGGATAATGATTTTCTTTATGGGCGCGGAGTGTGCGACGCCAAAGGGATTCTGGCCGCGCAGGTAGCTGCCGCCGAGGATCTTCGGGCTGCGGGATACAAGATTGGGTTGCTCTTTGTGAGCGGCGAAGAACGCGACTCGGCTGGGGCCAAGGCTGCCAACGAGGCTTCAAAAGGCAGCAGGTTTCTGATCAACGGAGAGCCGACCGATAATCGTCTGGCGCTAGCTTCCAAAGGGGCATTGCGGACAGTCTTTAAATGTACCGGCAAAATGGCTCACTCGGCATACCCGGAACTAGGTGAAAGCGCCGTTCATAAGTTGGTTGAAGTGTTGGGTAAGGTGCTGGTGATGCCGCTGGCTGAGACGGAGGGCATTGGAGTGAGCACGCTCAATATCGGCCAGATTCATGGCGGCCATGCACCGAATGTTATTGCCGACAAGGCCGAGGCGCAGGTGCTGGTGCGTACTGTGACCGATTCGGCGCAGGTGCGGGCGCAGTTGAGAGAAGTGGCGGGAGACCTGGCCGAGGTGGAGTTCACGCTGGATATGCCGTTTATCCGCTTGCGCGCCATTGAAGGCCTGCCGACAATGGTCGCGAAATTTTCCACGGACATTCCGCAATTATCGAATTGGGGAGAGCCGCTGTTGCTCGGTCCGGGGTCGATTCATGTAGCACACACGCCCTTTGAGAAGCTGGCAAAGAAAGAGCTTCTCGATGCGGTAGAACTGTACATCAAGGTTGGCAAACAGTTGCTTGGTTAGCCGCAGTGCTAAGAATTCAGGCCGTCTTGAAGTTTTTCACTCGGGACGGTAAATGCGGAGCAACCGTTTCGCGCGCCAACTGTGTGACCGTGGCTTCGTTCAGCACCTCCAGCATGGCATCTTGCGCTCGGGACCAGATTGGGTGTGCAGGGCAAAAGTCCTTGCGGTTGCAGGAAACCCCGGGGGTGATGCAAAGGTTCAGGCGGATCGGCCCGTCTATAGCCTCAATTACCGCGCGGATCGAGGCTTCACGACCTGCGGGAAGAATCTCAAAGCCGCCCGCTTGACCTCGCCGAGAAGCTATGAATCCGGCACGGCACAAGGCTTGCAGGACCTTAGAAAGAAAACTATCCGGCGCTGCCGTAGCACGGGCCAGCGCGGGTAAAAGTGCGCGCTGATGGGTGGGCAGCGTTGCCATGTGGATCATCACGCGGACCGCATAATCGGCGGCTCGCGTAAGCTGCATGCTAGAACCGGATCGTACCATCAGATTACTTCCTTCTAATCATAGTAATCAATCGCGGAGCATTGAACGCCTCTGGAGTAGCAAAATTGGAACAATTATGTCTGAATTGCGTCTCCCAGATGAATCAAATCGAGGTCAGCTGCCAGGGGACAGCCTGTACAGTTTGCGGTGCGGCGGCAGTGAGCCTTGCCCACAGCGACAGTCAGAGCATGAAATTCATTGAAGAGCTGCACATGGTTTTTGGCAGGGTCGGCGGCGAAGGCCATACGGGTGAGATTGACCAGTGAATCATAACCTTTGCGATTTCGGCCGGGCGGCTGAGTCAGAAGCTGGTGGCGCTCACTCACGCGGCGCAAATACTCGTCGGCGACGGGAACTGGATGGCCGAGGGCGTAGAGCAGGATGGCGTCGGCGGTCTCCGGACCGACGCCGGGAAGGGCAAGCAGACGGTGGCGCAATAAGTCTGTGGGCGCTGCGGCGAGGCAGTCCAGAGAACCGGAAAAATCCTCGTCAAGCATGGCGATGAATACCTTCAGCGCGGGTGCTTTGCGGGTGAAAAAGCCGGTTGGCCGAATCAGGCGCGCCAGCTCCTCCAGGGTGAGTGCGCGCAGCCCTTCTACTGTAAGTGCTCCAGCCGTGCGCAGGTTTTGAAGAGAGAGCTCTACGGCCTTCCAGGCGGTGTTCTGCGTAAGGTATGCGCCGAGAATTACTTCAAACGGAGTCTTTGCCGGCCACCAGTGCTGAGGACCGTAAGCCACGGCAAGCTGATCGTATATGCGGCGCAGGCGCTGGGCGGGAGTGGGTTGGTTCAAGGTCACGGCTGGTCTTAGGATAAAGGGCGGAGGGGTTGAAAAGCCGATTGAAGAGCGAGGAGGTGCTTGGAGTTACGAGTCAGCGGATCGCGCCCGGTAATATTATTTTAAAACTAATGGATAATGATTGCGCACGAAGGTAATGCGAGAGTATATTGCCGAATGTCGAGAGGTTGAACAGAAATTCTGCTCAAAATAATCTCTGATTTGGTTCTGATGGTTGCACCACAATCCCTCGGGGGCAAAAGCCTTCGTGATTTTGCAGTTTTTTTTGAGCGGACTCTCTCCGGGTTATTCCCAGCCTGACAGCCGCGTTCGTTGGAAGCAGAGAGTTCAGAGTGAGACTCAGAGGTTCTTTTGGGGGAAGCTTCTCGAACATTCCTCAGGAGGGACTATGAAATCCATGCGATTTGTACTCGGATGCGTTACGGTCCGTCGCCCTGTTGTTTTCGTGAGCCTGCTGTTTGGGCTCTTGCTGTTCTGCTCGCTCTCCGCCACGCTGAAGGCGCAAACCCCCACAAAGCCAGCACCCAAACCTATGCAGACCAAACCTCTCCCGGCAGAGGTAACCACACATACCATACCCGTTGTGAATCCCCAGATCCGGGAGGCCTGGCGTAAGTCCATGGTGAGAACTCCACGGCCGAAGAACGGATGTTTCAAGGCGGAGTATCCGAAAACCGAATGGCAGGAAGTGCAGTGCGGACTCCCGTCGAAGCACTTTAACCCAAAGAAGGGGAAGGCCAAACCCAATCAAGTGGGCAATGGGGCCGACTTCGCAATTCAGGCCTCTGGCACGAATTTGATTTCATCGACGGAAGGATCGTTCCTGCCTACCACAGATGCACCAACCGGAGTGAGCGGTGATTGGTATGGAGGCTCGACAGCAGTAAGCGACGTTTTTATGTTGCAGATCAACTCGCAAGCCCCTTTCAACGCAACGTCAAGCCCATTTGCTACTCCGGCCTGCAGCGGCGCGCCGAACGGCGCCGCAGGGTGCTTCGGCTGGCAGCAATATCTGTTTTCACAAACTCAAGGTCCGGCACCCGGAGCGGGGCAGCATTCGGTGCCCGGCGTCCCGGGCACTACCCCAGGAGTTTTCATCGAATACTGGCTATTCAACTGGGGAACGCCATGCCCTGCTCTACCTTCTTGGGCAGGGTCCGGCACATGGAACTCATACGGGAGCGCATGCTGGTTTAACGGCCCCATGACCTACGTTCCACCTCAGACCGTCGCAGACTTGCCCGGCCTGGTGATGACGGCCACGGCCAGCGCGAGCCAAGATACGGTCAGTCTGTCGACAACCAGCGGCATCTACACGTATGCGGAGCCGACTGTACTCACTCTGTCGCAATCCTGGACTCAATCGGAGTTCAACGTTTTCGGCGACTGCTGTGGATTCGAGACCAACTTCACCAGTCCGGCGACACTGGTTGTCAGGACGAGCATCGATGACGGGAGCACGAATGCCCCCAGTTGCGTAGCGAACGACGGCACAACGGGCGAGACGAATAACCTCACATTCGCGCCCGCTCAGGGTACTACGGCACCGCCCGTGTGCTGTCCCTACGGCGGGGCAAACCCGGCGATTGAGTTTGTGGAGAGCAGCAATGCCACCGAGTGGGCGGCGTGCACTAATCCGATCACCTGGGGTGAGCCACACATCACCACCGTGGATGGAACATACTACAATTTCCAGGGAGCGGGAGAGTACATGACCCTTCTGGATCCCGATGGAACAGAAGTTCAGGTGCGGCAATCGCCCATTCCAACCGACGCTCCCGGGAACTGGGCTCCCAACCCACCACCGGCACATTACCAAGATGACGGGTTGGTCAGTTGCTTGAGTGGGAATACGGCAGTCGCCGCTCGCGTAGGTAAACACCGCGTTACCTATGAGCCCAGCTTCGGCGTGCCCGAACCCAGCGGTCTCCAGCTTCGCATCGATGGCAAAGTTACAACGCATGGAGTGAATTTCGGCGATGGCGGTAGCGTTGAGGCTACCTCCGACGGCATAGAAATTAATTTCCCCGACGGTAAAGTTTTGAGCGTGTCGGGGTTCTTGCCGCTGCTCAGTGTCGAATTCTCAGGCCTTGGCGTGGTGAGCAAGAGCGCTGGAGCTCCCCAGAAAGGACTTGCGGGCTTCGTTCCAGCAGGCAGTTGGTTGCCTAGGCTCCCGAACGGCACTTCGGTGGGGCCGATGCCTGCCTCACTGCATAACCGCTACATCACTCTTAACAAAACATTCGGCAATGCCTGGCGCGTGACAAACAGGAACAGCCTCTTCGACTATGCACCGGGCACGTCAACCGCAACCTTCACAAATGCCGCGTGGCCCGTGGAGAATGCCAAATCGTGCAGTCTCCCGAATGAGAAGACGACACCGCACGTCAGCATAAAGGCTGCCGAAGAAGCCTGCCGGAAGATTACCAACGCGACCTTGCACTCCAGTTGCGTTTTCGACGTGTCGGTTACCGGCAAAATCGACTTCGTCCACACTTACCTGATCAACCAGCGTATCCATACCAAATTGATCGGCAAACCCATCATCATTCGACCTGATATTGAAAAATGATGAGATAGATCGAACGCAGGCCGGATAAGGGCAACCTTCTCCGGCCTGTGCTGTCTCTGCATCGATGCAGCAGCAGATCAAGAAGCGATATTTTCATCGGAGACCTCGATCCTGTAAACTGACCCACTACAGAATGATGCAAACCGGAAGGCAGCGATGAAGAGTCATACGGAATATCTGGTTTTCGAGACGAAAAAGCGGCGGGAGATGGTGCATATCACCGACGAAGTGGAGCAGGTTGTGCGGCACAGCGGAGTGAAGGATGGCTTGTGCTTTGTTTCGCCGATGCATATTACTGCAGCAATTTATGTGAACGATCTGGAGAGCGGACTCATTGAGGATATCGGCAAATGGCTGGAGGAGTTGGCTCCGGCGCGGCCCGATTACAAGCACCACCAAACGGGCGAGGATAACGGAGACGCGCATTTGAAGTCGCTGTTGCTGCACCACGAAACGACGCTGCCGGTGACCAACGGCCGGTTGGATCTGGGCACGTGGCAGCGGGTCTTTTATGCGGAGTTCGATGGCCAGCGCAGGAAGCGAGTTATTGTGAAGGTGCTTGGGGTGGCGTAGCGGGAGCGGCAGCATCGCCGTCAGTGATCTTGCGCCATTCGCCCGTGGGATGTGGGGTTGCAGGTGTGGAGAGATCGATTTTGGTGCGGGGCAGCACGACCAGATCGACACGGCGATTCTGAGCGCGTCCCTCGGCGGAATCATTGCTGGTGACTGGATGGAACTCGGCGTAGCCTGCTGCCGAAATCTTTTCTGGTGAAATGGCCTTCAAGTCGATGAAGATGCGCGCGATGCGTGTGGCGCGTGCCGAGGAGAGCTCCCAGTTGGAGTCGAATTCTGCCGTGTGAATGGGAATGTTGTCTGTGTGTCCCTCAATGCGCAGATCGTAGGGTGTTCGTCCGAGCGAGGTGGCGATCTGGCGCAGCGTTGGCAGCGTTTCGGATTTAGGGGTGGCTGAGCCGGAACTGAAGAAGCCGGCCTCGCGCAAGCTGATCACCAATCCGTCGCGGCCCATCTTCATAGAGACGGTGTGCGTGGCAACCTGATTTGACAGTCTTTGTTCCAGCTCTTTGTGCAGATTATTCAGATCATTTTTTACTCTGGCCGGCGAGAGAACGTCCTCTCCCATCACAATATTCATAGGCATGGCCGCCTTCTCAGCGGCGGTGGCGCTACTTGAGTTTTTGGAGGGTTGGCGCGAGGCGTCAGGAAAGATTCCCAGGGAATGGAATGCCGTCTCGATAGCTTCGGCCACCTCGGTCTGCTTTTTCTGATCAGCTTTTGCAAAAGCAAATAGAACAACAAAAAGAGCGAAGAGCAGCGTGATGAAATCAGCATACGAGACCAGCCAGCGATCGCGGCTGATGTGGACCTTGCGCCGCTCTTTTCTCATATGGAGCGCTCTTTCTGAACCGGCGGGAGGTCACTGAGAAAGCCAGCCAGCTTGACTTCAAGCATGCGCGGATTGATGCCTTCAAGAATCGAGATCACGCCTTCCAGCATCATTTCCTGGCGCTGGTGATCGTCGTGTATGCGCAGGCGCATCTTGCCAGCGAAAGGCAGAAAGAAGAGATTGGCAACTCCCACACCGTAGATGGTGGCGACGAAGGCGACCGCAATGCCTTTGCCTACTTCAGCAATATTGTCCAGATGCTGCATGACCTGAATCAGTCCCAGCACTGCGCCGAGAATGCCGATGGTTGGGGAAAAACCTCCAGCAGATTCGAAGACCGCGGGCAGCCGTTCATCGCTTTCCATGGTGGAGTCCAGGCTGACACGCATGATCTTGCGCAGCTCGTTGGGCTCAGTTCCATCGACGGCCAGCATTAGTGCCTGCTTGAGGAATGGGTCCTGGATGGTTTGCAGATCGCTATCCAAAGATACGACGCCGTTGCGGCGGGCCTTGTTGGCGAAGGCCACAAGCAGGCGGAGCAATTGGTCGTTTTGCTTGCGGGGCGCGGCAAAGACGTGCGCAAGTGCGCCGAATGCAGAGATCACCGTGGTAAGCGGAAACTGAAGCAGCACCGCGCCCATGGTTCCACCAAAGACAATCAGAGCCGCGGTGGGTTGCAGAATCTGCCCCAGGTTTCCGCCTTCGATCAACAAACCTGCGATAATGCCGACAACTGCCAGTAGCACTCCGCCAACGCTTCCCTTATCCATGAAATGCTCCTCGAAAAAATCATCTACAGAGATCAAAATTCAATTTCAATTGTCATCAGATGATTGATTTTTTGTCGCTGCCGCGGGTTTTGGCTGGTCGGAAACGTCTAGACTGGTCAGCGAGACCGCACGTTGCAATTCGCCATAAGACGGGAGCCGCTTGGCCACTAAGGCCAACAGGCGTGCGCGATAAGCAAGCACCCGCTCAACCACCTCGGTCGTTTCCTCGCGCACTATCAATTTCTCTCCATTAATCAGCGTCAGCATGGTATCTGGAGAGGCCTCGGCGGTCTTGATCAAATCGCTATTCAGCACGATTGGCCTGCCGTTGAGCCGTGTAAGTTCTATCATTGCCAAATCTCCTTCGTGCTGGTTATCGGCGGACGGTGAAAAAGATTCATAGATTAAGGATGAAATCCGTGGAAGTGTCCCAGACAGGACACATTTGGGGGGTTGATAAAGTCCACTACTTACGCGCCGAAGAAGGGTCCAGATGCGACGGTAATCGAATCGGAAGCAGCTACCCAGGGTAAACAAAAAATGGGGGCACGACCGGGACGGTCCGCAAATCCACGCATCCCACAAGGAGTACCCCATGTCCCTGGGTGTCTTAAATAACATCTCCGCAATCTATGCGCAGAATAATCTC
Source organism: uncultured Occallatibacter sp. (assembly GCA_964414945.1). Classification (GTDB taxonomy): domain Bacteria; phylum Acidobacteriota; class Terriglobia; order Terriglobales; family Acidobacteriaceae; genus Telmatobacter. The sequence goes on from CAYPYJ010000038.1 coordinate 26,496, forward strand.
AATAACACCAACAACAGCCTGTCAACAGTGTTGCAGCAATTGTCTTCTGGCCGGAAGATCAACTCTGGCGCTGACGATGCAGCCGGTCTTTCATTGGTCAATGGCCTCCAGGCCAACCAACAGGCACTAACCCAGTCGGCAACGAATGCAACAGAAGGCGTCGGCCTTTTGAAGGTTGCTGATGGAGCACTCTCGCAAGTCACAAGCCTGCTTAACCGGGCTGTTACGCTGGCTACCGAAGCCGCGAACGGCACCCTCAACAGCACACAAGATACGGCAGCCAACCAGGAGTATCAGTCGATTCTCTCGGAAATCTCGAACATCGGTTCGACAACCACTTATAACCAGCAACAGGTTTTCAATTCGCAGACCAACATCTATGCTGGCGACTCCTCGACACAAGGCGCCTCCATCACCGCTTTGAATATTCGTTCGCTGTCGTCCTCCAACCTGGGTGACACAGCCGGTCAGATGGCGTACAGCAATGGCGCCAACAACGTCTTCATCGACCTGTCGAATGGCGGACAGAATGCTTCCGCGACCGACAGCCTGGGCGCTTCCACCGCTACTACCACTGTCAATGTGGGCTATCTTGCCAAGGGCGCGAACGGTTCCACGGTCAGTGCCACTGCTGCGATCAGCGTGGGCGCTGGCACCACTTACTCCAACACCGCGCAGGGCCTGATCAGCGCCATTAACAACTCTGGTCTCGGCATCACTGCCACTTTCGGAACAGCATCCCAGGCGGGAAGCGCGGCAACTAACACAGCAGTTGCCGGCAACGACGCCAACAGCGCACTCAAGACAAACGCAACCGACACCGGAATCATCATCTCCGGCGCGGGCATCGGTGTTAATAACAACTCGTCCACCTCCGGATACAGCAATGGCGTAGGCGAAGTGGGCACAGTAACCGTCAATCAGGCAAACGACGCGCTGACCGGCACACTCAATATTACGGGAACTGACGGAAAGAGCCACGCAATCACGCTGGGCACGGCCAACTCCACCGACACACTGGCCAACCTGATGTCGACGATCAACTCTTCTGGTTATGGTGTCACGGCCTCGCTCAACACGACCGGGCCCGTCACAAACGCCAGCGGACAGCACGCAACCAACACGATGTTGACTTTGACCTCGGCAAGTTCCGCAGTCACCGTCACCGGAACAGGCATGACCGATGCGGGGGCCACACAGACTTCACTTGCCATCACAGGTGCCGTTGTGAGTGGCGCCGCTGCCGCAATAGCCGGTACGATTACTGCTGGCTCGGCCACCGATACCATGACCGGCGTCCTTCAGCTTACAAAGGGCACAGGTGGCACATCGGCTACGCTCAACCTGGGTGGACAAACCGTCACTCAGTTTATGGCGAACGCTGCGCAACAGGCAACCGTTGCCGCAGCCGGCCTGACGGCTACCGCCAATGCTACCAACACTGCGGTGACGTTCACGCAAACAGCCCTGCAGGCGTTGGGCGCGACCGTGACAGTGGTCGCAAATAGCATCATCCAGGACAGCGCCGCGACGACAGGTAACGCCGTAGTTGCGCAGACCAATGCCGCCGCTGTTGGAGCCTTTGGTACGGTGACGCTTGACAATGCCAACGACAATCTGACCAGCGGCACTCTCAACATCGCCGGCACCTCGGTCACCCTGGGAACTGCCGGCCAAACCGACACCCTGGCCAACCTGGCGAAGACCATTAATGCCAGCGCCGCGATACACACCACTGCTGGAGTTACGGCCTCTGTCAATTCCGCAGGTACGGTGCTGACACTTACGGGTACGACGGCCGCAAGCGACACGGTCTACGGCACAGGCGTAACCACCTCACTTTCTCTGACGGGCACGCCGACCGCCGGCAACACCGCCAATTCCACCATCATGGGACAACTCGGTGAGCCTGCGGCGAATGCAGCATCTACCGATACACTGGCTGGCACGCTTACCATCGGCACAGAGACTATTACCCTCGGTACCGCGGCAACCAATACCACGCCGGGAACCGCCACCATGACTCAACTGGCGCAGACAATCAATGCCGGCAACTACGGCATTACTGCGACTCTCAACGCAGCGGGAACGGGGATGACATTCACATCGCCCAACTCCGCCAACTTCAACACAACTCCGGTGGTTAGCGCTGCTACGGACGCTACCACAGGCGGGACTCTCAGCTGGAGCACCGCCAACCAAGGTCTCACTTCTTCCGCGTACTACAGCATCGGAATCAGCGGCACGGTTGCGGACACCAGCACGGGCGCGAACACCACGACCGCGTTGACCAAAGGCTTGTCGAACGACTTGAACGGAACCGGCGGAGTGGCCACCATGAGCTACTCGGACGGCGCTGGCACCTCGCTGGCGGCCACTGATCTGCTCAATGCTGCTGACGCGCAGTCTGCACTGACGGCCCTGAACACCGCTATCAGCAATGTGGCGGCTCAGGACGGCTACATCGGCGCAATGATCAACACGCTGAATTCGGTCAGTTCAGTGTTGAGCACGCAGTCTGAGAACGTAACCTCGGCGCAAAACGCGGTGCAGGCCACCGATTATGCGACGGCAACCTCCAACATGTCCAAGTACGAGATTCTGAGCCAGACCGGCATCGCGGCTCTCGCACAGGCCAACAGCATTCAGCAGGAAGTGACCAAGCTGTTGCAATAACCTAAAAGCCCGGCGACAGAACCTCGCCGCCGGGGTGAAGGTAAACCAATGACAGGGAAGGGCGTCCTCAAGGGCGCCCTTCCTTGCGTAATGCAAACCTCACGGATTTCGAGAGGACCGGTTAATGCCGCGATGCTTGACAGCCGATGAAGATACTGCGGGAAGTAGACTCTTGCGGAGTCTGGCTGGAGAAAAAACTAGTTTCCAGGAATCTCCGGAGGTTTTATCAAAATTAATGAGCGTTTACCAATCCGATTCGGTATTGGTATGGATTATCGGCTGCTTTGGTTTGTTATGGAGTAAGCGATGAGTTCAATAGGATTAAATTTCGGTTCGCCAACCAGCGGCGCTGGCTTTGACGTTAGCTCAACGGTAGCAGAGATTGTGGGCAACCTGCGGAATGTTGAGAAGCCGTGGACGACGCAGTTGACGAAACTGCAGGCTCAGGACACGGCGATCTCCAGCCTGGGGACACTCTATTCAAATCTCTCCAACGACATCAGCGCACTGACGGACTTCAACGGCATCATGGCTGAGAAGACCGGGTCGAGTTCAGACTCGAATGTGTTGACGCTGACCTCGGCCAACAACACGTCGGTAGCCGGAACACATGTGGTAACAGTATCCAGCCTGGCGCAGACATCAAGCGGCTATCTGGCGCCGGTTAGCAGCGCATCAAGCAAGATCTCAGGCGCGGTCACTCTGCAGGTGGGCAATGGTACGTCGCAGACCATTACAATCACCTCCGCGGACAATACGCTCTCCGGGCTGGCCGCGGCGATCAACGCATCGAGCGTGGGTATTACCGCCAGTGTGCTGACCGATTCCGCCGGATCACGGTTGAGCCTGGTTTCCGGCACTTCGGGCGCCGATGGGAACATCACAGTCAGCGCGAATTCGATTGTTGCCGCAAGCACGACTCTGAGCTACAAGGGCACGGCAGGTAGCAGTTCGGCGGCGTCAAAGGGAACTTTGACTTCGATTACCCATGCGGGCGACACGCTCTCCGGCACAATCTCCATTCAGGTGGGCAGCGGTACGACGGAAAATGTTGTTATCGGCGCAGTACCAGCCGGCGGCGCGGAGGCCAACACGTTTTATACCAGCAGCGGCGTCAATACACTCGCCGACCTGGCCAGCACCATTTCGGCGAATCTGGGAGTTACGGCATCGGTTGTCACCAATAGCGATGGTTCATCGAGCCTCCAACTCGTGTCTGGAACCCCTGGTTCGGCTGGGACAATGACTGTCACCTCCAAAATCGTCGATACCAGCAATGCGTTGGGCTACACCTCTACGGCAATAGGCGCGGATGCGCAACTGACGGTAGACAACGTCAACATGACCAGCGCATCGAATACTGTGGCAAATCTTATTCCGGGCGTGACCTTCCAGTTGCTGGCGCCCAGTGCCAGCCAGACCACCAGTTCAGGAACCAGCCTGGAGCAGATTCAGGTAATCATCGGCAACGACAATACTGGAGTGGAGAGCACGGTCATTCAATTGGTCAGCGATTACAACTCGCTGATCAGCGCGATCAATACCCAGGAAGGGAACGATAGCTCGGGCAATGCCGAGCCTCTGTACGGTTCACCCACGCTCTCGCTTTTGCAGCAGCAGCTTCTGGGCAGCCTCAATACGGTCAATCCGAACGGATCGCTGGCCTCGATTTCTACGCAGGACAATACGACTCTCACAGGCTCGATGACGATCTCTATGGGGGGCGGTACAACGGAAACCATCGTCTTCGGTGCCGGTACCTCTACGGCCGACACGTTTTATACCGGCAGCGGCGTCAACTCGCTCGCGGATCTGGCCAGCACCATTAATGCGGCCGGCATTGGTGTTACGGCCAATGTGGTAACCAAAAACAACCTATCGACCTTGACTCTGTCCTCGCATACCGCGGGCTCCAAGGGGACATTGGCTGTAACATCCAGCATTATCGCCACCAGCGACACTCCACTCAGCGCTACCGTAATATCTGGCGCAGACGCTGTGACTTCAACCGGCACCAGCGTCGTGACTTCAACCGCAACACTGACCACTGTCAAAGATGCCGCAGATATTCTTTCCGGCTCCCTTACCATTGAGGCGGGCAGCGGCACAGCAATGGAGTTTGACATTTCTACGTTGAGCGACAAGTCTCTTAATGGTCTGTCGTCGGCCATCAACGATGCCAACATCGGGATTACTGCCTCCATTGTGACCACGAGCAGCGGGTCGCAACTGTTGCTGACATCTGGAACCGCTGGGAGCGCCGGGACGCTGATTGTTAGTACCAGCCTGCTGGATACCACCGATACCAGTACCAAAACACTGGACTACGCCAACTCGTCAGATATCAATAACCTGACCGCCTTGGGCATCAGTGTGAATAATGACGGCTCAATGACCTTCAGCGCTGCCAGCCTTGATTCGGTGCTGAACTCGGACTTCAGCTCCGTGACGGGATTCTTTCAAAACGCCAACAGTTGGGGGCGGTCTTTTTCCGATATGCTCACCAGCTCGGGATCCAGTTCGTCGACAGGCATACTGAAGCTGGCAGCCAAATCCAACAGCAATACCGAATCGACACTAAACGCCGACATATCCAAGGAAGAGATGCGGATCTCGGCGCAACAAAGCATCTTGACGACCCAGTTGAACACAGCCAACGCGATCTTGCAGTCGATTCCCTCGTTGCTGGATCAGGTGAACGAGCTCTACTCTGCGATCACCGGCTACAACCAGAACAAATAACAGCTAAGGAGCTTTATCCCCATGGGAAGTTATCAGGAACATGCGTTGGACGGCGCATCGGCAGTTGATCTGGTGGTGGCGCTTTACGACGGGATTATCCGCTTTCTGCACGCGGCCAGCTCGGCCGTTGAGCGTGGCGACGCGGCGGCTCGCCGGAACGCAGTGAAACGGGCGCTGGACATCATTATTCACCTGCAGGCGCGGTTGCGTATGGATGTGGGGGGGCGGCCCGCGCAGGTGCTCAGCGAGTTTTACGCATCGGTCTTTGCTCAAATACTTCAGGCATCGCAGTCGGACTCGGCGCAGAAGTTCGAGCACGCGATCGAATGTGTCAAGAACGTGCGCGACGCATGGCGTCAGGTGGCCAGGGATCCCGAAGTTAATCCGGCGCCACTGCAGATAAGCGGCATGGACTCTGGACACATGTCGTCGGGTTTCGATAGCTATGGTTCAAGTTCTGAGACCGGCATTGCTTCGCATTGGAACGCGTAAAAGATGAGAACAAGGAATAAGGAACGGCAGTCCGCGAGTCAATGTTCAAGTCTTTGGCTCCGGATTTCTCATCCAGCGACGGTCAGTTCCTCTTCCAGTTGCTGCTTCTGATAGAGTCCCGCATAGTAGCCGTCGAGGGCGAGCAACTGGTCGTGGCGGCCTAGTTCCACGATGCGGCCGTGATTGAGTACGGCGATCTGGTCGGTGTTGCGCACTGTGGAGACGCGATGCGAGATCAGGATGGTTGTAGACGCGCTGGTATAGTTGCCAAGACCATTCAGGATGCGCTCTTCGGTGTAGGTGTCGACGCTAGCCAGCGCGTCATCCAGGATAAGAATGGATGGACGGCGCAGCAATGCCCGTGCGATGGCAGCGCGCTGTTTTTGTCCACCAGAGAGCGTGACGCCGCGTTCGCCTACCATGGTTTCAAAACCCTGGGGAAACTCCTCAAACTCTTTGCGGATGTGGGCCGCTTCAGCCGCTTCAAGCAGTTCCGCCGGAGTGGCGTGGGGCGCGCCAAATGCAAGGTTATCGCGGATCGTTGAGCTGAAGAGAAATGTCTCCTGAGGTACCATGCCAATGTTGTGGCGTAGCACGGCCAGGGGGTACTGGCGTACCGGTCGGCCGTCAATCAGGAGTGAGCCTTCAGGCGCTTCATACATTCTTGAGATCAGGTTGACGAGTGTGGTTTTTCCGGAGCCGGTGGGGCCGACGATGGCCAGGCTGGAGCCGGCGGGAACCCGGAGCGTGATGCCGCTGAGTACCGGTGTCTGTTCGTAGTTGAAATTCAAATCACGGAATTCAATATCGCCGCGGAGTACAGTGTCGGCAGCAATTGAGGCATCAGCATCGCGGTCGTCAATTACCGGCTTGGCGCGCAGCAGTTCGTCGATGCGCTTGATGGATGCGGTGCCGCGCTGAAACAAGTTGACCACCCAGCCCACCGCGATGATTGGCCAGGTGAGCAGCACCATATAGGTATTGAAGGCTACAAAATCGCCTACGCTGATACGATGTGCGATCACCAAATGGCCGCCAACCATCAGGGTGATGATCATCGAGACGCCGAGCACGAATTCGAGTGTGGGCCACAGCATGCCCATCAGTTGAACCAATTTGAGGGAACGGGCGATGTATTGCAGGTTGAGCCGCTCGAAGAGACCTATCTGCGATTCCTCGCGGGCAAAGGCGCGAACGAGTCGTGCGCCTGAGTAATTTTCCTGGGCCTGTGAACTGATCTCAGAGAAGCTGGCCTGGATGCGTTCGAAGCGGTCGTGAATTCGGCTGCCGAAGTACTGCACCAGGACAGAAGCCAAAGGCATAGGCGCAAAGGCGACCAAAGTAAGCCAGGGGCTAATGTGGAGAAGATAGTAGAGCGCGCCAACGGTGAAAAAAATCGTGTTGGCGCTGTACATTAAGGCCGGGCCAAGCAGGTTACGTACGGCATTTAGATCGTTGGTCAGCCGGGCCATGATGTCGCCGGTGCGATAGTGCTGATAGAAGTTTGAATCCTGCTCCTCCATCTTCCGGAAGAGATCGTTGCGCATATCAAACTCAATATCACGCGAGATACCGATAAGGATCCATCGCTGTGCGTAAAGAAAAACGCCTTTAATGAGAGCAATCAGGACCAGTTGTGCGGCGAAGCCGACGATTAGCTGGTGGGTGGTTCCTTTCCCCATTGCGTCGACAGCTTTTTTGAGAACCTGGGGAGCCTGCACCGCGACTGCATTGGTTAAGATGCATGACAGGGTTCCCCACAGGTACCCCCAGCGGTAGCGGCGCATATAACTCGAGAGCGGGGCCAGATCGCGAAACATGGTTTTATTGTACGGGGGACTGCGCGTCCAACGGGAGATCACTGAGCCTAAAGGTTCTAATTGAATCCAAGAAAATTAAAAAATGGCAAATGCTTGGCTTAAGTCGGCGTCTTCAGTAGCAAGTAGCTGCCCACCAATCCGAAGAGAATATCCGCCGACCATGCGGCCATGGCGGCAGGAAGGTAGTTCACGTTGCCCAACCCTTCAAATAGTTCATTGACGACAATGTAAGCCAGTGTGACGGCAATAGCCACGGCGACGCCGGTAAGAGAGCTGCGTCGGCCCATGGAGAGTGCGAAGGGAATGGCCAGAATCGCCATAATGACAGCCATCAGCGGATAAGCGAGTTTGTGCCAGAGCTCGACGCGCAAGCGCATGGTGTCAAATCCGCTTTGGCGCAGGTCGCCGATATAACGATCAAGCTGGCCGAAGTTCATCTCCTGCGCTTGCAGGCTTTCCTTCTCGAAATAGCCAGGGGCTTCGTGAATTTCAGCGAAAGAAGCCTGCTGGAACTCACGAAACTCGGTGACGTTGGCGCCAGAGATATTGCGCTGCCAGCCGTTCAGAAAAAGCCAGCTTCCGGTTTCGGCATTCCAGACGGCGCGGGTGGCAAAGATGCGGCGCGAGAGCGCGAAGGAGGAGCGATCGAACTCGAAAATGGAGAGATTGGCGAACTCGTTGCGTCCGGAATCGAAGAATTTGTAGTAGAAGATGCGGCTAGGTTCGCCCGAATGCGGCTGACCGAAGATCCAATTCTGCTCGGGGTGCAGTACAGTCTGCGGCGGGCGACCCTTGATGACGTTGTGCAGAGCCTCTTGCCTGCGGTTGGCCTGAGGCAGATAGAACTGGTCGAAGAGAAATAGGCTCACAGCCAGAATCGCGGAAATAGAGACGATGGGAATCACCAGCCGGTAAAGGCTGATGCCGCAGGCCTTCATGGCGATGATCTCCGAATTTCGGTTCAACACGCCAAAAGTGACCAGTACAGCGATCAACACGGCCAGTGGGGTGATCTGGTAAAGCATGCTGGGTGCAAGGTTAACCAGATATTCGCCGATCAGAAAAAGGGATATGTGATTGCGCAGAATGTCGCCGATCAACTCGAAGAAGGTGAAGACCAGCATGAGCATAACAAATGCGGAGAGGACCAGGAAAAAAGTACCGAGAAACTCGCGCACTACATACTCGTCGAGGATGCGGGGAAAGACATTGCGGGCCTCTGAGCGCTTGGGGCGCGATTGAAATCTGTTGAGCATGCCGCTGAATGGGCCGCGGATAGATGTGGCCGGAACGGAACACTCAGTTTTTTGGAAGCGCGAGGTCCAACTAGTCATCGCATTTAGAACGCGGCCACCAGAGGCCATCTGCCACAGAAGGAAGATGCCGCCCGAGGCGAAGATCAGGTTGGCCGACCATACCGCAAAGAAAGCAGATATCCAGTTCTGCTTGCCCAGCGCGATGCCAGTGGAGGAAAGCAGGTAATAGAGAAAAACCAGCACAATCGTGAAGATCCAGGCAAAGCTCTTGCCGCCGCGCCGTGAGGTCACGCCCAGTGGAACGCCCACCAGCATCAGCACCAGGCAGGCTACTGGATAAGAAAAACGCTTGTGGATCTCGATCAGAAATCGCTTGCCGTCTGGGCCGTGGCTGCGTTGCCACAGAACGCTTAAGGGCATGGCGTAGATGCCGGTATCCAGCCGCCCCAAATGCGTATCGCTTTGCTGGCTGGCGATCAGTGGCATATCAGTAAAGTCGAAGGTGGAGATGTTGTATTGCTGTGGCTGGCCTGAAACTGTCTCGTGACGCGATCCGTCGCGCAGTCGCATCAGTAACTCCTGGCCTGTGTCGCGATTGTTATCGTTGGCCACAGTGGCCGCCGCGGCGGTGGTGATCAACGGTGTGGTGGGGTCAGTGGTGTCGGCCATGAAGACCTCACGCCAGTTTGCAGCGCCGGTTCCCGAGCGCACATCCTGAACATAAAGGACGAAATTGCGAAAATCCTCGTCAAAAACACGCGGCTCAATCTCGTAAGAAGCCTGCATAGCCAGGGCTTTTTGCATCGCCAGTATAGCCTGATTAGCGCGCGGCGCCAGATACAAGGAGTTGGCGAGGCCGAGCAGCGTGCCACCAACGGCCACAATCGCGGCCACTCGCACAAAGTAGAGGATGCCCAGCCCGGAGGCGCGCATCGCGATGATCTCGCTATCGGCAGCCAGACGGCTCAGCCCCAGCAACACTCCCACCAGCACTGCCATGGGAATGGTGACCATGAAAAAGTTAGGCAGCATGAAAAGGATAACTTCTACAACGCTGACGAAGGTAGAGCTGTTGTGGACCACCATCGCCAGAATGCGAGGCAGTTCCCTCATGAAAAGAAGAAAGGTGAAGAGCACGCATCCGATGAGGGCATGAGAGAGGATTTC
>CAYPYJ010000039.1:0-35376 GCA_964414945.1 uncultured Occallatibacter sp.
CCGCTTCGGGCGACATATACCGCCTCGCTCGATTTGTCCCTCACACCATCAGCAGATGCCGTCACTCCCGCAAACATCATCCGCGTCAGCGCCGCCAACCTCACCATTCACTCAGACATTTCCTCGCTTCCCGCCCTCGTGCTTGAAATGCTCGCGCCGGCTTTGTCCTCCGCCCTTTCCGGACCTTTAACCGACATCGTCAATCGCGCTCTTTCTTCCGGAGCGACCTCTTTACTGGCCTCCGGCGCCGTACCTGGATTCGACTCTACCTCGACCATCAGCGTGCACAGAATCAGCGTCCTCTCGAGCGGAATCATCGTCCTCGCCACTATCGGGGACTTCGTGCGTCCGGCGCAGCCGCCCCAGCCGCATAAACTTGCCGCGGCCGTCGTTCCCGCGCCCGCTGTCACCTCGGCTTTGGTCAACTACACCGTTACCGTAACCGACGCCGTTTCGCACGATCCCGTTGCCGGCGCAACCGTCACGCTGCACAACTTCTCCGTCTCGGGCACGACATTGACTACCACCGCCACAACCGATGCCGCAGGACACGCCACCTTCAGTGCCGCGTTGCGCCTCAAGGTGACCTACATCATCGTTATCGGCACAGGCGACTCGGGAAAGCCCCAGCGTGAGCGTGAACCCGTCTTGACTTCTCCAACGATCGCAGTCCACGCCTCTGGATTCTCAGATATCACACAATCCCTCATCGATGTGGGATGAGCTTCCACAGGCCGCCAGCCATGCCTTCTGCTTTCTGCACATTGTCTTTCCAACTTGAGACTCCGACCCTATCGACGAAGGCCTATCCATGGGCTCCTCAGAGAAGTCGTGCCCTGAGACAAAGCGTTTTTACGAAATGGATTTTGAGTTCGTAAAGGCTAGAGGAAACCGAAAAGCGAATGATTGAATTTCGAGGTACTCCATGTCTCAAAATCGAGACACGGGGCACCCGGCCTTTCAAGCCCAATTACAGCACTCGCCCCATGCGCGCATCCGGCATTCCCATGCGCCTCTTGGCGATTAGAAGTTCGTCGATTTTGGCGTCGGGGAGAAAGTTGAGCGGGCGGCCGATGTGCTGGGCGATGAGGTAGGTTTTGCAGTAGGTCTCGAAGGTTTCAACCAGCCACTCGGCGTGGGTGACCGTATCTGACCAGCAGACGATACCGTGATTCGAGAGCAGAATCGTGTTGTGCTCCTGGACAAAGGGGAGTACCGTTTCGGCAAATGCCTGGGTGCCGGGAGTTTCATAGGGCGCTAACGCCGCCGGGCCTATCGATGTTTCGTACTCAGAGATCAGCCCAATCGGCGGCAGGGTTCCGGTCATAGCAAAGGCTGTGGCATGGGGCGGATGGCAGTGGACAACGGCGCGGGCATTGGAGTTGGCTTTGTAGATGGCCAGATGCAAAAGCACCTCGCTGGTGCGCATACGGTCTCCGACGAGGGTATTGCCGTCCAGATCAGAGAGGCAGATGTCGGCGGGAAGCATATCGCGCTTGCTCATCATTGTCGGCGTGCAGAGCAGGTACTTTTCACCAAGCCTGACGCTGATGTTGCCGCCGTTGCCGTCGACATATTGCCGCTCCCAGAGCTTGCGGCCGACAAGAATAATTTCTTCGCGCAGGGCTTCGGCTTCGAAGAGGAGAGCAGCCTCCAGCGGCAAGCTCTCATTGGGTTGCGCCGCTTGTGTGCCTTGCACTCGAATTGCTGCCTGCTCCATGCGTGACCTCATGCGGGAGTTCCTGACCAGCCCGTGGAAAGCGCTGGTTCTTCCCTCAAATTATATATAGTGCCCTCCGAGCGCTGGTTCAGGTGACTTCGGTCACGAATGAGCAGGATGCAAAAGAAATTGTGATTCTATGCAGGATGTATCGCTATAATCGCTGCTTTGAAGGTTTTGGCGAAGTTCGCCCGTGGAAAAGGAGACTCGGAATGATCGAAACTTTGCGCAGTAATTTTGTACGTTGCATGGTTGTTTCCGTAGTGGCTTTTTGGTTTGCCGCGGCTCTGGGAGCGCAAACACCGGAGTGGAAGAGCTATAGCTATCCGGCGGATGGATTCAGCGCCTCTTATCCTTCCGAACCCGAACAGCAGAAGAGAGACATTCCCACGGATGCCGGTTCATTTGAATTGCGCTCGTATATTACGCAGGTTTCCCCGGTGGCGTTGTTTATCGGGGTATGCGACTACGGCTCCGCGGCCGCGGGCCAGGAGCCAGCGAAAATGCTCCAGGGCGCAGAGAATGGAGCTATGGAGAACTCTCACTCGCACTTGGTCCGAGAGAAAAAGATCACACTCGGCATATATCAGGGTGTTGAATTCGAGTCCGAAAGCGATACACTTCACTTCACCGCTCGCATATACATAGTGGGGACGACGCTTTACCAGACGCTGGTGGTTACGCCTCTCGGCCAGCAGTACGCCAGCACGACGCGCTTTCTCGATTCATTTCAGTTGATTGCGCGCGTCGCTAAATAGTGCGACTGGCTTAGGCTTCCGCGCGTGGGGTGGCCGGCGTGACTGCAAGAATTCGGCAGCGATGCTTGCCTGCCGCGCTCCAGGCGAGAGCCATCTCGCTTTCTATACATGCGCAATCGCCTGCCTCCAGAACTTCGTGCATTCCGCCCGCATCCATTTGCAACTTACCTTCAAGCACGTAGACCAGGCCGTTTTTTTGATAACGGGAATCAGTGGTGCAAGACGCGCCGCCCGCAGGAAACTCAATCATCTGCGCTACCAGACTGGTTCCATCCATGACCGCATTCAACGGAGTGGTCTTCACCGATTCCAGTCCACGGCTATTGCCTGCGAGGTGCGCCTTGCGTGTAATCGAAAGCGTGTGATTGGCAGGCTCGGAGAAAAAATAGCTCAAACCAACGCCATAAACCCGGCAGATGGTGGCCAGCGTGGGTAGAGTGGGGATCATGCGGTCGGTCTCCAACTTGGAGAGCAGCGCCGTGGACAGCTTGGTCTCGGCAGCCAGTCGAGCTAATGTGAGCCGCTTTTGAGTGCGCAGCGAGCGCAACTTCATTCCGATGCAATACGGTTCAAGAGACCATTGGGCGTAGGAAACAGATCTGGGCATGGCAAACCCTCAACTATAGTTTGCCAGTTGCCGGTCCAGTATTTTCTGAATAATTTCTGAAGTTCACTTGAACTTTTATCGCCGTCAGTAATGCTGTTTTGGTTACTTCGCGCATATAAAATGATAGAAGAACTAATTGCACCCTTCCCTCAGTCTCTCGAAAACAGATAGTCTAAGTGTCACAGAATATAGCTGGGCTCATTGAAGCACAGTGATTTGCCGGAAGCGCTGCATTACTTATTTCCCCCTGAGTTGTCCACTCCGCAGATTCCCGCGACCACTGTAGGCATTTGCCTATTTCCTTGCCCTGATGGACAAGAGACACGCTCGTTGTGTTGCCCATGATTCGAGGAAGCCTGTTGGTTGCGACGATAGATCCACAATCTGAATTGCGCTATGCTCTGGTCGATTCGTGCCGGGTGGCAGACTTGAATCGCCGGCGAGGAGACTTGGGATCTCTGGAGGCAAGCCTTGGGCGCAGGCGTGGAGATGTTGGGTCAGCGGCAACACCGCTTGGCCGCCGGGGCAGAGCGTTGTCAGACTGCTTTGCGGGATTTCGGCTAGAAGCCGACGGAACGCTCTGGCGCGGTGAGGATGTGATTCACCTTCCGCCCAAGGAACTGGAGGCTCTGCGGCTTTTGGTGGCGCAGGCCGGTCAGGTGGTTTCTCAACTGCAATTGAAGAAGACGCTTTGGGGTGACGTGCATGTGACGGCCGACAGTGTGCCTAAGTGCCTCTCGTCACTGCGTGCGCGGCTTGCGCCGGGGTCCTGCATTCAGACGGTCTATAAGCGCGGCTATCGCCTCGTTGCGGAGGTGCAACACGAAAGCGTTGCACCTGCCGCGTCGCTTCCACGGCTGGCCATTGTGCCTTTTACCACCTATCACTTTGTCCCCCGGCACTTGGGACCGTCTATTGCCGAAGAGACCATAGTCCTTCTCTCCAATGCGCGGTTTCCGTCCCTCTCCGTGCTGGCCAGGGACTCAATCTTTACGCTGGCCGGTCGCGGGCTAACTGCCCAGCAGATTGGCGAGACGCTCAAGGCCGATCTGGTCCTGACCGGATCGTTGCGCGCACTTTCTTCGCAATTCCGGCTCCGTGCCGAGATGATACGCGTGGACAATGGCGAGCAAATCTGGGTGGAAGATATGCTCGTGGACAAGGACCGGATCGCCGGATTGGAGTCGGAACTGGTGCGGCGGCTGACCTGGCGTCTTGGCGCCGGAGTCTCAAACGACATGCCATTGTTGCAGAAGCGGTGTGAGGAAATCGGGGCCGACACGTCTGTGCCGCACAAAGCTAAGAATGGCAATCTGTCCATTTCTGCCAATGTCGATCCTTCCACTGAGCTCGAAAGCAACCCACAGCGCCGCGAGGCTTACGATAACTTTCTTCGTGGCCGTCACGAGTGGCAGTCGCTGCATCGCCATCGTATGCAGGACGGACTGCAGTACCTGTTGCGGGCCATCGAAGTGGATCCCTCGCTGATCTCCGCCAAGATCGATTTAGTCCATCTCTGCGTTACACAGTCGTTTTACGGATTCATGCCTCCGGCTGTTGCGGCGGAGCATGTGCGTCGCACGGCGGAGTCCATCCCTGATCTGGAACATCAGGCGGAAGCCATTCTTCCCGCGCTGGGTTGGATAAACTTTCACTTCGATCACGATTTGCCCGCTGCGCTCAAAGCCTTCGCGCACAGCGCTCATCTACCTCATGGAACCTGGACCACCCGTGTACGCGTGATGTTCTCACTCAGCGGGCGGCGCTTCGCTGAAGCGATCGAACTCTTGCGCGCGGCCATCCAACTGGACCCGTATTCACCATGGCTGCATGACCGGCTGGCTTGGGCGCTCCATCTGGACGGACAGGCCGCCGAAAGCCTCCGGCATATCCAGAACGCTCTCAGTATTTTTCCCGATCATGAATTTACCAATTTCTACGGGGTGCTGATTCTTGCCTTCAACGGGGAGTCGGCGCGCGCCACCGAGCTTGCCGAGAGCCTCGTGCAACGTGTGCCATTCTTCGACCTGGCTACCGCAGCTCACGCATACGCGCTGGCCTGCGAAGGACGCAAAGACGAAGCCCGCTCCATTCTTGAGCGGCTGCAGTGGCTGAGCCGCGAACGCTTTCTGCTGAGTTCCTTCACACCGGCGGTTCATGTTGCGCTGGGCGATCTGGATACCGCCATCGAGGATCTGCAAACCGCCTGCAATGCCCGTTGCCCGTGGTTCTTCCAGATGCTCGCCGACCCGCGTCTCAAACCACTGCACGGCATCCCTGAGTTCGAACGCATGCAGTCGATTCTCACGACCATGGAGGCCGAGGCAGCGGAAGCGGAGTAGGGCGGCTGAAGTAAAACCATAGCTGAATGCAGCACTTTCGCGAGAAATAAAGAGCCGTCAATTACTTTTGAATCAGAGTCAGAAACAGCCGCAGGCAGAACAAAGTGGTCAGACCACTAAAAATATCGTAAACTGGTTTCATGTACAAGATTCTGGAAGCTCGCACTGTCGGGCTCAATATCAAACAGTTTGTGATTGATGCGCCACGTATTGCGCGCAAGCAGCAGCCGGGACAGTTCATCATTCTTCGCCTGCATGAGAAGGGCGAGCGCATTCCGCTCACTATCAAATGCTCTGACCCCGCGGCAGGCACTGTCACCATCGTTGTTCAGGCCATCGGCAAAACCACCTCGCTGCTGAATAGCCTGGAAACGGGCGATTCTATTCTGGACATCGTTGGCCCACTGGGCAAACCTTCGGAGATCGAGAATTTTGGGACTGTCGTGATTCTTGCCGGCAGTGTGGGCACGGCAATGGCGTTGCCCACGGCCAACGCGCTCAAAGCCGCAGGCAATCAGGTCGTCTTCATTGAAGGTGCGCGCACTACGGAAATGGTCGTATTTGAAGACGAGGTCCGCGCGGCCAGCACAGAGACCTACATGATGACGGATGACGGCAGCTATGGCGAACAGGGGCTGGTCACAAAGAAGCTCGACGAATTGCTTGCCGCTGGACGCAAGATTGATTTTGTTCTCGCCGTTGGCCCGGTGCCGATGATGCGCGCGGTGGCACGGATCACGACGCCCTTAGGTATCAAGACCATGGTCAGCCTGAACTCCATCATGGTGGACGGAACCGGAATGTGCGGCGGCTGCCGCGTTTTGCTGGGGAAACAGAGCAAGTTTGCTTGTGTGGATGGCCCGGAGTTCGACGCCTCGATGGTCAACTTTGAAGTTCTGATGCAACGCAACACCATGTATCGCGAGAAGGAATGCGCGTCGCTCAAGCAATTCAATGAGAACAAGGAAGCACAAGTGGCCGAGCTTCGCGAACAATTGGCCGCGGGAGAGAAACACTATGTCTGAAAAAAACGCTCTTCCGCTCAAGGACAGGATGAAGATTGCGCGCACACACATGCCAGAGCTGGACGCGACGGTGCGCAGCCGCAACTTTGAAGAAGTGAATTTGGGATTGAAAGTGCTGGACGCAGTCACTGAAGCCTCGCGCTGCATTGAATGCGCCAAACCCGGTTGCGTTGTCGATTGCCCGGTGGGCGTCAAGATCAAGGACGTTGTGAATCTGATATATGCGGGCGACTACCTTGGCGCGGCCGCCAAGTTGCGCGAGGATAACGCGCTGCCCGCAATCACGGGACGCGTCTGCCCGCAGGAGAATCAGTGCGAGGGCGGTTGCATTCTGGGCAAGAAAGGCGCGCCGGTGGCGATAGGAAATCTGGAACGCTTCGTTGCCGACTTCGAGCGCAACAGCGGCCAGCTTGGACTGCCTTCAAACGCGCCTTCGACCGGAAAGAGCGTTGCCATTGTCGGCAGTGGTCCGGCGGGTTTGAGCGCTGCTGGAGATCTCATTCAGAAGGGCCATCGCGTGCGAGTTTTTGAGGCGCTGCACGAGCTGGGCGGCGTGCTCGTGTATGGCATTCCGGAGTTCCGGTTGCCCAAATCCATCGTGAAGAGCGATGTGGACAATCTGCGCCGCATGGGCGTCGAATTCGAGACCAACGTGGTTGTCGGCAAGAGCGTCACCATCAACGAACTGATGAACGACGAACACTACGACGCGGTGTTTGTGGCCACTGGTGCGGGTTTACCGGTTTTTCTCGGCGTTCCCGGTGAGCACTTCAACGGCGTCTACTCGGCTAATGAATTTTTGACACGCGTGAATTTGATGCGCGCCTATCAGTACGAGGAGTACGACGAGCCGGTTTACGATTGCCGCGACAAGGATGTGATCGTAGTTGGCGGTGGCAACACGGCGATGGACGCAGTGCGTACTGCGCGGCGTTTGGGAGCGCGCAAAGCGACTCTGGTGTATCGCCGCTCCGATGCCGAGATGCCAGCACGCGCTGAGGAAGTGAAGCATGCGCGCGAAGAAGGCGTCGAGTTCCAGATGCTGACTAATCCTATCGAGTTTCTCGGCGACGAAAAAGGATGGCTGACTGGAGCGAAATGTGTCCGCATGGAGCTGAGCGAGCCGGACGAGAGCGGCCGCCGCAGGCCTGTCGTCGTCAAGGGAAGCGAGTTTGTGCTGCCCGCCAATGTAGTTATCATCGGCGTCGGCACTACAGCCAACCCGATGATTCAGAGCACCACGCCTGATCTGGCCACCAACAAGTGGAATTACATTGTTGCGGATGAACAGACGATGCGTACATCCAAGCAGGGAGTCTTTGCCGGTGGTGATATTGTGACTGGTGGCGCCACGGTGATTCTCGCAATGGGTGCTGGCCGCAAGGCCGCAGCCTCGATCCACGAGTACCTGACCAGCGGTGTGTGGGAGGCTTCAGTTGCAATCAGCGCATGAGGGTTATTAAAAAATCCCAATCTGGGACAAAGTATGTAGCAGGTAATTTTGGGGCAATTCGCAGGGGCTTAACGCTCCTGCTTCGCCGGTATACTCCTATCTTGATTGAAATGAGACTTTTATAGTCCTAATTAAGCGACACTATCGCCACGGCATTGATGGGATGTAAGTTACGCAAGAACGATGATTAAAATTTTCTAAGAAAATTGATGTAAATTCATATGGATTGATACTTGACAGCACTGTTTATCAAGGGTACTTTCGGATTGTTAAGGTGTTTTGTGGAAAGGACAGCGGGACAGCTATTGCAGTAAGAGCAATCTGTTGCCAGATGTTCGATATGCTTTCGCAAGCACGAGAATGGAATCCTCTCATTGATTGCCGTTCATATTGGCAGTTACGTTGCTCGATTACCCCGGAGAGTTGTTGCTGAAAGGCAACTTGTTTGTTTCATCTGAATTCTCTTCGGGGGGCGATTCATCGTGCAGAGTAAATCTTCTACTTTTCTGACGCGTCACGTTAAAAATCTGCGAGGCGGATCGCAACCCATCCTTGCACAAGCGAGCGATGGGAATTTTTATGTAGTCAAGTTCACCAACAACCTTCAAGGCGCCAACCTGTGCTTCAATGAAAGCGCGGGCAGCGAACTATTTCGAGCGCTAGGGCTGCCGGTTCCTGTCTGGAAGCCGTTACGCGTCACTGACGCATTTATTGATCACAATCGTGCCTGCTGGATACAGACTGAAACTGGATCTCTACGACCTGAACCTGGTCTGTGTTTTGGTTCACAATATCTGGGCACGGAAGGTCTGCGGCTTTTGGAGGTTCTGCCCGGCTCAAGTTTCTCGCGTGTGCTCAATATAAAGAGCTTTGTGCTCGCATGGCTGATCGATATCTTCGCTAAACATGCCGACAACCGGCAAGCGATCTTCATCGAAGATGCTTCGCGTGGCCTGAAGGCTTTCTTTGTCGATCACGGGCACTTGTTCGGCGGTCCAAAAGGCGATTTGCAGCCGAAATCCGTGGCGTCTCGTTATCTTGATTCGCGCATTTATCAGGGTGTATGCTCTCAATACCTCTTGAGTTGTCAAGAGACTGCTCAGAAGTTGGATGCGGACAAGCTTTGGCAGCGAATCCAAGCGCTTCCCAGCGAATGGAAAACAGCCTCGGCCCTCGATGAGTTCGCACAATGCCTTAGCAGATTTTCCGTTCCCAGTCTGATTCAGAGCACTTTAGACACGATGTGTGACACGCAAAAAAAGGCCGATGAGAAAGACCTTGGAAAGCTGCAAGATAAAAGAAAGTCATCCGCCGCAGTTCTGCGTTCTCGCCTACAGACCGCGGAATATGGGTGTCGATTCGCCTGTAAGTGCGCCGCTCATCCTGCTGTTGCTTAATGGCACGCAGCCAGAGCTCCGGTTGCTGGTTCACCCTGACTTCCGGTCCATTGTTCTTCCTGAAGATTTTGAGTTCATCGAGCCATTAATTCGAGATTTTGCCGTGCGCGCCCGACTGCACCCGGCAGACCTTTTCAAACATCTCTCCACTCTTGAGCATGGTCCGCTGATTACACAGCAGGTTGGAGAGAACCTCCCTGAATTTCCTGAACTTGAGAAGCAGTGCGCACAATTTGTGCCTATCTAGAGCTCTTCTCTTTCGTAATATATGGTCGTTGTTGCAGCTCAAAAAAATGGGCGGCAAGGGTTATCCCCCTGCCGCCGCCCGTCCCTGGGTTTTCTTGAAGTTACTGCAATCATGCACTTACTGTTCAAACCTTATTGCAAGAGCTTGGTCACTTCTTGCTGAACACTATTAGCTTGAGCCAATGCGGCGATGCCGGTCTGGCTGAGAATCTCATACTTGGACATGTTCGAAGTCGCCGAAGCATAGTCGGTTGCCTGGATTGCGTTCTGTGCAGAGACCACGTTCTCTTGTTGCGTTGTCATGACCGAGCTGACAGAGTTCAGGGTGTTGATCTGCGCGCCGATATAGCCGTCCATAGCCGCTACGTCGGTAATGGCCTGGTTCAGATAGCCCAATGCAAGCTGTGCATTGGCCTGACTGAGCAGATTTGTGCTGCTCAGATTCGCGCCCGCGCCGTCTGTATAGCTGGTGGTTGCGGTACCGCCCACACCGTTCGAGTCGGCGACCATGCCTGTGTTGTTGGTGCCGCCGCCGGTCGAGCTGTCTTCAACCATTCCCGAAATCCCCGTGCTGTAATATGCCGAGAGGTCTACAGCGGGAGTGTTGGTGATTGCCGTCGTCGGAGCACCGGTAGTCGTATCCGTAGGTGCGCCGCCGACGGCGACCAGCAAACCGGTTGTTGAATTGAAGGTCATGATCTTGCCGGTTGGGTCAAGCGAAGCCGTGACCCCATAGTTGCCGGCGTTGATAGTGGCATAGAGGTGGGCCAGGGTGTCTGTCGTTCCCGGTGTGCCCAGCGTGATGGTGCTCGAACCGATAACGAGCGTTCCGCCCAGTATATCGGTTGCCGCGCCGCCTGCCCCGATGGTTAGCGTGCCAACTTGAGTTGGATAAGGCGCATTGGTGGTGGCGGTGATCGTCGAGCCTGCCGTGGCATCCGTGGGTGCGCCACTGAAGTTGATTGCAGTATTAGCCGAGGTAAAGATGACGCTTTTGGTTGCGGGGCTGTAGGTGGCCGTCACGCCGTAGCCTCCGGCGTTGATGGTTGCGGCCAGATTGGCGAGTGTGTCGGTTTTGGTTGCGCCGGTACTGACGCCCAGCGTAATAGTGTTCGAGCCGATGGTTAGCGTGCCGCCCAACGTATCTGTGGCGGTTCCACCAACACCACCAATCGTCAAAGTTCCCACCTGTCCGGAATACGCTGTTTCACTGGCGGTTGGTATACCGGTCAACGCGATGCCCACAGCCGCGCCGGTGTCAGTCAGGCTTGTGCCAGTCACGTTATTCAGCAGCGTCCCGGTAAAGGTCATCGCTGTTCCACCGGTGATGGTTGCTGTCACGCCCCACGCGGCGTTGGTCGTGTTGATATAGGTTCTGAGGTTGGCGAGAGTATCGGTTTGTCCTGACAGTCCAAGGGCAAAGGAGTGTGCCACTCCCAGGGTATCGGTCACTGTCATCGACCCGCCCAGAAGATCGGTGCTTTGCGCAACGGTCAGTGTGCCGTCGATGCCTGGAGTCGTGTCGGTGAGGTTGGCGCCTACGACATTGTCCAATAGCGTTCCGCTAAAGGTCATGTTGGTTCCAACAACCGTGGACGTGATTCCCCAGGCGGCATTGGTCACATTGAGATAGTTTTTCAGGTTTGCGAGCGTATCGGTTGAGCCCGGCGTGCCAAGAGTGACAAGGTGCGCAGCTCCAAGCGTGTCGGTGACGGTGAGAGTGCCGCCTAAAATATCGTTGGCTTTGACCACAGACAACGTGCTTCCCAGCGAGGCCACCACCGGAGCGGGATTGGCTACAGGGGCCAGAACCGGAGCTGCGTTCGTTGGGGTGTCAGTAATGGCAGTTCCCGAAATGGTCTCAGTGGCATTTGCCGAAGTGAAGACGATTTCGTGGTTCGCCGCGTTATAGCTGGCCTGAACTCCGAGGTTGGCAGAGTTGATGGTCGCCGCCAGGTTGGCTAGAGTGTCGGTGGAATTAGCGCTGCCTAATGTTATGGCGTGGCTCTTTCCATCCGGCCCGACAATCGTGAGGCTGCCGCCAAGCGTATCAGAATTATTTGCTACCGTCAGAGTTCCGATCTCGCCTGCACCATTGGTACCCGTTCCCAGGCCGATGCCCGAGATCTCGATGCCGGTATTGCTGCCGCTGCCGCCGGAGGTATTGCCCGCCAAAGCCGCGCTTACGGCCACACTGCCGGCTTGCGCTGCCGTGGTGAAGGTGGCGCTAAGGCCGAGGCCCGAGCTGTTGATGGCATTGATCAGTCCCTGCGCGGTGTTGGCATATGTGGTGCCGGTGCCGACGGTAATGTTGGCGGTCGCCATCGTTGCCGTGCCGCTTGCGCCCTTGGCCATGTAGTTCACCGTGATGGTTGTGGCGCCGCTGGCATTCAGGCTATCGGAGATGCTGGCGTTCGTGCCCCCATTCGACAGGTTGATGAATACATTGTTCTGGCCGTTGCTATAAGACATCGCGCCGCCCGTGTCGCCCACGCTGGAGCTGGAGAGCGTGCGAATATACAGGTTGTCGACTGACGAACCTTGCGGCGACGAGTCACCGGTATAGATCGCTATTGTTTTGCCGGCAAATACCTGCTGCTGGTTGTAGGTCGTCGTCGAACCAATATTGTTGATCTCGGACAGAATCGATGTGTACTCTTGGTTGGCCGCCGACTCCTGAGAGGAGTTGAGAGTCCCGTTCGAGGCCTCGGTGGCTAGCGTGATGGCGCGGTCCAACAGACTGGTTACCTGCGACAAAGCGCCATCGGCAACTTTCAGAAGACCTGCACCTTCGGTGGCGTTGGTCGTTGACTGGATCAGAGCTGTCGAGTTCGCCTGCAGGCCGTTTACCAGTGAGAGCCCCGCGGCGTCGTCTGCGCCGGAGTTGATCTTCGATCCTGAAGACAACTGCTGCAACACCGTCTGCAAACTGTTGTTGGTGTTGTTCAGGTTGTTCTCTGCGTACATCGCTGACAGATTGTTTAAAACACCGAGGGCCATGGAGGTACTCCTTTTTCTGATGCCTTGAATGCGCTCTACCTAACGGTCTATCTTTCGTTCCGCAAGGATTTTTCCATACCGGCTGAGCGCCATTGCATCCACTCCCTTCATCGGTCCCGCCCAAAATAACTTTAGTCATAATTTTTAATGCCGCTTGTGCCCCTGATTGTAGCGGGTCGATTCAAGGTGTCCAGCTTCGCTTCAAATCCTGTCCCAAAGCGATTCACGCTCTGTTGCGTTGCGCTCCACCTGGCTGCATCGCTTCGCTACACAAAGTGAGCGCCCCGCTTGGATCTGTTCGACCTTTTCGTCAGTATTTATGCGTAAAAAACAGCGGCAAGAGGGTTAGCCTCATGCCGCTGTCTTTTGCTTGCAACTGTATTTACTGTCTGCCTGAAACCCGCGTCACAAATCCCTTCTACATTTCGGACCCCGCTCCCGGAGCTGGGGGCGCGTCAGGCCCCGCACCCAGCGGAGGCGGAGGAGGAGCAAAGCGGTGGTTTAAACCACCCCGTCCCGGGCCACCCTCTTCTATGCTGTGCCGCTCATGCATGCGGTTGGCGCGGAAAGCCTGTACCTGTTTCCACTGCTCAGGCGTCAGCTTGCCGCGAATCGCAAGCAAAAAACGCGCATTCACCTTTTCCAACTCGGCCCGCGCCTGCGCCACCTTGTCGATCTGCGCCAGTATTTTCGCCTCGTTCGGCTGATCGTCGCGCATCAGCGGCTCCAGTGACAGTTCGGCCTTCTGCAGGCTGGCGTGCAGGTCGATCAGCTTCTCACGGTGGTCCAGCAGGATCCCGTCAAATGCTTTTCGCTGCTCATCGGTCAGTTTCAACTGCTCAATCATCCTTGGATTGTTCCACCAGCGTCCGAGTCCGCCCTGTGCGCCAAATGCCCGCTCCATCGGAGGCCGATGCTGCCCCATTCCTGCTCCCGGCCCTCCCCCCATATCGCCGCCAGCCATCTGCGTCAACGCCGGCACCGCAAGCAAAACTCCTGCCAACACTGATCCCACCCATACCCTATCTAAGCACTTCATCGCAAGCTCCTTGCCCTCGATTCGCCGAGGGGATGCATCTGTTTCTTCGTTTCTACTGGCTTTCGTCTTCGGCCATCAATTGAGCCAAGGGCTCCATGGCGCTTGGAACTCCTCGCGCTACATCGCGGTCTACTTTGGCCAGCAAATCCTCATCCTCTTGTCGGGCTGGCTGAATCTGTTTCTGGACAACCGGCGGCACGCGCTCAGCAACCTGAACCAGGGCAACCGCCGCTGGCTGCCGATGATGCTGGTAAACCACTGCCGAGATACCGCTGGCAATCACTACGCAGCTCAGCGCCAATCCGCTTGCAAATCGCCAAAAATGACTCTCTCTGGTGGTCGCCATAGCTGTACGCGGCCGACTGTAGGCCGCATCGCTCCAGGAATGGACGCTGAGGCGATATTCCCTCAGTGCAGAATCCAGATTAGTTGTCTCACTACTGCTTTTCCCCCGAGCCTCGTTCTTGAAACTCATCGCTTTCCCTCCAATTCCCCGCGCACTTTCGCCAAAGCCCGCGACAAGTGCGCCTTGACCGTGCCCTCATTGATCCCCGTGGCCAGCGCGATCTCGCTCAACTCCAGCTCCTCCACATAGCGCAGCAGAAAAACCGTCCGCTGCCGCTCGCTTAATCTTTCGACTACCTTTGCCACCTGCCCCACGCGCTCTCGTGCCAGCATTTGCTGCTCCACCGTGCGTTCCCCGCTCGGCAGCCACTCGCTGGCCTCGTCCAGATCGACCGCATGGCTATGAGTCTGCCGCCAGAATTGCATCCGGCGGTTGCGCCAGTGGTCCTTCTGAAGATTGATCGCGATCCGCATCAGCCAAGTCATCGCGCTCGATTCACCGCGAAAGCTCTCCCAGTTTCGATGCGCCTTCAAAAAACAATCCTGCGTCAGCGTCTCTGCCAGATCAGCATCGTGCGTCGAGGTGAGCAGAAAACGGAAGATCCGCGGACGGTGCTTTGTGACAACAGCCGAAAAATCCTCGGCGGCAATTTCTTCTGCCGTAGCCATGTTTATGGGTCCCAATGCTGTGCAGGCTGCCATCACTCAGGTAGACGCCCGCTCTGGCTGCAAGTTTACAGCGCCCGCCGCAATTCTTGCCGATAATCTATATTTCTCACCGGAAAAAAGAAGAAGCGAAGTTACCGGGGTTCGCGGAGCTAATTCAATCAGCGCCACAGCCCGTACTAACTCCGCTCTCTTTGATCACTCCGCTTTCCAGCCTCTACCAGGCCAGCAACTCATCACCCGAGGTCGGCGAAAGGAACGCGACCGGCGCGGCGACAGACTCTGGGCAGTCGCCGGTGCACTGAATCGACTCCGGCCCGCTGGCCTTGGCCACCAACAGCGCCTGCTCCGCGTCGCGCAATACTACCACAGGTGAACGGCCCATGCTGCTGGCGATGCCGAAGCATGCGGAAAGGCGGATGGAGTCGCCATTCACATGGAAGGGCGTTGAGAAGACATCCATACGCAGACGCTCTGCCATCATCACAGCATTCACGCTGCTGCACCCAGGCAGCGCGATCAGGAATTCATCTTTGCCAGCGCGGCCCAAAATGTCGTAGCTGCGTAAGAGGCGCGCTGTCCGCGACACTACCTGGCAAAGAAGATCATCGCAGGAGTCGGTACCCAGCCGCGAGTTCCAGTGACCGAAGTCGTCAATATCAAAGAGAATCATGCACAGTGAACTGTTCATCCGTTGCACGCGGTCGGTCTCTCGAAACATCATCGAAAGCATCGTCTCGCGATTGTAAACACCGGTCAGCCGGTCGGTCTGAGAGTTGAGGATAGTGGCCTCACGGAGCAGTTCCAGCTCGCGCAGGCGACGATGATCGCGCATTACCGCTTCCAGTCGCAGACGCAGAAATCCCGGCTCCATTGCCCGTGGCAGTAGCTCGTTAATAATGCCCTCGGCCAGCCTGTCGATCCACTCCTGAGTCACAGTATCCGCAATCAAAATGATCGGAAAGCGCCGGCCCGCAGCCTCCGCTCGCGCTGCCGCTAGCAACTGCCCCATCTCCATCCCCGGTAGTTTTTCATCGATCAAGGCCATTGTCGGCGCATGAGCCGAGGTCAGCGCCGGGAGAGCGGTCTCGGCGGACAGAAAAATTTCCACTTGTGATCCGTCGGCAAGCAGGACGGGTTCGATGGCAGTGAGCAACACTGGATCTGCCGAAGCGAGAACAAACGTCAATGGGGCGTGGGCGAGCATCCTAAAACCTCACTAAGGGATGCATCGGCGATGGTTAGAAATTATTTAGTCTGCAAGGGAGAATTGTTGCTCAACTTCAATGACTTTAGGGCAGAAGTGCCTATGCCCAAGGTCATTTGCGGCGCAGCTTACTCCAGAAAGGATCTCCGTCGTTCCTTGATTCTTTGGATTGAAGGCTCAGAAAATCGTATCCAGCCAAAGCTCCCAGAACTGGGCCGCTGCTGCTTCCAGCGTCTTGGAATGCTTGTAAGCCGCAGCCCTCAAGGCGGCCACGGAGATTCCGGCATGGTGCAATTCGCAGGCGTGGCCGACGTACCAGCTTTCAAGGTCAGCGGCCGTTACCTCAGGGTGAAACTGCAATCCCAGCGCGAAATCTCCAATGATGAAGGCCTGATGCGCGTAGCGTTCTGATTTTGCTAAATGCCGTGCGCCAATGGGAAGATCGAAAGTGTCACCATGCCAATGAAAGACCGAAACACCAGGAGTGAGCAACGGAGCAAACCATGTTGGCGTCGGCGCATTGGTGGCAGCTTGCAGCGGAAACCAGCCGATTTCCGCGCCACTACTGCCGGGGTAGACGCGAGCGTCCAGCGCCGCGGCCATCAATTGCGCGCCTAAGCAAACGCCAAGAATGGGCTTAGAAGCCGCCAATCTATCGCGGATGCAGGCAATCTCGTTCTTTAAAAACGGATAATCTTGCTGGTCGTAGACACCGATCGGCCCGCCGAGAACTACCAGCAGGTCGCAACTCGCGATCTGGGGCAGGGGAAAGCTCGCCTGGGCGGCAACGATGCTTTCGATCTTAAAGCCTCGTTCGACGAGCGGTGCCGCGAGCGTTCCGAGATCTTCAAAGGCAACGTGGCTGAGGACAACGGCGCGGCGTGTGGGTATCTGCATGCAAATAGTGTATGTGGTTTGGTACTGAAAATCCCAGGTCCCGAGTGCGGGACCTGGGATTTTCAGTTCAGAGAAGATGCGCTAATCCACAAAATCCACTTGCGGGGCGATGGTGATAATGCCGCGCTCGTAGCCGAGGTCAAGCAACTTGCGGATTGCCGCGCGGCCATCCTCGCCATAGTCGAGGGTGCGCTCATTCACATACATGCTGACAAAGCGATTGGCTAGTCTGGAGTCCAGGTCGCGGGCAAACTGCATGGCGTATTCCAGCGCCTGTTCGCGGTGGTCCAGGCCGTGTTGAATGCTGTCGCGCACTGCTTTAGTGACAATTCGGAGGGACTCCGAGCCCAGCGAGCGGCGCACAGCATTGCCGCCCAGGGGCAGCACCAGACCGGTCGTTTCTCGCCACCAGACTCCCAAGTCCAGAACTTTGTAGAGGCCGCTGGTGCTGTAGGTAAGCTGCCCTTCGTGGATGATGAGCCCAGCCTCGAAGTCGCCTGCCAGAATCGCCGGGATGATTTTGTCAAAGGGCACCGTGACGGTCTGAATCTCAGGATTGAAGATTTTCAGCGCGAGATATGCCGTGGTCAGAGTGCCGGGAACAGCGATCTTGATGCGGCCCAGATCTTCTGGCGTGAGCGGATTCCGTGAGACGACCATCGGTCCGTAGCCCTCGCCCACACTGCCTCCGCAGCCCATGAGCGTGTAGTTATGCTGCAGGTAGGGGTAGGCGTGGAAGCTGATTGCGGTTACGTCAAAGAAAGCCTCATTCTGGGCTCTGAGGTTGAGCGTCTCAATGTCGCACAATGTGTGCGTGAACTTGTAGCCGGGGACGCGCACCTTATTGGTGGCCAGGCCATAGAACATGAAAGCATCATCCGAGTCGGGACTGTGGGCGATGGAGATGTCGATCACGCCGGACGGGCTGGCGACTGCGGAAGTTGGTTTATTCATGGGGAATGAAGTTCCTTTCAAAAATAACGGCACCCGCTAGTTCGATCATTTTGAGCTGCTTTGGGATTCTGAAAATGCCTTAAAGCTCTGCATCCGGGTCAGATTCCTCAATCGGATCAGTGGTGGAATTTCGTCCATTCTCGTCGTTTATGACAGGCTTTGAGCGAGTTCTAGCGCGCCGCACCCAGATGTGGAGCGCTCCCCCAGCAGCAGCGATCAACAGTCCGACCAACGAGACGAGTAGGACAATCAGTAACCAGCGCATAAGCAGCAAACCAGGCTCAGAATACCAGACGAGGCGGTTTTTTGGCTCTGGAGTTCAAGTGAGGAAAAAGGCCGCTTACGGCTAACGCAAGCTGGATTGCAGCCAATCGAGATAGGGTTGGCTGGCGGAGCCGACATCGAGGACAAGGAATTCAGGGGTCTCATAGCTGTGCAACTTATGGAGACGGAGTTCGAGGGCCGCGAGTTGATCGGGGCCAGTCTTGATGAGCAGCAGGATTTCGGTAGAGGACTCAACCTCGCCCTTCCAGCGGTAGATGGATTGCACGGCGGGAATCAGTGTTGCGCAGGCTGCGAGGCACTCCTCAACCAGAGTGCGACCCAACTCGGCTGCTTCTTCCGGGGTGGCTGTGGTGGTCAGGACTAGACGAATTGGGCAGACAGGCGGTATGGCTTCGAGCATGAGCGGCTCCATGGAGAGAATTCCTCTCAGATCATTATTAGCTTGAAAACCACTTTCGGCGTGGAACTCTTTCCTTAAAACCGGATTGTGCGGTTCTGCAGGTGGGTTGCCGGTTAATCTTGAGTAGGGCACTATGAATGAAGGCCGGTACGCCGGCGCGGGAGATGGGCGATGACGACAGCGATCAGGTTCGGGACTTCGGGTTGGCGAGCGATTGTGGCCGAGGAGTTTACTATGGCCAATATCCGGCTGGCAGTGGCGGGGATTGCCGCCTACGTAAAGACGCAACCGGAGCAGCATCGAGTGCTAGTGGGCCGCGATCCAAGATTTCTGGGCGAGAGCTTTGTGGCTGAGGCTGCGCGGGTGCTGGCTGGAGCGGGCGTGACGCCGATTGTGATTCCCGAGGCTGCGCCGACCCCGGCGATTGCTTTTGCGGTGCGCGAACTGAAGGCCTCAGGCGCGATCAACTTCACCGCTTCGCACAATCCGCCGGAGTACAACGGCATCAAGTTTTCTACCCATGACGGTGCGCCGGCTTTGCCAGAAGTGACCAAACGGATTGAGACAGCGATTGTGGCACTGCAGATGAGCGGGGCGTCTATTCCTACTGCGAACCAGCCTGAAGGCGGCTTTGAGACTGCCGACGTGAAGGCAGCCTTTCTGAAGCGGCTGGCCGAACTGGTGGACCTGAAGGCGATTGCCGCTTCTGGCATCAAGATTGTTTACGATCCGTTCTGGGGCGCCGGTCGGGGGTATAGCTCGGAGATTCTTCGCGCGGTGGGCGTGAGCGTCGAAACGGTTCACGATTATCGGGATGTTTTGTTTGGTGGCCATGCGCCAGAGCCGGATGATCATTTGCTAGGCGACGCGAGGGCGAAGATGAAAGAGATCGGCGCTCATCTCGGCATTGCGACGGATGGGGATGCGGACCGCTTTGGGATTGTCGATGCGGACGGAACATTCATCCAGCCCAACTACATCATTGCGCTCCTCTTCGATTATCTGGTGGAGACGCGAGGCTGGCGGAACGGCGTGGCCAAGAGCGTGGCGACGACGAACCTGATTAATGCGCTGGCCGAATACCACAAAGTTCCGCTCTACGAAACGCCGGTGGGCTTCAAGTATATTGGCGAGTTGATTAACGGCGACAAGATTGCGATTGGCGGCGAGGAGTCGGCGGGGCTGACGATTCGCGGGCACGTGCCGGAAAAAGACGGCGTGCTGGCGGGCCTGCTGGTGGTGGAGATGGTGGCGAAGCGCGGCAAGAGCCTGGGCGCGCAGTTACAGGAGTTATTTGCCAAGGTTGGTTCCTTCTATCCGATTCGCGCCAACTTCCGCTTGACCCCGGAGGGTATGGCCGCGTTCACTGAGAAGTTGAAGGCCGATCCGGCGGAGTTGAGCGGGCGCAAGGTTGTGCAGGTTGTGCGTACCGACGGGATGAAACTGATTTTGGCCGATGGATCGTGGGTTTGCTATCGCCTCTCTGGAACCGAGCCGGTGGTGCGGGCTTACACTGAAGCGCGTAGTGAGCAAGATTCCGAGGCGTTGCAAACAGCGGCCAAGGGTTTTGTGCTGAGCTAATTGCGGATTGGGTGCGATGCAGTTTGAAAATAGACAAGTCGAAAATAGCACACCGGACGTGATTTCTACTTCCATTCCCCAGCGAGCATTCGACTGGATGCGCCGCGTATGGCGTCCGACGGCCTCCGTGCTGGCCGTGGTGCTGGCGCTTTTGATTCTCTGGCATGGTGTGATAGGCAAGAACGGCCTGCTGGTTTGGCAACAGAAGCGCGCCGAGGACCGCCAGTTGCGCAAAGAGATTGACGCGTTGAATGAGGAGAATACGCGCCTGCGCAATCGCATTGAACAGCTCAAGTCCAATCCCGATGCGGTCGGAGTCGTGGCGCGCGAGAAACTGCACTACGCCAAGCCTAATGAAGTGATTGTTCAACTGCCGCAGGAGCAGAAAAGGCAGACACAGCCTGCCGGAACAGGCAAGTAATCTGTTCTCTTAAAAATCCACATGCGCCCGCACCGCGCCTACCCAGGCAGGGCCGCGGTCGCGGTTATAGCCGGGGTTGTTGATGTGCTGCACATCAACGGCGTAAAAGAGTCCGCGCCATGCGTGCCAGTTGTAGTAGCTTTCGACGATGGTCTCCCGGCCGTAGTTGAGGTTGCCGTCGCCAAGGAGAAAGCCAAGGCCGCCCAGGCGTAGATAGTTTTGGTGGTCGCGCTTAATGGCGTTTGAGACCACGGCCAGGCCGATTTTGTCCGCAGGGCGATGCCAGCGCGTACCAGCGTAGTCGCTGCCTGCCTCGATCGTCTGATCCACCTCGGTGTAAGCATAAGATTCGTGTTGGCCCTCGTTCCATCCCGCGCGGCCAAAGATGCGCAGATTTTCTGTCAGCTCCTGCTCGGCGTTGAAGGCAAATCCATATTTGAGCGCGCTGTAGTATTCATGCAATTGGATATTGGGCGTCTTGTCAGCTCCCGAGAGGAAGGCAACGACGGCCTCGCGGTAAGTGCCCATGTGAGCGCGATTGGCAAAAAATAGTATGCGCTCAGTGCCTTTGCGCCTGGGCACAAAGCTGTGGCGCAACTCGAACTCACCGTTTTGAGCATGGGCACGACTGAAGGCCCAATCCATGTCGATGCCATTGGCTACGGTCGGCATGGCGAAGATGCCGTAGCGCAGGCTCCACGCGCGGTCATAGTATTCTGCCAATCCGCCCACCGTATAGCCGCGCGTATCGGCGGCGTAATCCCACGCGCCGTTGTTGTCTACCGTCCAGTTCATGAACTGCAAGTGACTATCAGAACCGGGGCCGCTCACATCAAAGAAATCCGGAAGCGTCATTTTGCCGACGCGCAACTCCACTCGTCGCACTGGCACGCTGGGGGCGACGGCGAAGATACCAGGCTGTTGAGCGGTTGTTTCATTGGACAGGCCGATCACCTGATGAATTCCGTAGCGCGCAAGATAGGGTGCGGTGCCGAGCGTAGGATTGCGCACCACGTCGAGGTTGGTGAATCCGGCGAGGCCGAGGGCCTGGCTGACGCCGCGTCCGCCGGAGCTTTCCAGATCGAAAATCAAGTCGGTGTTATACCGGATGGATTTGGTAGGCCGTACCGCGGCGTAGAGCGTCCCCAGCAGAGAAGTCTTGTACTCTGCGGCGGTGCGAAAGCTGTTCGCGCCTTCGTAAAGAGAATGAAACGGAAGGTTGCCTTGAAAGATGATGTTAGCCTGCCCGGAGAGCCACCAGCGGTCGGTGCCGTGGTGTGGGGACATAGTGACAGCTGTGCCACTTATGGGTGCGGACTGCGGAGTGGGCTGAAGTGCGTTAGGAAGGGAATCGCTTGCCTGAGCAACAGCAAGGACGGCAGTGAGCGCAAGGCACGGGCCAACAAATGCGTTGCAAGGTCCGGGTGTTGGGATGAGGTGAACGTGCAAATTCTCTCCTGCGAATAGCATACTGGAGCACCGTTCCAGATTCATGAATTTTGGGTTACGGAGAGTCCGGTCTATTTGGATCAGTTGTAATGAGAGAAGGTTGCGTTTTACGACACTCTGTTCAAAATATTCTGGCCTTGCAACTGGCTTCAGATATTTCTACTTCCTGGAGCGAAGACCATGTATTGCGACATACGCCTGTCCATACTATGGCCATTAGTGCGAAAGTTAGAAGTAGTAGAAAGTTGATTTAGAACAAAGAGATATATGTAAATGCATGAGATAACTTTGACATGCAGCGTGCGGTTTGCTTCTATCTTATTCTTCTGTTCTGGTTGGGGCCGCTCGCGACGGCTCTTCCTTCCAACACAGAGTCGCGCCTTCCTGCCTGTTGCCGTCGCCACGGAGCACACCATTGTGCCATGTCTGTTGCAATGGCTGCGAAGAGTTCTCAGAAATCATCCAAATCTGCTCCTTCCTTATCTGCACCATTGCGCTGTCCATACTTTCCAACTTATATAAGTGCTTCAGTGATACTGGACGACGCGGTCGTCGCGACCCCGTTCGGCCTTAATGATTTAATCGTGCAAGCAAACATAAACGGCGCCAGCAACTCAGCATCCCTGCTGAACGTTTTCCACGCGCGCGCCAGTCGCGCTCCTCCCTCCTCAAAAATAGGTTAGGAACCCCATCATCACTTCGTCACTGCAGAAGGTACGTGCCCTCAGATCATTCCCCGGCTGAGTTGACCGCAATGGAGTTCATTGCGTAGTTTCATGCGCATCGCGTTCTGTGTGCATGATAATCCTGCGCTGCAGCCCAGTAACTAAGGAGGTCGCTCTTATGCGTACAGTTTTTTGCGCAATCGCGTTTTTCCTGCTCTCAGCTTCGTTGCCAGTCTATGGCAACGTCTTCGCCGCTATTCATGGAGTTGTTCACGACCCGCATCATCGTCCGATCGTAGACGCTACAGTCACGCTTCAGGCATTCAATTCCGATTTCGTGTTAAACACGACTACGGATTTCGAGGGAGCATTTGTAATATTGCAAGTGCCCATAGGCGTCTATAGATTGCAGGTAGCTGTAACTGGGTTTGACACAGTTACAGAGGTGCTCACAGTAGCATCCGGGACGAACCCTGTACTTCACATTGCTCTCAGCGTAGCCTCGACGACACAATCGATCTTAGTAAACGGATCGGATAATTCCGGCATGGCCGTCGATTCGGTGACGCCTACTACGCTTATAACTCGCGAGATGATCGACGAAACTCCAGGCGCCAGCCGGACTACCGGAATGGAGATGATAACGGACTATGTCCCTGGCGCATACATGACGCATGACATGCTGCATATGCGGGGTGGGCACCAAACCAGCTGGCTCATTGACGGGATCGCAATTCCTAACACAAAAATCTCTTCCAATGTAGGTCCGCAGATTGACCCAAAAGACATTGAACAGATTGAAACACAGCGAGGGAGTTATGCAGCGGATGTAGGCGATAGAACCTACGGAGTATTTGACGTGCTGCCGCGCAACGGCTTTGAACGCAACCGCGAAGGCGAATTGCTGTTGACGGCTGGAAACCTTTATACCGGCGAGACGCAGCTTTCGCTGGGGGACCACACAACAACAACTGCCTGGTACGCGAGTCTTACCGGATCTCGATCCAATTACGGACTAGCTACGCCGATTGCCTCGATCTATCACGATTCGACAAACTCCGAAAGCGGGTTTCTTTCTTTGCTGCGCAACCGGACCGCCAAAGACCAATTGCGGCTCAACGCGCAATACCGTCGGGATTTCTTTCAGATTCCCTACGACCCTGATCCAAACGACTGGGAACAGGCGTCCGGTTACTATAACTCATTCGGGCTGCGAGACGGGCAAACGGAAACGGATTCGTTCTTGATTGCCAACTGGGTTCATACAATTTCGCCCAAGGCGCTGTTTACGGTGGCGCCTTATTATCACTTTAATCAATCAAACTATGACTCGCGCGCAACGGACTTGCCTGTGGCGACCACCTGGCATCAGAGATCAAACTACGTTGGAGCGCAATCCGACATACGCCTTGACGCGGGACGGAATAATTTTTCAGCGGGACTCTATTCATTTTTTCAAAAAGAAGATGATCTCTTCGGTCTGCTCATCAACGATCAGAGTTATGAAGCCAACTCCGTTCGGAACACTACATCCAACGCTAACGCGGGGCTGCTCGAGTACCACATCTCTGATCATATTCACATTGGCCGTAATATAACGCTACTGGGCGGGATGCGCTTTTCAAGGCTTTACAGCGGATTAGACGAAAGCGCAGCCTATCCGCGCATTGGAGCAACGGTTGTGATTCCGCGGTTGCATTGGGCGCTGCGAGGCTTCTACGGACATTTCTTCCAACCGGCTCCGGTTGAAACTGTGTCTAGCAGTTTTCTCAACTACGTAACTGCTCAGCAGGGCGAGAATGCTTTCGTGCCCCTGCCTTCCGAGCGCGACGAAGAGTATCAGTTCGGCATACAGATTCCCTATAAGGGCTGGCTGCTTGATGTAGCAAATGTCAAGAATCGTGTGAATAACTTTCTCGACCATTCCAACGTAGGCGAATCGAACATTTTCTTCCCGATTGCGGTAGAAGGTGCATTGGTTCGTGCCTGGGAACTAACGTTAAGTTCACCGCAACTGGCTCACTTCGGGAAGTTTCATCTAGCCTACTCAAACCAGATCGCCGAACAGCGGGGCAGCGTGATAGGCGGATTTACGTGCAGTGACTCTGCTGACCCTGCGTGCAATCTCGGGTCTGGTTACACCCCTGTAGACCATGATCAGCGCAATACGCTGAACACAGGATTTGTGGCGAGGCTGCCTCGGAGCACTTGGGTTTCCACAAATGTTTACTATGGGTCTGGCTCCACCAATGGTCTGGCAGGATCAGGAGAAGGGCCTTATCAAGGAGACTATCTGCCAGCTCATACCACCTTCGACATTTCTGCAGGCCACAAGATAAGTGAACAGTGGAAGCTTTCGGCCTCGGTGCTTAATGTAACCAACTTACGAGTTCTGCAGGATAACTCGATTACTGTTGGCGGGTTCCACTATAACGATCCGCGGATGATACAGGTTGAAGTGCGCTATCGCTTCCGCTTTTAATGGATATATTTCCACGCAGATGGAATCAACGGTCCTCTGCGTGGAATGGAAGCGAAGCTACTCTGCTCCGAGTGCCGCTCTGACGGGGCCGACCGGTTTCGATGGGGCCAATTGCGGCACCAGTGCGGGCTTTACCGGCGAGTTATCTTCCGCGACAGGCTGCGGAGGGGATTTTGATGCTGGATGCGAATCTGCGCCAACAGTTGGCTGTGTGGGAGTTGCGACTGGTTGAGCGGGCGCCTTAGCCGTGGGATGGCCTGTTAGCGACTGTGCAGCAGGTGCCGGGGAAGCAGGCGTAGCGCCTGGAGAACCGCTCTTGGGGTTATCTTTCCGGTAGGTTACTGTGTTGGCAGTACCGACGTCCAGAATCTTGAGATTTTCATCCATAATCTCTCCACCACGAATGATGTGAGGAGTTATTGCGAATACGATCTCACTTTGTTGGCGTTCCTTGGTCTCTTGTCCAAAGAAATATTTCAGGAGTGGAATCTTGGTAACCCCGGGGTACCCGCTCATGGAATTGGTGTCGGTGTCTGTGAGGATGCCCCCGATTAAGTTAACTTCGCCATCCGCAAGCCGCGCCTGATGCTCGATTCTGCGTTGACCGATAGTGGGTTGGTTGAATCCTCCTATATTCTGCACACCGGCTACGGAAGAGATCTCCAGTGACATTTTGAGAGTTACTTCATTGTTGGAATGCACGTAGGGAGTTATGTCAATATTTACGCCGACATCCAGATACTGGAATTGAGTATTGACAGATCCTCCGAGGCCACTCTGGAACGACCCGGTCGCGATCGGGACGCGATCACCAATTTTGAGAGAGGCTTTCTCGCTATCCATTGCACGAAGTTGGGGGTGTTGGATGACCTTCGTGTTGCCGTCGGATGCGAGGAGCGAAAAGGAAACGCCTGGAATCGATACAGAGAAATTGCCAGCGTTCAGCGATTTGAATGAGTTCAGGGAGAGAGTGGAAGACGACGATCCCGACGATCCGGATGAGCTGGTACCTGCGAGTGTCACACTGGCGCTAGTCGGCGGATTGGTGCCGATGGTATGCAACTTGTCGCGGCTAACTTCCATAA
Source organism: uncultured Occallatibacter sp. (assembly GCA_964414945.1). Taxonomy (GTDB): domain Bacteria; phylum Acidobacteriota; class Terriglobia; order Terriglobales; family Acidobacteriaceae; genus Telmatobacter. The sequence continues at coordinate 26,025 of CAYPYJ010000039.1, forward strand.
CCGTGATATCGATCATTACCTCAGCTTTTGGTTTGTCGATATCTCCGATCAATTTTTGAGCGAGCACCATCTGATCAGGTGTGCACCGCAGCGTCAGGGATCTCTGTTCAGGAGTTAACTGAATGCGACTTATGTCGAGAATGGCCTTGAGTGTTCCGGCAGCCTGCTGCAAATCGCTCTGAGTGGCGGAGTTTCGCAGGTAAAACGTCTTCATTACATTCTGTTCAAATTCTTTCCGTTTGGATGCGGAGTCAGCGGTAACCATGATCGTATTCGAAGACAATGGCCGCCAAAAGGTTTTCGATTGCATAGCGAGCATGTCAATCGCGTCGCGAATGCTCACGTCTTTCAAATCAAAACTGATCTTCTGAGGCTTATACTCCGGATCGATCAGCACATTGAACCCTGCGAGTTTTGCAATCGTTTTATAAACCACGTCAGTGGTTGTATCCAGGTGCAAAGTGACAGGCATATCAGACTTGAAATCTAGCGTCACCGGTCCGGTCGCATTTTCGGCATCCTTTTCCAAAGACGATTGTACTCTCTGATTTGGGTTGTCCCGTGCTTCTGCTTCTTTCCGAATCATTTCGGATGTGCGGTTGATTTCCTGGAGCGCCTCCGAGTTCGTGGCATCGATATCGACCGCATGACGAAATTCGAGTAACGCTTCTTGTAATTTGCCTGTGCTGCGTAACTGCTGGCCCGTGTGGATGTGTTGATTGCCGGCAGAGAAACGCGCTCGAAGGTAGGCGGCCTGGTACTTGGGGTCGCCCATTTTCTTTTCATGGGCCTGCCTGTACGCACTGCAAGCGGCGTCGTAGTCGTTCTTTTTTTCTGCGACCTCGCCAGCCTTGTATGAATGTTCTGCGCTTTCAGCCAAAGCAGGGATTACGGGGACCACTAATGTCATTGCGAACAGCAAAATGATCGAAAGTTTCATATCGCCTCTTGCCAGATGGCGCTCGGATTTTGTCATTTTAAGATGAACTGAAGGCGGCTAAAGTTCCTTGCTCCAAGTCAATGAGAGCTGGAGATATTGCGCGAACTTCAGTTTAGACGTTCTATAACTCACAAAGAGCGCTTAATTAAAAGAAGTTATCTAAAAACCGAGTTTTCCTCTCTTTGCTGAGGCGCAAAGAGCAAAGTTAAGTATTTCGCGAATACTGACAGTACCATAGGACCGCTGTAACAGATTTGACTCGTGAGGGAGCAAGAGGTTTGCATGAGGCGCCCATGAAATACATCAGACACGGAGTTGTTTTGCTGGCAGTCACGTTAGTGCTTTCAGGTTGCAAGAACTTTTGCAGTCTACGTCGAACAACGGATGCACCGCGAATTGCTAAACAATATCAAGCGGCATCTTTTATGTTCTGAACTCCAACATCGGTCAGATTGAGATTGCCGGTTATTCAATAGTTAGTGGCTCGCTGACTGCGCTTACCGGAAGTCCCTACGTTTTGCCATCCACTCCCTATGCCATAGCAGTGGCGCCCAATAATCATTTTCTTTACGTGAGCACTGGATCAGGCATTTATCTCTATACGATTGGATCAAGTGGCGCGCTAACTCTAGCTAGCACGACTCCCATTGCCACCGACTTTGCTGCTTACAGCATTCAAGTTGATGCGACCAATTCCTGGCTTGTGGATGCTTCGGAATCGGGTTATCTCTATGCCATTCCTATTAGCTCATCAACCGGAATGACGACCGGCACGGCACAGCAGTTGTCACTGGCCGGGATTTCGCCGCGCCACATGGTGATCTCTCCGGACAATGCGAATGTATTTGTATCTCTTGGAATCAGCGGGACGGAAGTGATTCCATTCAATGCGGCGAATGCCGATCCACTGCCGACTACTGGACAAGTCTCGATTGCAGTAAAGAACGCGGGAGGCGCTGCGATTTCGGTTGCTGTGGATCCAAGCAATAGACTCTTTTACATCGGCGAAACCCTGGGTACATCCGCAAGTGCAAACACCGGAGTTCTACGCGCCTTTACTTACATCTCACTGAGCGGAACTCTGACGGAAATTACCGGTTCTCCTTTTGCCAGCGGCGGACTAACTCCAGTTTCCATTCTCCCGACTAAGTTTGGAACTTATGTCTATGTTGCGAACTCAACAGTATCTGGAAGCACTACGGGCAGCATTACCGGGTTCACAGTAGCAGTCAGCGGGAGTTCATACTCTTTGACACAGATCAGCGGAAGCCCGTCTGTGGGCGTCAACCCGGCCGGCATGGTTGAGGACTCAACAGGAACTGTTGTGCTAATGGTCAATTCTGGCGGAAGTCCCGATCTGGATGTATACACCTTCGATACTACGACTTCCGGTAAGCTAGACTCCGCTCTGACTTTCGCGACTGGCACAGACCCTGTCGGAACAGTGGCGATTAGCGCTGCGCCGTGAGCGCGCAGCCCAAGCTCATGAAACCTCTGAATACAGGCCCCGCTGTTATGGCTGAGGGGATGTCAGACCTTGGGTCTGATTTTGATTCTGGTTGAGTTGGCGCCTCTGCTGAAACAGTTGTTGCATGTCCGCGATTCTTTCGGCGGTGCTCTTGTCTTGACTGAGAGCCGGGTTGGAGGTGGAGGCAGCATCGCTGGTCATTGCTGGCGTTGGCGCGAGGACTGTGGCGCTATCAGTAGGGACGGCAGGAGTGTCTGAAGCGGCGGGTGTAGTGTCGCTGGCTGGTGACTGACTTGCGGCAGGCTTACCAGCGTCGGCGGGTATAGGCGCAGCCTCTTCCACAGCCGGATAATCGGTTGATTCGACCGCGGTCTGATGGTTGATATCTTCACCTAAAGTACCTGCCAACTTGGCGTTCTGACGGCTCTGGAGCCACGCACGCCGCGCCGGTGTGAGTGTACGGTCAGTAGCTGCAGAGGCCGATGAATCGGTTGTCTTAAGCAACAACAAGACGGAATCGACTTTCTGCGGGTCTGACGCCGGTGATCCAATGGCAAAGTTAAAATCCGTCCCACTCAGCAATGATTCCAGAACTTCTCGTGCAGGTCCCGGTCCCAAAGTTTCGAATATTCTTTTTCCCGCAGCGCCTTCGGGGATATCGACCTGAACGCCTATGCATGAATGCACAGCGGACAAAATTCCGGCCAGTGTTGAGTTATCAGCCGTGATTGTCAACTGGTTTCCGTCGCAAGTGACTTTAGGAGCTTTAGGCGGCGGCATCAAGGCGATTTGCGGCGAAGCAGATACTATCGTCTCGGGAGTCACAGATCCATTCGCGACCGTATTTGCTGCAGGCGTCTTCTGGGCCACAGATACCGAAACGAGCATCCATGCTGCAAGCCCGAATGTTACTGGTCGAATTGTATTTCTTTTAGCCACGATCCACCTCTCAGTCTTCCTCGATTTCGTTGACGCAGCATTTGCCCGGCCATTAATCCCGCGAACCCGCAAGAGCCATGACCGGCTCAGATTGTTGATTCTCGCTTTCGGTAATCCCTGAATGCGCGAAAGGTTCCATAGACGTATTGCATTTCCAAAACTCATAAACCATTGGATAGATAAGCAACTCCAGAGCAAACGATGAAAAAATCCCTCCCACCATTGGAGCGGCAATTCGCTTCATTACATCGGAGCCTGTGCCGATTGACCACATAACAGGAAACAGGCCGATGCAGGTGGTTGCAAAGGTCATGAACTTTGGACGCAGTCTTTTTGCCGCGCCATAGACAATAGCCTCGCGAAGCTCCTGCAAGGTTCTGAGTCGACCAGTGATGCGGGCTTGTTCATATGCAAGGTCAAGATACAAGAGCATGAACACGCCCGTTTCCGCATCAATGCTAAGCAGCGCGATGAGGCCCACCCACACGGCCACGCTGATGTTGTAATGCAGAATGTAGAGAGCCCATACCGCTCCTATCGCTGAAAACGGCACAGCCAGAAGAATGATCATGGTTTTAGCGAATGAACGCGTGTTGAAGTAGATGAGTAACATCACCAAGGCAATCGTTGCGGGTACGACAATGCGAAGACGACGATTCGCACGTTCAATGGATTCAAATTGCCCACCCCAGGAAAGAGAATATCCAGGCGGCAGGGCGACCTTCCCTTGCAATACGCGACCTGCTTCAGCAATGTAACTTCCCGGATCGCGATTGGCAAGGTCCACATAAACGTATCCAGTCAATAGTCCATTTTCATCGCGAAGCATCGCCGGACCATTGCTGGTCTGAATTGTTGCCAATTCACCGATGGTCGCCTGACGCTGCCCGCTGCCCGGTACCAGAATGTGGCTGATGGAGTCTATATCCCTACGGAAATCGCGCATGTAGCGCACATTGACCTGATATCGTTCCGCGCCTTGATAGACTGTGGAGATATTTTCTCCGCCGATCGAATTATTTAGAACCTCCTCGGCTTTTTCCATGCTGATTCCGTAACTTGCCAGTTGATCGCGCTGCCAGCGAATGTCGAGGAAATATCCTTCGTTGGTGCGCTCTGAAAACACCCCGCGAGTGCCAGGGACAGCGGGCAAGACCTGTTGGACTTGTTGTCCTATCTGCTCGATGATTTTGGGGTCGTCACCGGAGATCTTCAGGCCCACCGGTGTACGGATACCACTGGTCAGCATATCGATGCGACCTTTGATGGGCATTGTCCAAGCATTGCGCAATCCGGGAACCTTAACAGCCGCATCCATTTGGCTAATCAATTCCTCGGTCGAGATTGTGTCTGGAGTTACGTGGCGAAGAACGTGTCGGGTCCATTCTGGGGCCCATGAAGAGTACCATGTGTCAACTCTGCGCCACTCTGATCTTGGCCTCAACGTGATCATTGTCTCTAGCATTGAGAGCGGTGCTGGATCCGTTGCCGTTTCAGCCCGGCCCGCCTTGCCCAGAACCAGATCAACTTCTGGAAACTGTTTCAGGATCAGATCAGTAGCCTGCAGCACGCGCTGCGCCTGCGCGATGGATATGCCAGGCATGGTCGTGGGCATATAAAGGATGGCGCCTTCGTCCATCGGAGGCATGAATTCCGAACCAAGCTTGAGCGCTACTGGAATAGTAATTGCGACCAGTAAGCCGACTGCGGCAAGCACTATCCATTTTGAGCGAAGAGTCCATCTAACCGCCGGCTCGTAAAGTCGCATTAAGAAGTGGCTGACGGGATTTCGTTCTTCAGAGCGGATGCGTCCAACAAGAAGCGTATTGGTAAGTTTGCACGCCCACTTGGGACGAAAGTCGAATTGCTTGACGCGCGTCAGCAACAAGCGAAGAGCGGGGTCCAGAGTGATGGCCAGCGCCGCAGCAACGATCATTGCCAGGGTTTTGGTGTAAGCCAGAGGCTGGAACATGCGCCCTTCCTGACCCTGAAGGGTGAGGACGGGCAAAAATGAAATTGCAATCACAAGCAATGCGAAGAATGTTGGACCCGCAACTTCTTTCACGGCAGAAAGTACGACATCCCGATGCTTGCCTGGAGAACCATCTTTTTGCCACTGTTCTAGTTTCTTATGAGTTTGTTCAACAACCACAATGGACGCATCAATTAATTCTCCAAATGCGATCGCTACACCTGCAAGGGACATGACGTTAACGCTGATGCCCAACATGCGCAAGGGGATGAACGAGAGCAAAACAGCGGCCGGCATGGTAATAATAGGAACCGCGGCGCTGGGGAAGTGCCACAGGAAGACCAGAATAATGAGCACTACTGTGACGACCACTTCGATGATTGTTTCTTGCGCGCTGCTGATTGTGCGGTGAATCAACACGGAGCGATCATAGACCGGAACGATTTTGACCCCAGCGGGCAGGCTCGGTTCTATCTCCTTTAGCCGCGCCTTGACGCGATCAATTACTTCAAGAGCATTCTCTCCGCTGCGCATGATGACGACACCGGAGACCACTTCGCCGGCACCATTCAGGTCGCTGATTCCGCGACGCATATCAGGGCCTTCGACAACTTCGCCGAGATCTTTGACGCGAATTGGCGACCCGTCTTCCGGAGTTGCTACCACAATGTTTTGAAAATCTTCGATCGAGGTGGCATAACCCCTGCCGCGAACCATGTACTCTGTCCCGCCGAAATCCAGCAATCGCGCGGTTGTTTCATTATTTCCCTGCCTTACGGCATCGACGACCTCAGAGATGGGAATGCGATACCCTTGCAGCTTGTTAGGGTCGACATTTACCTGGTATTGCCGGGTGTATCCACCAACAGGCGCGACGTCTGCAACGCCGGGAACCGACCTAAGGTGATAACGCAGCTTCCAATCTTCGAATGAACGTAACTCCGCGAGAGTATGCTGACCAGTGGTATCAACCAGAGCATATTGAAAGACCCATCCCAGGCTAGTTGCGTCCGGTCCCAGCTCTGTCTTGACACCTTCAGGCAGCCGCGAAAGTACGCTGGTCATATATTCCAGGGTGCGTGAGCGCGCCCAGTAGAGATCGGTGCCGTCCTCGAAGATTACATATACATAGGAGTATCCAAAATCCGAGACGCCACGCACCGTTTTAACGTGAGGCGCTCCTAGCATCGCAGTTACGATTGGATATGTGACCTGGCTCTCAACAAGGTCGGGACTGCGATCCCAGCGAGAGAGAATAATGACCTGAGTATCGCCCAGATCTGGAATGGCGTCCAGCTGAGTGTGGGCGATGGACCACCATCCGAAGACGCAACCGACTGCCACCACCAGAAAGATGGCCAACTTATGATGAACAGAAAAGTCGATTATCCGGTCGATCACTTATATGCCTCCATCCAACTTCGCGGATAACTCCGACTCCATTCGATACCTGACCGTGCCTGTCTTGCATCGAGTTGCTTAAGAGTCTTCTGGGGGTCAGTTCATGGGATGATACATTTTCGTTTTTGAATCCATCCGCATCGATTGATCCATCTTCATGGCATGATCTGTTTTCACGACGTAAGAACTGGCGGGTTCTGCTGGTGGAGTACTGCGCTTTGCACTGCCAGTATCCGCAACATCATGAAGCCGGCTCTCAGAATCCACCAGGAAGGTTCCACCCGCAACGACGGTGTCTCCTTCACGCAATCCCTTTAAAATCTGAACACGATCATTGGAGCGCCATCCGGTTTCTACGATACGATTCTCGAAGTGGCCTGCTGATGTTTGAACAAATACTCGTTTTGACAATCCGGAATCGAGGACTGCGTCCGCGGGAACTGTAAGACCGTTTGGCAAAGAAACCGGTAGATCAATATTTACGAACATATCCGGGCGCAATTTAAATCCAGGGTTATCGAGTTCCAGGCGGGGCTTGAGTATGCGTGTAACAGGGTCAACCTGCGGAAGAACATCACTTACGTGCGCTTGAAAAGTCTCTCCCGTATCTGGAAGAGTTATGCGAGCCACGGTGCCCGGGCGGAATGCCTGCGCATCTTTGCCGAACACTTCGGCCTGAATCCATACATGGCTCAAGTCGGCGATAGTGTACATATCCATATATCGTTCAAAGCGGACGCCAGGCGAGATATTTCTGGTAAGGATGAACCCATCCGTCGGAGAGACGACATATACATTTTCCGGGATCTTGCGATTCATACTGATCTCGTCAATCTGGGAGTCGCTCATGCCAAGGTTGCGCAATCGGTCAGCACGGGCCTGCGCACTGGCGGCACCTTGGGTGGAGGAAGGAGCGATGTTATCCTTCAAAGCGCTGGGTGATGCCATAGTGCGCTCGTTTGCAGAGAGATAGCCTCCAGCCACCGAGAGAAACTCCGGTGAATAGACAATTGCTAAGTGCTGGTCTTTAGTCACATGGTTTCCGACAGCGTCGTCATGTGTTTCTTTTACAAAACCATCGGTGCCGAGATTAACTCGATAAATGCGGGTTTGATCGGGGGCGACTCTTCCGAAGACTCGGATGGTTCCTTTCCCATTGTTGTATTCGACTTTGGCGAGCCGGATTCCATAGAGTTGCTGCGCTGCCGGATCAATCTGAACTTCTGATGTCGCATCTTCAACCAAATGAAGTGAATGACTGGCTTCCTCGGCATATACAGGCACCAATGCCATGCCGCAATCCGGAGCCGTGCCCGGCTTATCGGAGCGGTAGGCTGGGTGCATCGGGTCAACATAGTAGAGTATATGGCGCGCAGATGTATGCCCGGATTTCGGATGAATAATGGCAAACCCAAATACGACAATCAGTGCCGCCGTGATTGGGATGATATAGAGCCGTTTACGCATCTCTCATTTCCTCCTTCACAGGTGAGAGCCTGTCGCTCGAATCGCCGTACGTCTGCCAATTTTTTACACTATAAATTCAAGACGTTCCCACGAATGCAACTGCCCATTCAATCGCAATTGCCCTTGAATTGATACTGAGGATCATCGCACCCACAGAATAAGATTCTTTGCTGTAGAGCAAATTGAACAATCCGGTTTGATGTAGTGTGTGTTCAAGCCAGTACTTTGTTTGGCGCGCTGTGCGTGAGGGATGAACATGGCAACAGCACGTTTCCCGGCAGCAACCGACAGACCGGATGAGCCATCAGGAGATGAATTGAATCTCGCTGAGTGCGTGTATTTGATGCGCGCATCTGCGCTTTTCACCGGATTACCACAGCAGGAGTGCGAGAAAATTGCTTCTCTTGCGCGTACTCAAACATTCGCACGCAATGAGATTCTGTTTGAGCAAGGGCAGCCAATTCGCAATGCAGTCCTGATTCAAACGGGCAGCGTTAAGCTCTTCCAGTTGGGTTCAAATGGCGATGGCGATGAGGTCATACTCTGGATGAATGGAGCGGGTGATGCGGTATGTGTGCCCGCTGAATCGCTAGATCGAAATCACACTTGCTCTGCTCGCGCGATGGAAAAGTGCAGAGCTTTGATCTGGGAGTACGACAGTCTTCAGAACCTGCTGGTGGAATATCAGCAGATTAGAAAAAACATCAGCCAAATCCTTTCCAGCCGTTTAGACGAGCTTGAAGAGCGATTTCGCGAAGTGGCAACCGCGAGGGTGGCCAAACGCGTGGCGCTCACATTGATGAGGCTTGTCAAACAAGTTGGCAAGAAGTCAGAAGGTGGGATTGAGGTCTCACTTTCGCGTGAAGAACTCGCACAGATGACGGGCACAACTTTGTTCACGGTCAGCCGGCTTCTCTCGAAATGGAAGGATGCGGGTTTTGTTGTGCCTCGCAGAGAAGCAGTTGTGGTACTCGATCAACGGCGCCTTATGGAAGTGGCAGACGGATAGCTCAGGTATCGTCTGCGTTGCCAGTAAGGCAATCAATATTCATTGACCCCTGAGATAAACTTGGGTGCTTTATGGAAAAACCCAAAGAAAGGCCGTTGACCAACTTATGGCGGAGTTTGTGATTAAATTGGCCGACGAGCGCGGCCGCGTGCAGGA
>CAYPYJ010000040.1:0-35125 GCA_964414945.1 uncultured Occallatibacter sp.
CGCGGTAAGGGATCGCATCAATCTTCTCGGTGCAGAACTTGCAGACCTTCTTGCGGCGGAAGAACTTGCCGCGTCCGCCAGGACCACCAGAGGGCCGTCCGCCCGGTGCGCCGCCAGGCCGTCCGCCGGAGCGGGGACCTGAACTGTGGCCGGAGCTGTGACCAGAGCCAGAACTGGGGCCTGAACCTGAAACCGGGCTGGATTCCGAGCCGGAGGCGGCTTGGGGAGCGCTCGTTGCTTGTGTCTCTTCAGACATATTTTTTCCTCTTCACTCTCTTGGCATCCGGCTGAGACCCTATAGGCCATCGCCGGAATTGCTGGATCTGGCCGCTGCCGGTTGCCCCAAAGGGGCAGGAACGGCGACGGCAATTTTTTCGTGCTGACAGCTAGACGACGGGCTCGGCGGCTTCTGCCGCAACGGGAGCCGCTTCCACCACTGGTGCAGCAGGCGCGACCGGCGCTGCGGCCTGGGCCGGAACAGCTACGGTTGCACTGCGGCGAACACCGCGCAGAGCCTTGACCTTGGCCAAACGCTTTTCTTCCTCGTCGATGCGCACGGTGATGAACTTGATCACCGGCTCTGTGACGCGCAAGCGGCGCTCCAGTTCCAACACCACCGCGCCGTTGGCCTCAATGGTGAGCAGAACATAATTGCCGTCATTGAACTTGCGCACCGTGTAAGCTAGCTTGCGCTTGCCCATCTTCTCGACCGTCTTCACCGTTCCGCCACCCTTGGTGACGTTTTCAGAAAAGCCGGCGATCAGCTTGTCAACATCCTCTTCGACCGCATCGGGCCGAACAATGAACATAACCTCATACACACGCAACATCCGGTTTCCTTTTCCGCTGAAGCCCCTTGACTCCAGCCGCTGCCGCCGGCAAAAACCATAGCGGCCACTTCCCTGTCGCAGGCTTAGACCCTAGTTCCTGCGTTTACTCCTCCGCCGGAGCGTTTTTCTCGCGGCGGTTGAATTCGTTCATCGCGGCTGCCGGTCCCTGTTCGAGAATGCGCCGCGTAGCCGTTGCCACCCGGTCAAGCACCTCGTCCAGCACCGTCAAATCCGCCTTGCGCATGGGCGAAAGCAGGTAATCCCTGCCCGGACGCCTACCACCAGCCGCAATCGCTTCTGGCGGAAGGTCAAGTCCAACTCCGATCCGCAAGCGCAACCATTCCTGGCTACCTAAAGCGCTGGTCACGCTGCGGGCTCCGTTGTGCCCTGCGGGCGATCCGCGCTCCCTGATCTTGAAGCTACCCAGCACCAAGTCCAGCTCGTCATGAATCACGAGCAAATCCTGGGCCGGGTCGGCCTCAAACTCCCGAACCAGCGCGGCGACTGCCAGCCCGCTCAGGTTCATAAATGTCTCCGGCTTGGCCAGGACCACATCGCGCCCCGCCATGCGGCAGGTTGCGGTGACGGCCTTGCAGCGCCGGTTCTGGACCACGACCCCTTCTTGCTGGGCGATGCGGTCGATGGCCATGAACCCCGCGTTGTGCGGAGTCCACAGATATTCCGGACCGGGATTGCCGAGGCCCACCACAAGAAACGGGCCACGACGCACACCGGGTTGACTTGCCTCGTCCAAGGATTACTTCTTCGCCTCGGGCTTCTTGCCTGCTGCTGCCGCGTCTTCCGGCTTGCCCTTCTTGGCAACTTCCGGCTCTGCCGCTGTTGCCGCTGTCGCCGCCGCAGTTGCAGCTGCCTCAACCTCGGCAGGAGTCGGCGCTTCTTCACGGATGGAAACAACGTGAGCAACCGTCGCATCCTCGGCATTCATGTACTTGATTTTCTCGGAGTGAGGCAGGCCGCCTACGCGGAGCACCCCATGCATCTCCAAGCTGCTGACGTCCACATCGATATGGCTGGGGATGTCGGCAGGCAGGCACTCGATTTCCACTTCGCGCAAAACCTGATCCAGAATGCCGCCAGAGTTCTTGACGCCTAACGGAACTCCCAGCAGCTTGATGCGAACCTTGACGTGCAGTGTCTTGTCCAGTGCGATGCGCTTCAGGTCGATGTGGATCAACAGGTCATTAAGCGGCTCGCGCTGCCAATCGACGATCATCGCCTTGGCGATTGGATTGCCGGTAACATCCACGTCAAAAATCGTGTTATGGCCGGTCTCGGAGAAGAGAATCCGGTTAATCTGCTTGGGGTCCACCTCGACGGCCACCGGATCGTGTCCCGGACCATACAGTACGGCAGGAATCTTGCCCGCGACGCGCACACGGCGAGCGGCATTCTTGTTGAACTTGCCCACGCGGGGCTTGGCTACGACTACTTCTGGCATTCGGTCTCTCGTTTCCTGGTTTCGGGCACGGAGGTTTTGGGTCCGCTCCCTTTGTAAAGCCAGCTGACAGCTAACGGCTATCAGCTAACAGTTTTTAGTTTTCAGTTGTCAGCCACTAACTAACTGCTAGTTGTCAACTGCAAGCTGTCAGCTAGGAGAACAGCGTACTTACGCTGGTCTCCATGTGAATGCTCTCAATAGCCGCGCCCAATAGGCCAGCGACGGAGAGCACTTTGATCTTGGGCACCTTCTGGGCCGCCTCGCGCAGCGGAATTGTGTTGGTTACCACCAACTGCTCCAGACGCGATGCGGCAATGCGTTCAATGGCTGGGCCGGAAAGCACGGCGTGACTGGCTCCGGCATAAACGGTTTCTGCGCCAGCGCCATATAGTGCGTCTACAGTTTTTACCAACGTGCCGGCCGTATCCACAATGTCATCGAGAATGAGACAGGTCCTGCCCTTCACATCACCGATTACATGCATCACTTCGGTGACGTTCATATCCGTGCGGCGCTTGTCCACAATGGCTAGAGGTGCACCGATCTTCTGCGCAAAGAAGCGCGCCCGCTCCACGCCGCCTGCGTCGGGCGAAATCACCGTCAGGTTGGGCAGGTTTAGCTCGCGGAAGTAACTCACCAGCACCGGGCTGGCATAAAGATGATCGACGGGAATATTGAAGAAGCCTTGAATCTGTGCGGCGTGCAGATCAACGAAGAGAGCGCGGTTGGCTCCGGCGGTGGTCAACAAATCGGCAATGAGCTTGGCGCTGATAGCGACACGGGGGCGGTCTTTACGATCCTGGCGGGCGTAGCCGTAATACGGCACAACCACCGTGATCCTGGCCGCAGAGGCCCGCTTGAGCGCATCAATCATGACTAATAACTCCACCAGATGCTGATCGACCGGATAACAAGTAGGCTGAACGACAAACACATCCACGCCGCGCACATTTTCCAGCAACTGGAAGTAGACCTCGCCGTCGGCAAAACGCTGAATCTTGACCTCGCCCACCGGAACGCCGATGTGGCGGCCAATCTCAGCAGTCAGCGCCGGATTGGCGGTACCACTGAAAAGCTTGAAGCGCTTATCCTCGCTCAGGTTGCGGCGGGGCTTGCGCTCGACTGCCGGCTTGACTTCTTTCGCCTTAGCAGCCTCGGCGGCAGCAAACTGCGCAGTCTGTTTTGCCTCGGCTTGTCCGCCGTCCTGATTTTTGTCTTCCACTATCGCCGTCACTGTTTCCGCTTCCATCTTCAACTGCCTCCAAGCTGGTTGGCTTTGGCTGCTTCTATTCAATGAAAAACTGGCTGGGCGACTAGGATTCGAACCTAGACAAATGCCTCCAAAGGGCATTGTCCTACCATTAGACGATCGCCCAACAAACCTACGGCAAAAGCATCTCGCGCCAGTATTTTGCGCGCGGCAGAGTGCGAGTCAAAAGACTCTTCACACCGGCCGCCTGCAAACGCTCTCGCGCTGCCTCTGCGTCTCCCTGGGTTTGGTACAACCCAAAGAGAGCCGAGCCAGACCCGGACAGCGAAGCATGGAGGGCTGCCTCCGGAGTGCCGGTAGCCGCAAGAATGTGCTTGATTTCTGCAAGGGAAGGATGCTGGGGAAAGACGACGCGTTCAAAGTCGTTCTGGATCCAGCTACTGATCCCGGTGCGGACAAGCACGGACTCCAACGGTCCGGCCAGGTTCTCGCCAACGGCAAGAACACCGGAGGAGCCAACTCCCTGCCGTCCTTCCGGAATCGCTTCCGCAAAGGCGCTGGCATAGGCGCGGCTCAACTTATCTAGTTTATCTGTACTGGCCTCTGCGGTCAAACCCTCGGCCAGGCAAAGTGCGTCCCAGTCGCGAAAGGCCTGCGGGGTAGATACACCCACCTCCGGAGTAGCCACCACGCACCAGACTGGCTCAAGGCCTGGCAGGGGAGAGACTTGCTGCCCCCGGTCGAGGCCCAGAATGGTGCCGCCAATCAAAAACAGTGGTACATCGGAGCCGACCTGGGCGGCAATCTCCAGACGTTTGGATTCCCACCCTTTTCTCAAAGGACGAGAAAAGGGTGGGGCACCCAGTGCTTGTAACGGATCAAGCTGGGTGCCCCATCCTTCCGCAGTTTTATCGCGGAAGGATGGGAAACCGCAAACTCCCATCTTCCCGGCCAGTTCCGCTTCCAACCCCACCAGAGCCGCTACGGCATTGGCCGAACCCGCGCCCAATCCGCCCTGTACTGGCAATCGCTTTTCAATGTGAATCTCGACCTCGGCTGTAAGCCCAAGCGACTCCAGCGCCAGTGCGACCATCTTCCATGCGGTGTTACGCGCGTCGGTGGGAACACGGCGGTCATTGGAGGTTAGCCGCAACGTAGTCGTCGCAGATGGACGAGCCGCAACCGTCACCACATCGTGCAACTCCAGTGTCTGGTAAACGGTGGCCAACGCGTGAAAGCCATCGGGACGCGGCGCTCCGATGTAGAGGCCGAGATTGATCTTTGCGTGCGAGCGAACGGTTGTAGGCATACCGACTTATTGTAGTGCGGAGTGCTAAACCCCAACGGGCGCTTCAGCTTAGGCAGCTGGCCCCCGGTTGATACACTTGGCCGGTGGGCCGTCTTATTCTCAATGCCGACGATTTCGGGCTGACCGCCGGGGTTAATCGCGCAATTATCGAACTGCACCGCGCCGGAGTGCTGACCAGCACCACGCTGATGGCCAAGGCCGCGGCAACCGATGAAGCCATCGAGATGGCTCTCGCCACGCCAACACTGGGCGTAGGTTGCCATGTGGTGCTAGTGGATGGCGAACCAGTGCTTTCTCCGAAGGAACTTGCAACGATTGTGGACCCGCGCACATGTCGCTTCCAGCCCACGTTGGCAGCATTTCTGAAGGTATTATTTACTGGCAGAATCAGTTTCTCTCAGATCGAAACCGAAACCGCCGCGCAGATTGCGTTGCTGCAAAGCCGTGGCTTGCGCCTCACACACATCGACACGCACAAACACACACATATATTCCCCGCCGTGCTGCGGCCCGTTTTACGTGCTGCCAAAGCCGCCGGAATTCACGCGGTACGCAATCCCTTTGAGCCGTCGTGGAGCTTGCGCGCCACGCACGGCGCTCCGCTGATTCGCCAGGTTGAGGTTCGTTTGCTGCGGTTGCTGGAGCCAGCCTTCCGGCGCATCGTGGCCGAAGAAGGCTTTACCACCACCGATGGCGCGCTAGGCGTGCTGGCCACGGGAACCACCAACGCCGCGACACTTGCTTCCCTGCTGTGCAACCTTCCCGCAGGCACGTGGGAGTTGGTCACGCATCCCGGCTATAACGACGCCGATCTGGCCCGCGTGCACACCCGTTTGCTGGCCTCACGAGAAGCCGAACGGCAGGCGCTGAGCGTCGTGGATGATTTTCACGAGATTGAACGAATTTCATTCTCGGATTTAACCTCTGCGTCCAGGCCGGCTTTGTAACCGGCTCAAGAATCAATGGCGCAGATGCATCTTCCCAGCGTCCCTGAACGTCCAAGGCTTTACAGACAGAATCGAGAAAGATATGCGCATCGGTATTACGTGTTATCCCACCTACGGCGGTTCGGGCGTGGTGGCTACGGAACTCGGCATCGAGCTGGCCGCAATAGGCCACGAGGTGCATTTCATCTCGTATTCGCAACCTTTCCGGCTGAGCGGACGCGATAACGGCATCCATTACCACGAGGTTCCGGTCTCCAGTTACCCGCTCTTCGAGTTCCCGCCGTATGACCTGGCGCTGGCCTCGCGCATGGCGGAGGTGGCCGAATTTCACGAGCTTGATCTGCTGCACGTTCACTACGCCATTCCCCACTCGGTCAGTGCTCTGCTAGCACGCCAGATGCTTGCAGCCCGCGGCCGCCGTTTGCCTTTTGTTACCACGCTGCACGGCACCGACATCACGCTGGTTGGCCTGGACCGCGGCTACCTGCCCATCACCCGTTATGCCATACAGGAGAGCGACGGCGTGACCAGCATCTCCAACTACCTCAAGGATGAAACCGTCACACACTTTGGCGTGACAAAACCCATCGAGGTGATTCCGAATTTCGTCAACTGTGACGAGTACTCGCACATCAAGGACGAGGCAGCGCGTGCGGAGGCGCGTCTGCGGCTGGCCAAGCCGGACGAGGCAATCCTGATGCATCTTTCGAACTTCAGGCCAGTAAAGCGTGTGGTGGATGTGGTGAAAGTCTTTGCGCGGGTGGCACGAGAGCTCCCGGCGCAACTCTATCTAGTGGGCGACGGGCCGGAGCGCTCGGCGGCGGAATGGCTGGCGCACGACCTGCATATTAATGACAGAGTTCACTTCATGGGCAAGCAGGAGAAGGTCAACGAGATTTTACCGCTGGCTGATCTGATGGTGATGCCAAGCGAGCTGGAGTCTTTTGGCTTGGCGGCTCTGGAAGCAATGGCCTGCAAAGTGCCGTCCATTGCGACACGCGTCGGCGGCGTGACTGAACTGATTGACGACGGAGTAACAGGGTTGCTTTATTCCGTTGGAAGCGTAGATGAAATGGCCGCTGGGGCGGTGAGCCTGCTAAAAGATCGCGAACGGTTGCAAGCGATGCGCGACGCCGGACGCAAAACTGCACAGAAGCGATTTTGCGCTTCGCTGGTGGTGCCGCATTATGTGCGCTACTACGAATCTGTGGTTGATAGTCAGTGAATAACGATGGGATATGGAGCTGGATTCTTATCTCCAGACCCGGCGCTCCTGGCCTTCACGCAAATCCGGTAGCGCAAAAAGAGCTTCCAATTCCCGAATGCTTGATTCTCTCTGCTCTACCTGCGCCCCGCACATGCTTTTGTACCATTCGTCGAGGAGAATGACAGCGCTGGATAACATGACCAGCGGAAGAATCAAATGAAAAGATGAGTTGCCGAAGCCACTATAAACGGATGCCGCCAAATGAGTAATCATGCACTTTATTCCTCCCGACATCTCTACAATCGGCAGGTTTGAATCCGTACATTAGGGCGAGATGATTGATCGCAAATAATTCCACGGCCGCGCATAACCGACTTCCGTAATTAATAAATTTTCTGCTGACGACGACAGCCCAGCAAGTCCAAAGATATCTTCAGTTCACTGTTTCAGGGGTCTTGGCCGAATCAATCTCGAAGGTAGGCGTGAAACCCAGTTGCAGCCAGAACTTGCCGAGCAGGGCGGCGGTTTCAGGGCTGGTTTTGGCGGTAGTGCGAAGAAGGATTTCGCGGCCAGAGCCACCGGCACCCGTGTCTGGATTTCCAGTCAGGGAGTTGGATTCAGCGGCAATGGCGATGCACTTTTCCGGACGATAAGTGCAGTTGGCCAAATCATCTATCGACAGGCGTGTGGTGGGTGTGGCCAACACCGAGCGCGGCGGGGCCATGCGGTCCAACAGCCAGAGAATCTCCAGCTTGGATTCCAACTCATCCGGCACGCAGTCAATGACCAGATCGGCCCCGCGGACGGCCTCCTCGATGGTGGAGACGAAGGCGACGCTCGGAACCGCTCCTGAAGTATTGCGAACAGAATCCGGTCCGAGCTCGCGACGCAGCACTTCCTGCGCGTGATGCAAGTTGACGGGCATCACGTCTTCCAGCAGGACGCGGAAGCCTGCCCTGGCTGCGTTGACAGCCAACCAGCGGCCCAGCGGTCCGGCTCCAATAATGGCGACTGTTTCAGGCAATCGGGATGGGCTTGGCGGCCAGGGCCAATGCAACGTCTTCGGCGCTGGGGCTGGCTTGGGCCAGATGCTCGGCAACGCGGGCGCGCTCCTCGTCGGAGAGCGTGGGGACTGTGGCCAGAACCCGGCGCAGGGTCACGGCAACGTCGTCAATGTAATTCATCAGGCGAATAGCTTCTCCAGAGAGCGGCATGGTTTTCCTCGAGGTTTGAACTTCCGTCTTCATTGTAGGGCGTTGCGTCGGGAAGGGGAAGGCGGAGCGCTTGTTGGGACTTGTGGATCAGTGTGTTCGAGACGAATTCGCGTGGTGCTTGATCTTGGGATGGCTTATGGCGGTCTTTCTGGGTTGAGATTTGTGGTTTCCGGCGCCTTGTTGACGGGTGAAGGCGGCGACGCGCATACAATGTCCGCATGAGCAATTCACCAGAATCTTTGGCGCGGGCGTTTGTGCGGGCGATCAACCGGCAGGATGCGGAGGGGATGGCAGAGCTGATGACTCCGGAGCATCGGTTTGTCGATTCGCTGGGCGGGGTTACGGCGGGCCGGGAGGCGATGCGGTCGGCGTGGGCTGGGTACTTCCGCATGGTTCCGGATTATTCGATTGCCGTGGAGGAAATTCTTTGCGATGGGCCGGTTGTGGTGATGCTGGGGGTGGCACGGGGAACGTACTCTCCAGACGGGGAGCTGCGGACGGAGAACCGGTGGGAGACTCCGGCAGTCTTACGAGCGTTTGTCGAAGACGGCCTGGTGGTTGAATGGCGCGTCTATTCCGATAACGAGCCGATGCGGGAGCTGATGCGGAAGTCGGCGTGAACTATCCCAACTTAGGCGCAAAAACTGAGTTACGCCGATAGTGGAACACCCGGCGCGGTTATGCGATAGGCAATAAAAGTGATGGCCAGAGAGCTATCGAATTATGGTTTAGTTTTGTGTAAACATGGGGCCGAAAAGAAAGAGTCGAAGATCCGGCCAAGCATCCGGCGCAGTCCCTTTTCCGACAGAATCTCCGGTTCAAAGTAGCTTTCGAGGATCAGTCCTGAGATGATCGGCGCCAGCGAGGCGAGGGCCAGAGCATTATCTGTTTTCTGTTGTCCGGAAAGCTGGCCGAACAAATGCATAAAGACAGACGGATCGTTCGCCGCTTTAGACATTTCGAAGGCTTTATTGAGGCGATCTTTCGAGTCGGGGTGGCGGAGGGCGTAGAGTTTGAATTCGAGGGTCAGGACGGCCCACGTTTTGTCCTTCGCCAGACCGACAAAGAACTTACGAAAAGCCACAAAGCTTTCTTCTCGATTGGTACACTTGCGAAGACTGCTGACGAGCTTTTCGATGAAAGATTTAATCCGACGCTCGAAAAGAACGAGAAATAAATCTTCCTTGCTCGTGAAATGGGTGTAAACCGCTCCCTTGCTTCTGTCGGCGGCAGCGGCAATGGCATCGAGTTGAGCGACCTCGTACCCGTCGCGAACGAAAACCTCTTCGGCGGCATCCAAAAGTCTTTTTTGTGTTTCCCGGGTGCGAAGTTGCTGACGACTGGGGGCTTCCATGAGGCACTCCTTACCAAAACGCTACGTCCCGGTCTTTCCATGTTGACATAAAACTGACCGGTCAGTATGTTTTTATTGTGACACAGGCTGCAACCATCGAAACTGAATTTGAACGCTGAATCCAAAACTTGCTCAAAAGGTGAATCAAAATGAAGAAACTCCTCTTATTCTCAGCGCTTCTGTTTGCCTCCACCGCTTTTGCCGCGGGAGGCGCCAACCTTACCGGACAATGGACTGTTCACAACAGCATTGCCGGTAACGAATCCGAGCAGGAGTGCAACTTCGTTCAAACCGAAAACAAGCTCACCGGCATCTGCAAGGGCGCGGATAAAGATGTCCAGATCACCGGCAGCATCGATGGAAACAAAATCACTTGGAAGTATGACTCGGATTACAACGGCAGTCCGTTGACTCTTACCTACACAGCCACCACTGA
Source organism: uncultured Occallatibacter sp. (assembly GCA_964414945.1). GTDB lineage: Bacteria > Acidobacteriota > Terriglobia > Terriglobales > Acidobacteriaceae > Telmatobacter. The sequence goes on from CAYPYJ010000040.1 coordinate 9,967, forward strand.
TGATTCAGACAAGTTCGTAGGCAGCGTTGATGTTGAACCCTTTGCCGTTACCGGCGAGTTCACCGCAACACGATCCAAGAAGACCGGCAAGTAGCAACCTAGCTAGTTCGGTTTGCATAATAGGCTGTCTGGTCGGATGAAACTGCGCGCGAAATCAACACCTCAACAGATCTTGTTCTAGCGCCATAAAGGAACCGCACACATCGAGGAAAGGGTGCCACTATGTTCGCCAAAAAAGCAATTGCTGATTTCGTTGCAGTAACAGCGATCGCATGTGTTGCTGTGCAGTGTAGTTACGGCCAGTTCTTCAGCGGCCCGAAAAAGCCCACGGGACCATGGGCGGACAAAACCCTGACGCCGGATCAGCGCGCCGAGCTTGTCGTGACGGAGATGACGCTGGATGAAAAAATTCAGCTGGTCCACGGCACGGGGATGCCAGGTTTTGGCACTCCCGATCCTGCGGCTGTCCATTCGAATGGCGGTGGCGGATTCGTGCCCGGCATCGAGCGTCTGGGTTTGCCGGATCTGAATATGAACGACAGCTCCATGGGTTCTGGCGGCGGAGCCCGCAAAGGCCGCTACTCGACGGCGATGCCTTCGTTCCTTGCGCTCGCGTCATCGTGGAACACCGGACTGGCGCGTGACTTTGGCGCGCTGGTTGGCCGCGAGTTGGCCGATCAGGGGTACAATATTTCGCTGGGCGGCGGCGTGGACATTGCACGCGAAGCGCGGAACGGCCGTAACTTCGAGTACCTGGGCGAAGACCCGATCCTTGCCGGCAACCTCGTGGCCCAGTGGATTCAAGGCGTGCAATCGCAAGGAATCATCGCCGATATCAAGCACTATGCCGTGAACGACCAGGAGACAGGGCGTTACTTTGTCAATGCAATTATTGACAAGAGAGTGATGCGGGAAAGCGATCTGCTGGCCTTCGAGATTGGCGTGAAGCAGGGCAAGCCCGGCATGGTGATGTGCTCTTATAACCTGATCAACGGCGACTGGGGTTGCGAGAACGAGTACACACTGAATCAAGTTCTCAAGAAAGAATGGGGCTTCCAGGGCTGGGTGGTATCGGATTGGTTTGCGACACACACCACCGTGAAAGCGGCATTGGCCGGCCTCGACATGGAACAGCCAACCAGCCGCTACTTTGGAGCTGCATTGAAGGAGGCTGTCGAGAGTGGAGATGTGCCCGTCGAGCGTCTGAATGAGATGGTGCGACGCATCGTGCGGACTGAATTTGCAAGTGGAATCTTCGACAATCCGCAACCGACGCAAGTGCCGGATGTGTTGCATGGATTCAAAGTGGCGCAACGCGTCGCAGAAGAATCCATGGTTTTGATGAAGAACGACAGAGGCCAACTACCGCTAAATGCAGCTACACTCAAGTCGATTGCTGTGATCGGCGGCCATGCCGATGCGGGAGTGCTTTCTGGCGGCGGCTCGGCACAGACCGATTCCGCAGGCGGAAATGCGGTACCCGACCCGAAATCCGCGCACGATCCCCTTGCAGCCCTATTGCAAGTCGTCTTCCATCCCTCTTCCCCGTTGAATGCGATTCGCGAGATGGCTCCCGCCATCAAGGTCTCCTATGATTCGGGGGCCGATCCGGATGCCGCCGCTGCCTCCGCAAAGAAGGCGGATGTCGCTATCGTATTCGTGACCCAGCACACACATGAAGGCGGCGATCTGGAAACGCTGGCCCTGCCGGACGGCCAGAACGATCTCGTCCAGAAAGTGGCTGCCGCTAACCCGCATACGATAGTCGTCATCGAGAGCGGCGACCCTGTTCTGATGCCGTGGGCAAACAAAGTAAGCGGAATTGTAGAAGCATGGTATCCCGGAATTCGTGGAGGCGAAGCGCTTGCCAACCTGCTCTTCGGGAAGAAAAACTTCTCTGGCAAGCTGGCGATTACATTCCCGGCGTCGGACTCTGACCTGCCTCACGCATCCGTCCCTGCACCGCCGGGAAAGAAACCCGGTCCCATTGAAGGGCTCTTGAATTCTAAGCCGGCATTTCCCGCCGTGTATGACGAGGGCCTGAAAGTCGGCTACAAGTGGTTCGACGCCGAGAAGAAAAACCCCGCCTATCCGTTTGGATTTGGCCTTTCGTACACCTCATTCGCCTATTCAGATTTGAAAGCCACGGACGGCGCATCCGTGGAGGTCAGCTTCTCAGTACGGAATACCGGCACGCGCGCAGGACAGGAAGTTGCACAGGTGTATCTGAGCTTGCCTGCGTCTGCGGATGAACCGCCGAAGCGCCTTATAGGATGGGAAAAGGTCGATCTTCAGCCAGGTGAAAGCAAAATCGTCACGCTTAAAATCAGCCCTCTATATCTGTCAATCTTTGACGCCGCAACAGACCGTTGGATGATCGTTCCCGGTGAGTACAAAGTGATGGCTGGTCCTTCGTCCGCCACCTTGCCGCTCAAAGCCGCGATCAGTCTGAAAGCGACCGGCTCATAAAGTGCTGTCTGCGTTTGAATTCCATTAAGAAATCCAGCGCGGACTGGCTACCGAGAGCGTTGAAACCGAACCCATCTCTGGAAACGCCCTGGAAGCACGGAGTGATCGTAAAGCGATTCAGGATTCTGACGGATACTTCCCGGTCTCGGTCAATGAGTCCATCGAGATTTTCTCGCCTGTTGAGATACAGCATTGAAATTCGCGTCAGCTATCGCGTAGAAAATATTCCATTTCCAGGCAGTGATAAAAATTAACTTGACGGCAAATCCAGAGATCGCTAAAATTCGCATCGTTTTAGTAATTCGGTTTACTAAATGGCTTTATCGGGGGTGTTTCACCAGGGCAGGGGGGCTTTATTCCGGCATTTTCTTAAAAAGGAGATCCCCCAATGTCACAAACCTACCGTAATGACAACCCTCGTGTTATCAACCGCCGAGTCGCATTTGTTTCTTGGGCGATTGTTTTCATGGCGTTGCTCTTTGCCTTTCGGCTGAGCGCACAAACAGTTGCCACCTATAACTTCGACGACGGAACAGCCCAGGGCTGGACCTCGTTTAATGGCGCAAGCACACCTACAGCTTCAAATGTCGCAGCATATTCCGGAGCCGACAGCCTGTTGACCACGACCGGCTCCAGTGGAGCGGGCGGGCCGTCAACCGCGCTGAACACTGTTCTTCAGGCCGGTGCAAAATATACGATCACCGGCTACCTGATGCTGACTTCCGGCGAAAGCGCGACCAACGCCAACTTTACTATCAAGCGCAGCGATGCCAGCTGTTCCGGTGGAACCTGCTATGACACCATCGGCACTTATCAGGTGCCTGTATCCAGTTCAGGATGGGTGCAGATTGGCGGCAGTTACACGGTAAGCACCACGGAGACTGGGTTGGTGCTTTATGCGCAACTGGTAGGAGCCACCACGGCGCAATCTTTCTATCTGGATGATGTGGTGATTACGCAAACGGCTCCGCCGCCCGGTGGAACGCCGATTGCAACGTACACCTTCTCGGATGGCGGTTTGGACGGCTGGACTCCCTTCGGCTCCGCGACGCTGACCAATGCAGCGCCTCCGGTTGCGGACCCAAATGGAGACACGCTCAGCTTGTTGACGACGAATCGCACGGCCAGCTACATGGGGCCGAGTCTCAATTTGCTGACCGTAAATAATATTGTGGCGGGAGCTACTTATCAGGTGAGTGCTTACGTTTTGCTGGCTGCTCCCGACAACTCGAACCCCACGGCAACCATGTCGCTGAAGACGACAGATTGCGCCAGCGCATCTGGTTTTTTCAGCAGCATTGCGACCTCCGGCGCTCTTTCGAGTACGGCCTGGACCAAGTTGCAGGGAACATTTAGTTTCAGTAATCTGCCCGGACCGCCGACGAATCTGATCCTCTACTTCCAGTCGAGCAGCGCCACCGATTCCTTCTATATCGACGACGTCGTCATCGGTGAACTTTCGCCGCCGCCGCCGAATCCAAGCCAGCAAGACAACACCGGGATTACCACCACATTTGCCGATGGCGGTCACGATGGCTGGTCTTCGCGTTCAGGGAGTTCCACGCTGACCAACACCGCGCCGCCGGTGCCAGACCCGAACGGAGACGCACTCAGCTTGCTGACCACGGGCCGCACTGCAAACTGGGACGGGCCGGTGATCAGCGTTAATAACAAGATGTATCCCGGTTCGGTCTATAACGCCAGCGTGTGGGTAATGCTGCAACCAACGGATGGCTCAAGCCACATTATCAACATGAGTCTGCAAACTACACTCAGCGGCAACACCAGTTACCCAAGCATGACTTCCTATCCCGGAGTTACTGTGCCCGCCGATGGAGCATGGCACCAGATCAGCGTGACCGGTTACAACATGGCCAACAGCTACGATCAAGGTGCGGCTTTCCTCTACCTGCAAACTGTTCCTGCGTTGGGTAACGATCTGGTGTCGTTCTATATCGACGGCTTCCAGCTCGCCTATGTTGCTCCGCCCACGATTCAGACCGATATCCCATCGATTTACAAAACGCTCGCAGATTTCTTCCCGGTTGGCGCGGCGGTGGATTTGACGGATCTGTCTGGACCTCATGCCCAGTTGCTGACAATGCACTTTGACAGCCTTACTCCGGGCAACGACATGAAGTGGAGTTCCGTTGAGCCGTCGCTGGGGACTTATAACTTTGGCAACGCAGACAGTTTGGTTGGACTGGCGGTTTGCAACAACATGAAGATACGCGGCCATAACCTGGTGTGGTCTTCGGGCGCACAAACGCCGTCGTATGCTTTTGGCGACGGGACGAATTCGGCTGCCAACCAGGCTCTGGTAACCTCGAATATTCAGGAGCACATCAAGACCGAGTTGCAGCACTTTGGCTCGGTAGCATACGCGTGGGATGTGGTGAATGAGCCGCTCGATCCCAACCAGCCGGACTGCCTACAACACGGTCCGTTCTACCAGGTGCTGGGAAAGAGCTACATCGACATCGCTTTCCAGGCCGCAAAACAGTATGCGCCGGCGGGCACCAAGCTGTTCCTGAACGACTACAGCACAGCCGATCCAAACAGGCTGGCGTGTCTGGTGCAAGTGGTGCGCGACCTACGCAGCCGGGGTATTCCGATTGATGCGATTGGCCATGAGATGCACAGCGCCATCAATTACCCGTCCGTCGAGGCCGTGGTCCATGCCATCGATACTGTTCATGAAAACTTCCCGCATATCGATCAGCAAATCACGGAGATGGACATCAGCGTTTACAACGCCGGAGATAATACGTCGAACTACGGCAACAGCATTCCCGCGTCGGTGCTGGCAGAAGAGGGCTGGCTCTACAAACAGTACTTCAAAGCCTTCAAACACCTAAAGGGTAAGATCAGTGGCGTAACCATCTGGGGCATGGCCGACGACGATACCTGGCTCGACAGCTTCCCGGTGGCACGCACCGACTACCCGCTGCCATTCAACATGGGATTGCAGGCCAAACCCGCTTATTGGGGAATCGTTGATCCGACACAACTCCCCGGTTATGGACTCAGGTTTGCGCTCACAAGCAAAACCGGGCCGCGGGACGCTCGCATGTGGACGATCACGGCAACCAACGGCGACGCAGGACCGGCTTATGCAACCCAGATCACCGGCTTCAATCTCAAACAGATTGAGGGAAGGCCTTGCACACCGATGGTTACGGCGGCAAGCGCTTTCCCGGTCTCACTAGGCGATATCGCAACGGGAGCTTCAGCGAGCGCTGCATTCACCATCGACTTCGCCGGTTGCGGACCTTACGCGCAATTCGAGTTGAAAGCCCCATGGACTTCGGCAACATACCATACCGGCACGTTTGTTGAGCGACCGGAGTTTTGGCGAGATCGCGATCACAATGATCACAACCGACGGTAAATGGCCGGAAGTCTAAGAACTGGCTTGCCGGGTACTCAGGCCTCGAAAACGGGACCTGGGATACCCGGCAACGCACAGAATTAAGCGGTAAGAGCTCTCAGTTGGATCGAAATTGCTGGCAGGGCCGCGAGCTCGACTGGGCGCTCCGCGCAGAAGCCCGCGCGGCTGGAATGAATGGGAAACTCAAGAGTGGTGGCCAGAGACGGGATTGAACCGCCGACGCCGGCCTTTTCAGGGCCGCGCTCTACCACTGAGCTATCTGGCCTCAGTGCAACTTTGCATTGCAATCAACGGGGCGGAGTGCGGCTCGACCAGAGGCCGGGGGCGGGTCCATGCAGAGATTGCGACGACTTGTGACAGTATAGCAATTCCCCGGTTGCCGCGCCAAATGCGGCGCAGAAACCCAGCAAAACCTACCCGCTCAGAGTCCGGCTGCACTACACTTATAAGCACTATGCGCCGTCTTGCTCGCCTCGCTTTCTGTTTCGCTCTTATCGTCATCGCCGTCTCTTTATCTGCCCAAGCGCCGACGCCTGAGGCTCGCGCCACCCATGTCTATCAAGCCGCCCAGCAGGCTGGTCCGCAGGCTTTGCGCGGCTTTCTGGAGCAGTTTCCCAAGGGCGCAGACCTGCACGTACACCTCTCCGGCGCGGTCTATGCTGAGAGCTTTATCCGCGAAGCCGGTGAGGACGGACTCTGCGTGGACCCAGCGGCTCTGCGCTTTACCCAGCCTCCCTGCACACCGCCGCTGACGCCCACCGCGCTACTCCCAGCCAATCAGGAGCTCTATGACCGGCTGATCGACGCCTTTTCGATGCGCAGCTTTGTGGCGACCGACGGCTATAGCGGCCATGATCATTTTTTTGCAACCTTTGACCGCTATGGCGGGCTGAACAAGCGGCACATCGGCGAGTGGGTAGACGAGGTGGCCAGCCGCGCCGCCCAGCAGAATCAGCAATATCTGGAGCTGATGGAGACACCAATCTTCTCGCACGCCGCCTATCTTGCTAAGCAGAATCCGCTGAATTTGGATTTTGCGCAGTATCGCCAGACACTGCTGGCGGTGGGCCTGCGCGATGAAGTCTATGTGGACCGCGAAGACGTACGCGTGGCCGAAACGCTCCGCCGCCAGATTGAGCACTGCGGCACTCCTCAGGCCGCGCCTGCCTGCCAGGTCGAGGTACGCTACATCTACCAGATCCTCCGCGGATTTCCGCCGGAGCAGGTCTTTGCGCAGACGCTGCTTGGATTCGAGGCCGTGCAGGCCAGCATCGACGCGCACGAGCACAGCTTTGTTGGCATCAACTTCGTCATGCCGGAGGACGGCTTCATCTCCATGCGCGACTACACATTGCAGATGAAGATGCTGGACTATCTGCACTCCGTCTACCCAGCGGTCCACATCAGCCTGCACGCCGGCGAACTGGCTCTGGGCCTGGTGCCGCCAGAGGGACTGCGCTTTCACGTTCGTCAGGCAGTCGAGTTGGGCCACGCCGAGCGCATTGGCCACGGCGTGGACGTGATGAGCGAAGCCGACGCCACTGGTCTGCTTAAAGAGATGGCTGCAAAACACGTGATGGTGGAGATTAACCTGAGTTCGAACGAAGGCATTCTCTGTGTCAGAGGCGCGGGGCATCCCTTCCCGCTCTATCGTGCAGCACACGTGCCGGTGGCACTTTCCACCGATGATGAAGGCGTCAGCCGTATCGACATTACGCGTGAATATGTCCGCGCCGCATCCGACTATCGCCTCAGTTATCAGGATTTGAAGCAGTTGGCCCGCACCGGTATGGAACACAGCTTTCTGCCTGGAACGAGTTTGTGGGCCGCAGCGGATTCTTTCACCGCTCCAGCCGCGGCATGCAAGGCGCAGACGCTTGGAGCGGACACGCCCACCGCTGCCTGCAAAAGCTTCCTCGACGGCAGTGAGAAAGCCACCCAGCAATGGGAGTTGGAGCGGAGGTTCCGCGCGTTTGAAGCAAAGTTTTGAGGAGAATGCACTCCATGGACAACGAACGCATTCGCGCAATTTGCCTCGCTTTGCCGCACGCAGTTGAGACGTTTAACTGGGGCCAGGTTCTCGTCTACTGGGTGGGCGACCGCGAGATCGGCGGCAAGAGCTTTGCCATGACCAATGTCGATGGCATGGGGAGTGTCGTTCTTTCCTTTCGCTGCGGACCTGAGCGATTTCACGAGCTTTTGGAAATTGATGGAATCCGCCCCGCGCCCTACTCGGCCAACGCTTACTGGGTGGCCATGGAGCGTTGGGACGCTCTGCGACCGCACCAGCTTGAGGATGAATTGGCTCGCGCTTACGCACTGATCTACGAAAAGCTGCCCAAACGCGTCAAGGCTATTTTAGATATGCCGGAAAAAGAGCGGGCCAAGCTGATCCGCGAGCGCAAAAAGCTGCTGGCTGCGCGGAAAGAAGCAAAGCTCGGGTAGCAGCGGAACCTCTTGCGGCGCGCTTTCGTATCAAATCATGTGCGCGGGCGAAGAAGCGCGCTGTGAGGCTGAAAGCTATGGCGAAGTTTCTGTTGTGGTGCATTTTGCTGGTAATCTGCTGGCCGCTGGCGCTGGTGGCGTTGGTGCTCTATCCGCTGGTTTGGTTGCTGCTTTTGCCGTTTCGCGTTGTGGGCATTGCAGTGGGAGGCGTGTTGGATCTGGTTGGCGCAATCATCACTCTACCAGCACGAGTTATTCGCGCCATCTGATTCAGCACGTGTTTGAGTGGAACGAAGAGAATTATTAGAAAACTCTTGGAAGAATCCTTTGCGCCGATAAGTTGGTTAGGTGCAATTTATGATTCGACCCATCGCCCTTTCTCTTGCCGCCGGAATAGTTCTTTTCTCTGCCGCCGCATACGGCGATGTGGAGACCGTTCCGGTCGTTCACAACGAGCCCATCACTGTGCGCGTTATCGGCAGTAAGGATGGCCGCCCGCTCACTCAGTTGCATCTTGTTTTGGTCGGCGGCTATGACCGCAACGATATGCACGACCAACTCTTCCGCCGGGACGTGTTGACCGACGCGCATGGCCGTGTGCGGCTCCCCAATCAGTTGGCGAATCTTCCCTGGCTTCAGGTCTGGGTCAACAAAAAGACGCTCTGCCAAGCCAACCCCCGCAAGACCAGCTTCAGTGTGGAACTGATTCGCCGCGATGGACTCAGCACGCCCAATCGTTGTGGCTTGGCTGCTGTCGAGGACGCACCGGGTATCTTCACGGTTTTCGTCAAAGACAAGGGCGCGGCTGCGGTTGTGCAGGCTCCCACCGTTTCAGCATCTGTGATTATTCCAGCCGCTCCGGCAACTGTTCCCGCGCCTGTTGCTGTTGTCCCTGTACAAGCGATGATTGTTCCCACAACGAAGCCAGCCGCTGCTGTCGCGGCACCCGCGCAGACTGCTGTGCCTGCTCCAAAAACGGAGCCTCACGCTGCTGCTTCAGCTTCAGCGCAAACTACGGTTGCAACTTCGGAAAAGAAGCCCGCGCCCGATGCTGCTCCGGCTCCGCAGCCGGTGCCCGTTACCGCTGCCGGCTCCTGCGATTCCACGAAGAAATCAAGCCGGTGTGTGTCTGTATGCGAACATCTGGGGTCAGCCGCGAGCGGCGTGGCGCGGATATTTCACTAGAGGCTATCTGGCCCAAAGCGTAACTGAAGCGGGATCTTCTTTCCAGCGAGTGACACGGTTGTTTTGGAAGTAGACGATGGAACGGCCGTATTCGAATGTATCTCCTGTAAACGCTGTCGGTGTGCCTTGAATCACCAGCACTTCATCTTTCGAAGAGCCAACCGTGTAGGACTTTTGGTCCGGATCGACGGAAGAGTGCGGCCAGAGCTTGACGCGAATTGGAGATGAATCTTGATCGATGCGCCAGCCAACAATGGAGCCATCCTTGAGATACAGCTCAGATTTGCCGTAGACCAGTTTGTCGTCCGAAGATGTCGTCGGCGGGCCTTGCAGCGCCAATGCTTCTTCTCGCGTTGAACCTAGAGTGAGATAGGGCTCAATCTTATGAGTCGCGGGCTGGGCCTTCGGGGGCGTGGGTGGAGCCTTCACCGGCTTCTGGATTTTGGCGTTCTGAGGCGCGGTTTGCTGGTCTGGTTCCGGCTCTGGGTTGCGGGGGTCCAATTTCTTTAATTCCTCAATCAATGCATCCCAAAAGCTTTTTTTCGCAGTTGCCGTCGTTGTCGGTGCAGCATTGCCCGCAGGGGCGACTTTTGTCGCATACCAGTCGCGATGGCTCTGATCTTTGAAAGCAGTCCAAATCGATACGCCGGTGAGAAGTAAAACTGCTAAAGCCGCAACCATCGTAACCAATTTGATAATTTTGTAGTGTTTTACGCTCTTTGGCGGCAATTCGAAAGGATTCGTATCTGCGGCTGAGTCTGGTGTAGCAGGGTTGGATGAAGCTGCCACTGGAGCCGACTCGGCATTCTGCGCGGCCGTGGACGCTTTGCGGGTGGAGAGATAAATTGGCCGTTGTTGTCGGCCTATCTCAGTGGAAATTGGAGTGAGATAAATGAATGCGGTATGGACGTCTTGAAGCTTTCTTTCTGCGGCTTCCTTCAACTTCGGATCGTCCGGAAAATTTTCCGGACTCCAGGCTTTGGAGAGCACTCGATAGGCGCGTCTGATTTCATTTTCCGCGGCATCCGTCCCAAGCCCGAGTACATCAAGAGCCTCGCACCGAGGGCACTGAGGTTTTTTCCCATCTGAGAATTGTCCACAAGAACAGATTTCCATTTCGTTCGTTAACCCTCGCTTCAGTTTCTGGGGACGGAACAATTATACGGGCTTTTCGCCGAGCTGATGTTCCGACATTCTGCGCGCAAAGTGCCAAATCCGTAGAATAGAGATTAGATGGCATTTACCGAACAATATGATGTAGTCGTGGTGGGCGCGGGACACGCCGGATGCGAGGCGGCGATGGCTGCTGCACGCATGGGCATGAAGACCGCGCTGATCACGATGAATATGGACCTGATTGCGCAGATGAGCTGCAATCCGGCGATTGGCGGCGTGGCTAAAGGACACCTGGTCCGCGAAGTAGACGCGCTGGGCGGCGTGATGGGCGAGGTGGCCGATGCCGTGGGAATCCAGTTCCGCCTGCTGAATGCCTCGCGCGGTCCGGCGGTGTGGAGTCCCAGAGCGCAATGCGACAAGCAGTTATATCGCGTGAAGATGCGCGAAGTGCTGGAAGGCCAGCCGGGGTTGCATATTCGTCAGGCTGAGGTTGTCGATCTGGTTCTTGAAGAGGGACTAGGGACTAGGGGACAGACTCGGCGCCGCGTTCTCGGCCTCAGGCTGCGCGACGGACGCACGCTGCTGGCTGGGGCTACGATCATTACCACCGGAACATTTCTCAACGGCCTGATTCACTGCGGCGAGGAGCAGTATCCGGCGGGCCGCAGCGGTGAGGCGGCCTCTGTCCTTTTAGGTGAGTCGTTGCGAGCGTTGGGCCTCAGGACGTGCCGGCTGAAGACGGGCACACCGCCTCGGCTCGACGGCCGGACCATTCGCTGGGAGGCTTTTGAAGAACAGGCAGGCGACGCGGAACCGACGCCCTTCAGCTTCCGGACTAAAAAAATAGTCCAGCCGCAGATCAGTTGCCACATCGCATTCACCACACCGGAGACGCTCCGCATTATCCGCGAGAATGTCCATCGCTCGGCGATGTACTCGGGGAGAATCGAGGGGATTGGACCGCGCTATTGTCCTTCGATTGAAGACAAGATTGTAAAATTTCCAGACAAAACGCAGCATCAGTTTTTTCTGGAACCGGAGGGGCTGCATACACACGAGGTCTACATCAATGGAATGTCCACCTCACTGCCGATGGAGGTACAGTGGCAGATTGTGCATTCGATCCCCGGCCTTGACCAGGCGGAGATGCTGCGCCCAGGCTACGCGATTGAGTACGACAGCATCGACGCCACCGAACTCGACCGCACACTGCGCGTGAAGTCCTTCACAGGCCTTTACCTTGCCGGGCAGATCAATGGAACAAGCGGCTACGAAGAGGCTGCCTGCCAAGGCATCATGGCTGGCATCAACGCTGCGCTGTGGCTGAAAGATGAGCCGCCGTTTACGATGGACCGGACCGAGGGCTACACCGGCGTTCTGATTGACGATCTGATCTCGAAGGGGACGAATGAGCCCTATCGAATGTTCACCTCGCGCGCCGAGTTCAGGCTTCATCTCAGGATCGATAACGCCGACCGGCGGCTGACTCCGCATGGGCGACGGCTGGGTCTGATCAATGATGAGGCCTGGGCGGAGTATGAGCACAAGCAAGCAAAAATGCTCGCGCTGGAAGCTCTGCTTACAACCGGCAAGGTTACGCCTGAAGGGCTGCGAGCGGCGGGATTCAGCGAGCTCACGGCGACCGCGGGCCTCACCTGGGCGCAACTGCTCAAGCGGCCTGAGGTGGGTATGGAAGCAGTGCTGAACGCGCTCGGCGAATCGCTGACGCGGGAGCCTTTGCTGGCGGAGTGGGCCGCTGCGCCGAATCGAAATGCGGAAATGCGGAGTGCGGCACGCGCCGTCGAAACGGAAATCAAATTTGCCGGCTACCTTGATCAGCAGACGAAATCCATTGCCAAGTTGAAGGCCGCTGAAGCTGTGGCCATTCCCGAGTGGTTGGATTACAGCACCATCAGCGGGCTTTCTCGCGAGATGCGCGAAACGCTGGAGCGTGTGCGACCAGCAACCATCGGCCAAGCCAGCCGCATTCCCGGCGTTACTCCGGCGGCGCTGGGGCTGGTGCATGTGTCAATCCGGCTGCAAGGGGCCAAGCAACCGATAAATTAACGAGAGCCTCTGCGGAGGCTTTCCAGCGCCCCTTACAATAAAGGTGGGAGCCCACATCGAGCCGATGGCCGACAACGAACAGAAGACGCCCCAAAAGCCCGATGATGACGTAGTCGGCAAAGTCTATGACTCGCGGCTCATGCGGCGTCTAGGCCATTACCTGCGCCCTTACTGGATTCAAGCCACCATCTCCACGCTGGCCGTTTCGATCAAATCCATGAGCGACGTGGCTGGCCCCTACCTGGTAATGGTAGGAATTGACCGCTATCTCGCTCCAGGCGCAGCCACCGGCCAACCGGTAAGTCTGCTCGCCCACTGGTTGAGCAAAACCAACTGGCTTGGCCGCATGCTTCCCAACGATCCCTATCAGGGGATTACTCGGCTGACTGAAATATATCTGGTGGCGCTTCTGGCGGCGTATTTGTTCGAGTTTATCCAGATTTATTTGATGCAATGGACCGGTCAGAAGCTGATGTTTGACCTGCGGCGGGAAATATTCCGCCACATGCAGCGTATGCACATCGGATTCTTCGATACCCACTCGGTGGGGCGCATGGTCACACGCATCACCTCCGACGTGGACGCCATCAACGAAATGTTCACCGCCGGGATTCTGGCCATCGTGGACGACTTCTTCAACCTGGTCGTCATGGCCGCGCTGATGCTCACCGTCAACTGGCGTTTGGCTCTGCTGGCCTTCAGCGTGCTACCGCTGATTCTGGTGGTCACGCGCCTTTTCCGCGATCACGTCCGCGCCAGTTTCCGCCGCGTTCGCACCGCCATCGGACGTATCAACAGCTTCACGCAGGAGCATATTTCGGGGATGATGGTGGTGCAACTGTTCAATCGCGAACAGCGCGCCTTCGACGATTTTGAAGTGGTGAACCGGCAGCATATGGTCGCCTTCAAAGACACGATTTTCGCTTATGCACTGTTTTATCCCGCCGTGGACATTCTCAGCGCAGTAGCCATTGCACTGATTGTGTGGCGTGGCGGCTTTGGCGTCCTTTCCGGCGCGGTTCTGATCGGCGTGCTGAATATGTTTATCCAGTATTCACTACGCTTTTGGCGGCCCATCCAGGACATGAGCGACAAGTACAATATCCTGCAATCGGCGATGGCCGCCAGCGAGCGCATTTTTAAACTCCTGGACACCGAACCGGAGATCGTCAGCCCTGCCCATCCGTTGACGGGAGACGGAAGCAACAGGATCGAATTTCGGCATGTCTGGTTCACGTATCAGAAGCTCAGTGATGAGCAGCAAGCGGCGGTTGTCGGCGCAAAGGATTTAGGCGCCATTGAAGGCATTGAATGGATTTTGAAGGATGTTTCTTTCACCGTTGAGCCGGGTCAGACGGTGGCTATCGTCGGTCACACAGGCGCAGGAAAGACCACGCTCACCAGCCTGATGATGCGCTTCTACGATGTGACCGCCGGACAGATTCTGCTTGACGGCATCGACCTGCGCCAACACGATTTGACCGCGCTGCGACAGCACTTCGCCGTCGTGCTGCAAGACCCGTTTCTATTCACCGGCACGCTGGCCGATAACATACGCTTCGGCAATGACGCCATCACCGACGACGACCTGCGTCAGGCGGCACGCGACGTCAACGTGCTGGACTTCATCGAGAGCCTGCCGCACCAATTTAACGAGCCGGTGCGCGAACGCGGTAACTCGCTCTCCACTGGCCAGAAGCAACTCATCAACTTTGCCCGCGCATTGGCCTACAACCCGCGCATTCTCATTCTGGACGAAGCCACATCGAGCGTGGACACCGATACCGAGTTGCGCATCCGCGGCGCGCTGGAGCGCATGGTCGCGGGCCGGACCAGCGTGCTGATCGCCCACCGACTCAGCACAGTGCAACGGGCCGAAACCATTTTAGTGATGCACAAGGCCCAGTTGCGCGAGAAGGGCAGCCACCAGGAGTTGCTCGCCTTGCACGGCCTCTACTACAAACTCTATCAACTGCAATACAAGGAGCAGGAAGACCAGGGATCAGGGATCAGCCGGTCCGGTGCGCAACGTGAATTCGTGTAGTTCTATATGCCTACAAATAGAAGGAAAATATTGCCCTGTATACCTGCAAATTGGGGTGGCGAGTTATTTGTTGCAAGAATGTCCGATTGCAGACGGATGAAAAAGTGCGGAAAGTCCGAATCAAGGCTGAGTCGAGGTGCGGAAAACGGCGCATAATTGGCGGTTTTTGCGCGTTATTTGACACGCGTTTGAACGTTTTGAGGAGCTTCCCAGGTCTCAAAATCGAGGCCTGGGAAAGCTCATTTTTTTGTGGGAATTATAAGAAATTAGTGATCCCTATCTCCAGAATCAACTTGCCACTATTCCCCGGATCAATAGGCGAAGTTACAGAGCGTCCTAGATCATCATCTTTTGTTGCTCGGCTGCACCAAGTGTGAATGATTGTCTATGTGATGCCATCCCATCACAGACGGCCTCAGTCGTGATGGTGATTGCAGGGAATTTCCAAATGTTAGAGTTTTTCTCACAAGCCCCAGACTGGATAAGTGTAGCAATCTGTAAAACCTCATTTGGATATATCACATCATTAGCTCCCCCTCTTAGCGAAACCCACTCAGCATCAGCTTGTGAAACTACCCATATTGGAGGTGAGCTATCCATGAATTCCGGCAAGCTTAGTTCACTCATGCGTTGATAGCGAACAGCCGGGAATAGTGCCAACCCTCTGCCTTGGTTGCTGACCGTTACGACGATTCTGCGCTGCAATATGCCGTACGCCATTGGCGGGTGATTGATAGAGTGTTGCTTGACATCGACAATCAACCGCGCATGAGGACGCCTTCCGAACCGATCCTCAATTTGGAAATACTCCATCGGAATAGTGCCGGAGGCCACACGCACATAAAACTCTTTTGTCAGGTTTGATCGTTGTGGAGAGCTGTCATGCTCAGGGATATAAACCAAAACGAAACCGGATTTCTGCCTTGGTGGCTTGTGGACAGGGTGGACGCGGACCCCGGTGATTCCGGGTGCAACGTGCTTGAGAATAATGTCTAGCGTAGATGATGCGACAGCGCCAACATCGTCTACGGGTTTCTCACAAGTGATAACGTCAGGCTTGTCCTGCCCTGATCGGCGCGTGCTCATCCCAATAACGATAACTCCTCCTGTAGCATTGGCGAAACCACATGCGGCCTTTGCGATACTCGTCTTCATCGCATCGGGTCCATGCCATTCCTTGCAATCAAAATCTCCATCTTCAGCCTGCCCAATAAGAGATTTGATTGCCTTCCTGCTTTGCAACTTCTTAAAAAGAATTTCGGCTCGTTCTGACATTTGGCGCAAGTATAACACTGTTTGGAATGCCAAATTCCAATGCGTTCACCGAGAGCAGATGTATTCGCGCAAAGTTCAGCAGCAGGAAGCGCTTCTCTGACTTTGCGGGGTTGAGCATAAGTCCCTACGGGACTCTGGAACGAGTTTGTTGATTCCTTTTTCCCCACGCTGAAGCGCGGGGCTAACTAACATTGCGCCTCCGGCGCGTCTTGGCAAACGTTCCTTATGCAAAGATCAGCAAAGTCCGCACCCTTCAACTGAAGCTCTCGCCTTCAATCACTGACAAAAGGCCACTCCGCTGGTGCGAAGTGGCCCTTGGGTGATGCGATTGAGTTAACCGGAGTTACTTGGCGGCGACCAGCGGCTTGGTGCTGAGGGTGCCGTTTTTGTAGCCCTTGGCCATGTCGGCAATCGAGATGGCTTTGTAGTCGCCGACGTGACCCGCCTGGCCGAACTGAGTCATGCGCTGTGCCACAACCTTCTGCATGGCCGCGCGGGCGGGCTTCATGTAGTCGCGGGGATCGAACTTCTCTGGAGTTTCCCAGAGAACCTTGCGGATGGCGCCAGTGATGGCGAGGCGGTTGTCGGTATCCACGTTGATTTTGCGGACGCCGTTCTTGACGCCGAGCTGAATTTCTTCGACCGGCACGCCCCAAGTTTCCTTGAGCTTGCCGCCGAACTGATTGATGATGTCTTGCAAATCCTTGGGCACGGACGAAGAGCCGTGCATGACCAGATGGGTGTTGGGCAGGCGTTGGTGAATCTTGATGAGCAGATCCATTTTGAGGACCGAGCCATCGGGCTTTTTGGTGAACTTGTATGCGCCGTGGCTGGTGCCGATGGCGATGGCGAGGGAATCGACGCCGGTGAGCTCGGCAAACTCGACTGCCTGATCGGGATCGGTGACGTGATCGAGGCCGCTGCCGCCTGCTCCGTGACCGTCTTCAATGCCGCCGAGGACGCCGATTTCGCCTTCGACGCTGATGCCGCGCTCGTGCGCGTAATCAACGACCTTCTTGGTGACAGCAACATTCTCTTCAAAGGTGGCCGGGGTCTTGCCGTCATCCTTGAGCGAGCCATCCATCATGACGCTGGTAAAGCCCAGGGCAATGGCGCTTTGGCAAGTCTCAAAGCTGTTGCCGTGATCGAGGTGCATGGCCAGCGGAATCTGCGGATAAAGCTCGGCGGCGGCCAGCATCAGGTGATAGAGGTAATTATCTTGCGCGAACTGGCGCGCGCCACGGCTGGCCTGGATGATGACCGGCGAATTTGTTTCCTTCGCGGCCTCCATGATGGCCTGAATCTGTTCCATATCGTTGACGTTGAATGCACCGACGCCGTAACCGCCTTTGGCGGCCTCGTCGAGGAGTTGCCGCGTGGAGACTAGAGGCATTGAAGTTTCTCCTGTGCCGGAGATTCCGGCGAAGTTGTGTTGGGGTTCAGCCGCCACTGTGCTCGGGCACTTGAAAACAAGCAAACAGCCTGTCGGACGGCAAGAACTGCAATCGCCTTTATGGTAGCAGAGACGCGCAAGAGAAAAATGTGCGAGGGGATACATGGCCGCAAGAGGCGATGGGCAGCCCGAATCAGGATTGGGGAGTTCCGTTGTGGGGCAATCGGGTTTACGTGCTATCCCAGGTCTCAAAATCGAGACCTGGGGCACCCAGAGTTGATGCAAATTCTAGTGATCAGAGACCTAGAGCATTGCTGAATGTGGAATAATCTGCCGGTGAGCTTTCACGCTGGTTCCAATCACGATCTCTTCCTTGTGGGCTGCGCCGCCGCAACGGTTCTACTGCTACTGCTGCTGATCGCGCGGGTGCGGCTGCATCCGGCACTGGCTTTGACGGTGGGTGCGCTCGGGCTGGGCGTGGCTTCGGGAATGCCGCTCGTGCAGGTTCCACTGTCATTTACGGCGGGCGTTGGTAATTTGATGGGGCACATCGCCATTGTTCTGGGCCTGGGCGCGGTGCTTGGTCGGCTGCTGGCCACCTCGGGTGGCGCAACTGCGCTAGGCGGAGCTTTGGTGGAAGGCTGCGGTCCGCGAGGCCTGCCCTGGGCACTGATGGCGGTGGGTATTGTGGTGGGGCTGCCGGTTTTTTTCGAGGTGGGCCTGGTGCTGATGCTGCCTATTGTGGCCGCCGCCGCCGAGCGCGCCAACCGCCCGCCGATTCTGGTGGGAATTCCGCTGCTGGCTGGCCTCTCCATCGTGCATGGCGTGCTGCCTCCGCACCCGGCGGCGATGCTGGCGGTTACGCAATTTCACGCCGACATGGGGCGGACTATTCTCTGGGGACTGATTGTGGGAGTGCCTGCCGCCGCGCTGGCCGGGCCGGGGCTGGGCTGGCTGCTGATGCGGCGGTGGGAGAGGCGGAAGGCTGCCGGTGTGCAAACCGAAGAAGAGCAGCCGCTTTTTGCGCCGACGCACGAAGACCAAGTGCCCCAGTACAGAGACAGGGTGCCCCAGGTCCCGCTTTTGGGACCTGGGATAGCAACGAACTCCATTCCCGCCCCCGCTGGTCCGATCCGCGCGGCATTGGCGATTTTGCTGCCGGTGGCGTTGATTTTTCTGGGCAGTTGGGCGGACTTGCTGGCTGCACCGGGCGGCATTTTTAACCAGGTTCTTCACTTTATCGGCAGCGCAGACGTGGCTCTGCTGATTGCCGTTCTCGTGGCGCTAGTGACGTTGGGAGGCCACACGCAGACCGGAGCGATCAAGAGCCCGGAGGGTTTGCGCAAATTGACCGGCGAAGCATTCGAACCTATCGCCGGGGTGCTGGTGATTCTGGCTGCGGCTGGCGGCTTGAGCGGCATTCTGCGCGACTCCGGCGCGGCACAGGCCACGGTAGGTCTGGCTTTGGGCGCGCACATTCCGCCGCTGCTGCTGGCATGGCTGCTGGCTGCCGTGGTCCGCGTGGCAACGGGTTCCGCGACGGTGGCGATGGCCGTGGCTGCGGGAATTCTTGCTCCCGTGGCGAGTCAATTTGGCGTGCGCCCCGAGTTGCTGGTGCTGGCTACGGGCACAGGCTCGCTGATTCTCTCGCACGTAAACGATCCCGGCTTCTGGCTGATTCAGTCGTTCTTTAAGATTGACTTGAAGGAGACGTTCTCAACATGGACGGTGCTGGAGACGGTGCTGTCTGTGGCCGGGTTGGGGACGACGCTGGCGTTGGCGGCGGTGCTGCGGTAGGGAAAATGGCGGTGGTACGAAGGATCTCGTTACGCGTGCGTTCAGTGAATACATTCCGAGTAGCCAGTGATTCGTTTCGGAACCCCGTCTGATCTTCCAATACCCTCGCAACTGCAGTCACGGCGCGATCCACGTGTCATCGGAGGTTTGTCAACTGCAAACACTTACCCGCATGACACTCTGCGCACTATTGAATCATCGCGAATGTGCGGGATGCACCTTGGTTCCTGATGCATGCGCGCGAGTCAATAAAGAAGGTTCGCCTTCCAGCGAACCCTCTCTAGAGGCATTGCAGGGGGAAACCGCGGATATATAGAAGATAGTGGGAGGGATTGAGAATACTATGGGGAGCTACTACTGAGGATGCCTCATTTCTCCCAGAGTGTACGCGCACTTGTTTCTATTCTGGTCTGTATTGCTCACATTTGTATGAATTCTTGAAAATCTCCGAATATGTTTCCGGGCGCCTAACCTGAGTGCGCATCGGAGTGACAACCTGCTCTTCTCGACTCACTTTTCCGGAATCACCGCCCATCTGGATCCAGCCCAATTGCGAGCCAGCCAGCACCTGTGGTAGACCGGCAAGGGGCACACCAGCTTCGCAATTCATGGATCGATCTTCAAAAGGACAACAATTTTGCTATTTTCCTAAACGGCGCGTAGGTGCCTGGACTCTGTCTGTGCATAGGAAGAACAAGACCGCAACACGGGCTTTGCAATATTTTTTGCGAAGCTGCGTTCGCATCTTCTTCTTTTCTTTAGCCCGTCAACCATCTCATCAAAGATTTCCTGGAGCATACCCGGACTTGACAATCTGCATAGACAGCGGGCGAAGCTCTCCTGTGATGACTTTGTCCTCCAATCTTGCGGCAAGGTTTGTATTTTGCGCAGAAGTCTATCCACATTTAGGATTCGATCAAAGCGGGGCACAACCGGAATTTGTTCGCCGGCAATGTCTGGATAGATACGCGGATCAAGGGAGAGAGATTCTTGAGGGTTTGACTGCACGTCCCCCTTGGGGCCGCCAAAAAGGTGTCCGTGATCGATAAAGAACGCTCTCCACCACCCCTTGGTGTCTTGCTGAAAGACTGCTTGTCTAACATCCACGTGCTCTGCGCAAATGTCGATCATCCACGCTGCCCAAAAGCTCGGTCGGTTCTTAATGCGTTTGAACATAATTTCCGGGAGAATATCTACAACTCTTAGGCTATCGGAGCCTAAAAATTGCGAACCGAAGCACAGACCCGAAGCTGGACGGAGGCGTCCTTCTGGAGTTTGCATCCAACAATTCGGATTCTGGTCAAGGAAGCGGTCAGTGATAAGCAACGGTTTCCAGGAAGGAACAGACAGTCCGCAGGTCCGATAAAGTTCGTTCCCAGCACTCTCATTGAAGGATAGGTTTGGTCCTTGGAGGTTGTTGGTGAACTTCGCTACGTATTTCAGCCCATCACGCGCCTTCACAAGAATTGATTGTGAACCACCGCGCATCGATCGAATATACTGGGTTACTTCAACGGAATCCGTCCGCAATTCAAGCATGGTTTTCCCCCAAGGCATAAGTGAGACATTTAATGCGTTAGGTTCAAATAAAATGCAGCGAGCGGGGCAAAGAAATAGTAGCAGGGATGAGCAGTCACCAATGGGCAATACCTATTCGGTCATCTCAGCCACTATTCCATTTAAGAAATTCCAATGCTGGTCACTATGACACAATATGGAACTTATCTTGTATCGGAAGGAAGGTCGTCAAATCGAAAGTAATCTTTCAACTGCATAGCCGCAGTCCCTATACCCCTCAGCACAATCCGCTGCGCCGTAAAAAATCCTTCAATTCCCTACGGCCAGATCGACCAACTCGCTGATCTGGCCGGGGCGAGACGCTGACTTATTGCACATGCACCGTGGCGGTGAGCTGAATGTCGGTGGATGAGTTGCCGACCATCAGGCTTATGTCTTCTGATTCCACGGAAAATCCGGGCAGCTTTTCGTCCCACCAGGCAAGGCTTGCTGACTTCAACGGAATATGCACGGTTTTTGTTTCACCGGGCTTGATGGCTACGCGCTGGAAGCCTTTCAGCTCTTCGCGGGGACGTTCCACTTTTGAGCCGAGATGCTTTACGTAGAGCTGCACTACGGCGTCTCCGGCGCGGCTGCCGGTGTTGGTTACGTCTACGCTCACATTGACGGTGCCGTCTTTCGCGATTTGTGTTGAGCTGGTGCGCAGGTTGGTGTACTTGAAGGTGGTGTAGCTGAGCCCGTAGCCGAAGGGATAGAGCGGCTCGCCTTTGAAGTACATATAGGTGCGGCCGTTGCGGATGTTGTAATCCATCATCGGCGGCAGTTGATCGATGGACTTGGGCCAGGTGACGACGAGATGCCCGCCGGGGTTGTACTCGCCGAAGAGGACTTTGGCGAGAGCTGTACCCTCATCCTGCGAGGAGTGGGTCATGTGCAGGATGGCGGGAATGTGTTCTTGCGACCAGTTGATGGTGTAAGGAAAGCTGGAAATCAGAATGACAATGGTCTTGGGGTTGGCGGCATAGACTTGCTTGACCAGTTGCTCCTGCTCAAGCGTGAGGCTTTCGCGGTCGCGGCCTTCGCGCCCGTCGCTGGGCACGGTGCAAGGCAGCGTTCCGCCGCCGTCGATGGTCGGCTTCCAGTCATGACCCATGTCAGGGCCGCAGGTGGGGTCGTTGCCGACGACGACGACTGCGACATCAGAGGCTTTTGCCGCATCAAAGGCAGCCTGACCCAACTCGCTGGCCGCGTAGGTGACTTTGATGCCCGGCCCCGCTTCGGCTGAGATTCCCTGGAGCGGCGTTACGGCATAGGACGGCGTTCCGCCGTACCAATCCCAGTGGACTGAATCGGCCAAGGGGCCAATGACGGCAATCGATTTGATGGAGGCTTTATCGAGCGGCAGCAGAGCATTTTCGTTTTTCAGCAGCACCACCGATTCGAGCGCCATTTGCCGCGAGATGGCTTGAACGCGCTCGGTCTTCCAGGGCTCGGGAGTGTCTTTGATTTTGGAGTAGGAGACCATCTCCGGCGGATCGAGCAAGCCGAGCTGGACGGTGACCCGAAACTTGAGCCGGATGAGAGCGTCGATTTCCGCCTCGTTGATGGAACCGTCTTTCAGCGCGGCTTTGGTTTCGTCCTGATACTTGTCGAGGAACTGGTTGATGCCGGATTTAAGGCAGGCAACGACCGCGGCTTCCTGATTGGGAAAGCTATGACGCGGATCGACGAGCAGCGAGACCGCACCTCCGTCACTGGAGATTACATTGACGCCCCAGTTGTCGCGAATAATACTTTTGAGAATGGGATTGACGGCCATCGGCGTGCCGTTCCAGGCGTTGTACGAGGCCATCACGGCTGTTGCGCCACCTTCTGTGAATCCCATGCGGAATGGAACAGAATAATACTCCCAAAAGAGACGCTGGTCGAAATCGGAGGAGGATTTTTCGCGGAGATTCTCATTGCTGTTGGCGAGGAAATGCTTGAGCAGAGCGGCCGCCTGCCAATACTTGGGATCGTCGCCTTGCAGGCCTTTGATGAAGGCGACCGCCATGGTGCCATTGAAGAATGGATCTTCGCCGTAGACCTCTTCGCTGCGTCCCCAGCGCGGGTCACGCGCCAGGTCGGATTGCGGCCCCCACTGCATCAGGATTTGGCGGTCATATTTTGCGGTCTGGGTGATGAAGCGGGCCTCGTAGCCCTCCACGCTTGCAGCCAGGCGAACCAACTCGGAATCCCACGATTCGCCCATGCCCGGAGGCTGGGGAAACTGTGTGGTCGTTATCGGCAGGTGCGTACCCCGGGATTCGCGCTGAACGACTCCGTGAATGCCCTCTGAACTGCCAAAGCTCATCACGCCGAGCCGGGGCACTCCGGTGTTGGTGCCGAGGCAACTGATTTTCTCCTCAACCGTCATCAGGGAAAGCAGGTTGTCGATCCGCTTTTCCATGGCGAGCGTTGGATCATTGAATGGATGGCGGGGCTGCTGGGCTATAACCGGAAGAAGCGCCAGCCCGGAAAGCAGCAGAAAGCAGAAAGTGACAAAATGCTTTTTCATCATGGTGGTTACATCCTCGAGCTTCTCGATTAGAACATTTTCTGGAATGGCTAGACCCGAATTTCATTGTTATCCCACCCAGCCACCTGCGGTGGGGCCAATTGCTCGCTATTCGTTCGCAAGGGCTTTTGTGTTATCCCCGGTCCCCAAAAGCGAGCCACCTGCGGTGGGGCCAATCGCTCGCTATTCGCTCGCAAGGCATTTTGTGCCACCCCCGGTCCCCAAAAGCGAGGGACCGGGGGCACCCACATCTTGGTTTGAAAAGCTCATCGGGACCGGGGCACCCAGACTTCTTCTTAACACTGGAGTTGAGAATACTCTACCTGCTACAACCCCAGGACTGAACGCTGCGCGGCGAATATCTCTTTCATCCCCGCCTCAGCCAGGTCGACCAACTCGTTCAACTGCGCACGGGAGAATGAACCCTTCTCCGCCGTAGCTTGCGTCTCAATGAGCCCGCCGTCTTCGGTCATGACCACATTCATGTCCACATCGGCCTGCGAATCTTCTTCGTAGCAAAGGTCGAGCAGGTTCGCTCCGCCCACGATGCCGACCGAAGTGGCGGCGACCAACTGTCTCAGCGGAGATTGCTTCAGCGTCCCGGCGCTTACGAGCGCCTTCAACGCCAGCGCCAAGGCGACCGCCGCTCCGGTGATGGCCGCTGTTCTGGTGCCGCCGTCGGCCTGAATGACGTCGCAGTCCAGAATTACGGTGCGCTCGCCGAGGAGCTTCATGTCCACGACCGAGCGCAGGCTGCGGCCGATGAGCCGCTGAATTTCATGGGTGCGGCCGCCGATTTTGCCTTTTTCGCTTTCTCGCGGGGTGCGGGTGAGGGTGGCGCGGGGGAGCATGGAGTACTCCGCTGTAACCCAGCCGCGGCCCGAGTTGCGCAGCCAGCCGGGAACGCCCTGCTCGATGGTTGCGTTGGTCAGAACAAGCGTATTGCCTAGTGTCACCAGCACCGAACCTTCGGCGGTTTGCACAAAGCCGGGGGTGAGAGAGAGGGGGCGAAGCTCGAGGGGAGTTCTGCCGCCGGGCCGAAAAAAGGAGGTAGAGGCGGTGCCGTTCTTGAACTGATTCATGGAGAGATTGTACGGGAAAGGGCTCAACCGAGGAGGGCCGTAAGTCTTAGAAAATACTAATCCCAGGATGGGAATACTCGGGTCTCTGGACCCATAACAGGAATAGCTATTTAACTCGTTGAATTCATACGCTTTACATATGTTTCGCGCAATCTTATCGTTCCATTTTGGGACAAATACAGCCATTTGGGGCCGAATACGGATGTCCTGTTTATGGACACTAACTCCTTCCCTTATTAGGAACTTAATGAAGCTGTTCTAGTTTGGCACGCTACGTGTAATAGAGGGAATCAGAACCGCGCCAAAAGTCTGGAATGGGAAGAGCGGGAAAGCATAGAACCAAAAATAGGAATCAAGGGATCGGAGTTAAGAAAGGAAGCACGTAATGCAGGAGCAGACACCACAAACAACAGGATTTAGCGGTAGCGGACTGGCAGCAGGGCTGCCCGAAACGATACTTGCAGGGGCGGGCTTGACTGCTTCAGGCGCAGTCCAGACCATTGGCTCCGGTATCGACCGCAAACGGGTTGAGGCGGTGGTTGAAACTCTGGCGAACCTGCGCAGCGACGGAGAAAGTCTGGCCGAGGTGGCGCATGACGCCCGGAATATGGTCACGGCGCTAGGGCTTTACTGCGATCTATTAGAGGAGCCGGAGGTGCTCACTCCAGCATTCCATCATTACGCCAACGAATTACGGCTTGTGGCCACGGCCAGCTGCCGTCTGGTGGAGAAGCTGCTGGCTCTGGATACTCGTTTGGGAACGAGCGCTGCTCTCAACCGGTCGACTATTTCAAACCAGACGGGCGGTGAGTCAGTCGGC
>CAYPYJ010000041.1:0-35097 GCA_964414945.1 uncultured Occallatibacter sp.
GGCCCTCCAGCGCCGCGATTGGGAGCAGGGCATTCTCGCTCAGGCGATGGTCGATGCCGGTGACCGGGAGAGTGTAATCCTGCTGACCAAAGCGGCCATGATCCAACGGACGCCGGACGGACGGCTGGGAGTGGTCAACTCCGGCAGCCCGACCGATCCGGCGATGGGCGGCGCGGCCTACGCAAAAGCAGCCGAGTGGAGCGGCGATCCCAAGATTCAGGAAGCTGTCGACGGACTGCTCGCATGGATTCGCATCAAAGCTCCGCGCAATGCCGACGGCATTCTCTATCATGTCTTTCACGCGCCGGAGATGTGGTCAGACGGATTCAACTGCGCGCCACCCTTCCTGGCTGCAATGGGCTTTTACGACGAAGCCTTTGCACAGATCGAAGGCTACCGGCAACGGCTCTGGAACCCGGAAAAGAAACTCCTCGCCCACATTTGGGACGATGGCAAGCGCGAGTTCAAGGACGGCAACTACTGGGGCGGAGGCAATGGCTGGGCTGCCGCAGGATTGGCCCGTGTCCTGCGCAGCCTGCCCAGCGACCGTCGGAAGGATCGCGAACGAATCGCTGGTTTTGCACGTGCAATTATCGACGGTTGTCTTCAGCACCAGCGGCCCGATGGGCTCTTTCACAATCTAGTAGATCAGCCCGCCACATTCGTTGAAACCAATCTCGCGCAGATGCTCGCATTCGCCGTTTATGAAGGAATCGCGGCGGGCTGGCTTCCCGCCGACTATCACTTGCGCGCCGATCAAATGCTTGCCGCCGCCCGCTTAAAGATGGACGCCGACGGCTACGTGCAGGGTGCGTGCGGCGCGCCCAACTTCGACCGCCCCGGCCCCTCCACCGAGGCCCAGGCATTCTGCATCATGATGGAGGCCGCCGGATGCAAGCTGGGTTCGGCGGGGTCAGCTCCGGGAGCGATTACTTAACAGCCGATTTCAGTTCCTTCTCGGCACGCGCCCAATCTTCCTCAGGGCTTCCGCCCTGGCAACCGCGCGCCTCCCAGTAACTCTTGGCAAGCTGCTCGATCTGCTCACGAGAAGGCGCCGGCTTTGAGGCTTTAGTAACCGTCGCTTTTTTCGCGGCGGTCTTGACTGGCTTTGCAGTTGCCTTCGGCTTCTTCACTGTAGTTGCCATTTCGATCTCCTCCATTGGAAATGCCATCGACGAGCGGGAATCCCCTACAGCATACGAAATATTTCACTCGAAGGCGAACCCAATCTGATCTCGCGTACCTGATGACTCAACAAAAAGTAACGCATACAGAGGAGTGATCGAACACTTCTACATAGCCTCCGGGCTTTCAATGCCCAGCCAGCTCAGCGCCAGAACTAATTCGCGCAGAGCGACGGCAGCCGTCGCCAGCAGGAAGGTCTTGCGCGCCGGGTCTTCTTCGTTGAGGACGTGATGCTTGTGGTAGAAGTTATTAAACTCCTGCGCCAACTGAAAAGCGTGCTTGGCGAGAATTGCCGGTTCAGAAGTAGCAATGCACTGCTCCAGAACCAATGTCCGCCGAGCCGCCAGCAGCCATAGCTTCCAAATATCTTCGTCGGCCTCGCCTTCGAGATAGGCGTCAATGCTACCTAGACTCGCCAACTCCGCTAACACCGCTTGCGGTTCCAACCCTGCCTTGCGGAAGATATTTTTTATTCTCACCACGGCGTACTGAATGTACGGGCCGGTTTCACCCTCAAAGCTCAACGCATCTTTGAAGTCGAAGGCGATCACGGTGTTGCGCGTGAACTTGAGCATGAAGTAACGCAACGCGCCGATGGCGATTTGCACGGCGATCTTCTGCCGTTCCACTTCATCGTGGCCGGTCTCCCGCGCATCAACCTCCGTGCGCGTGGCGGCAATCAGTTTATCGATCAGGTCGTCGGCCTTGACGCCGAATCCTTTGCGGCCGCTGACTTCAATGTAAGGCCGCTTCAGGTCTTCTTCGCTGACGTCATAGCCCAGCTCGACGGCACAGCGAGGGGTAAGCGCGACCATCTCATAACTGAAATGCGTATAGCGATCGGCCTGATCGGTGTAACCCATGCCGCGCAGCGCCTGGATCACATTGGATTGCGGGTCGCTCTGACGCGCGTCGATCACGTTATAAATAGCCTGCGCCCCGCCAAAGTGCGGATGCTCCGCACTTCCCTCTTCCGTAGAAATCCAGCACTCATGCTTCGGATAAGTGAAGAACGGTGTGTAGCCAAAGTCCTTGCCCAGCAAGCCGAACTTCCACAGATGATACGCAATATCCTTGCCGACGTAAGTTACTGTCCCATTGGAGCGCACAATCACTTTGGCGTCTTCGTTTATCTCGCCTTCAGTAACATCCGCGCCCGGACGCGTCATCACCCAGCAGCCTTTGTTCTTGCCTTCGTTCTCGAAGTACAGCACGCCCTTCTGCTTCAGTTGTTCAAAGGCGGATTCCCAGAATTTCAAATGCAGAACCTCGCTTTCGCGGGGCAGAAAATCGTATTCAATGTCCAGACGCAGCATTGTTTCGAGATGCCGCTTGAGCACAGCAGTCGAAATCAGCTCGGCAACTTCGGCTGTCTCATTGTTGCCCTGCTCAATTTCATGCAGCGTGGCGTAGCGCAGCTTCTTGCGCGCTTCATTCTCTTCGGCAGTGCCGTTCGCGTACCACTGCGAGGTCTTCGCATAGAGGTCCCAACAGTAGTAATCGAACGCTCCCGTCTCGCGCGATGCACCATGAGCCGCCAGAGTTTTATACAAGCCGATCGTTTCTCTGATCTCTGCCAGCGACAGGCCTTCAATGTGCAGAAACCCCACCACCACGTCGGCCACTTGCACGCCGGTATTGTCGACGTAGTTGTATACATCAACCTTTTGCCTTGCCGCACGCAGCAGGCGGACAAAAGTATCGCCCAAAATGGCGTTGCGCAGATGGCCTACGTGAGCTGCCTTGTTCGGGTTGATGCTGGTATGCTCCACAAGCGAATGAATGCCCGATGCAGCCTGCGATCCGGCTTCGATGCCGGCGGTTTTGCGCACACCCGCCGAGCGATCCAGACGCGCATTAATGTACCCGGCTCCGGCGACCTCGAAGCCTGCGAAACCTTCGAGCCCGGTGAGCGCGGTTACGATCTCCTGAGCAATAACTTTGGGCGCTTTACGCAGCTTGCGGGCCAGTTCGAAGGCAATCGGCGTAGCCAGCTCTCCAAACTTCAGATCCGGCGGAATCTCCAGCGGAATGCTTGCAAGTTCAAGATCATATTTTGCTTTAAGGAGCGCGCGAAGATGCTCGGAGAGCCGTTTTTGCATTTCCAGATACACGTTGGTTTGCCTCAGAAATCCTTGATTTTCAAGGATAATCTTAACAGCTTTGAGGCTACGAGAGGTTTTGCGGTGGATGAGCGAAGTCGGTTGGGCTTCGCGCTTTCCCACCCATTCGTCAGAAAAAAGGGCAAATGGATGGAGCACGAAGCTGAATCGCCTGAATGGGCACGAATGCAAATGCCGTAAAATGGAGAGGACGCGCAACTTGCAGCCCGCTGTTCAAACGTGAAAGTGCGAAAGCAACGCCTACCTATGACAAATCCTGCATCCAGTTCATCCCGTTTTTACCTGACCACGCCTATCTATTACGTGAATGCGCGGCCGCACCTGGGTCACGCCTACTCGACAATTGTCTGCGATGCCATTGCGCTACGTAAGCGAGCGCTGGGGGTCGAGACATGGTTCCTTACCGGCACAGACGAGCATGGGCAAAAGATTGAGCGCTCGGCCGCTGTGACCGGAGAGACGCCGCTGGAGTTTGCCACGAGCGTCTCCGCCGAATTTCGCGGCCTGTGGGACAGGCTTGGCCTGAGCTACGACGACTTCATCCGCACGACATCGGATCGGCACAAACGCGGAGTGCAGAAACTGTTCGCAACACTGCGCGACCGGGGCTTCATCTACAAAGGCTCCTACACCGGCCAATATTGCGTGAGCGATGAAGCTTATGTTGATGGACCTCCAGGAACGGTTTGCCCAGACTGCGGGCGCGTGACCGAGACAGTGAGCGAAGAGAATTATTTCTTTAAACTCTCGGCCTTTGAGCGCAAGCTGCTGGAGTTTTACGAGACGAATCCGGGGTTCATGGGTCCGGAGTCGACTCGGCGCGAAGTGATGTCTTTTGTGCGAGGCGGGCTGAAAGATCTGTCAGTGAGCCGTACGAGTTTTTCCTGGGGCATTCCCGTTCCCGGCGACGAAAAGCACGTCATTTATGTGTGGCTTGACGCGCTGGCCAACTACATCACTGCGCTCGGTTACGGGTCGGATGCGCCGGAAGACAAGGTGCGATTCGAGAAATTTTGGCCGGCAGATTTGCATCTGATCGGCAAGGAGATCAGCCGCTTCCACTGCGTTTATTGGCCGGCGTTTTTGATGGCTGCGGGAATTGAGCTGCCGCGTTCCATTCGCGCCAACGGCTGGCTCATCTTCGACCAGGGAAAAATGTCAAAGTCGCGCGGCAATATTGTGCGCGCCGAAACCGTTCAGGAGGTTCTGGGCGCGGACGCGCTGCGCTACTATCTGCTGCGCGAGATTCCCTTTGGGCAGGACGGGACATTCAGCTTTGAGGCGTTGGTGCAACGCTATAACAGCGACTTGGCCAATGGCTACGGCAACCTGGTGAGCCGCGTGGTGAATATGGTGCACAAGTACTTCGGCGGAGTTGTGCCGGAAGCTGGCGTCCCCACGGCTGCGGAACTGGCCTTGCGCGAAAACGCGGAGCGCGCCATCGCGGCGTTCGGACCGGCGTTTGATGATATGAACTTCTCCGAAGCTCTGAAATCTTTGTGGAGCTTGGTCGCAGAAACAGACGGCTACCTGACCGCCAATGCGCCATGGAAGAAACCTGCCGACCGCAGTGAAGCCGAGCATGTTGCGCTGCAAGTCCGAGTGCTGGCGACGGCTGCCGAAGCGATTCGCATCATCACCGCGCTGGTCTATCCGATTCTGCCGGATGCGGCGGCAAAGGTGTGGCTGCAACTCGGCCAAGGAGATATTTCGATGGCCGCGCGCAATACATTTTTAACGGAAATCTCGTGGGGCGGATTACGGGCCGGGACAAAGCTAGGCGAGCCCGCACCGCTCTTCCCCCGTGCTGAAAAAGATGCTGTGGAACGGATGCAGCAGATGGAAGCCACCTGCGGTGGGGCTAAAACGGAGCCTTCGGCTCCCGCTCAAGCATCTGCTGCAGTTTCAGTACTAGGCAAGGCGAAAAAGGGAGAAAAAGTGAGCGAAGAATCTGTAAAGCAAAAATCCTTAGAAGATGTCCCGGTTGATTCCGTCGGTGATGATGCCGGTGAAGCCCTGGCCTACGAAACAGTGGCACTGTCTGTGAAAGCGCCAATAGCCGCGCCAGCGGAGTCAGCCCCGCCGCAGGTGCAGGAGCACATCTCCATCGACGACGTGATGAAGGTCGAGCTGCGCGTGGCACAGATTCTGGTGGCCGAGCGCATTCCCAAGGCCGACAAGTTGCTGCGTCTGGAGGTCGATCTGGGCTACGAAAAACGGCAGATTCTGGCGGGCATCGCGCAGTATTACGAGCCGGAAAAGCTGGTGGGCCGGAAGATCATCATCGTAGCCAATCTGGCTCCGCGCAAGATGCGGGGACTGGAGTCAAACGGGATGCTGCTGGCAGCTTCGCTGCCGTCCGATGGCGCGCCGGTGTTGGCCGGATTCCTGGAAGAAGTTCCGCTAGGCGCGCGGCTGAAGTAACCACCTACAGTGGGCAAACGCCTTCGGCGCGTCGTCCCGTCAAAGAGGTCCGGGCTAATCACGATTGCCCTATACACATAAATCGTGCTATTCTTACACATTGTGAGGCGCGGCTATGCGGACCAATATTGAGATCGACGACAAGTTGATGAAGCAGGCGATGAAGGCAACCGGAGCCACAACCAAGCGCGCGGCGGTCGAAGCCAGTTTGCATCTGGCTGTCCGGCTCAAGGCGCAAGAGGGTATTCGTACGTTGCGCGGCAAAGTCGTCTGGCGCGGCCATGATGACGACTGGTTCGCCTCCGACGAGGAGATTCTGGAAAAACGGAACAGGTCAGAACAGGATGCAGGTCCAGAAAACGCGCATCTTCCAGCCTCGGAGCGGCCAGCCTTTCCCGCGGAAGTGCGTTAAACCATGGTCATCGTTGACTCTTCAGTACTCATCGATTTTTTGGCCGACAGGCGAAACGAGCAAACCGATTGGCTGAACCTGCATATTGGCTTTGAGCCGATCGGAATTACCAGCCTGATTCTGAGTGAAGTGTTACAAGGCATCCGCAGCGACAAGCAGTTCACTGACACCGTCGAAGCGCTCAGCCAGTTCGTTCTTTTTGAAACCGGCAGCGCCGCGCTGGCCATCGCCTCAGCCCGGAATTACCGAAAACTGCGTGAGATTGGCGTCACGATCCGCAATACAATTGACACGTTTGTCGCCACCTTCTGCATCGAAGAAGGCTATGAGCTGCTCCACCGCGACAGCGACTTTGACCACTTCAAAAAGCACCTCGGGTTGTGCGTGGTCACATCTCCGACGATTGCGCCGAATTAACTTTTCATGTCTTCCGAGGTACTCATTGCTGATTGATTCCCACGCGCACCTGGACAGCGAACGCTACGCCGACGACCGCGAAGCGATGCTGCGGCGCGCGTATGACGCGGGGGTGGGTACAGTGCTGGCCATCGGCATTGGCGAACAGGCGGCGGGGATGGACGGGGCGTTGGCGGTCTGCCGTGAGTTCAATGGACAGGCCGGGATTCCGCAGCTATACGCCAGCGCGGGCGTCTACCCGCACAATGCAACAGAGATTGACGATGGCGTTCTGGCTAAGCTCAACAACCTGCTGGGGCAGCCGGAAGTAATTGCCTGCGGAGAAATTGGGCTGGACTACTACCACGAGGGCGCGGATCATGCGGTGCAGCGCGCGGGGCTGATTCGCCAACTGGAAGTGGCCTCCCGGCGGAAGCGGCCGATTCTGATTCATTGCAGGCCGAAGGATGGTCAGACCGACGCATGGGATGATCTGCTGGAGATTTTGGAGGCGCACTGGCGGCCCACCTGTCTGGGCGGCGTGATGCACTGCTTCGGCGGCAGCTACGAGCAGGCTGCACGGTCGCTCGACCTGGGCTTTCTGGTTTCGTTTGCCGGGAACCTGACCTATCCGAAGGCTCAACCCTTACGCGATGTCGCAGCGCGGCTGCCGCTGGATGGGTTGTTAGTGGAAACCGACGCGCCCTGGCTGGCTCCTATCCCCGATCGCGGCAAGCGGAATGAGCCTGCCTGGGTTGCGCAGACGGCTCTGGTTTTGGCTGAGGTTCTTGGCAAGGACGCGCAAGAAATCGCTTCCGCAACCACGAAAAACTTCTTTCGACTGTTTAACCTCCGGCTTGACGTGGGAAACTGATAGCAGGCTTCGCGGGTATTTGGCTGGTTGGACTGTCTAGCATCCCACCCTAGCCGCAAATACAAAAGCGCGGCGAGGGTGGGGCACCCAGCCTTTGCCGCAGTTTGAGGGAAGAAAAGCATGGCTCAGGAAAATTCATTCGACATTGTCAGCAAAGTGGAGATTCAGGAAGTTCGCAACGCCATCGATCAGGCGCTCAAAGAGATTCGCCAGCGCTTTGATCTGAAGGACTCCCACTCCGAGATTTCCCTGGTTGAGGGCGACAAAGAAATTCAGCTTGCCTCTGACGGCGAGTACCATCTGGAGGCGGTCAAGGAGATTCTTGGCCAGAAGATGGTCAAGCGCGGCGTCTCGCTGAAGAATCTGACCTATGGCAAGCTGGAGCCGGCGCTGGGCAAAAGCGTGCGCCAGAAAATCACCTTGCAGCAGGGCATTCCCATTGAGAAAGCCAAGGAGATTGTGCGCCTTGTCAAGGACTCGAAGAAGAAGGCGCAAGCCAGCATCCAGGGCGATACTGTCAGAATCTCCAGCAAAGACCGCGACGAGCTGCAAGGGATTATCGCATTGCTGCGCGGCAAGGAGTTGGGCGTGGAGTTGCAGTTCACCAACTACCGCACGAATTGACCACCTGCGGTGGGGTTAAGGCTCAACAAGCACTAAACTGCAATAGCAATGTAGGATAAAGCACGAGAACCGGAGAGCTTTGAGCATACTGGCGATAGGGACGGCAAAAGAGGTTTTCAATCTGCTGCGAGACGATCTCGTTGCGATTGAGCAGGAGCTGGGCCGCGATGCCGCTTCCAGCGTCAGCACCATCACAGAGATTGCCGAGTATCTGCGAGGCGGCGGCGGCAAGCGTATCCGGCCTACCTTACTTTTATTGTCGGCCCATTCGCTGGGCTACTCAGGCTCCGGTGCCATTCGGCTGGGCGCGGTGGTGGAGATGGTCCACTCCGCAACGCTGGTTCACGATGACATTATCGACGGCGCAGACACGCGCCGGGGCCGTCCCTCGGCCAACACCACCTGGGGCAACGAAAAATCCGTGCTGGCCGGCGATTGGCTCTATATGCAGGCTTTCAACGTGGCTCTCAAAGAGCGGAACCTGCGCGTGCTGGACCAGCTGATTGGCCTGACGCAGCTCATGGTCGAAGGCGAGTTGTTGCAGATTCAAAAGCTGGGCCGCACCGTCAGCGAGGCCGAGTACTACGACTTGATCTATCGCAAAACCGCCTGCCTGTTTTCGGTTTCGATGAGCCTGGGCGCTGTGTTGGCCCAAGCGGACGAGGCCGTAGAGGCGAGCCTGGCCGAATATGGCCGGACGGTGGGACTGGCCTTCCAAATTGTCGATGACGTGCTGGACCTGACCGCAACCGAAGAGGTTTTGGGCAAGCCCGTAGCCAGCGATCTGCGCGAAGGCAAGGCGACGCTGGCGGTAATCCACTCCATCGACCACGGAACTGCGCAAGACCGCAAAGCCATTCAGCGCGTACTGGACGACCGCAGCTTTGAGAACGTGAGCCGCGAGCGGATTCAGCAGATTCTGGTGCGCAACGGCTCCATTGAGTACGCGATGAGCGTTGCCGACCGCTATGCCGAGCAGAGCCGCAAGGCGCTGGCCTCTATCGCAGAGTCCGAATACAAACGGGCGCTGCTCTGGGTGCCGGATTTTGTTGTAGCGCGGGAGAAGTAATCTCCTCCCGCCACATCGATTAGACCGCTTTGATCAGGAAGATGCACCGTTTACCGCCGCGCAAAATCGACTCCTCTAGCTCGGCATGAACGGGCCGACCCAGAATCGTGGAGTAGGCTTCCTCTTGCCAGCCTAGCGTGCAGTCGCAGAAACTCGGCGGTGTTGCTCCTTCTTTCACCAACGGACAAGTGCAGGTCGGCGACTTGTCGATAATTCGTATTGTGCCCGCAGCCTCGTTATAAGTTGCCTCTGCCATCCAAAGGCTAAGACCCTTTTTCAGGAATCCCGGTAGATCGCCTTTATATTGGTCAATCAATGTGGGGCGAAATGTCGCAGCACACTGGCGACCGAGGCCGTTAAACAGGCGCTTGCGGGCCTGTTCGTCGAGCGTTTTGTCGATCTCTTCGACCAATTTCGCAAAACGGAACTGACCCGCATCCATCTTGCCTTTGGCATCTTTCAATTGGTTTGGATTACAGGCTTCGGCAGGTTGTTCGGTGGCTTCTGCCTTTGAGCCACTACCAATACAGCACAACCCCGTTGTGCAAAGCGCCACCGTGCAACTCTTCACAAACTCTTTCCGATTCATGCGTCTATCCTTGCGATCTGTCTTCACATGAAGCAGAACTGCGCGAAGACTCGCTGCTGCCAATCTTAGGCAGCCCCTTTCGCTTGCGATTGTAATCGGCTGGCTTCAACTTCTACTAGAGATCATCTGGACCATGGCGAGTTTCCGAATTTGCGACGGTACGGACTTACGCTTCCACCATCATCGCCTTGAGAGCAGCGGCATAGTGCATCGGCAGATGCTTCTTTTTCATCTCGCGGTCGCAAACCACGTGCACGGTTTCGCCTTCGGCCAGCAGCGTCGGTTCGGAGCCATCTTGAGAATCGGAAGCCTTGCGGAGAATACGGTAGGCGAACTTGATGATGGATCCGCGTAGAAGTGCGGGACGGGATTCGATAATGATCTGGTCGTCGTAGCGGGCGGAGGCGCGATAGCGGCAGGTCGCCTCAATGACCGGCAGAATGCAGCCGTGCTCTTGTTCTAGCTGTCTATAAGAGAATCCCAGCGTACGCAGCACTTCGACGCGGCCTATCTCAAACCAGACCAGGTAGTTGGCGTAGTAGACGACACCCATTTGGTCGGTTTCGGCGTAGCGAACACGGACTTCGGTGGTGACAGGCATTCAACGTTCTCCGCGGGTTAAATTTATGCCCGGATTTCCACGTGGAACGCGGTGTTTTCCACATTCTTCCGGCTTTCTTCGGGTTTTGTCCGCTTCTGGCAAACGGGACTTGGATGGCGTTCCCAGATCTCAAAGTCGAGATCTGGGTCACCCCGCTTTTAACGATCTCACAACTTAAAATGTGCGAAAAACGGAAGCCGACTCACATCGTTGATGATGAGAAAGGCAAAAAGCGCCACCAGAAGAACAAACGCCCCCTGATAGATACGTTCCTTCACGTTGATATTAATGTCGCGGCGAATGGTGCCTTCAATCAGCAGGAACAGAATCATGCCCCCGTCGAGAATCGGGAAAGGCAGCAAGTTGATGATGCCCAGGCTGATGCTGATCTGCGCGGCCAAATTAAACTTGAAGCCCCATCCTTTGCTCTCGGCCGCATCACCAGCGACCCGTGCAATGCCCACTGGGCCGGATAATGTATTCCTGGCAGATACCCTGCGGGTAGCAATGCGCTGCAACACCTGCAACAGCAGCGTCGAGTTGTCTTTGCAAAAAGCAGAGGACTTGTTCAGCGCCGTTTTGAACGGGAGCGGATTGTTGTGAACGGAAGGCGCCGGCACGATGAAGCCCAGCTTCCAACCAGAATCAAGCTTGGCCGGATAAGCCACCATCGGCAACTGAACTCCGTTGCGCAAGACAACCAGCGAAAGCGGCTTACCCTGCCCGACCTGCATATAGGGCAGCAGCGAATAGACCGAGTGAAAGGGATGTCCATCGACAGAGAGGATCGCGTCGCCCGCATGGAGGCCGGCCTTGTCCGCTGGATTTCCCGGCATGACTTCTTGTACGGCAATGGGGGTTGAATAAAACTGCGGCAACATTCCCGCCAGATCTTCACCCTGCAGATCATCCGGCAAACGCAAGAAAAGCTGAAGCTTCGTGCCAGCTCGCTCTACCATCACGGGGACTGTTTGGTGAGGATTCAGGGCAAACTGCGCCACCACCTTGTCCCAGTCGGGATTGTCAGCATCGGCAAAGTGGCGGATGATGTCCCCCGGCTGAAGTCCTGCCTGGGCTGCCGCCGAGCCGGGAATCACCCACTCGATGGTCGTGGTCTTAACTTCAACCGCAGGAACTTCGTTGATCCAGCCGAAGTAGAAGAGCATCAGCACAAAGGCGAGAATGAAGTTAGCCACAGGGCCAGCAACGCCAATCAGCATGCGCTGCCAGCGGGGATGGTTGTTAAGCGCACCGGGGTCGGTCGGAGGCGCAATAGTGGCAGTGCCGGTGGCCGCGTCGCTCAGTTCACTGAATTCTTCGCCAGACATTTTGACGTAGCCGCCGAGAGGCAGGGCGCAGACTTTATAGTCGGTATCTCCGTACTTGACACCAAAGAGGCGCGGCCCAAAGCCAACGGAGAATGCCTCGACGCGCACCTTGCAGAGCTTGGCCACGGCGAAGTGGCCGAACTCGTGGACCACGACCATGATGCCGAGAAGGACGATAAAGGCGACGACAGAAATTAGAAATTCATGCATAAGTTTTTGGTTATTTCCTTGATACAGCGCTCTGAAAAAACTAACCTCAGGGGCAAAAGCCCGCGTTCATTATTTTGACATTCGCGACACAACTGAAGCTATGCTCAGACACAAATTCAATTGCGCACTCAGATAAACCTGAGCCGAAAACCTGTTTGTTTGCACTCGATTAACCCAGTAGCAAACGCGCCGCCTCTCGCGCCGCCCGGTCCGCTGTGAGCACCTCGGCGATGGTGGCCGGATGCTCCTCTGGCGTGGCTGCGAGCACCCTCTCAATTGTACGCGGGATTCCCATGAAGGGGATGCGGCGCTCCAGGAAGGCTTCGACAGCCACCTCGTCGGCGGCGTTGAGGGCAATGCAGTGGGCTCCGCCTTTTTCCGCCGCCTCAAAAGCCAGCCGCAGGCAGGGAAAGCGCTCCAGGTCGGGCTGCTCGAAGTCGAGATGGCTAAGCTGCGCCAGGTCGAAGGTGAGTGTAGAGGCCGGGCGCTCCGGGAAGGCCAGCGCGTATAGGATCGGCAAGCGCATGTCTGTGACCGAAATCTGCGCCAGAATGGAGCCGTCGACGTATTCCACCAGCGAATGGACTGTGGACTGCGGGTGAATGGTGACCCGCACCTGTGCGGGCGTTACGTCGAAGAGGCGGCAGGCTTCGATGACTTCCAGGCCTTTGTTGAGCATCGACGCAGAATCGATGGTGATGCGACGGCCCATCACCCAGGTTGGGTGCTTGAGGGCCTGCTCCGGCGTGATGTTGGCGAAGTCGGCCAGCGGCAGTTTGCGGAATGGCCCGCCGGAGGCCGTGAGCCAGATGGTCTTCACCTCGGCGTGGGTGCCGACGCGCAGGCATTGATGGACGGCATTGTGCTCGCTGTCGATGGGCAGGATGGGGACGTTATGCTCGCGGGCGGCCTTGGTCAAGATTTCGCCGGCGGCCACCATGCACTCCTTGTTGGCCAGGCCGATGGGCTTCCCAGCCAGAATCGCCGCGTGTGTCGCTTCGAGGCCGGAGACGCCGACGATGGCCGAAACAACAAAATCGGCCGCAGGCAGCGTGGAGCAAGCGACGGTACCCGCGGTTCCGTAGACTACCTCGATCCCGGTAACGCCGGACTGTTTGAGCTTGGCGGCAAGAGTGCCAGCTAGCTCTTCAGTGGCCATTGAGACCATGCGCGGCCGCCAGCGAAGAGTCTGGGCAAAGGCTTCGTCCAGATTGCGTCCGGCGGCGAGTGAGGCTACGGAGTAACGGTCGGGAAACTGTTCGACGATGGAAAGTGTGCTTGTGCCGATGGAACCTGTGGAGCCGAGAATAGCGAGTTTTTTCACGATGATTGTATTTTTCCTCGTGCTTTAATTATCGCTCGGAGAGCCCCGACAATTTCTTTTGCCCCGTTCCTCAGAACCAGTGTTGAATCACCAGTGCGTACCAGAGCACCGGGGCGGCTATCAGCAGCGCGTCGATGCGATCCAGTACGCCACCATGACCGGGCAGCAGGCTTCCCGAATCTTTCACGCCTGCCGAGCGCTTCAACGCTGATTCAGCCAAATCGCCCACCTGTGCAGCAATGTTCACCACAACTGCCAGCGTCAGCCAGTAGGTGAGATCTTCCGGATAAGAGAGCCAAACTTTATCCCACTGCGTGGCAAAGAGGTGGGCCAAGCCGAGCAGGCCACCCGTCACCAGCACACTGCCAGCCACCGAGCCCAGCGCGCCTTCCCAGGTTTTATTCGGGCTTAGCGTTGGCGCCATCTTATGCCGGCCCCAGGCTCGGCCCACATAAAGCGCCGCAATGTCTCCCGCCCAAACCGCAAAGAGCAGGAAGACGACCAGCGAAGGGCCATTGCTCTCTTCACGCAGCGAAGGCAAGGCGATCAGGGTGAATCCGATGTAGAGCAGGCAGAAAATGGAGGCCGAGGCATCCGCCATCATTTTCTCAACGGGACGGAAGAACGTGCAGTAAACCAGCAGGGCAAGGCTCAGAGCGCCAAGGATCGCCGCCATCTGGCCGGGCCACGCAAAATTGCTGGCAAAGAGCGCCAGGATGGCTACCAGCACCGCGATACGCGGCGGTTTGGAGCCGCTGTGCTCGGCCAGGCCCATGTACTCCCAAGCCGCCAGCGCCGCCACCGTTGCAACGGCCAGCGTAAACAACCACTGCCACCACGGACCCAGGAAGACCAGGATCAGGACTACAGGCATCAAAATAAGAGCAGTCAATACACGTTTCATTCAGGGTTGAGAATACACCGTCAGGGTAGGGATTGGCGTTAGCCGACGGTTAACCCCGTGAGTCTCCAAATAATATCCGTTATATTCTTGCCTAAAAAAACCGCTCAGGCATGTTTTCCGTCGCCTGAACGCAGCCAATGTAGAAAGGCTTCCGAGCCTCCGCGCTGGGCCATGGCTTCTTTCATCCTGAAACGCAATTGCTCCGCCAGCCGTTTAGCCCTAGCCGCGGAATCCTCATGCTTGGGTGCTTCGTCCGCCGCAACTTTCATGTTGTCCAAAGTAACGTTTTCCAATGAAAATTTCCTCACCTGTCCTTACATCGACAGAAACTACCAGCGAGAGCATACACTCGTCCATGAAAAGTTGTCCAGGGGGGAACCGAGGTAATCAACTTGCGGCTATTTTGATGCGTTTGGG
Organism: uncultured Occallatibacter sp.; assembly: GCA_964414945.1. Classification (GTDB taxonomy): domain Bacteria; phylum Acidobacteriota; class Terriglobia; order Terriglobales; family Acidobacteriaceae; genus Telmatobacter. The sequence goes on from CAYPYJ010000041.1 coordinate 14,481, forward strand.
ATTCTCTTCCACTTCGCCGCAGACCTCGCTCAGGCCACCATAGCGGCGCTCGCGGCGTTGAAAGTCGGCAATGGCCTCCAGCAGATGGATGCCGCGGAAATCCGGCCACAACCGTTCGGTGACGAAGATCTCGGTGTAAGCGACCTGCCAAAGCAGATAATTCGAGAGCCGCATCTCTCCCGACGTGCGAATCAGCAGGTCGGGGTCGGGCATATGGGCCGTGTACAGATGGCGATGAATATCTTCCTCGGTAACTTGCTCAACGCTCTGGCGTTTGTGTTTCAACTCCGCGGCCAGGGAGCGGAATGCATCTGCGATCTCCGACCGACCGCTGTAGTTTAAAGCCAAGGTCAGCGTCGTGCCGGTGTTTTTGGCCGTGGACTCTTCGGCCCAGCGCATCTTCTCCTGCACCTCGGCGGGCAGTTCATGAGTGCGGCCAATGTATTTCATGCGCACATTGTTGTCCATCATGCGCTGCAGGTTGCTCTCCAGATATGTTTTGAGTAGGCGCATGAGGAAGTTGACCTCGGCGCGCGGCCGCTTCAGGTTATTTTCCAGTGAAAAGGCGTAGAGGGTAAGCCAGGGAAGACCGATGCGCGAAGCCGTCTCCGTAACCAGCTGCACGCTGTTGGCGCCCTGCTGATGGCCCAGGAAGCGCTTCAACGAGCGATGCCCTGCCCAGCGGCCATTGCCATCCATGATGATGGCTACGTGTTGCGGCATACACTCCGGCTTCAGCGTAGCGTATACGGCACACTCCTCCGTGGTAAGCTCGTCGATGCGCAACATGCCAGCAGAAACCAAAGAAATCGCCTCTACAAATATCGACCGTAGCACATGCGCATCAGCGCCGCAATTATCCCGGGCACACGTCAGCCGGTGCGAGCAGCGAGAGTTCCGTCCCGTGCGTTCAGTGCCGGTTATGCGATGCGCCGGTGTCCCAGAGCCATGTCGCGAGCCGCGCCGATGATGAGCGAACGGTGGAACGACTCCAGGCTGGGCAGCAGAGCCGCAATCTCAGCCATCATGGGGTCAGCCAGAATCGCAGCCACTTCGTCATCGTGCTGGCTGCGGGCGTCCTGCACCAGTTGGCGCACATCCACGCCCAATGCCACGGCCAACCGCTCCAGCGAACCCAAAGTCGGAATCGCCTTGCCATTCTCGATCTTCGAGATATAGGTGCGAGGCACCTGCATCCTTCCGGCGAGTTGGCGCTGGCTCATGTGGCGAGCGCGGCGGATATCCTTCACCTGGCCGGCCACCTTCAACCCGGCTTCAGTCGAGGGATCAGCGGGGTGACATTCAACCGCAACGGGTCCGGGCCGCACTGGCTCTTCAACTTCCAAGGGCCTGTGGCACCGTCTGCACAGTGAGTTGCTTGTCTTGAATTGGACGATGTTGCAGTCGGCGTGTGCGCAACGCACGACTTCACGGTTTTCGAGGCTTACCAGGTTGGTCGCCATGATCGGTATGCAGAGAGCCAGAGCAGGTCCTCCGCGGTGCTTCTCAGCACCACAATAATGTTACTTTCGGCGATGTGAACCATAATTGTCAAGTAGAAACTTATATACAACCCCAAGATTTCCTAATCATACCCAAAATGGTCCTGAGAAAACCTGAAGAACGCGAACCTGACTACACAACAGTGGAGATTATGAATGGCTCGCTAATTGCACCAGAAACGATGCAGCGTGAATTCAACGCGCTTTCGTATAATCACTGCTATGAGCGATCAACCGTTGGTAGGCGTGGTGATGGGCAGCAAGAGCGACTATGAAGTGCTGCTGCCCGCTATCGAAATTTTGCGGGATCTGGAGATTCCCTGCGAGGCACGGGTGTTGAGCGCGCATCGCACGCCGGATCAGCTCTTCGAGTACGTCGCGACAGCTCGTGAGCGTGGCGTGCGCGTGCTGATCGCTGGAGCGGGAGGCGCAGCTCATCTGGCCGGCGTGATGGCTGCCAAGACGCTGCTGCCGGTGCTGGCCGTGCCGATTGCCGCTACACCGCTGAATGGCCTGGATTCGTTGCTCTCGATGGTGCAGATGCCCAAGGGCATTCCCGTTGCCACCTTGTCCATCGGCAAGCCGGGCGCGGGCAATGCGGCGCTCTTTGCAGCGGAGATTCTGGCGTTGAATGACGCGGCACTCTATGAACGGCTGGCGGCGTGGCGCGCAGCGCGTGCGCAGGAAGTGCTGGATTCCAAGCTGCCGGAGTAATTAGCGCGCCGCAAAATTTTTCACATTGGCACTACAGGACGTCATCTGTGGCATCTCGCCCGTGACGCAATCAAGCTGCGTCACGGACTGAATGCAAAAGAGACTTTTTAACGCAGGCCCGAGATGATCGAGTGCAGCCGCTTGGCGAGGTTACCGCCAGATCGATTGCCAAATGCGACACTTTCGCCATCAAAATAGCCAACCTGCCCATACCTATCGGTGAAGAGTGAGCCAACCTCGCGACCGCTGACATCAAAAAACAGCACGCCCCAGCGAAGATCCGAGGGGTGGTCTTCATTCTTGGATGTTAGTCCGGAAAGTAGTGGATCAAATGTAACAGTGATCTCCTGGGTGTAGATCACCGAGTAAATTGAGCCGACGCGTAGCGTCTCCGGCGTGACGGCGGATGACGTCATCACGTCATCGGGAATCCGTAGCAACTGTACCTTTGCGACAGACCGCGATTTAAGTAATGCCCGTAACGCATCCAAGTTATTTTGCTGCTTGCCCTGTGAAAAGCAATGCCCGCTCAAGCTGGACACCAAGACTAAGCACATCAAAAACCGCAATGATTTCATTTTTTCTTCTCCTGAATGTTAGACGGACAATGCCAGTCCCAAGTTTTCTCGGTGACTGGCATCACCGCATGAATTACTCGCTGCCCTTTTCCCAGCGCTTGGGCCGTTTGTTCTGCTGCAAAATCCTCTTGCGCAGGCGGAGGGATTTGGGCGTGACTTCCACAACCTCGTCCTCGGCGATGAACTCGATGGCCTGCTCCAGATTCAAGGCGCGGAAAGGCACCAGCCTGATGGCTTCATCGGCGCTCGATGCGCGCATGTTGGTCATGTGCTTTTCGCGGACGACGTTCACGTCGAGATCGTTGTCGCGAGAGTGCTCGCCAACGATCATGCCCTCGTAAACCTCTACGCCCGCGCCCAAAAAGAGCATCCCGCGCTCTTGCAATCCGTTGAGCGAATAGGTAGTGGTCAACCCCTGGCGATCGGAAATCAAAGCGCCGGTGGGCCGCTGCGGAATCTCTCCCTGGTAAGGAATGTAGCCGTCAAAGAGCGCGTTCATCACGATGGTGCCGCGCGTCTCGGTGAGCATTTCGCTGCGCAGGCCGATGATGCCGCGACTGGGCACGCGGAACTCCATGCGCACGCGGCCTGAGCCATGATTGTGCATCTTGGTCATTTCGCCCTTGCGCGGCCCGAGCTTCTCAATCACCGTGCCGGTGTAGGCTTCGGGCACGTCGATGGTCAGATGCTCAACGGGCTCCATGCGCGTGCCGTCCACCGTCTTGGTGACGATCTCCGGACGTCCGGCCGAGAGCTCGAAGCCCTCGCGGCGCATCATTTCAATCAGAATGGCCAACTGCAATTCGCCTCGGCCCAGCACTTTAAATGTATCCGGCGAGCCGGTGTCTTCCACGCGAATGCTGACGTTGGTGAGCAGCTCTTTTTCCAGGCGGTCGCGCAGGTTGCGGCTGGTCACATACTGGCCTTCGCGTCCTGCAAACGGCGAATTATTGACACTGAACTGAATGGCAATCGTCGGCTCGTCGATGACGATGAGCGGCAGCGGTGAAGGATTTTCCACGCTGGTGATGGTCTCGCCGATGGTGATGCCTTCGACGCCAGCCACGGCCACAATGTCGCCCATCGTAGTTTCGGTAGTCTCGATGCGCTTGAGGCCGCTGAAGGTGAAGAGCTTGGTAATACGCGTCTTCATCAGTGAACCGTCACGCTTGGAGATGGTCACGTCGTCGCCGGCATGAAGCGTTCCCTGAAAGACGCGGCAAACGGCGATGCGGCCAAAGTAATCTGAATAATCGAGATTGGTGACCAGAATCTGCAGTGTGCCTTCTGCGTCGCCAGTTGCCGGCGGAATCGTAGAAACGATGGTCTCGAAGAGCGGCTGCAAATCAACGCCTGGAATTGCCGGATCAAGAGACGCCGTGCCTGCCTTGGCCACCGCATAAAGCACGGGAAAATCCAACTGCGTTTCGTCGGCATCGAGATCGATGAAAAGATCGTAAATTTCGTTCAGTACTTCCTGCGCGCGAGCGTCAGGGCGGTCGATTTTATTGATGACAACAATCGGCTTGAGCTTTGCTTCCAGAGCCTTGGCCAGCACATAACGGGTTTGCGGCAACGGCCCTTCGGCAGCATCCACCAACAGCATCACGCCGTCCACCATCTTGAGCGCGCGTTCCACCTCACCGCCAAAATCGGCGTGACCCGGAGTGTCAACAATGTTGATTTTGCCGCCCTCAAAGACGATGGCCGTGTTCTTGGCGAGAATAGTGATGCCGCGTTCCCGCTCCAGTTCATTGGAATCCATCACCCGCTCGGCGACCTGTTCATTGGCCCGGAATGTGCCGGACTGCCGCAGCATGGCGTCTACGAGGGTTGTCTTGCCGTGGTCAACATGGGCAATGATGGCGATATTGCGTATCGTCTGGGTCACAGGATAGCTTTTCCTTCTTTTGGTTCGGCCGATGAGGCCATTGGTTGGGAGAGATAAAAAAGGCAATTTACCGCGCACCGCGGCACTTTCCATTGTATCAGCAACCTGAAAAGCTGGCGTCGCACTGTGAAACGCGCATTACAGCCGCTTCAAATCCGCTTCCACGCGGCAGCCGTTCCCGTTGGTGAATTTAAGGCTGCCGCCCAGTTGATGAGCCAGGCTGACGGCCAGTTTCAACCCCATTGAAGAACATGCGGCAGGGTCGAAGGGCTCGGGAAGTCCAACGCCGTCATCGGAAACCGCAAGCCGGACAACGCCGTCAATACGATGCAGCGCAACCTGAATCGTCCCCTTGCGGCCCTCGGGAAACCCATGCTTCAGGCAATTGGCCATCAGTTCGTTGGTCAGCAAGCCGAAGGGAATGGCGTGGTCCAGTGTGAGAGGAATCTCCTCAATTTCCAATCGCAATTGAATCTGCCCCTGCGGCGCGGAGTTCGAGACCACCACTCCATTGAAGAGGTCGCGCAAATAACCGGCAAGCGAAAGGGTCGCCAGGTCCTTCATCTTGTAGAGCCGCTCATGCACCAGCGCCATGGCGTGAATGCGTTGCACAGTTGTTTCAGCGGCCGCACGGGCCTCGCCTGCAGGCAGCATTCTCGAACTCATCCGCACAAGGCTTTGAACCACTTGAAGATTATTTTTTACCCGATGATGAATCTCGCCCAGCAGAACCTCTTTTTCGCGCAGCGAGGCTTCCATCTTCTGCTCGTGCTCACGTTGCGCTGTCACATCGTGAAGCGTCAACACGATCATCGGTTGGGCGGTGGTGGGCGCCGTAATCTTTGCCGCACGAGCCTCCACCCAGGCAAGCGAGCCGTCTTTGTGGCAGCAGCGCAAGGTAGCCTGTTGGTGAGCGCTGTCCCCCAGACTGGCAAGCATCTTCAACAAATGTTCCCTGTCTTCCGGAACCACAATATCCATCCACGAGCGTCCAACAAGTTCGTCGGGATCCATGCCCAGCAGGGTGAGGGACACCGGCGAAACATATACCAGTGTTCCCTCGCCGTTGTATACCGCAACCAGGTCAGAGGAGTGCTCGACAATGGCCCCCATCAGTGCGCTGGTTTCATCCAGCCGGCCTTTGAGGCGGCCAAGCCGGGCCATCCGCTCCAGAACCAGCGGCAACTCATTCCAAAAGCCGGCTGTCTTCTTGACGTAATCGGCAAAGCCCCGCCGCAGAGCCTCAATCGCCACGCTTTCATCGCTCAGGCCGGTAACAAAAACCACCGGAATCTCCGGTATGCGCATCTGGGCCGCATCGGCCAGCGGCCATGGCGCGCCGTCGGGCAATGTATAGTCCAGCAGCAACACATCAAAGTCTTTGGATTCGCTGCCACTAAGCGCCTTCATTCCTGCTTCCACGCAGTTGGCAATCTCCACCGAGTAACCGGCCCTTTGCAGCGACCGACGCATCAGTTCGGCAGTCGCAACATCATCCTCTACCAGCAGAACTCGCCTGAAAGAATAACCCTCGGTGATGGACACTCTGCTCATGACACGGACTTCGCCTCCAGATCTACTTCTGGCAAGCTGATCACCTGCAGAAATAGCCCCAGCCGCTTGATGGCCTCAATAAACTGAATCGGGTCTACCGGCTTGGTGATGTATACCGAGCAGCCCAGTTCATAGCAAAGGGAGATTTCCCGCGGATCGTCGGTGGTGCTCAGCATGATGACCGGCATCTTCTGGGTCACAGGGTCGGCCTTGATCTGGCGCAGCACCTCCACGCCGTTCACGCCGCCGGGCATATTGATGTCCAGCAGGATCAGCGGCTCCGCGCCAGCGCGTTCGGCAAACTCTCCGCGGCGAAAGACATAATCCAATGCCCGCTCTCCATCGTTCAAAGCGAGGATCGGATTGCCTAGCGCAATGCGGCTCAGGTTGCGGCGGAGCAACTCGACGTGCCCCTCGTCGTCGTCCACGATGAGAATGGAAAAGACTGATTCAGTTGAGTTCATGATCGGTCATCCTCTGAGAAACTTTTCCTGCTGACTCGGGAGTGCCCGGCAGAGAAAAATGGAAAGTTGTTCCTGCGTCTTCGCGACTTTCCGCCCAAATTTTGCCGCCATGCCGATCTACGATTCGATGCACAATGGCCAACCCCATGCCTTCTCCATCCGCCCGCTCGCGATGGAAGCGCTGAAAGACCTGAAAGAGCTTTGTTTTGCCGAATTCCGGAATTCCCAGCCCGTTGTCGCGCACCCAATAATGGACCAGATCCCCTTCCACCTGGCCACCAATCTCAATTTGGAGTTTGCGTTTAGGGCTCCGATACTTGAGCGCGTTGCCGATCAGATTGGAAAAGACCTGGCCCAATGCCGTTGCGTCGGCGGTGACGGCAGGCAGTGCCATAATCTCGACCTCGGCCCCAGCTTCAGAGATTGCCTGCTGGAAGGTGGCTAATGAGTTCGTCACCAATTCCCAGACGTTCAGCCTCGCCATTTGATAGACCTGCCTCCCTTGTCGCGAGAGGCTCAGCAGCGCGTTGATCAATCGTTCAAACTTGGTAGTAGAGGCGGAAATGTAATGCAGTGCGTCGCCAATTTCTTCGTCCAGAATCGGCCGCACGCCGGCACAACATTGTTCCCAATTCGGGCAAGTCTGGATGAGACCCTTCAGGCGCTTGCCACTATCTTCCAGTTCGCGTACAAAGCCCTGCACATTCACCAGCGGCGCGCGCAGATCGTGGGAGACGATGTGCACAAAAGCCTCCACCTCCACATTCTTGCGCCGCAGCTCTTCCACCGTGGCTTCCAACTCGCGGGTTCGCTCCTCAACCCGAAGCTCCAGTTCGGCCGACATCTTGGTCAGCGATTCCTCCAATCGCTTTTGCAGCGTCGTGTCGCGAGCCACGCGGATGTAACCGGTCAGTTGGCCCGTCTCATCACGAACCGCGGTCAGTACGCCGCTAGACCAGAATATTGTTCCATCCCTGCGCACACGCCAGCCATCTGCTGCGCAACGCCCTTTCCACGCCGCCTCATCCAGTTCCCGTTGCGGCTCGCCAGACTCAATCTCGATGGCGGTAAAAACCATGGAATATTCTCGACCCAACACCTCTTCCGTCGTATAGCCAAGCAACTCCTGAAGACCAGAACTCCAACTGTCGATACGGCCCTCCGCATCCAGCGTGTAAATCATATAGTCGGATATGTTTTCCACGATGATGCGATAGCGTTTTAGCTGGCGGTTGAGCTCTAGCAAGGCCTCTTCCGCTTTCTTCTGCGCAGTCATGTCGCGGGCCACGCGGATGTAGCCGGTCAGCTTGCCCACCTCGTCCCGCACCGCGGTGAGAGCCCCGCTGACCCAGATGCGCGTTCCGTCCCGGCGCATGCGCCAATCTTCGGTCGCGCAGTGGCCGTTACGCGCCGCCGCCTCCATCTCCTGTTGCGGCTTGCCGGCTTCTATATCCTCTGGAGAAAAGGCCAGCGAATACTCCCGGCCCAGCACCTCTTCGGTCCGGTAGTCATACACCTTTCGCGCTCCAGCACTCCAACTGTCAATCCGCCCCTCCGCATCCAGTGTGAAAATCGCATGGTCGGTCACGCTTTCGATGATCATGCGGTAGCGCCCCAGTTGCGCGTTCCGGATATGCAGCTCTTCTTCGGCGGCCCTTTTCGCTGTCATGTCGCGCGTGATTTTGGCAAAACCGAGCAGCTCGCCCTCAGCGCCGCGAATAGCGGTCATAGTCACATTCGCCCAGAATTTAGTGCCATCCTTGCGCAGCCGCCATACCTGAGCCTCGTAGCGGCCCTCGCGCATCGCTTCCGCCAACTCCTGTGCCGGCAGGCCCGCCTCCACATCCTCGGGAGTGAAAAAGATGGAGTAGTTTTGTCCCAGAATTTCTTCGGCCTTGTAGCCCTTGCTGCGCTCCGCTCCCACATTCCAGGTGACGACGCGGCCCTCAGGATCGAGCATATAAATGGCGTAGTCGATAACACTGTCAACTAGTAGCTGATAGCGCATCGCAATATCCGCTACCGCTTCTCCGGAGATCTGGAAGTCCTGGCTGGCTTCGCGCAGATCCTGACTGGCCTCACGCAGATTCTGATCAGCTTCGCGAACGTCTTGGGCGAAGCGCTCCTGGCCAGATTCATCCTGCAACGGCGTGATGCCAGAGTTCTCCGCAAGCCGCTCTACGGTGGTGGAATCAACAGGTTTTGGACCCTCGAAGAAAGACATCGCTGCCTCAGGGTTCCGGGTTCAGTGGTTTGAGCACACTTCCGGACCGTTGCCGCTCCGCCGGGGAAGCGCGGTTAGCACTTCGACTACAGTATCTCTCTGGTTCAGCGAGGATGGCTAATAATATTGGGATCTTCAAAAGTAATCCCAACAACGGACGTACGCTCCAGACTTCCTGAAGTGAAACACCAGTCGGCATTCAGCCATGAGATACCGAAGCTTCCATCCACCTCACGCTCTCTGCGAAAAGGATGAAAGCCCGGTCAAATCTCAAAACCAGTGAAAATGTTAGTTCACAGATCGCGGCCGCGCGGTGCCCATGAACGTGCCGCCTTGCAACAACGTATGCATCAGATCTTTGGCGATGCGCGGGTCCGGGTCCATGCTCAACCCGGTCAGCGAGCGCCCCAGCAGGCTTTCGGCAGGCACGCCCGACTCTTTCAGCAGCGCCTGATTGACTCGGATAATGCAGCCGTCGCCATCCAACTGCACCATCGCCATCGGTGACTGTTCGAAGGATTTTGCTCCGTCGATTGTCTCCTCGATTGCCTGAGAGCGCAGACGTTCGGAGGCATCGCGAATCGTGATCACAAATCCTTTGCGCGGTCCCGCAACACTGGCAAGCGGCGACATGCTCAGGTCCACCAGCACAGCGCCGCCGCCGGGCTGGTTCAGCGTCCAGCCGAACTCCTCCGTCGAAGCAGCATCCTCGTGGCCGTCAAGCAAACTCATAGGGTGCTCCTCTCCGTCGGTCAATTTCATAACGTCATCCAAATGCCTGCCTTTAACCTTGGCCAGCGACCAGCCGGTGAAGCCCTCGGCAGCCGCGTTCATGAATTGCACCCGGCCTTCGGCGGACACCATCAGCACGCCCTCGCGCATTCCACCCACGGTGGCTTCCAAACTCCGGTGCGCAGCCTCTTGCCGCGCATCCACGCGGGCTTTGTGCAGCGCCACCTGTAAAGTGGCCTTCAGTTCCCCGCTCTGGAATGGCTTGGTCAGATACCCGTAAGGCATCTCCCGCGCCGCACGCGCAATCGTGGTTTCGTCACTATAAGAGGTCAGAAACACTACCGGTACGCGATACGCCGCCCGGAGCAGCCCGGCGGTTTGAATCCCATCCACGCTGCCTACAATACGCACATCCATCAGCGCCAGGTCTGGACGGCAAACTCCAGCAGCCACCAGTGCTTCGTCGGCGCTCTCCGCCACGCCCAGCACTTCGCATCCCAGTTGCTCAAGTTCTTGTTTGAGGTCGAGAGCCACAATGGGCTCATCTTCAACAATCAGCAATTTGCCTTTCATAGGGTTCGGCTCCTTGGTGTTCTCTTCTACAGAAAACACATGGGCGCTCCGCGTGCCGCCTTGATCACACTTTCATGCATTCACTATCGACCGAAACGTGCTTTATCTTTAGCGATAAAAATTAAAGTCCTGAATTCTCCCTGCATTGGAATATCTTCATGATGCGGAAACGCAGAGACCCACCCCTTCCCGTTCAGCAGCAGCGAGCCATTCGCGCTAAGATAAGTCTCGCATTCCTTTTGTCTTGCCTATGAATCGTCGATCTAAATCTCGTACGGCAAAGCCGCCCGCGCGCCGCTTCTTTCTATTGTGCGCGGTTGCCTTCGCTCTCTTTCTATTGCTGTTGCGGCTGCTGGTTTTTGCCAACGGCCATGGCAGACGATGAAAGAATAGCATGGAAAATGGAATTATCTCGATGAAATCTACAGGCTTTGCCGCTGTTGCTTCCGCCGATGCGTGCGTGCTGATTTTGGGAACGCTACCCAGCGTGAAGTCGCTGGAGAGGTGCGAATACTATGCTCATCCGCGGAATTCCTTTTGGTGGATTATGGGCGAGCTCGTCGGAGCTTCTCCAGATTTGCCTTACGCGGATAGGCTGCGCAAGCTCAAGGAAAGCAGCATTGCGCTGTGGGATGTCTGCCGAGCCGCTGATCGCGCTGGTAGCAGCGACGCTGATATTCGCATGGAATCCATTGAGCCGAATGACTTCCGCAGATTTTTTGTGGAGCATCCGCAGATCGAATTGATCTGCTTCAACGGTCAACCGGCCGCGAAGCTCTTTCGTGCAAAAGCAATGCCAATGCTCGCCGGCACTCGACCGATTCCACAGCGCGTGCTCGTCTCCACCAGCCCCGCGAATGCAAGACTTACAAGAGAAGAAAAATTGTTGTGCTGGCGTGACGCAATTTCGTCGCCTATTGATGGCAAGCGTGCATAAAGTTTGTTTCCAAATACCAGCTTCTCGTCAAGACAGCGGGTTGAGGTCCATCGTCTCCCACATCTCAAAATCGAGAAGTGGGAGACACAACCTGTATAGAGATGAGAAGAGCGGAACGTACTCCAACAAAGGCCGAATACATTTACTCCGAAGCCTATATCCGACTACTGCACATCCGACACTTTGCCATTCAAGAATGTCACTTTAAGGTCTTTGTACACATAAATCCGCTTTTCCGCGAGATTTACAATTTTCTCCGGTTGACCAAGAGCAGCGACCACTTGTTCTATTGATTGACCTAGCTCAATCGTCGGTGGCGCAGGCATAGCCTGATTCTGCGCCGTGTCAGCGTCTTCGTCGAACGCCAGCACTTCGCTGATCGTGTCCATCACCTGCTGAACACTGGCGGTCCTCAGGCTGCCCTTTGCGAACTGAAACGCAATCTCTGCCTTGAATGTGGATGGTTCGGCTACGCCATTGCAGGAATCGCATTCGACAAACCGCATGGTGACCCTGTCTTTGTCCTGAGCGACTTCGATCTGCGAAGGATAAACCCTCTCGCCAAGCTCCAACCGGTGCCAAGCATCGTCTGGCACTCCGATCAGGTTCTTCAGCGCACAGAACATCGCCGCGTTCTTCAACTTGCCGTTCACAAACTTGTACGGGCAGAGTGAAATGTTGGGAGCTACGACAAGAGCGTAGTCTCCGTAGGAATCGACTTGTGTGTCAATAACTACCTTGAGCACCGTTCCGGGTTCAATTACAGCTTTCCCATCAGGCCCCAACTTCACCAACTGATAATGGGCCAGGAGCTGATCTTCAAGGGATGCTGCCTGAGGCTCCTGGGCCGAAGCAAACCCATGCAACACCAACACTACGAACAAGAGCGCCAACGCAAAGCGCTTAATCGGATTCATATTTACCATGAGTCCCCTATAAACCTACATCTTGAATGGTTGTAATGTATGTATCGTATACTTCGCTCATGTCCCAGGTCTCAACTATTGAGACCTGGGATTTCCACCAGATGCGCAGTCCTAGCCTTTGCGACCGCGCACAGCTTCCTTGGCCTCAGCAGGGCCAGCGGCCGGGACTTCGGGGACTTCTGCCTTGGCGTTGCCGATTCCCAACTTCTTGCGCAGTTCGGCGTCCATCTTCGCAAAGATTTCCTTGTTGTCCTTGAGGAATGTCCGGGTGTTTTCGCGGCCCTGGCCGATGCGCTCGCCAGCGTATGCGTACCATGCGCCGGACTTTTCGACGATGTTGTTGGCCACGGCCAGGTCGAGCACGTCGCCTTCGCGGCTGATGCCTTCGCCATAGATGATGTCGAACTCGGCCTCGCGGAAGGGCGCGGCCACCTTGTTCTTGACGATCTTCACCTTGGTGCGGTTGCCGGTGACCGTGTCGCCGTCTTTGATGGCTGCGATGCGGCGAATGTCGACGCGCACAGACGAATAGAACTTGAGCGCACGGCCACCGGTGGTGGTCTCCGGGTTGCCGAACATGACGCCGATCTTCTCGCGAATCTGATTGATGAAAATCAGAGCCGTGCGCGACTTGGAAACCGTGCCAGTGAGCTTGCGCAACGCCTGCGACATCAACCTTGCCTGAAGGCCCATGTGGGAGTCACCCATTTCGCCGTCGAGCTCAGCCTTGGGCACCAGAGCGGCCACGGAATCGACCACCAGCACGTCGATGGCGCCAGTGCGAACGAGGGTTTCGGTGATCTCCAACGCCTGCTCGCCGCTGTCGGGCTGCGAGACCAGCAGGTTATCGATGTCTACGCCCAGTTTTTTGGCGTAGGCGGGGTCGAGAGCGTGTTCCACGTCGACAAATGCCGCCAGACCGCCAGCCTTTTGCGCCTCGGCGATGATCTGGAGGGTGATGGTGGTCTTGCCCGAAGATTCCGGGCCAAAAACCTCGATGACGCGGCCACGGGGAATGCCGCCCACCCCGAGTGCCGCGTCAAAGCTGATGGAGCCGGTGGAGATCACGGCAATCGGCACCATGGCTTCTTTGGACCCGAGCCGGACAATCGACCCTTTGCCAAACTGTTTTTCTATCTGTGCGAGGGCAAGTTCTACTGCCTTGCTGCGGTCATCGGCGATTGCCATTGGGGAGGGTCTCCTGAAAAAGTACTCGCCGACACAGCTCTGCTTAACTGACAGGAAACGGGACGGCGGCCTGGATGTGTTTCGATGGGATTGTAGCAGGGTGGAAGATACAATTGACAGAGAAAAATGGCGAAGAAACGGTGAAGGGTTGGATTCGAGCCAAAAACCCTCCATTTCCTGCAACTTGCGCCAAATAGAGCGCCTCTGCTGTACACTCAGGCCCATGCGGGTTTTTGGCATCGATTGCGGAACGGAAGTGACCGGCTTTGGGGTTGTGGAGTCGGACGAGTCAGGTCGGCAGACGCGGCTGGTGATGAAGGCCATGGGGGCAATCCGTCTGGTCAAGACGAAAACCACAGCCGAGCGACTGGCGCAGGTCTATGCGGCGCTGAGCACGGAACTGGAACGCTGGAAGCCGGATGCTGTTGCTATTGAAGAGGTTTTCTACTCGGTAAACGCCAAGTCGGCATTGAAGCTGGGGCAGGTGCGAGGTGTGGCGCTTTTGGCGGCGGCTTTGCAGGGGCTTCCGGTGGCCGAATATGCGCCGCTGAAGATCAAGTCCAGCGTGGTGGGCTACGGGCTGGCAAAAAAAGAACAAGTTCAGTTTATGGTGGCGCGCCTGCTGGAACTGACAGAAGTACCGCAGCCTGCCGACGCAGCCGACGCGCTTGCCGTCGCTATCTGCCACATCCACACCGCGCAGACGGTGGAGGCGCAAGGCGGAAAACGATAAGCCGGATGCAAATCAATTACTTTCGCGTTGGCTTTCGTCATTGTCCTCTCAGCTTGTAATTAAAAAATACCGATATACCTCTCATACGCCTCTCGGCAGTCCTCATTTCAGGAGCAATCTGCGGGATTGCGTGGGCCTTCATGGCCAATGCGAGGACGAAATCATGATGAGCAAATTCAGGCTTTTTCTGGCAATGGCCAGCCTCAGTGTTCTCAGCGCCTGCGGCGGCGGGGGCAGCGTAAACGCAAATGGCAACACCAATCCATCCCAGCCGCCACCCACCAACACTTTCTCCGGCACGGTCCAATTCAAGGGCAATCCACTGGCCGGCGTCACCATGACTCTCTGGCTTACCAATACAAACACGGTCGAAGGGACCACGACCACTGACGCGAGTGGCAACTACAGCTTCTCTGGCCTCTCAGCCTCGGGCAATTCGACGGCGGTTTATCAGGTATGGGCAACCAAGGCGGGTTATGGATTTTATCCCTCAGTGGGCAGCGGCGCTTCGGTTATACGGTTCGATCACACAGGCAATTTTCAGGGGAATGGCGTGACGGATATTGCGATCTACCTGACAGTAATTCAATATAACTCCTTGCCTAACACCTCTCTGTCCGGAGCTAACTTCACAGCCTATGATGGCACCAATCCTCTGGTAACTATTCCGGCTACCGGACAAACCACAAGTTATATCAGCGGCGATGACGGCGATCTTAAAAAAGGCGTCGTGTGGCCCGCAACTCGCTTTGCCAGCCACGCGGACGGAACCGTAACGGACAACCTCACCGGACTTGTATGGCTGAAGGATGCCGGATGCCTTGCTCCTGCGCACTTTGCCGCGGCGTTGACGGAAGCAAATCAGTTAGCCAGCGGCACTTGCGGCTTGACCGATGGATCAAAAGCCGGCGATTGGCGAATGCCCAACATAAACGAGCTGGAAAGCGTGATTGATGTTACGACCAGTGGTCCGGCTCTGACGGCTGGCATATTTACGAATGTCTCGAACGGAATCTACTGGACATCGACCAGTTACTTCGGCGGCCAGGCAGGATCACCACAAGCGTGGACCATCCGCATGAGCGACGGACGCTTTATGAATGACAGCATTAATAACATTAACGTAAAGACAACCTCGACCAATGCGGTTTGGGCGGTCAAAGGGACGAGCAACGGCACTATTAAACTGCAAGCAACCGGGCAATTCGCCACGTATCTCGCAGGAGACGATGGCCGCATCCAGGCCGGCGTTCAACCAACCTTTGAGCGTTGGGTAGACAAAGGAAACGGAACCATCGTTGACACTGTGACTGGACTCACCTGGTTGAAGAAGGCCGATTGCATCGATCTGAGTTGGTCTGCCGCTCTCTCATTCATCGGCGCTCTGGCCAGCGGGCAATGTGGGCTGACGGACGGCTCTACCGCCGGAAGCTGGAGAATGCCCAATCGGAATGAGATGCAAAGCTTGTCTGACAGGAATGAAAACAATATGGGCGACTTTTTTAACGCAACCTACAAGAACTGGGATGGCACCACATTCCGGCTGCCAATCTTCACCAACTTTGTGGGCTACCAATATTATTGGACCTCGACAACGGATGCCGCCGATGCCACTGGTTCAACAGTCTGGACGGTCTTCAGTTGCGACTACGGCGTCTACGACCAGCCCAAGTCTGGCACGGGATACTCACTCGCTGTGCGTTAACGTTTGTCTTCCAGGCAGTGCCAGAGCGCGCCGAAGTTCTCAATAGTGAGAGCTTCGGCGCGAGCCTGGGGATCGATACCGGCCTTGCTCAGCGCGTCTGTCACGGCGGCGGGAGAAATTCCGGCCGCGCGCAGGTTGTTGGCCAGCGTCTTGCGCTTCTGCGCAAAACACATGCGGACAAACGGTAGGAATGTGGCCTCTGCAACGCCAAGCTCATCAAAGCGCGGAGCAAATCGCCAGCGAAAAACAGTCGAGTGCACATCAGGCGGCGGCGAGAAGGAGTTGGGCGGCAGCGTAAAGAGGCGCTGAGCCGGCCCATGCATCTGTACGGTGACGGAGAGCAGGCCGTAGTCGCGCGAACCGGGCTGGGCGACCACGCGGTCGGCCACCTCGCGCTGCACCATCAGCACTGCGCGGTCGAGCGATGCGTGGCTGGCGGCCAGCTTGAGCAGAATCTGCGATGTAATGCCGTAGGGCAAGTTCCCCACCACCAGCAGACGTTCGCCCGCCGCCGCCGAAGCTGCCGCTATGTCGAATTGCAATACGTCCTGCTCGACCACTGTGACGTGGCCTGGATCATCCAACAGAAAATTGACCCTCAAGGCAGCGGCCAGCAATGGGTCCAACTCGACAGCTACGAGATGAGCGGCGCGAGCGGCCAGCGCAGCGGTGATAGCTCCGCGTCCGGGGCCGATCTCAACGACCGTGCGGCCACTGAGATCGCCAATCGAGGCCGCAATGCGCTGAATGGCCTCCGAGTCGATGAGGAAGTTTTGTCCGAGCTTGGGTTTAACGGGCATGGGCTGCTTTGATGGTAGACCAACGCGGAGGCCGCGCCGCGCTCAAACCGTGTAAACGCCGATGCGGGTCTCGCGGCTGGTCAGTGAGTCGCAGGCGCGGTCCAGGTTTTCGTACTCCTGGTCGTGCTCTTTGCGAAAAGCGCGGAAGGCCTCTTCGCTCACCCAGCAATCAATCGTCAGGTAAGTGCCGGAGATGTAGGCGTCGCGCAACAGCTCAGTGCCACGGTACTCGGGTGAGCGGCGAAACAATTGCGCCCAGGCGCCTTCGGGCGAATAGGCAGCCTCAAAGCCAGTAATTTTTTCTTCTGCAATCTCAAACTGCCAAACCACCACAAACATATACGGCCTCAGTCTTTTCTTTATGGTAGCGCAAGGGAGGGGTGCGATGGTCAGAGCGGCGGAGAATTCCATCGTGCGGAACAATGAGAAAGCTTACATCTTCTGCAAATTCGCAAACTTTTCCATCAGCTTTTTCATGCCGTGGCGGCTGAAAAGCACGGTAAGCTTGGCGTCTTCGCCGTCGCCTTCGCGCATCAGGATGGTGCCTTCGCCGTACTTGGCGTGGCGTACGCGCTGGCCTTTTTTCAGATTGACTGCGCCGCCGGAAGCTTTCTGCTCCATGGCCGGAGACGATGCGACACGCAGCAGCGAGCCGGGTTTCCCGTGCCCCCCTTGTCCGCCAAAAAAACGGGCGATGTTATCAATCGAATCGGGTGTTTCTGGCATTTCTGCGCTCTTTTCTTTTAGTTTAGATTCGTGACTTGTTGAAGGAGCCTTGGGAGTCATCCACGAGGCAACAAAAGGCTTGGAAGAAGAGCTCTTCGCGCTCGAATGAGCGGGTGAGCGCGGTGCCTCCTGGCTTTCGTCCTCGTAGTTGAAGTGGCGATCGCCGAAGTCGTTCGATCCTGCCGCATTGCGTCCCGTTCCGATGCGCGATCCGTAGCTTTTCGGATAGCCGGGAGTAGCCCATGATGTTGATTGGCCCAACGCCTGACCGCCGAGGCTTTCCATCAACTGAGTGGGAACCTCTTCCAGAAAGCGCGAAGGCATGCTGACTTCCGGCGCGTCGTTGCCATAACGGCGGCGATAATGCGCGCGGCTCAGAATCAGCGTATTCATGGCTCGAGTCATGCCTACGTAGCAGAGGCGGCGCTCCTCTTCCATTTCATCCGGATTATTCAGCGTGCGCGAGTGCGGAAACAAGCCTTCTTCAAGTCCCGCAAGAAAGACCAGCGGAAACTCCAACCCTTTGGCGGCGTGCAGCGTCATCAGTGTGACGCGCGACTCAGGATCAAATTGATCTGTGTCCGAAGCCAGCGCCGCATGGTCGAGAAACTCCTCCAGCGTTTCGCCGCGCACCTCGGCGTCGTGGGCGGCGTTGGCCAGTTCCTTCAGGTTTTCAATGCGGCTGAATGCCTCTGGCGAACCCTCGGTCTCCAGAGCTTTGATGTAGCCGGTGCGATCGATCAGAAAACGGATCAGCTCCGGCAAAGTGGCCGCGTCTCCGGGCTTGCGAAAAGCATCGTCGCTTCCCTTCTCGTCAGCGGCAGCTTCTTCCGCATCTGTCTCAACATCATGGTCGGGCGGATTCGAAATCACATTCTTCAATGGAGTTTCCGCGGCCTGCTTCGGCATGATCAGAAACGGTCGCTTGGAGGCAGCGGCAAATGGCGAAAAACTGGCGGCATCAAGCAATTGAAGCTGGTTCTCGTTACCGCCAAAATCAAAGTTGGTTGCGGATTCCGCGCTGGCCGAGTCGGCCTCTGCCGCCCCGAACCCGAAGTCTGTATCCGCGTCACTGGTCTCCGCTGCGGCTGCCACATCGGCTGACAGCTTGCCGGCAAAATCCGGGTCCATCATCGCCTGCGCATCCAGAATCAGTTGCCGGAAACTCTCAATCGCCATCAGTGCGCGTGCCGGAATCAGCCGGTTTTTGATCGCTGCGCCAACCGCATCCCAAGTAGAAGAACCAGTCTCCAGCGCCAGCCGTTCCAGCGTTTCCAATGTCGTTTTGCCAATGCCGCGTGTCGGTGTGTTGATCACCCGCTGCAATGCCATCGAATCGTGCGGATTGCGCACCAGGCGCAGATAGCAGAGCAGATCCTTGATCTCGGCGCGCTCGTAAAAACTGAATCCGCCCACCATTGTGTAGTGAATGTTGTAACGCCGCAGCGCCTCTTCCACGAGCCGCGATTGCGCGTTGGTCCGGTAGAGTACGGCGCAATGCTGCCCGCCAGCGTCGTCCGCGCTGGATTCGCGCAAAAATTTCTGGATTTTGTCGGCAATAAACAGCGCCTCGTTTTCGCCGTCGGGAGCCTCGTAAAAGCCAATCAGGCTGCCGCCCTGCCGGTCGGTCCAAAGCTTTTTGCCTTTGCGTTGCAGGTTGTTGGCGACCACCGCGCCAGCAGCCTCCAGAATCACCTGCGTGGAGCGGTAGTTCTGCTCCAGCCTGACAATCCTCGCGTTGGGAAAATCTTTTTCAAACTCCAGAATGTTGCGAATATCCGCGCCGCGCCATGAGTAAATGCTCTGGTCTTCGTCGCCCACCGCGCAGACATTTTTGCGCTCGCCAGCCAGCATCTTCATCAGTTCATACTGCGGGCGATTGGTGTCCTGATACTCGTCCACAAGCAGATAGCGATAGCGATTCTGATAGCGCGTGCGCGCCTCCTCAGAAACCTTCAGCAGCCGCACAGCCTCCAGCAACAGGTCGTCAAAATCCAGCGCGTTGCATTTGCGCAGCTCAGCTTTATAACCCTGAAAGATATGCGCAATCCGCTCGCTGTTGGGGTCTTTCGAGCTGAGGTAATACTCTTGCGGATCGACCATATGGTTCTTGGCCCAACTGATTTTTCCCAGCACGACACGCGGCGTCAACTGCTTGGTGTCCAATCCCATGCGCTTCATGATCTGCTTGACGATGGATTGCTGATCGTTCTCGTCGTAGATGGCAAACGAGCGGGTCAGCCCTTCGCCGTTGACTCTCAGCGCCTCAATGTCGCGCCTCAGCAGCCGCACGCAGAGCGAGTGAAAAGTGCACAGCAGCGGTTTGGCCAGCGACGAGTGATCCAGCAGCCGGTCCACGCGCTCGCCCATCTCTTTGGCGGCCTTGTTGGTAAAGGTAACGGCCAAAATCGAATCCGGCGCAATGCCTTTTTCGCGGATCAGCCATGCAATGCGGCTGGTAATGACGCGTGTCTTGCCTGAACCAGCGCCAGCCAGAATCAGCAACGGCCCGTCGGTCGTCTCGACGGCGGCGCGTTGTTCAGGATTCAGATTATCGATGAGCGGCTGCAAAATGCGTCCAGGCGGGAAGGGTCCTCTCTCTAGTGTACCCGCAGAGGAGCTGTGGCGTTAGGCTGGCGAGAAAGTACGTCGCTTGGTCTCGGATGTGATGTGGATCTCTGGGTTCAGTTTCTGGTGACATTAGTTTACAAGAACTTACATTTAATTTGCAGAAAAGCAACTTCAGGGGTTGCAATCCACTCGTTCAATAGGTGCGGGGATTGAGTCTTGTTCACTCGTCCTCGCAAGCGTATTTTGACGCTCGCATCATGAAATCCAAACCGGCAAGCAGCGCAATGCGAATTGCGTGCTTGCTCCCCCAAAGGAGATGCCATGAAAATCACGAACATTATGAGTCTTACAATGGCCGTGCTCTTGGGTACGGCCATATCTGCTTCTGCAGGATCGTGGTCCACGCAGGCCACTCTTGCCAGCAGCGCGTATGAAGGCACAATCGGGCTCGACGCCTCCGGCAACCTGACCAGCGTTTGGTTCCAATACAACGCGCCAAACGGCACGGCAATTGACGAAATCTGGGCCAGCACTGCCACAATCGGCCATGCCTGGTCCGCACCGGTAGACGTATCCGGGAATCTGGGCCCGGCCGGGAACAACGCTTCGGTGCGCGTAAGCGCGGGCGGCAACGCCACCGCTGTCTACACCAGCCAGACCCTTGGTACGGTATACAACGACAAACCTGCCGGCGGTAGCTGGGGAACGACTCATGCGACCAACGGAGCCAACCAGTTTTACGTCAGCAACGACGCTGGAGTGGAGGGGATGGCATCGAGCACAGGCGGAGCGCGCCCTA
>CAYPYJ010000042.1:0-34703 GCA_964414945.1 uncultured Occallatibacter sp.
CGTCGATCAGCAGCACATCCACCGTGCGGAAGCGGTCGCGGAAGCTGGTCATGCGGTCGTTGCGCAGCGAGGTAATCATCTCGTTGGTAAACTTTTCCGCCGAGCAGTAGCAGATGCTCGACGAGGGCTGGCGGCGCTTCACCTCGTGACCGATGGCATGCATCAGATGGGTTTTGCCCATACCCACACCGCCATACAGGAAGAGCGGATTGTAAGCTTTCGAGGGTCGCTCAGCCACGGCCAGTGAGGCGGCACGCGCAAACTGGTTGCCGTTGCCAATCACAAAGGCTTCGAAGGTGTATCGCGGGTTGAGTTGCGCCGCGGTGGACCAGTCGAAGCGCGCCTGCTCAGGCGTGCGCTGCGACGTTTGCGGCGGAGCGGTGGGCGCGTGCGCGGGAACCGGCGCAAAGCCGCCATCCTTACGCTGCGGCGGAACCGAGGGGTCCTCTTCGGCGGTCACAAAGCAGACGTCGTCAAGCTCCAACCCCTGCTGCTCAATGGCTTCCTGGATCAAGTCGCTGTAGCGGTCGCCGAGATGCTGAAACTCTGGCGAAGGCACACGCACGTATAGCGTACGGCTGGCCACATGGCTATAGCGGGTAGGCTTGAACCATGTCTCGAAGGATTGACGAATCACCTTCATCTCTAATGCCGCGAGTATCTGGAGCCATGGATTTATAGTCGCCGCTGACGAAATTGCAAATGCCATTGTGCCAATCCTTACCTGCGCCATCTATCGATTTTCGGACGGGTCATTCCCCAACTTTCGGCAAAGAGACATCGGGAGTGAAAAGCACAGGGCTCCTCATCTGGTTATTGTTTGCCGACTGCCTGATTGCTGCTGGTTGGCCCCTGGAACTGACATTGGGGACTGGGAAAAAACCTACTCCGTGAGACGCTGGGAAACTTTCTGGAACGGTCCCAAGATTAGCACATTTGGAGAGTAATGTAATACACCTTTCACACAACTTTTTTTTACAGGAAAGAGTTGCACCATTGCTGGTGAAACTCGTCAAAAAAGTTACCAGAGTTACCGCCAAGAGCAGGCAGCGTCCTCATAGAGCGAGGATGCTCAAGCCGAGGAGTGCGAAGGCTTCTCCGTTGTCACTGAAGGGAACTCTGCCCCTTCGCCGCATTGCTCGCTGGATTCCTGGCCCAATCTGCGGTACACTTAGTACTTGCCGTCAAGGCGAAGATTTTCTTTAGAAAACAGGAGCGCATTTTTATGCCCAAGCGCACATTTCAACCCAATCGACGCAAGCGCGTGAAAACCCACGGCTTTCGTGCGCGTATGAAGACCAAAGCCGGCGCAGCCGTCCTCAGCCGTCGCCGCGCCATCGGCCGCAAGCGCGTAGCAGTCAGCGCTGGATTCCGCGACTAACCGTTAACTGCCATTCGCCCCTGTCCTTTGCACTCGCCGAAGGACACTGACATTTGTTGAAGCCGGGATGGAAGATCATGCAATTGCCCTTCCGGCTAACACATCTCGCGGCGTTGCCATGACTACCCTTCTCAACTCTGTCGAGCGCCCTTCATCCCGGCAGTCGCTGACCGGTGCGCGCCTCGCCAAGCACTCCGACTATCAGCGTGCCTATGCAGCCAGCCGCAAGCGCCAGTCCGCGTCGATGAGCTGGTTTCTTGCTCCGCAGCAGCCTGCTTATCCCGGCGCCAAGCTCCCAATCGGCCCGCGCGTTGGCTTGACGGCCGGCAAGGTGATGGGCAAGGCCCATGAGCGTAACCGCATCAAGCGCCGTATGAGGGAGGCTTTGCGCCGCCACGTTGCTCTGCTGCCTGCGGGCTGCGACCTGATTCTTCATCCCCGCCGCACGGTGCTTACCCTTGAATTCGCAAAGCTGGAAGCGGAGGTTGTGCGCATTCTTCAGCAGGCATCGACCGACGCAGCGCGCGCAAGAGTAAGTTAAGGGCAACCTGGGCAAGAGCAACTCGATCAGCCAACGGAATCGACAGCATTTTGTGGAGAGATCATGGCCGTACTTGTTGATAACAACACTCGACTTATCGTCCAAGGACTTACAGGCAAAGAGGGCACCTTTCACGCCTTGAGCTGCGCAGAGTATGGCACGAAAGTTGTTGGTGGAGTGACGCCCGGCAAAGGCGGAACGATGCACGAGGGCTGGCCGGTCTTCAACACCGTGGCCGATGCCGTGGCCGCGACGGGCGCCAACGCGACGATGATTTTTGTTCCGCCGCCTTTTGCCGCCGATGCGATTCTCGAAGCCGAGGACGCAGGGATTCCGCTTATCGTATGCATCACCGAGGGCATTCCCACGCTCGACATGGTGAAGGTGTGGGCCAAGCTCAAGAATTCAAAATCGCGGCTAATCGGCCCCAACTGCCCAGGCGTGATTTCACCGGGTAAAGCCAAGATCGGCATCATGCCGGGACGCATTCACAAAGAGGGATCGGTCGGTATCGTCTCTCGCTCCGGCACGCTGACGTATGAGGCCGTGCATCAGTTGACGCAGCGCGGCATTGGGCAATCGACTGCAATTGGCATTGGCGGCGACCCTATCATTGGCACCACGCACATTGACGCGCTGCGACTCTTCAACGACGACCCCGACACCGAGGCGATAATCATGATCGGCGAGATCGGCGGCACGGCGGAAGAGGCCGCAGCAGAGTTCGTCAAGCAGTATGTGAGGAAGCCGGTGGTTGGCTTTATCGCCGGACAGACTGCGCCGCCGGGCCGCCGCATGGGCCACGCCGGAGCCATTATCAGCGGCGGACAGGGCACCGCAGCCGACAAGATGAAGGCGATGACCGAGGCTGGTATTCACGTGGTCGTCTCGCCTGCCGAGATTGGCGCAACGCTGGCAAGAGTGATCGGCAAGAAATAAATGAAGGCCGCTTCGATGAAAGAATTGTGGACCGCGCAAGTTCATATCCTCACCCCGCCGGCTGAGTTTGGCGATACGAAGTGCTGCACGAATGTCGTTGCCTGGGCTGAAAACGCTGAGGAGTTTACGGCAACGGTCTCCACCATCTTTGCGCGGCGGCATTGGTCGATCCTCAATATGCAACAATGCATGCGCGCCGCCGAATGCACCGTCCCGATCGAAGAACTTGCCGAGCAGATTGATGCGGCAAAGATCAGGCCCGGCAGTTGCATTTTCGGAACTCTGAACTACTATCCGTCAAAACCTGCCTAGCTGTCCCGCTACAATGAAGACGCAAGGAATTTTCCCCAAGGAGCAAACCTTCGTGGCGCAACGCACCTTCAGCATCGTCAAGCCGGACGCGGTTAAGAAAGGCTTCACTGGAGCTATTCTGGCCGAGATTGCAAAAGCTGGATTCCAGATTGTGGCCATCAAGCGGCAGTCCATTTCCGTTGAGCAGGCCAAGGGATTTTATGCCGTGCACACGGGCAAGCCGTTCTTCGACGGGCTCTGTGCGTTCATGTCTTCAGGGCCGCTGGTGTTGATGGTTCTGGAGAAGGACAACGCGATAGCAGACCTACGCAAGCTGATGGGCGCGACCAATCCGGCGAATGCAGACGAGGGAACGATTCGCAAGCAGTTTGCCAGCTCGATGTCGGAGAATGCGATTCACGGCTCCGATGCTGAAGAGACCGCGGCGTTTGAGATTGGCTATTGGTTCGCGGGTTATGAACTGATCTAGATTTTTGCTGAAGGTCTATCTTGGGTTCGCGTTTTTCCATCCTTTCGTCAGAAAAAAGGCGAAAGGATGGCGCACGGAATTCTACATTAAAATCAAGAATGCTCTAATCCCCGAAGAGATCGTCGATCTTCTCGCTGAGCGCGGTGACTTGCAGGCGCAGCTCGGCGACGGTCGCTTCCAACTGCGCGATGCGCTCTTCGTGACCTGCATCTTGCTCCGCGCTCGGTCCAGCCTCGCGGCGTGCGATTGAAGGCTCGGAAACGAAAGCGGCTGCGACCGATTCAATGGACCCGGAGAGCAGATGGGTGTAGCGGGACTCTTTGGTTCCGGGCTGGCGGGGCAGGATGGCTACGAGCGATGGCGTGCGCTCCATCAGCTTTTGCAAACCGGCGAGCACATCGGTGAGCTCGTCGAAGGTGTGCATTCGCTCAGTCCGTCCGCGCAACTCGCCGGGAGTCTGAGGGCCCCGCAAGAGCAGCACGCAGATGAGCGCTGTTTCAGCGCGGCTGAAGTTGAAGGCCTCGCCCAGCCAGTGCTCGTACTTGGTGACGCGGCCATCTGCCAAGCGGGCGCGGCCAGCGAGATGCAGATCGTCGAGGCGATGCAAGGCCATGCGGACAGTCTCTTCATTCAGGTCCATCACGGGCTCGCGATTGGAGCGCTGATTGCAGGCGTTGATCAGCGCGTTGAGCGAGAGCGGATAGTACTCCGGCGTGGTAACTTCTTTTTCAATGAGCGCACCCAGGACGCGGGCTTGGGAAGCGGTGAGGATGATCTGTTCGGTCAGCGGCATGGTTCTATTTTGCCACCTGCGCCACCTGCGGTGGGGCAGGCGCTTGCCAGCGCGTTTACGGTTCTGGTGTTTACTACCGAAATGGACAGTTGTGCTATCCCACCCATTTTGCAAAGTACGCGAAAATGGATGGGACACCCAGAATTTTTGTTAAAACTCTAAATTGAAAATGCTCTGCAAGGTTGATGAGCGGAATATCGGTCAACTTGGGTTTGCGGCGGAAATAACCACTGATTGCGGAGCGATGGCCTAAGACGGCGCTCAGCAGGTCCGCGCCACTGATCAGGCGGCCCTCGGTAGTATTCTTTTTTGAGAGCAAGTCACGGAGAGAGAATCCTCCGCAAACGAGCTAGGGGAGGATTTTTTGCCAAGCTATCTGGTGACTGGAGTGGCTGGGTTTATTGGCCGCTCGATTGCGGAGGCCTTGCTGGCGCACGGGGAAAGCGTGCGCGGCGTTGACAGCTTTATCACCGGCAAGCGTTCCAATTTGACGGGGCTCGAGGCAATGGATTTCATCGAGGGCGATCTGGCCAACCCGGCAGTGTGCTCCAAGGCTTGCGCGGGAGTCGAGATTATTTTCCACGAAGCGGCGCTGGCCTCAGTGCCCAGGTCTGTGGCTGACCCGGTTGCTACCAACATCAACTGTGTGGATGCCACACTGAATTTGCTGGTGGCCGCTCGCGCCGCTGGTGTGCGCCGGGTGATTTACGCGGGCTCTTCCGCTGCCTACGGGGACACGCCGACGCTGCCCAAGCATGAGCAGATGCTGCCCAACCCCATCACTCCTTACGCTGTGGCCAAGCTGGCCGGCGAACACTACCTGGCGGCTTTCACGCGCGTCTACGGGCTGGAGACGGTGGTGTTGCGCTACTTTAACGTCTTTGGACCGTACCAGGATCCCACTTCGCACTATTCCGGCGTACTGGCCATCTTTTGCCGCCGGATGCTTGCCGGTGAGCCGATCACCATTTTTGGCGACGGCGAACAGAGCCGCGATTTCACATACATCGACAACATCGTCCACGCCAACCTGCTGGCCGCCGCGGCTCCGGCGGAAAAAGTCTCTGGGCGGATGATGAACGTCGCCACCGGCAGCCGCATCACGTTGAATGAAATCGTGAGGATTCTGCGCGAGTTGACCGGGTATAACGGCCAGCCAGCCTACGAACCAGCGCGCGCCGGGGATATTCACGATTCGCTGGCAGACAATGGCCTAGCCGGAGAATTGCTCGGGTACACGCCAACTGTAGATTTCCGCGAAGGGCTGCGCCGCACCGTAGAGTGGTACAAAAGCGGCGGAGGAGCGGAGTAAAAACCACGCGAAAACCCCGACTTTTCCACCTCTGGAGTTCTGCGGTATTGACGGATTGACTTCAATCAAGCACACTGGCGGAGATTTCCTTCGCAACTGCTATTCGTTTTGAATCACAGGAAAGCACTGCCGGAGGAAGTGGAACCGAGGCTCCCGACCCGTGCCAGATGCAAGCCCCCATGCGAACAATGCTCTCCTTAGTCCCGAGGCGCGACCCAGCGCCAGTAACTCCCCACGATCTCTTAGTGAGCTTTGGGCCGTGCTGGCTCGCCGCCGCCGACTGATTGGCCTGGTGATTGGCGGATCGCTGCTGGCGTGTTTGCTGTATTGCCTGATCGCTCCCAATCAATATGAGGCCAGCGCCCGGGTGGCGTTGCGCACCTCACCGATTTCTGCACTCAGCCTGGAAGCGCCGGAATCGTTGGGCTCGTCCTCGATTCTCTCCGCGCCTTTGCAGCAGGAAACGCTGGTGAATGTTTTTCGCAGCGACCAACTGGCTTGGAAGGTGATTGTCGGCCTCAAGCTCTACCAGGCGCCGGGGTTCATGGGCGGATTTCAGAGCCGCTTTCCCGGATTCAAGCCGGAAGCGTCTGCCGCTGATGCTCAGGCCTGGCTGCTTGAGCGGTTTCAAAAACGGCTGCGCGTGGAAACCTTGCCGCGCACGCTGCTGATTCAGATTCGCTTTCGATCCAAGGATGCGGCTCTCTCTGCCAATGTGGTGAACGCTCTGATTCGTGCGTTTGGAGAGCAGAACAGCGATTCGCGGGTTCAGGCCACATTGCAGGCCTCAGAATGGCTGGGCGGTCAGCTTAAAGAGTTGAAGACTCGCGTGGATCAGAATCAGTTACGTCTGGCGGCCTTCCAGCGGGAACACAGCCTGCTGACCACGACCGATATGATGGCCAATGGCCAACCCGGCCAGACGCAGCACACCTCGTCGTTGCTAGAGGTTGATGAACTGGGCCGACAATTGGTCTCGACCACGACCGACCGCATTTTGCGCGAGGCGCAGTACCGTGCGGCTTCGACAGGCGATCCAGAGCTGGTGATTGCCTCCGATCCGCGCCTGCAAGCCGAAAGTGGCGACTTTGCCACCGCGCAACTCCAGCAGATTCATGCTCGTCACAGTCAACTGGAGGAGGAGCAGGCCCAGCTCAACATTGAGCACGGACCGAATTTCCCCCGCGTGGTTGAGGTTCGCCACCAATTGCAGGAGTTGGACCGGCAGAAAGAGGCGGAGGACGCGAGGCTGGTGGAGCGCTTCCGCAGTGCTTGGAAGACAGCCGCCGATCGCGAACAACTGGTACGCAAAAGCCTGGAGGCGCTGACTGCGGAAGGCATGAAGGCCAATGAAGCTGCCACGCAGTATGCGGCGATGCGCGAGGAAGCCAATGCCAGCCATGAGCTTTATGTGCGAGTGCTGGAGAAGGTGGAAGAGGCGGGTTTGGCCGCCGGCATTCAAGCTTCCAATATTACAGTGGTGGATTATGCCCGTCAGCCGGTAAATCCGGTGACGCCCAATCTGCCGCTTTACATGGCTATTACGCTTTTTGTCAGCCTGTGGCTGGCGGTGGGAGGCGCTCTGGTGGCGGAGTCTATTCGGCCCTCTGTTTTTGTGTCGCTGCTGGCGGTGCTGCTGACGTGTTCCGCAGTTCACGCGCAAGCTCCCACACCCAGCACATCTGGATTACCGACTGGGGTTGTTCGCATTCCCTCTTCGCGGCAGGCTGTCAATTTGCCCAATCCTAAAGAGGCTCCCAATGTTTGGGACAGCCCGAACCAGGCGGGGCTGCCGCCGATGGCGGTGGCGCAATCAGCGGCTCCGATGCCCGCGCCCATTGATGCCGGGGATTTTCTGGATGTGAGCGAGGTGCATACGCCGGAGTTTCATTCTGTTGCGCGTGTTTCCGCGGCAGGCACGGTGACGCTGCCGATGATTCATGAGGTGCAGATTGGCGGGCTGGACGAGCGGGGCGCCGCGCTGGCCATTGAAAAAGCGCTGGTGGCCCAGGGTTTTCTGCTGCATCCGCAGGTTTCGGTTCTCGTGACCTCGTACGCAGGACAAGATGTGAGCGTGCTGGGCGAAGTGGTGCGTCCCGGCGTCTATCCGTACACGTTGCACCATCGGCTGCTGGACCTGATTTCGGCTGCCTCCGGCCTGTCGCCCAGCGCGGGACGGCTGGTGAACATCTTCCATCGCGACGACGCCAAAACGCCGCATCCGGTGGTGTTGGACCCGAGCGGAACTGACACCACCTCAGACCACAACCCGGAACTGGCCCCCGGCGACACGGTTCAGGTGAGCCGCGCCGGGCTGGTTTACGTGGTGGGCGATGTGCAGCGACCCGGCGGATTTCCTGTCGACCCAGCACAGGGGCTGACCGTTGAACAGGCACTGGCGTTGGCATGGGGCGCAACGCCCAACGCCGCCACCTCCAAGGCTCTCTTGATACGCGAACAAAAGGGCAGTCGGACCATTACAACTCTCAATTTGAAACGGATGCTGCACGGCCAGGACCCGGACCAGCCGGTCCATGACCGCGACATTCTGTTTGTGCCGGATTCGGCGGCCAAGAATCTGTGGAATAAAACCCTGGAATCTGCGATTCAATCAGCGATTGGGGTAACGATTTATGCGGGGCTGGTTTATTCGCAGAGGTTCTAAAATATGCGCCGCGTGACTTGGGCTTTGTTGCTGCTTTTCGCCTTTGCTATTCCGTGGGAATACTCCCTGGAACTGGGTGAACCGCTGGGCAATATTGCGCGGTTTGTAGGCCTGCTGCTGCTGGCGGCGATTCCCGCCGTGTTGCAATCTGGCCGGTTGCGCATGCCTGGACCGATGCAGTGGCTGGCGCTAACTTTCTTTCTCTGGTTTTGCTGCACTTATTTTTGGACAATCGATCCAGTGGCAACGCTAATCAAGCTACGCGGCTTAGTTCAGGAGTTGATGATTGTGTGGCTCGTGTGGGAGTTTGCCGAGAGCGCGAGTGATCTGCGTGCGCTGTTGCGGGCAACCGTAGCCGGGTGCTGGGTGCTGGCGCTGCTGACTCTGGCCAATTTTGCCACCGCCTCGGTAGTGGCCGAACAGGTTCGCTTTGCCGCCGAGGGACAGGACCCCAACGACGTGGCTCGCTTTCTCAGCCTGGGATTTCCGCTGGCGGCACTTCTCGTGACGAGCGAACGGCACTGGGGATGGCGCGTGCTGGCGGCTGGCTACTTGCCGCTGGGACTGCTGGGCGTGTTGCTGACGGGCTCACGCGGAGGCTTTCTGGCAGCCGTGGCGGGCTTGTTTGGGAGCGGCGTTCTGTTGGCGCGTCACCATCCAAAACGCGTGCTGACCGGAGCACTGGCTCTGCCGCCGATTGCCGTTTTGCTGTGGCTGATTGTTCCTCGCGGAAGCCTGGAGCGGCTGGCCACCATCGGCGAGCAAATCCAGGGCGGCGACCTGAACCAGCGCATGAATATCTGGAGCGCGGGCTGGCGCGCCTTTGTTCATGCGCCGTTCTTCGGCACCGGAGCCGGCACGTTTGTGAGCGCGGCTGGCACTGCGACCGTTGACACGGCGCACAATACAGCGCTGTCGATTGCCGTCTCCGGCGGTTTGTGCGCGCTGTTTGTGGCTGTGGCTGTTGTGGCCGCGGCGATCTGGTCTATTATGCAAACCCGCGGGCCGCTGCGGTGGGCTCTGGCCACTGCACTCGTAGTGTGGGGGATCACTTCGCTGGTGGCTACGGTTGAGGAGAGCCGAACCACCTGGCTGCTACTGGCTGTGATTGCCCTGGCGGGACGGCTGGGAACAGAAGAGCCACAGGAGTTGGCCGCTTGTTTCTCAGCAGATGCGCCACAGAGTGAAGTTGAGTCAGCCTCCCAAGCTATCTAGGTTTGGCGAGATATAAAAGGCGCCGAAACGACGAACTCCCAGCTTGTCATGTTTGAAGCTCATGACCAGCCAGGAGTTAAAACCGTAGATCTAAAGAACACGGCTGTCGCATTTGGAAACGGTCTATGCCGTTATGAATGAGGGCCCGGAAACACAGCAAACAGAGGAAAGAATGGTGCGCCCGGAGAGAGTCGAACTCCCGACCTACTGGTTCGTAGCCAGTCGCTCTATCCAACTGAGCTACGGGCGCACTGTTTAGCTTCTAGCGAAGCCATAGACAGAATACCAAGGTTTTGAGCGCTGCGCAATGTTTAGGCCGCCGCGCAATCAGCGGCTCTCCGGCCCAATCTCAAGACCTGCTTGCCGCACCAGTTTGGCGACGGTTGCGGCGTTGAGTCGCGTGGCGTCATACTCCACACGCATTGTGCGAGCGGCACGGTCAAAGGTAAGCCGGCGCATGCCATAGACCTGACGAGTGTTGGCCAGCGCACGGGTTACGGCTTCATTTGGCGGCGCGGTATAGGGAAAGAGAATCTCCACCGTGGTCATAGGAGAATGATAGCAAGAACCTACAGACTCTTCAGAAAGGCGCGAATCTCGGGGTTCGACCAATCCGGGTCGCCGACAATCTTCCGGCGGATGATACCCTGGCGGTCGATGATGTAAGTTTCTGGCCATCCCTCGGTGTGGAAGAGGTTGGCGGCCTTTTGCGCGGGATCGCGAACGGTAATCAGGTCTACGTGGCGGCGTGCAATGAAACGGCTATAGGCAACAGGGTCTTCGTCCACGCTGACAGCCAAGATGGCCAAATCTGGGGCTTCGTGATGGAGCTCGATCAGCGCCGGCATCTCTTGAATGCACGGCGGGCACCAAGTGGCCCAGAAGTTGAGCAGGACCACGTGGCCCCGGTAGCTGGCCAGGTGAACTGTGGTCAAGCCGTCGGAGACGGTGAAGTCCGGGGCGAGCTTTCCGGTTTGAGCGGGATGCGCGCCACGGTCGCAGCCGGGCACAGCAGCCAACAGCGCAAACAAAGCGAAGATGATGAACCGAGGGAAGCGCACGTTTCTATAATACGAAACAAAGCCACCTGCGGTGGGGCCAACTGCCTTCGGCGTACAGCGGCTGCGAGTTGGGATACTCCCGACGAAAGGACCGAATGGAGAAGCAGAGGCAAGCAGAGAGTGATGGGTTTGCAGGAAGCAGCTTTAAGCCGGTGCTACACCTTTCTGACGAGCCGGGAGAACCGGCGACGCTTCCAGTGCCGCAGGGGACGGTTTTTGCCCAGCCGGAGCCAGCCGAATTGATCGAACTGACCGTCATTATTCCAGCGCGCGACGAGGAAGAATGCCTGGTAGCTTGCCTGGAGTCGCTGGTCTCGCAGAGTGAGGACACATTCAAATTGGGCCGCGACTGGGAGCTGATCGTGGTGGACGACCACTCCAGCGACCAGACGGTGGAGATTGCGCGAGGCTTTGCCGGGGTCACGGTGATGGAGGCTGAAAAACTGGAACAGGGCTGGACGGGCAAGAACAACGCTCTGTGGACAGCGGCCAAACATGCGCGGGGGCGCTGGCTGCTCTTCACCGACGCGGATACGATTCACGAGCCAGGCAACCTGAACAGGGCGATGCATGAAGCAACGAAGCACAAGGTCGGAATGCTGAGCTACTCGCCGCGACAGATTGTGAGCGGCATCTGGCAGCGGGCGCTGATGCCGCTGGTGTTTTGCGAACTGGCGCTGGCCTATCCGCCAGCCAAGGTCTCTGACCCGGCGCAGCGGTTGGCCGCTGCCAACGGGCAATTTCTGCTGGTGGAGCGGGAGGCATACCGACGGGTGGGCGGACACGCGATGGTGTCGGAAAAAGTTTTGGAGGATGTGGAACTGGCTTTTCTGGCAAAGCGCCGCAGGGTGGGCCTGCGCTTCCGCTATGCCGAAGACAACGTCTCCACGCGCATGTACCGGACGACGGCAGCAATGACGGAAGGTTGGACGAAGAACCTGGCGCTGCTCTTTGATAACTGCCTGGTGCTGGCGATTTGGCGCGTAATTGATATTTTTCTGCTTGTTGTATTGCCCGTGCTGGCCGTGGAGTTGTGGAATGCGCGCATCTTCGCGCACTCGGCGCAATGGTTGGCCGCGGGCTGGGTGCTGGCGCTGCTGTGGGTACGCAATCTATTCCGCTTTTATGGGCGCGTGGCCAAAAGTAACTTTCCGTTTGTGGATTGCGCGATTTCGCCGCTGGGATTGCCGCTGTTTATTGTGCTTCTTTATCGCAGTTGGTTCCAGCACCGGATACTGAAGCGCGTAAGCTGGAAGGGACGGAGTTACAAGACGTAACCACCTGCGGTAATGCTGATGTTGGCTTTGGCTTGAATAATTCATCTTGAAAGAGGAGATTTCAGTAATGAAGATGAGAAAGCGGAGATTCATCGCACATACTCTCGCAACTAGCGCCGTAGCTTTCATGGTTTTTGCTATTACTTCCTCGTTTTATCTAGGCAACGCGAATGCGCAACGGACAACAACAGAGAAACCGATGATGCTGATGGTTTGGTATGGACCCGGCGCAATCGCTCTCCCATACGGAAAGAACTGGAAGCTTGAAAATTTGACTTTGCATGATAATGGATCGGTTCCGGTTGCGCTATTTAAGAAGATTGATTCGGGACTGAACGTATCCTACATTATCTTTGAAGACCCTTCCGGCAAACCCTCTTCAGAAGGATGTCGCGAGGATGCTATCAATCCGATCCTTTCAATGCTCAAGAATAAAGGAATGCAGGTCTCCAATCGAGTTGACGGCGAGGTGAAAAATTTAGCCGGTGAAACCCTCGCTACTGCCTCCTACCAGATCGACCTAAGACAGAGCAGCGTTCATTATCGAAACTTGTTTGGATTTTCTGGAAACGCCAAGACATGCGCTGAAATCCATATTTCGGGCGAAACAGGAACTGCTGAAGAAGAAGCCGCAATGAAGGCTATTCTTGCTGACTTTCAACCTGACCTGAATTACAAACCGACCACTGAGGACTATTTCTTTCTGGCTTCGCTGCTTTACAAGAGTTCGCCCGGTCTGGCTGTTCCCTACTATGATTCCTCACTGAAAGTCATGCCGCTTGATGCAAGTCATCAGACACTGCGCCGCATTGCAACGGATCAACTCGTGATGTCATTGGGAATGAGTGGCGACCTGAAGAACAGTCGTGCCTATGCGGAGAGAGCGATCGCCGCCGATCCTGATTACCCACTCAACTATTACAACTTGGCGTGTGCGGACGCCGAGCAGGGCAATACGGCTGACGCAAAATTGCATCTGCAACAGGCATTTGACCGCCGAGCAAACGTATTGAAGGGGGAATCGATGCCTGATCCGACCAAGGACGATTCCATTCTCAAGTTGAAAAAGGACAAGGCATTCTGGGGTTTCGTGCTTACACTCTCCAATAATTAAGATGCTGCTGTGAATTGGGTATTTGTAGCGATTGATTCTTTTGGCCGCTTGAATTGAACCTTTGCCAAGAGCCGCTGCATCTTCACTAGTGAGGGCTCGTAATGATCTATCTGACGCGACGGGCTACGTTTTCCGCATCGCACTACTACTGGAACCCGACGTGGAGCGAAGAGAAGAACGCGCAGGTCTTTGGGCGGTGCGCGAATCGCAATGGGCACGGGCACAACTACATGCTGGAGGTTACGGTGGCGGGCGAGGTTGACCCGGTGACCGGATTTGTCGTCGATTTGAAATGGCTGAAGGATGTGATTGAGCGAGAGGTGCTCACGGCCTGGGATCATCGCAATCTAAATCTGGAGGCTGCGGAATTTATTGCGTCGGAAGTTGCGGCAACGATTCCGACGACGGAGAACATTGCCATTGCAGCATGGAAGCGGCTGGAGCCCGCCGTGAATCTAGGTCGTGCGCGTTTGAGCCGGGTACGCGTTTACGAGACGCCGGAGATTTTTGCGGAATATCGGGGTGAAGCATGAAGGCTTGCTTCGGCCGCCGCTACACCGTGAGCGCCAGCCATCGGCTGCATAGTGACGCGCTTTCGGCAGAAGAGAACCGCACTACATACGGCAAGTGCAACAACCCCCACGGACACGGGCACAATTACGTGGTTGAGGTGATGGTTGCCGGAGCCGTGGATGCGGAGACCGGCATGGTGATTAACATGGCAGCGCTGGATGAAGTGGTGCGCAGCCGCGTGATTGAGCGATTCGATCATGCGAATCTCAATCCTGATCCGCTTTTTGTGAATCGCGTGCCGACGACAGAGAATCTCTCAAGAGTGGTGTTTGCATTGCTGAAGGATGCGCTGCCTGCGGGAAAACTGGAGCGGGTACGCATTGAAGAGACAGAGAATAATTTTTTTGAATGCGAAGGCGAGTAACGACGATGCCCTATTCCCGAGGGCGTGAGGGATGAGGAAAGATGGCTGAGAGCACAATGATTGATCGCGCAGCGGAGATAAACGAGAGCCTGAGCGAAGCTAGTACGCAAGAGTTAGTGCGCGAACTGATTGGCCGGTGGGGTGAGGATCCAAATCGCCAGGGATTGCTGGCGACGCCGGAGCGCGTGGAAAAGGCGATGGCTCAACTGACCAAGGGCTACGAAGAAGATCCTACCGAAATTTTGCGCGGTGCTCTCTTTGACGAAGACTACGACGAGATGGTCATCGTAAAAGACATTGAGATGTTCTCGCTTTGCGAACACCATATGCTGCCATTCTTCGGCAAGGTGCACGTGGCCTATATCCCCAAGGGCAAGGTGATCGGGTTGAGCAAGATTCCTCGTCTGGTGGAGGTTTTTGCGCGACGGCTGCAGATTCAGGAGCGGCTGACGCGGCAGATTGCCGACGCGATTCAACATGCTATTCAGCCGCAGGGCGTGGGCGTGGTGATTGAGGCGCGCCACTTGTGCATGATGATGCGGGGCATTGAGAAACAGCACTCATCGACTGTGACTTCTGCGATGGTGGGTTGCTTCCGCCAGAAAGAAACGCGACTGGAGTTCTTGTCGCTGGTGCGGCAGCAAGGGGCTGGCGGACAGTGAGTAGAGGCCCGGTCAGCTAAAGTTAAGAAGTGAACGGGCTAATCGTAATCGATAAACCGGCGGGCATGACCAGCCACGATGTGGTGGGAATCCTGCGTAGAATTACCGGCGAAAAATCTATTGGACATTTAGGCACTCTGGACCCGATGGCCACAGGGGTTCTGCCGCTGGTGATGGGCAAATTTACGCGACTGGCGCAATATTTCTCATCGGCGGAAAAAAGCTATACAGGTACAATCCACTTTGGCTTTGCCACGGACACATACGACGCCGAAGGTGAAGCGGCTGGAGCCGACTGCTCGCCTGCTTTGACGTTGGAGCAGGTGCGCGCAGCCGCCACACGCTTTCACGGCGAGATGCAGCAGATGCCGCCGAATTTTTCTGCGAAGAAAATTGGCGGCAAGCCCGCCTACAAACTGGCTCGCGAGGGCAAGCCGGTGGAGTTGAAAGCAGTCCCTATTAATATTCTCCGCTTTGAAATCATTGCTCTGGACGGACCCGAGGCCAGCTTCTCGATGACGATCAGTGCCGGAGGTTACGTGCGTTCAGTGGCGCATGAATTGGGCCAGGCGTTGGATTGCGGAGCGCATTTGAGCAGCCTGCGGCGCACACAGGCTGGAGTCTTCACGCTTGCCGAAGCGCACTCTCTCAATGAGCTGCAACCGCTTACCGGAAATCTCGATGCGCTGGAGTCGTTGTGCCTGCATCCGCGCAATCTGCTGCCGGAGATGCCGTCGGTTACCGGAGATGCGATGGCGCTGGGACGGCTGCGCAACGGCGCGCAGGCTAACCTGCCAGAATTTTCCAGCGCACCACTGGTGAAGGTCTTTGCCAGCCAACGGGAGTTGGTGGAAATCGCCAAGCGAGTAGCTGGAACGCTCTTTCAGCCGGTAGTTGGACTCAGTGGACAGTGATTACTGGCCTTTGCGAAGCAGGGGTGTCAGCACCGGCAGGAGCGTCCGCGCGATGATCTCTGAGCCTTTGGCGGTGGGATGGATGCCGTCGGGTTGGATGGTGCCGGGCGCGTGGATCAGGTCTTTGTAGATCATGGGCACAAAAGCGGTGTGATGCTTTGCAGCCAGCTCGCGAAAGAGCTGATCGAATTGCTGAATGTAATCCTGGCCGTAGTTGGGCGGCAGCGTGATGCCGGCGAGCAGCGTTTTCACGTGAGCGGCTTCGAGAGTGGTGAGCACCTGGTCGAGATTGCGGCGCGTCTCGGAGAGAGGCAGGCCGCGCAGGCCGTCGTTGCCGCCGAATTCGACAATGACAACAGCGGGATGCAGCGCCAGGATGGAGCGCAGGTTGGCGACGGCGTCTTTGGTGGTTGCGCCGCTGGTTCCTTGATTGACGACTTTGTCATGAAAGCCTCGAGAGTCGAGGTCGCGTTGCAGGGCGTCGGGGAAGGATTGGCCGGCCTGGAGGCCGTAGCCGGCGGTAATACTGTCTCCATAGCAGACCAGAAGGCGCTGCTCGGCAGCCCACGATGGAGCGACAGCCAGTAATATCAACCCTAGCGAAACAAACAGTGAGCGGCGAACGTACACAACATTAGTGTAAGGGAACCGGAAACAGAAGGCGCTCTGGGATGCGGATAATTAAAACCAGATGCAAAAAGTCGAGAGAGAATATCACAAATGAGAATTTCCAATCATTGCTATGCCGTGACCGGGCTGGGATACATTCCGCCCTGGTGCGTTAATGCGGGCTTTATCGTTGGCGAAGCAATGACACTAGTGGTCGACGCCGGCGGAAACACACTGGCTGCCCAGACCATTCACGGCTATGCAGCCGCGGCGCGGCTGGGCAATCAGTTTAGAGTCATCAACACAGAGGGGCACTTCGATCACATTGGCGGAAACGGTTATTTCCGCGCGCATGGGATTGATGTCTGGGGCCACGCCGGAATCCAGCGAACTCCGAAGGAATTTCAAGGTGAGATTACCGAGTTCAACGATGCGATCTGCGACCCGGTGCGCCGCGCCCGGGCTGAAGCTCTCGCTTTCTTCCACCAAACCGATTTAACCAACCCAAACATACCAATACAAGACGAGACCACCTTCGACCTAGGCGGCCTCAGCGTTCAGATTCTGATGACTCCAGGGCATACAAAGACGAATCTTTCCGTCTGGATACCGGAGGATGGCGTTGTGTTTACGGGTGACTGCCTGATCCGCGAATACCTTCCGAATCTGGACGCGGGAGCTGAGGCAGAGTGGCAGCAATGGCTCACATCGCTTGACCGCATCGAGCAACTCAAGCCGTGCGTCGTAGTTGGTGGACACGGACCAATCTCCCGCAACGGCGAAATCACCGCAGCTTTCGATTCCATGCGGCATGTGCTACGGGAATCGATTCTGCAAGGTAGCTCGCCGACCGCGCGGACACATTGAAGAAATCTAGGGCAGAGTTTCTGGAGGCGGAATGATCGAAGTTCGTGATGCGAAGAAATGGATTCAGAATGGCTCGCGACGAGTGGAGATTCTCAAGGGGATTTCGCTCGTGATTCCCGCCGGTCAGTTTGTGGCCATCGTGGGCGCGAGCGGCAGCGGCAAAAGCACGCTGCTGGGGTTGCTGGCGGGCCTGGACACGCCCTCGAGCGGAGAGATTTTTCTGGACGGTGTGCCGATTCACAACCTGGCCGAGGCGGAGCTGGCGGCGGTGCGTGGCGCGAAGATCGGCTTTGTCTTTCAGTCGTATCAGTTGATTCAAACGCTCACTGCATTGGAAAATGTTTTGCTGCCGTTTGAATTGAATCTCGAAGGCAGCGGCATTCGGCAGGCGCGGCTGCTGCTGGATGAGGTGGGCCTTCACGAGCGCGTGGATCACTATCCTGTACAACTCTCCGGCGGCGAACAGCAGCGCGTAGCCCTGGCGCGGGCCTTTGTGGTGGAGCCGCCGATTGTGATGGCCGATGAGCCGACCGGCAACTTGGACTCAGCGAATGGAAAGCTGGTGCTGGACCTGCTGCTGGAGCGCAACAAGCGCGCAGGGACGACGCTGGTGTTGGTGACGCACGACCCGGAAGTGGCCAGCCGCGCCGACCGCAAGATTGTGTTGCGCGATGGAATGATTGTGGAAGACAGCTTGCCCTATACGGTCCAGAATCAGGAGCAACATGGCTAAGCGCGCATTGAGTTGGAAGCGGGCAGGAGCCATTGGCTGGCGGGATTTGCGCTCGGCTCCGGGCAAGTTTGGCTTTGTTGTACTGTCCGTGGCGGCGGGCGTGGCGGCGCTGGTGGGGGTGCGCGGCTTCAGCGACAGTTTCCGGAAAACTTTGGGAACTGAAGCACGAGCGATGATGGCCGGCGATTTGAGCGCGCGGATTTTTCATGAGCCGACGGCTGAAGAAAAAAGTAAACTTGCTGCGATAGTCGGGCAGAGCGGGATTCGCTCAACCTGGACGACCGACACTCTCTCGATGGCTTCTCTTCCGGCTGGTGCAACTTCCAATCCATTTCCGCTGCTGGTTTCTCTCAAGGCTGTGGACCCTAGCGAGTATCCGTATTACGGCAAAGTTGGGCTGGAACCTGCGATGAGCTTTGCTCAAGCTCTGGATGGCGACTCGGCGGTGGTGGCCGAGGAGTTTCTTATCCGCGTGAATACTCGCGTGGGACAGACGCTGCGATTGGGCGGCAGGGACTTCAAAATTACAGCAGTGCTGACACAGGAGCCGGACCGCATCACGGCTGGCGCAGGCATGGGACCGAGGGTGATGATTTCGCAGGCGGCGCTTGCGCGGACAGGATTGGTGGCACCAGGCAGCCGCGCCAGTCAGAGGCTTTTACTGAAGTTGCAGCCACCGGCCGACGCCGCGGCGCTGCGCAAGCAGGTGGAAGCGGCGCTGCCCGACGCGCAGGTGATGGATTATCGCGAGGGCAATCCGGGACTGACACATGGGTTGGACAACGCCACTGCGATTCTGAGCCTGATTTGCCTGGTGGCCATGGTGTTGGGGGCAATTGGCGTGGCAATGGCGATGCACGCGCACCTGGAACAGCGCATGGATATGCTGGCTATTTTGAAGGCCGTGGGCGCGGGTTCCGGCGATCTGCTGCGAATTTTTCTGCTGCAAACGCTGGGCCTGGGATTGGCCGGAGGTTTAGTGGGCGTAGCTGTGGGCGTGGGTGTGATGGCTGCGTTGCCGACGGTTTTTGGAACGCTACTGCCGGTTCATGCGCATCTTGAATTTCCATGGAAATCGGTGGCTGCGGGGCTGGGAACGGGCCTGCTGACTACATTGCTGTTTTGTTTGCCGCCGCTGCTAGATGTACGCGCCGTGCGGCCGGTGCTGGTGCTGCGCAGGCTGGTGGAGCAAGGGCCGGAGGGCATCGGCGGATGGTTCGCGAAGTGGTGGGCGAGGCGGCTGCAACTGGGAATTTCAGTGCTGGTGATTGCCGCGCTGGGTGGCATTGCGTGGGCACTGTCGGATTCGGCCAAAGTGGGCGGCTGGTTCGCTGCGATCTTCACGATTGCGTTGATTGTTTTGCTGGTGATGGCGGCAGTAGCGCTGTGGACGCTGCGTTTTCTGTTGAATCGCGTGCGGCTGCAGATGCCTTCGTTTTTACGTCATGGATTGTCCAATCTATATCGCCCGGGAAATCAATCGGCAGCAGTGCTGGCTGCACTGGGCACGGGCGTAATGCTGATTCTGGCAGTCTACCTGATGCAGGCGGCGTTGGTGCATGACATCAGCGAAACCGCTTCAAACAAGCTGCCCAATCTTTTTCTGATCGACGTGACGACGGATGAAGTTGCGGGCGTGAAGGATTTCTTTCAGCACCAGCCGGGGGTGAGGCAATCTCTGGAATTGATGCCGGTGGTAACGGGGCGATTCATCTCGCTGAACGGCACGCCGATCGAGCAATTGCAGGGACAGCATTTTCCGCGGAGAATGCTGGAACGTGCCAGTTTAAGCTGGGCCGACGCACCTCCGGCGGGCGACAAGGTGAGCGCGGGCAAATGGTGGACCGAAGCTGGCGCGGCCGAGATGGCCGTCAGCGACGGAGTGGCCCAGCGGCTGCATTTGGGCGTGGGCTCGGCTGTGGAGTTGGATGTTGGGGGCGTGACGCGGAAGCTGAAGGTTGCCGCGATTTATAAGGCAGATGGGCAGCATCTGGGCGGGCAGGTTTCGTTCGAGTTGCCGTCTGGGCAACTCAAGGATGAGCCAGCCACATGGTATGGTGGCGCACACGTCGATCCGAAGCAGGTGGCGGCGATGGAACGCGCGCTGTTCGCGGCTTATCCCACAATTTCGGTGATTAACGTTGCCGATGTGATGGTGAGGATTGAGAGCGTGGTAGATCAAATCACATTTGTGGTGCGCTTTCTGGCAGGATTTTCCATCTTCGCGGGGCTGATGATTTTGGCATCGAGCATTGCGAGCACACGCTTCCGGCGCATGCGCGAGGCTGTAGTGCTGAAGACGCTGGGCGCAACGCGGATGCGGATTGTGCGCACCTTCAGCGTGGAGTTCAGCGTGCTGGGCCTTCTGGCCGGATCGGTGGGCGTGGTCTTTGCAAACATTCTGACACGGGTGTTGCTGCGGAAACTGGAAGTGGGCTTTCAGATTGAGTGGAAGGCTACGTTCATTGCTCTCATAGGGACGGCAGTGTTGGCCACAGCGACCGGATGGATTGCGAGTTACCGCATTCTTGGACTGAGGCCGCTGGAAGTACTGCGCGAAGAGTAAGAGCGCGTCAGATTGCAATACTTTGGCGCGGCTGCATTTTCCACCCCTCGCCGATCAAGCCCGGAACGATACAATTCCGACTAGGCCACCTGTGTCTCCGGGCTGGCCGAGGGAGCGGGTTCAGCGATGGGTTATCAGGTTCTGGCACGGAAATATCGTCCGCAACGTTTTGCCGACGTGGCCGGGCAAGACCACGTGACGCGGACGCTGATGAACGCGCTCGCGCAGAACCGCATTGCGCACGGATATATCTTCAGCGGGCATCGCGGCATCGGCAAAACGACCATCGCGCGCATTGTGGCGCAGGCGCTGAATTGTCGAACAGAAATTGGCAGCGCGGAGCGGCCCACGCCGGAGCCTTGCGGCGTCTGCGATTCGTGCGTGGAGATTCGCCAGGGCAATGCGGTGGACGTGATCGAGATAGACGCGGCCACCAATCGCGGCATCGACGAGATTCGTGAACTGAGGGACGCGGCCCGCTACGCGCCGTCGCGTGATCGCTACAAGATTTACATTCTCGACGAGGCCCACCAGATCACCGACGCGGCCTTCAACGCGCTGCTGAAAACTCTTGAAGAGCCGCCGGCGCACGTTATTTTCATGATGGCGACGACGCAGCCGGAGGACATTCCGCAGACCATCCGCTCGCGCTGCCAGCACTTCAGCTTTCACGCGGTGAAGTTCGACGACATTCTGGCGCAGTTGAAGATGATCGCGGGGCACGAAGAGGTCGAGGCCGAAGAGGCCGCGCTGGCTCTGTTGGCCGAGGCGGGTGACGGATCGATGCGCGACGCGCTGTCTATTATGGACCAGGCGATTGCTTCGGCGCCAACCGAGAATGGTCGCGCCGTGCTTTCTTCCGCGCAGATTCGCGAGCTGATGGGCGCGGTGCCGAACGCGATCTTCGAGCGGCTGTTGGAAGCCGTGGCCGCGGGGCAGAGCGCGGAGCTGATGGAGCAGTTGAACATTCTGGTGAACGCGGGGCACAGTCCGTCGTCGCTGGCTCGGCAGATGGTTCGCTACCTGCGCAATACTTTGATGGCCAAGCTGGGCGGCGAGCAGACGGAGCTGTTGCAGATCAGCGGCGATGAGCGGGCGCGCGCGATGCGGACTGCGCTGCTGTTTACAGAAGAAGAGCTGACGCGCAATTTGCAGATTGTGCTGCGCACTTTTGACGATTTGAATTATCGCCAGGAGCAACGCTTTCATCTGGAGCTTGGCCTGCTGAAGCTGATTCACGCACAGCGACTGCTGCCGCTGGAAGAGCTGTTGAGCGGAGTGGTTGCGAGTGGCGGGCTGCGAGCGGCCACGCCGATTTCGACTTCGGCCTCGAACCCGCGTCCTAGTGCGGCTCCGGTACGGCCTGCGGCACAACCTGCACCGGCTG
Source organism: uncultured Occallatibacter sp. (assembly GCA_964414945.1). GTDB lineage: Bacteria > Acidobacteriota > Terriglobia > Terriglobales > Acidobacteriaceae > Telmatobacter. The sequence continues at coordinate 21,755 of CAYPYJ010000042.1, forward strand.
CCACGTCGGCGCTTTCGCCCTTTGGTCCGGTGGGCGGAAGTTGGAGTTCCGAACCGAAGATGGAGTCCGGCCCAAAGTTGGGCGCGGCTTCTTCGCCAGTTGCTACGATGGAGCGTCCGTCAGCCTCAGTGACCACCTCAGTGCCTGCCAGTCCGTTTCAAGGCACAACGCCATTTCCGGCTGCGACGGCTCAGGTTGCAGGACGCGGCACAGCAGAAACGATCACCGAAGGGGCGCTGGCCGTGGCGCCGCAGGCAACGGCCGCAGCTACAAGCCTGCCTGGCATTGATGCGATTCGTCACGCCGTCGGTTGCGCGCTGGTGGAGGCCGGTCACGTTTCGGCGGCGCAGTTACTAGGCGCGGGAACGTGGGCGATTGATGGAGGCAACCTGCGGATTGAAGTTGCGATTGCAGGCAAGAAGATGCTGGCACTGACGGTGAATGCGGCGGCGGAAAAAATTATTCGCCAGGAGCTGCAACGGCTGGGCGCGCCCGCACGGTTTCTGGTGGTTCCGGGCGAAGGGGGAGGGACTGCTGCTGCGCCAATGGCCGCGCCATTGGTGGGCAGCATTCAGGAGGCCGCGCTGGCCAATCCTCTGGTTCAGCGGGCGCAGGAAATCTTCAAAGCAGAAGTGCGCAGCATCGTTGATCTGCATCAAAAGTAGATGCACGACTCAAATACGGCTTCAGGCGAGGAGAATCATTCATGCTCAACCCACTTAAGATCTCCGAAATGCTTTCGCAGGCCAATCAGATGCAGGAGGAGGTTCAGCGCAAGCTGGCTCAGACCATTGTGGAAGGAACGAGCGGCGGCGGCGCCGTGACCGCGACAATGAACGGCAAAAAACAGCTTCTTAAAATCCGCATTGAACCGGCGGCTGTGATTGGGTTGAGCGGCGATAAGCCGGATGTGGAGATGCTGGAAGACCTGGTGGTGGCCGCAGTGAACGAAGCTGGACGCAAGGCCGATGAAGCGATTCAGTCAAGTGTGAAGGGTGTGCTGGGCGGGCTGAATCTGCCAGGGTTGAGTTGACCTTTGTCGTCTTAGAGACTTCGCCGTTGTTCGTATGAAATCCCCCAGGAGGCGCAAATCGTGAGCCGTTATGCCGAGCCGATGGCGCGGCTGATTGAAGAGTTGAAAAAGTTGCCGGGCGTGGGCACTAAGAGTGCCCAGCGCTTTGCATTTCACATTCTGCGCTCCAGCGACGAGGATGCTGCGGCGCTGGCCGAGGCGGTGCGCGGGCTGAAGGCCAATCTGCGCTTGTGCTCGATTTGCAACAGCGTTACCGACGTCGATCCCTGTGTCTACTGCGCCAGCCCCACACGCAATCACCGGCTAGTGTGCGTTGTTGAAGAACCGACAAATATTACCGCCGTCGAGCGAGCGCGCGGCTCTGGCGGCAGCTATCAGGGTGTCTATCATGTGCTGCACGGAACGCTCTCGCCACTGCATGGGGTGGGGCCGGATCAATTGCGCGCAAGCACATTGATTGCCCGCGTAGAACGCGGCGAAGTGGACGAGGTGATTCTGGCCACCAGTCCCACACTGGAAGGCGAGGCCACGGCTCACTGGCTGGCAACTGCTTTGCGCAACCCTACGGTCAAGATCACGCGCATCGCCACGGGCGTCCCGGCCGGCAGCGACATTGAATACGCCGATGAGGTGACGATGGCGCGGGCGATGGAGGGACGGCGGGAGCTGTCTTGACCTGACACGAAAAGTGATGTGTCAGACACTTATGACCAGCGGTAAATACACAGAGGCTGAGGAAATTCAATATTCCGGGAGGAATTAATGATTCGAGTCGGTTTGGTCGGTTTCGGCATGGCGGGACGAGTTTTTCACGCACCGTTGATCTCTTCGGTTGACGGGCTGGAACTGGCGGCTGTTGTAGAGCGCAACTCAAATCATGCCGCCGGACGCTATCCCGGCCTCACGACCTACCGTTCGCTGGAGGCGATGCTCGAAGATTCGTCGCTTGGGCTGTTTGTGGTTGCCACGCCCAGCGGAAGCCACTTCGAGGTGGCCAAGCAGATTCTCGAAGCCGGCAAGAATCTAGTGGTGGACAAGCCAATGGCCGTCTCGTCGGCTGAGATCGCACAGTTGATCAAGCTGGCTGCGGCTCGCAACGTGCTGCTGGCCCCTTATCAAAATCGCCGCTGGGACGGCGACTTTCTGACGATTCAAAAGCTGCTGCGCGAGGGTTCACTGGGCCGGGTGGTTTATCTGGATTCCATCTTTGACCGCTGGGCGCCCGGATCTACCAGACGCCCCTGGAAGGACGACCCGGCGCAGGGCGGAATGCTGGTGGACCTGGGGACGCACGTCGCCGACCAGGCTCTGATGCTCTTCGGAAAGCCGGAAGGGGTCAGCGCCGATGTAAGCCGCGAGCGCGACAGCGAGGGCGCAAATGACTCTTTCACGATTCGCCTCCGCTATCCCGGAATGAGCGTAGTGCTGGCCGCCAACTGCCTATCATCGCTGCAGCGGCCACGCTTTCATCTACGCGGAACCAAGGGCAGCTACTGGAAGCATGGCGTTGATCCGCAAGAGGCCGCGCTGAATCAGGTCGCGCGCATTACCGATCCGGCATGGGGTCAGGAGCCAGCCGCCAACTGGGGCACTTTGTGCGTCGATGTGGACGGCGGCATTGTGACGCGGCCAGTTGCGCCGGTTGTGGGCGACTACCGGCAGTACTACGCGGGCATTCACAATGCCCTGCTGGGCGTTGCTGCCGCTCCGGTGACGGCGCTGGAGGCATGGCGCACCGCGCGGCTGCTGGAGTGGGCCTTGGAAAGCTCGGGGCAACGGCGCGAGATCGCTTGCGACTGGAGCGAGGAGCCGGTGTAACCGCCGGACGAGATATCCAAGAGCGTTTTCGGTTCTGGTGTTTACGGTTGAAATGGACATTTGTGCTATCCCACTCATTTCGCAAAGTACGCGAAATGGATGGGGCACCAAGCATTTTCTTAGCACTTGAGTTGAAAATGATTTAGAAGAAATAAGCTACGCCGATTGGCTCTTCACTGCCTCAGCGCCTTGCGGCTCCTTTTCCACCAGCGGGACCCAGAAGCGGAAGCAGGCACCTTTGCCGGGGGCGCTCTCTACCTCAATACCGCCGTTGTGCGCGGCCAGGATGGCGCGGGTGATTGCCAACCCCATTCCGGTTCCCTTGCCTTTGATGGCGCCTTTTTTGCCGCGATAAAACTTGTCGAAGATGAACGGTAGATCGACGGCGTCGATGCCGGGGCCGTCGTCTTCGACGCGAAACTCCAGGCGGTCGGCGACGCGGCGGCTGGCGAGCAGGATGCGTCCGCCGGGGGGCGTGAAGCGGGCGGCGTTCTCAAGCAAGTGGCGCAACACGCGGCTGAGCAGATGGGGATCGAACCAGGCGAATTGATCCGAAGTGTCTGGGTTGCCCGGTTCTTCAATACGCGGCTCTTCGACGGCAATCACGACGCGATGCCTGGCCAGCGCTTTGCGCGACTCTTCGACTGCCTGGTCAAGCAGGGCGCGGGGATGCTGCGGCGTGGGGCGGACCTCGACAACATTGGCGTCGATCTCGGCCATTTCGACGGCCTCGCCGATCAGGTGGTCGAGCCGCGAGCTTTCTTCATCGACGATGGCGGCCATCTCCCGGCGCAGTGCTTCGTCCATTCCCTCACCCTGAATGAGCGTGGTGGCGGCGGCGCGGATGGCGGTGAGAGGCGTGCGCAACTCATGGGTCAGCGAATCGATCAGGGCAACACGCAGCCGTTCTCCCTCGCGGGCGGCCTCCATGTGGGTTGCGGCTTCGATGGCCGTGGCCCGGGCAATGGCGATGGCCGCCTGCGCGCTGACGGCGGTGGCCACTACGTGTGAAAGGCTCGCGGGGCGAAGGCCCAACGCACCCACAGGACGCAGACCAATCATCAGAGTTCGAACGCTAAACTCGCCCGGGATGACGAGCGTGGGATTCTGGCTCTCTGCCATGGCGCGCAGACTGGCCTGAATGCTCATGGGAAGATCGGCGGTGGAAGAGTAGAACTGGTCCTCGTCGCAGACGTAAAGCACCACGCCATCGAGAGCGAAGATGCGCGCGATGATCCGAGGCAGATCGCGGATCAGCCCGGCTGCGTCTTCGTGCAGCATCATCTCATGGGAGAGTTCATAGAGACGCTCGACTTCAGCGTGGCGCTCTTCGGCCTGGCGGGTCTGCGCGCGCGCGCGCTCGGCCACGCGCCCCACAACAACGCAACTGCTCATAAAAGCGATCATCGCCACCCATTGCTGCACGCCGGCGATTTCGAAGGTGTGAAAGGGCTGAAGAAAAAAGAAGTCGAAGGAAAAGGAGCAGAGCAGGGTGAGATAGATTGCGAGCCAGAGACCCGCCTGTGCTGCAAACCAGACCACCAGTACCAGGTAGATCATCCCTGCCGTGGTCGAGTCGGCATCAAGAGCGACCAGCAGAGCCGTGGCCGCAACCGCGACAAGCGTGGCCAAGCTCCATCGCAGAGCGGGAGTCGAACGGGTGAGCACGTGCATTTTCCCCTCACCGGAATGATACTCGCCCGCCCGGATGATGTAATCTCGTTTGGAAAGAAGAAAGTCATGCCCAACCGAATTCTAGTGATCGACGACGAGCCGCAGATTACCCGAGTGCTGCGCGCGGCTCTCACCGCGCAGGCCTTTGATGTACGCACGGCGAACGACCCGGAAGAGGGTTTGCAGGTCTTCAAGGATTGGTCGCCGGACCTGGTGGTGACCGACCTGATGATGCCGGGATTGAGCGGCGTAGAGGTTTGCCGCGCCATCAGAACGCAGTCGCAGATTCCGGTGCTGGTACTTTCAGTGCGCGACCACGAGCGATCCAAGGTTGAAGCGCTGGACGCAGGCGCGGACGACTATGTGACCAAGCCGTTCAACATTCAGGAGCTGCTGGCGCGGGTTCGCGCGCATCTGCGCCGCGCCCCGGAGCGGACAACTTCGGCAATTGAAGCCGGCGACTTTGTGGTGGACGTTGAGGCGCACTCGATTACGGTGCTCGGCAAGGCGATTCACCTAACACCCAAGGAGTTCGAACTGCTGCTCCATCTGGCTCGCCACGCCGGCAAAGTGATGACGCATCGCGTGCTGCTGACGACCGTTTGGGGCGCGCAATCGGCACATCAGCCGGAGTATTTGCGCGTTTTTGTTGGACAGTTGCGCAAAAAGCTGGAGGCCGAAACCGGCAAGCAGTACATCCAGACCGAGCCTTGGGTTGGCTACCGCTTTGTTCCCGAAGGCTGGACCGGAAACGAGGAATAGACTAGCGCCGTTGGCTAAGAGTGCTGAGGCACAGTTACACAGAATTTGCGTCGATTTTAGATTTCCGATGCAATTCACTGATTATGTTCGAGTTGCGGACTGGTTGACTGCGGCACTAAATACGGGTTTCTGTGTTTCTGTGAGGACGGTGGCGCTAAGCTATTGACTCCGCTGGAGTTTTGCCGGGCCCACAGTTTCACAGGCGAAAACCGCTCGTTTTTTCTGGAAGAGCGGTTATTTTTATTAAGTATTTCAATTCCAATCTGTTGCGCCAAAATCACTGCAAGAAATGTCAGGAAAGAGGCTGAATTTTTCGGTCAAATTGGTTCATTATTCGACCTAATTGGCTCTGCGGAGGGCGAATTTGCCACTGGAAAGGCGTTAGTGGCACGCGAGACGGAGATGTTTCTCATGGGTTCCTTTCAGTAACAGTGAAGAAGTGAACAGGAAAGACCCCGTCTCGGATCACTCATATTTCAATTGTGCACTGGATGGGGATAATTATCTGCAACCACCACCTGCGGTGGGGCCAAACGCTCGCTATTCGCTCGCACGAGCTTCTGTGCTATCCTCGGTCCCCAAAAGCGAGGGGCCAGGGCCTCATCTTGGTTTGAAAAGCTCGTCGGGACCGGGGCCCCGCCGCCTACTGGGCACGATCCGCACGGATTTCATGATATCTAGCAAGCGCGCTTCGATGTACCGGCCCTGCGCCAGCGTGAGCCCCTGGACATCATCGACGACTCCTAGTGAAACAGCGGCCACATCCGTTTCGAACAGATAGCAGGTATGGGACGCATAAGTCACGTAGAGAGTTCCGGAGATTGACTGCGACATGAATGTCTCCCCAGTTTCGTAGGCAGAGAACGAGCGGTGTCCTAACACAATATGTGAGTGCTTATTTGAATCCGATACCGAGGCAGCCTTGGACTCACATTCGGCCCCGCTCGCTGCCGGAACTGCCGAGTACACGATACCGAAGCCTTCCAGGTTCGTTTGCGTGTATGGACCTACGACCCCCTCGCGCGGAAAACCACGCTCACTATATCCAAACCCTGCAATCGGCTTTGCGGTTCCAGATTCGGTCAATGCTGGTGGATGATACGCAAACTGAGTTGTGGCCTCCCACGCCGAGGGATACCGGAAGGTCACACCGTGCTGCGGATCGGTGTAGGTTGCATCTAACCTAAAGACCTGTGTCAGAGTGAGAGGTTCTGTATTCAGGACCGGGGCCTGTCCGGCTCCTTGGCTGTATGTCTGGCTAATGAGCAATACTAGAGCCGATAAGGCAGCCCGCGTAACCTGGCGCATCTTGCACTTGCCTCTAAGCGCAAGCGTAATTCAGCCTTCCGCGATGTGGCAAGCACACTGAGTTCTCACTAAGCGCTTTATTCGGCGAGACTCGAATTGAGCATCTTGAGGCAAATTCAATGGTTCCGGGCGTGTCGCCGACTAACCAAATACTGCACCATTACCCAAAATCGAGACCTGGGGACAAGCTGATTCGCCATGATAAATGAACTTTACTCTCCGTCTGGTAGTCGAGGTTCGTGCTTCCCACCCTTCCGCAAAGAACGCGGAAGGATGGGCCACCCATTTTTATCGGCGGGTCCGGGGTGCACCACACACCACCGGCGGTGAGGCCAAACGCCTTCGGCTGGCGGATTGAGGTTCGTGGTCTCCCACTCATCCACGATAAAACTGTGGATGAATGGGGCACGGATACAATATTTTGTTACCTAATCAATAAAAACCGCTGGGCCTGCGGGGCAGGCGACAGAAAGAGCCAATCCTTACGTTTTATTTAGGAAAGATTTTCGATACTCATACGAGACGTTATGCAAAATCATTCTTGAGCAGAGGAATTCGCGAACTGCTCATCGAAACACGGAGTTGCCATGCAAGATGTAGTGATGTTGCTGTTCACGATCATTTTCTTCGGTCTGGCGTTTCTCTACGTCAAGGCCTGCCAGAAGCTGAGGTAGCTTATGACCACCGACTTGACCACCCTTGCTGCTTTAACGATTTCAGCTCTGCTGCTGGTCTACCTGACCCTCACCCTGCTCTTCCCGGAGAAGTTTTGATATGACAGCCAACGGTTGGTTGCAGTTTGCACTGTTCTGCGTGATTCTCCTGGCAACGGTTCGTCCGGTGGGCATATACCTGGCGCGCGTGCTGGAGGGGGAACGCACCTGGCTGAGTTCGCTCTTTGGTTCGTTTGAGCGGCTCATCTACAAGCTCTGCGGCGTGAATTCCAAAGAAGAGATGAACTGGCGCGAGTATGCATTTGCCACGCTGGGATTTTCTGCCGTCAGCCTTTTATTGACGTACGGCATTGAGCGGCTACAGAACATTTTGCCGTGGAATCCGCAAAAGCTCGTTGCAGTGGGGCCGGATCTGGCTTGGAATACGGCAGCGAGTTTCACGACCAACACCAATTGGCAGTCGTACTCGCCCGAATCGACGATGAGTTATTTAACTCAGATGGCCGGTCTGGCGACACATAACTTCTGGTCGGCGGCGGTGGGCATTGTGGTGGCAGTGGCTCTGATTCGCGGAATCAAGCGGACCACCACGGCGACGATCGGCAACTTCTGGGTGGACATGACGCGTACGATTCTCTACGTATTGGTGCCAGCGTCGCTTATATATGCTCTGCTGCTGGTGGCGCAGGGCGTGCCGCAGAACCTGAAGGCATACACGTCGGCGCACACACTGGAAGGCCAGACTCAGACGATTGGGCAGGGACCGGTGGCATCACAAGAAGCGATCAAGATGCTGGGCACCAACGGCGGCGGATTCTTCAACGCCAATAGCGCCCATCCCTTTGAGAATCCCACGCCCTGGACGAATCTGTTGCAGATGCTTTCGATCTTCATTATTCCGGCGGGGCTGACTTACACGCTGGGACGGATGACCGGATCGCCCGGCCACGGATGGGCGGTGCTAGCAGCAATGTTCGTGCTGTTTGCCGCTGGATTCACGACGGTCTACTGGGCCGAGAGCCATCCGCACTTGCTGATTCATGGCGCATCGCAGACCGGTACGCTGACCGCTCCGGCAGGCAACATGGAAGGCAAAGAGGTGCGCAACGGCATTGCCGCCAGCTCGCTGTTTGCGACGGTGACCACGGACGCGAGTTGCGGCGCGGTGACCAGCATGCACGACAGCTTTACTCCGCTGGGCGGCATGGTGGTTCTGATCAACATCATGATGGGCGAGGTGGTCTTCGGCGGCGTGGGCTCGGGACTGTACGGAATTCTCATCATGGTGGTGCTGGCGGTCTTTATTGCCGGACTGATGGTGGGCCGAACGCCGGAGTACCTGGGCAAGAAGATTGAAGCGTACGACGTGAAGATGTCGATGCTGTATGTGCTGATTTTCCCGCTGATCATTCTTTCGCTTACGGCGGCCTTTGTGATGGCACCAAATATAGGCCTTAGCAGTTTGGCGAATCAGGGACCGCACGGGCTCACGGAAATTCTTTACGCATTTACCTCTGGCGCAGGCAACAACGGCTCGGCCTTTGCTGGGCTCAACGCCAACACCTGGTGGTACAACACGGCGCTGGGCTGGGACATGCTGTTCGGTCGGCTCTTCATGATGATTCCTGTGCTGGCTTTGGCGGGGAATCTGGCACAGAAAAAGAGTGTGCCGCCCTCGCCCGGAACCTTCCCGGTGAACGGCTCGCTGTTTACCGTGTTGCTGGTGGGCGTGATTGTGATTTTGAGCGCACTGACTTTCTTCCCGGCCTTGAGTTTGGGACCGATTCTGGAGCACTTGCAGTTGCAGGTGGGACAGCTTTTTTAACGGTGGATTGGGATGCTCGTTCGGCACGACTAAAGTCGTGCCCTGACACAAAACTTTTCTGAACAGAGTTTTTACGAACCCAGGAAATGGACTGTCATGCTTGAAAAAAAGAGTCTTTGGAATACGGAAATCATGGCCCAGGCGTTTGTGGATTCATTCCGCAAACTCGACCCGCGCGGGATGGCGAAGAACCCGGTGATGTTTGTCGTCGAGGTGGGCTGCGTGCTGACGACGGGGATTCTGATCAACAACGTCATTCACCATGGCGATGGCTTTGGCTTTAACCTGCAAATTACGCTGTGGCTGTGGTTCACGGTGCTATTTGCGAATTTTGCAGAAGCGATGGCTGAGGGGCGCGGCAAGGCGCAGGCTGACACGCTACGCAAGGCTAAGGGCGAGACGGTGGCGAAACGATATAAAGCGGACAACCAACTGGAGGACGTGGCCAGCGGGTTGCTGCGCGTGGACGACATCATTTACGTCGCGGCCGGAAATTACATTGCCGGAGACGGCGAAGTGATTGAGGGCGTGGCCTCGGTGGATGAGTCGGCGATTACCGGCGAATCTGCTCCGGTGATCCGCGAGGCAGGCGGCGACCGCTCAGCTGTGACGGGCGGAACGAAAGTGCTGTCGGACTGGATTAAGGTGCGCATCACATCGAATCCCGGCGAGACTTTTCTGGACCGCATGATTGCGCTGGTGGAAGGCGCGACGCGGCAGAAGACTCCGAATGAGATTGCGCTGAGTATTTTGCTCAGTGGGTTGACAATTGTCTTTCTGCTGGCGGTGGTGACGCTGCAACCGTTTGCGATTTATTCGAAGTCGCCGCAGACGATTTTTGTGCTGGTTTCGCTGCTGGTTTGTTTGATTCCGACAACGATTGGCGGGCTGCTTTCGGCAATCGGCATTGCGGGCATGGACCGGCTGGTGCAGTACAACGTACTGGCAATGAGCGGACGGGCCGTGGAAGCCGCGGGCGACGTGAACACGCTGCTGCTGGACAAGACGGGAACAATCACGCTGGGCAACCGGCAGGCTACGGAGTTTATCACCGCGCCGGACGTGAGCCCGGAGCGGCTGGCCGACGCGGCGCAGTTGTCGTCGCTTTCAGATGAGACGCCTGAGGGGCGGTCAATTGTTGTGCTGGCGAAGGAGAAGTACAACCTGCGCGGGCGCGATATGGGCAGCATTCACGCGGAGTTTGTGCCCTTCACGGCGCAGACGCGGATGAGCGGCGTGAACCTGCCGGGGGCAATCATTCGCAAAGGCTCGGTGGACGCGATTGCGCGCTTTTTGGAAGAGCAAGGGTCGCAGTTGCCGAAGAAGGTGCGGGATGCAGTAGAAGAGGTTGCGCGAATGGGCGGCACGCCGCTGGTGGTGGCGGAAAATACCACGGCGCTGGGCGTGATTCATCTGAAAGACATTGTCAAAGGCGGGCTAAAGGAGCGGCTGGCTCGGCTGAGGGCGATGGGCATCCGGACGATCATGATTACCGGCGACAATCCGCTGACTGCGGCGGTGATTGCACGCGAGGCTGGGGTAGACGACTTTTTGGCCGAGGCCAAGCCCAAGGACAAGATGGACCTGATCAAGCGCGAGCAGGCCAAGGGCAAGCTGGTGGCAATGACTGGCGACGGCACCAACGACGCTCCGGCGCTGGCGCAGGCCGATGTGGGCGTGGCGATGAACAGCGGCACGCAGGCCGCCAAGGAAGCCGGCAATATGGTGGACCTGGACTCGAATCCCACCAAGCTGATTGAGATTGTGGAGATTGGCAAACAGCTACTGATGACGCGGGGCGCGCTAACGACATTCAGCATTGCCAACGACGTGGCCAAGTATTTTGCGATTATTCCGGCGATGTTCTCGGTGGCATTCCCGGTGCTGGGGGTGCTGAACATTATGTTCCTGCATTCGCCTCAGTCTGCGATTTTGTCGGCTGTTATTTTCAACGCGATTATTATTGTGGCGTTGATTCCGCTGGCACTGAAGGGCGTTAAATACGAACCGAAAGCGGCCGATGTGCTGCTCAGGCAGAACCTGATTGTCTATGGCGTGGGCGGCATTATCGTTCCGTTTATCGGCATCAAGGCTATCGATTTAGCGCTGGTAGCGTTGCATTTGGCGTAGTAATTTTTCCCGCACTTCTGGCGCAAGGAACGAGGAGATCTATCATGCATTCCACAGCTACATTGGCATCCGTATCCGTATCAAAGGCCGTTCAGACCAAGCAATCCCTCTGGAGGACTTCGATCCGCTTCACACTGGTCACTGCACTGCTGCTGGGACTGGGCTATCCACTGCTAGTGACCGGGATCGCCAGTCTGGTCTTTCCCAAGCAGGCTGGCGGCAGCCTGATTCTCAAGGACGGGCAGGTGATTGGCTCCGAGCTTTTGGCTCAGAGCTTTACCAGCGACCGCTACTTCCATCCGCGGCCCTCGGCAGCGGGCAGCGGCTATGACGCCACGGCCTCGGGCGGGACGAATCTGGCGCAGTCGTCGAAGACTCTGGTAACGCGGATTCAGGGGGACATCGACAAGCTGGCGGCACAGAATCCCGGCAAGCCGGTTCCGATTGATTTGGTGACGACCTCGGCCTCGGGACTCGATCCGGACATTACGCCAGACGCCGCATACTATCAGGTAAGCCGCGTGGCCAAGGCGCGCAACCTGAGCCAAGCGGACGTCAGCAAACTGGTGGCACAGCAGATTACGCCACGGCAACTGGGTGTGCTGGGCGAGCCGAGGGTTAACGTACTTGCACTGAACATGGCTCTGGATCAGTTGGCGAAATAGCCCTGGAACGCATGAGATGAAATCGGTTCGCTTCAAGAGCTGGCCGCTCTCACTCTTTGTGCAAAAATGCGCCAGAATTGAGGCACATGAAGATCAAATCATTCCCGCACATTAACTAATCAAGTGTTTATTTATGAACAGTATATAGACAATATATAAATGGGAAACGGGTTACGATTGTACATATTCCTGTGCAATTTTTCTATTGATTTTTGAAGAAAAAAACCCTAAGATAAGACTGTACCGTTTCGACTGGGCCGATCAGTACTCCCCGCCAGGACCCAGAAGGTACAAGCAGGAAAACCTTTCTAAGGATAACAAAACAATGGCGAAACGTCGTGGAAATCCGAATTGGGGCAAGCCGGAGCCCATTGGCCCGGTAGTGCCCACCGTAACCTCTTTTGAGCAGATCGTGCAGGAATTCAAGCTCAGCCCGGACCAGTACATCCGGTCCACCCGTTTGCGGGAATGGGCTCGCCGCAACAAGAATTCCAAGTACATCCCCGAGGCTCTTCTCGAAGCATGGGGATTTGAGATCGAATCGGCGTTGTAGGCCCAGTTTCTTCTGCCCGTTTTCCTTTAAAAGCGCTGCCCTTGGGCAGCGCTTTTGCTGTCTGGGGCCGCGTGAGGGATTCCCGGATTGGCAACCGGACGACTTAAGCCGAAGGTCGGTCGCGAGCTTTTCTGCGAGCGGATTACGCAGGTAAGTAGCAGCTGATAAATAACTTGCATGTATGTTGATCGCAGAGGGCACGCGCAGTTTCTCTGCGAATTCATTATGGGACTCTTCCCGTTTACGGACGGTTTGTTTGGTAATTGGTATTTTCACATCTGAATTCTCTTATCTTTCCTCCGACGGCTGAATTAAGCCAGAGTGAGCCGATTTCATTTCCCTATTTGGACTCGGCGCTGACACGACGGAGGTTTCCCTTGCAAGGTTCACGTTATTTGCACACGAGCATTGCGCTGTTTTCAGCGCTCGCGACGGCCATTCTTATCAACGGCTGCGGCATGGTTGTAAACCAGACCACACCCCAACCGTCGGCGACGGTTACGGTGA
>CAYPYJ010000043.1:0-34389 GCA_964414945.1 uncultured Occallatibacter sp.
ATGGGCGATGAAAAAGTGAAATAGCGGGCTTTCGAATGGAGATAGATGGAGCCGGTTTCTTTGAGAACTCGTTTGAGTTCGACCAGGCGCGGGGCCATCATGGCGAGGTAGGCCATCATGTCGGAGTTGAAGAGGAAGGTCTTGAAGGCGCGGAGAGCGTCGGCTACGCGGCCGCCCTGTTCGACGATCTGTTCGTAGGCGCGCTGGGCGTCGATGTTCCACTCCCATGTATCTTCAAAGGCGTGAATCTGGGAGCTGGATTGAGAGCCGTCTTTCTCGGCGAAGAGGACGTTGTAGTCTTGCCGGGAGTTGAAGGGCGGATCGAGATAGACGAGATCGACCGACTCGTCTTTGACGTACATCTTGAGGACTTCAAGATTGTCGCCGTAATAGAGCTTGTTTTTATCGGTGGCCATGGGAATGGGTAGAGAGTAACACATGGAGACAGGGATCAGGGAACAGTTTGCCCGGTTGAGGTTCGAGGTTTCCCATGTCTGAAAATCCAGACATGGGGCACCCGGCTCATCCTCAAATTAGCCACAACGTGCGGGAACCCAACTTCATCGTCGAGTCGAAGCTGTAGCCGACCCATGAACGAAGCCGATTGAGGTTCGAGGTATCCCACCCTTGCGCCAGAAAAAAGCGCAAGGATGGGGCACGGAGCATTTGTGCGATGTCTGGGAATGGGGTTCATTGCAGTTATCACCGCCTCTTTGAGTCAAACTGCTCAGGATGACTTTCAGGCAACTCTTATAATGAGGCCGGTGGCACCGTCCACCAAAAGAAAGTCTTTGTGAGCGAAGAGCGAGCCGCTGGCCGCACCGCCGGTACCTTGACACAACACCTTGTCAGCGATGAAACTGCCTTTTGGGCATCTGTGCATGGCGTACGAGGTGCTTCCGGGAGCAATCCGGAGAGGACGGAGATGAAGCCGGTGAGCGGAGCTAGATCAGAACGGCAGAGTCTTACGCTGAAATCGACGGTGGAAAGCGTAGCCGTGATCGAGGCTGCGGCCAAACAGCAGGCTGCCGAAGCGGGCCTGGACGAGGATGAGTGCTTCCATGTTTGCATGGCAGCTCATGAAGGCGCCGTGAACGCCGTCCTCCATGGCAACGAATACGACCCCGGCAAAAAGATCGCGGCAAGCATCGAAAATAACGGCTCGGCGCTGATCATCACCATCGCCGACCAGGGCAAGGGCTTTGATCCTGATTCCCTTCCCGACCCGCTGGCCCCGGAAAACATATTGCGCGGCACCGGGCGCGGCATCTTCCTGATCCGGTCGTTCATGGATGAGGTACACTTTCGACAACTGAACCCGGGAACCGAATTGACAATGGTCAAGCATCTGGCGCCGGAGATCAAATAATATTGAAGAGCTTGCTGGCAGGACAAGGGCAAGCACGAGAATGTTATGCTGGTAGCACCAACGAGGAGGAGTATTCATGGCACTGACAATTGCATCCCGCGAAGTGGACGGCGTGACCGTTCTAGATCTGAGCGGGCGAATTACATTGGGCGAGGGCAGTGTGCAGTTGCGCGATGCCATTCGCGGTCTGATCAGCAAGGGACAGAAAAGCATCCTTCTGAATCTGGCAGAGGTCAACTACATTGATAGCTCCGGTTTGGGCGAGCTGGTGAGCGCCTTTACCACGGCCAAGAATCAGCAGGCCGACGTCAAGCTGCTGAATTTGACCAAAAAGGTTCACGATCTGCTGCAATTGACCAAGCTCTACACCGTCTTCGACATCAAGGATGACGAAGCCAGTGCCATCGCCTCCTTCAAATAGACCGAACCGGGAAAACCGCAATCCATCAAAAAAGGCCACCCCGCGGGGTGGCCTTTTCGCGTTTGCACAAACTCAGGCCAGAGCGGAAAGCGGCTCCTGAACGGGGATCAACGGCAGGTCAACCGGCACCAATTCCGGAAGATGAACGGCCGGGGCTGGCTGCGGATGCGACAGAACTCCGCAGGTGAGGCGGTGGACAAAGTGGTAGGGCGGCCAGGGACCAGAGAGTTGCATCTGGTACTCCCGCATTGCAGCGCTGGTGGTGGAGAACTTGCTCAGATAGCGATCCACGCACTTGCGGTCGATCAGGTGAGCAATGTCCAGCATCATCTTGCCGTTTTCGGTCAGTCGGCAGCTAACTTCTTCGTCCAAGGGCATGAAAAGCCGCCGAATTTGGAAGCTGAGGGCACGGGCGCGGGTCTGGCGTTCGCGCTGGCGGGCCGCATTCTCGCGCAGATTAGTAAAGTATTCCCGGCTGATTGCAGTTGCAGGCTGATGCTTACCGATAGCATGGCTGCCACAATCGTCAACAAAAACCTTCAGATGCATCTCGGTCTTGCCCCTCAGCTTTTCGATGTGGCTAAGGAATTGGCGTTGGTTGGAACGAATGGATCTGCGCAGGCTCTCGTCGTCGTTGAAGACGGTTCCAAAGCGGAAGGGCAGTACCGTGGAATGCTGAAAACAGTCAGCGATCACCCGAGCGTGGTCCACGCCGGATTTCTGGTTGAACGCTTCGACTGGGTTGTGTTCACTGACGACTATGGCAAGTTCGCTGGCAGGATAAAGAAAAACCTGGTTGCCGCTGACTCCGTGGACTGATTCCATCGGAATAGGCTTGCGATGACGGGCCAACACTGAAAATGCTTGTCTTTCACCTATGCAGTAGGCATACCATGCCATGGGGGGACACTCCGTCTGCGTGCGCCGGAAAGCGCCACTTGTTCGTGAAGCTCTGGGGATGGACGAAAAACTTCATAGAAGGCAACAAACCGAGGAGAGTACATCTACCCGGATCAACTACCGCAGATGGTAGTCCTCCGCAAATACGACTGGCAACATCCCACATCACGAAGAGTGGAAAAGGTTGCAGGAACTTTCAACTTTATATTTATAATAATGAAATATATATTGATATAACGAACGTTGGTTCCATTTTGATTTGCAAAATCGTTTGAGGGAGAGATTATGGGTCGTCAAATTTATTTTCCAAATCAACATTAGCCTGCTGGAATGCCGTTCAATTTGCCAATTTTCGACCGGTACAGCCCGCTTCCGGTATTCTCATCGACAGGGAGAAATGCGTGAGAACTGTCTTGTCTCGACCACTACGCAGCCTGCAACGGAACATTCTGGCCGGCATCATCACCATCGGACCGCTGGCTATTACATACCTGAT
This sequence comes from uncultured Occallatibacter sp., assembly GCA_964414945.1. Taxonomy (GTDB): domain Bacteria; phylum Acidobacteriota; class Terriglobia; order Terriglobales; family Acidobacteriaceae; genus Telmatobacter. The sequence continues at coordinate 3,187 of CAYPYJ010000043.1, forward strand.
CTTCAAGTTTCTCCTCGACACGCTAGCCAAAGCCGGTCTGCCGGCTGTTCAGCTTTTTGAGACGTTTTTCCCGCAAAACTGGCTCAGCCAGCCGTGGTTGCAATCTGTTCTGGCCATTGCTCTGACGCTGGTGATGCTCTTCGTAGTGGGCCGGGTCACCAGTCTGGTGGTTGGGCAGCAGGCTTTCAATCTCTTCGAGGCCGTGCTGGAGCGTCTGCCGGTTGTGGCAAAAATTTATACATCTGTGCGGCAACTGCTGGACACGATGATGGCCAAGAATGAATCCGGCCAGCGCGTGGTGCTGGTGGATTTTCCTATCGCCGGACAAAAGTCGATCGGCTTTTTGACGCGCACCATGACCGACTCGACGACCGGCGAAGCGCTGGCTGCCGTGCTGCTACCCAACGCCATCAATCCGACCTCAGCCTTTTTGCAGATACTGCCCCTCAGCCGAGTCACGGATACCGACCTGACGATGGAGCAGGCGATGAGCATGATTATGACGGGCGGTGCAGTGGGGCCGGAGACGATCCGGTTCACCACCCGCGGTGAGGCTGGCAGCTCGCTACCCGCTCGCAAGGAGGGCGTTGTTGCCCCACAGAGCTAAGCGGCCTGCGGCCACGGCTTGACCACCTGCAGTGGGGCCAACTGCCCGCTATTCGCTCACGCGGGGTTGTCAGTTTCGCATCAGGCTAAGTGGAGGCTGGTCATCATCAGAGTGCCGGTTCGTTGACTGTGCGCACCTCTTCGGCGCGTTCGCTTTCCTCGGCCACTTTACGCAGGCTAACGTGATCAAAGCGTGCCCAGACGAGGCCGATGGGCACAATACCCAGGAAGGTAACTACGAGCAGCGTGGCCGCACAGGCAGTGGCAGGCTCGGCCGCGACACCATAGAAGCCTGAGATGAGAGCGGCCACAATGCCAATTTGCGAAAACCATCCGATTACAGGTAATTGGAAGAGGCTGGCGCCGCCGCTGGCCATCATCAGCAACACGCTCTTGGGCAACGTCATGGAAGCGAGTTGTGGAGTGGCGGTGAAGGCTTGCAGCGTAAACAGATAAGCCAGGGTAATCAGGCACCACATCACCAGCGAGAGTGCGGTTGTAACGGCGAAATCGGAGAAGGAACGCATCGTATAAAGGCCCGCGCGGAAGGCAAGAACCTTTTGTGCAGCGGCCTTGCCGAAAGACTTTGAAAAACGACCAAAAAACTTCTCCACGACAGCCGCAACCCGGCCACCGGCAAAGCGCACCAGAATGAGAAACAGTGCGGCAAAGGCAGTCAGGATCAGGCCGCCGTAGCGCTCTACAATGCCTGCCATCAGAGGAAATTGGGTGAGTAGATGGGAGAGTGCACCAGCTTTGTGCGGCTCGGGATGCATTCCGCCGGGCGCAAGAAACAGGAGGGCCAACGAGAAGATCAATGCCGATGAACCGAGATCGAAAAGCCGCTCGACAATATATACGGCAAACTGGTTGCTGAGGGGCAGGCCGGTCTTCTTCGCTACAAGATAGGGCCGTACCGGGTCGGCAATGCGGCCTATCAGCGCAATGGCAGTAAAGCCTATAACCTGCGTGCCGAGAAGAGAAAGGGGCGGAATCTTTTTGTCGTGGCGCAGCAACCACACCCAGCGTATGGAGCGGAAGAGATAAGCCACATAAATGCAGCCGAGGCCAAGAGCTATCTTCCACCAGTTGGCCAGCGCCAATTGCGAACCGAAGGCGCCAAAGTCAAAGTGCATCCTGTCGCGTCCCATCACAACCAGCGCGACCAGTGCTGCAAGAACCACCAAGCCCACAATCAGTTGCTTCTTCTTCAAGCTTTCTCCGTTTCGCGTATTGCCATATCAATTCTATCGGGCTTGGCATGCAGAACCGCGCCAAGTGTCCCAAGATTGGCCTTTTGACTGGATGGCAAATCAGGCAAACGATCTGCAAGGAAGATAGACCGGGCATTTACTTTCCTTGCTTCCGATTACTTCGGTTAGGGGAAAATCATTATCAAATATTCAATCTGGCCGATGAGGCGTGTGTATCGAAGAAGGTTGAAGGCCTCAACTGGATCGTTAAGGCCTCCTTGTTGGAGAACGATCGGAATGGCCACAATGCATTGGTTGTTCAAAACCGCCCTGAAATCATTTCGCACGCAGTCAAAGGTTGGCGCATCGCCATGCCTATGAATCGAACGAGCCTCTCAAATGAGGCAGCAACACCAACAAGCCTCAGCCATGAGGCAGAAAGACACGGAAGCAATCCCATGAAAATTCGTAGTAGTTTTTCGCTTTTTGCATGCTTGGTTATCCTGCTTTGTTCGGCTGGTTTGTCAGCACAACAAGTTAGTCAGCCATCGATCACCATCAATGGCATGATTCGTCCAAGCAACTCAGTTATAACACTGAGAGGAGTTGTGAGTGCAAACAACGCTCCCACCCAGTATTGGCTTGTCTGCGGAACCAGCCCGCATTCCATGAACGCCGTCTCTGCCAAAGCAAGCCCAATTTTGGGAAGCGCGACAGTGACATCCACAGTGACCGGCTTGAAACCGAACACCACTTACTACGTCCAGTTCATCGCATCGAATGCGTCCGGGACGACCGCCAGTAATGTTCAGGTCATCACAACAGGCAATGCGGCCCCAAATGAGGTGGAGGCGTCACCGCAGGGATGGAATAGAGTGAGCTTAGGTTCTGGATTGGGTCAGAGAACGACGCAGAGCATGCGGTAGTAACGAACTACGCTGACTTCTCGCGATGTAGATGCATCGACGGAACGGGCGCTGGAATCGACTCCAGCGCCCGCAGTACGTTTGTACATCGTCTCACGAATGCTTGCCCGAATCACGCTGATTGATAACCTAGTTTTTGTGGACCGCGCGTTTTGCCACGGCTTCGCGCGCCAGCACACGGCGATTGAATTCATGAATCACGCGCGCCACATAGGCCTGCGTTTCGCGGTACGGGGGAATGCCGTGGTAGCGATCCACCGCTTCGGGACCGGCATTGTATGCGGCCAAAGCCAGCGCCAGATTGTCATGATAGCGGGTGAGCAGCGTGTCCAGGTATGTCGTTCCGCCGCGCACATTTTCCGTCGGCTTGAAGCTGTCCTCAACGCCCAGTTGTTTCGCGGTTGCAGGCATCAGCTGCATCAGGCCGCGTGCTCCGGCGCGGCTCACAGCGCGGCTGTTGCCATTGCTCTCGGCCTTCACCAAGCTGGCCAGCAGGTCCACGTCCAGGTTGTGCTCGTGACCGGCTTTGGTGAGCATTTCACCCAAGTCGGCCGGGGAAAGCTTGGCGTCCGCATAGACCTTGGGCAATGCGGAAGGATTCGACTCCTGCATCTCTAGCGGTGTAGGTGGATCGGGAACTGTCTCGACGCTGGCAATATCTTCAGGCTGGCGTTCGATATAGTTGTTCTCTCCAGCGCTCAGATAAAGACGGACTTGGCTATTCACTTGTGCGTGGTGATGACAGCTGATCTCAAATCCGTTGCGCAAGGTTACGCGCTCGACGGCCCGCGCCGCTTGGACAAAAGCCGCGAGTGCCATCACCGAAATGAGAAAACTTCCCCGCATCCACAATCCTTCTTCTAAATCTTACCGCCCGGTCACACTTTAGCAGAAGTGCGCCTTGTCAGTACTTGCTCAAGCACAACTGCCACTCCGTCCTGCTCGCTGGGCGGGGCCTGCTGCCAGCTGCGGATTATAGCCATCGTTTGCAGTTCGGCGGCAGCATTGCCCATCATCACGCCCTGCCCGGCCCACTCCAACATATCGACATCATTCCAGTTATCACCAATCGCCATGACCTCTTTACGGTTTACGCCGAGGCGTTCGGCAAGAATCTTGAGCGCCGAAGCCTTCGAGACACCGGGCGGCAAAAGATCGAGAATCGAGAGATCACGCGCAGGATACTCGGTCCGGACGCATTCGCAGTAGCCAGCCCACTCACTGCCTTTGACCGCCTGCTCGGCCATGCGCATCTGGCTCACGCTGCCGGTGGCCATGCCTTGAATGGGGTCTTCACCGTCCACGAGCGCATCCTCCAGCGGTTTGACGACCTCGATAGACTTGCGGTTGGCCTCGACCCACACCGCGATGCGTCCGCTGGCCTGCTCCAAATCTTCGACAACCAACTCACTGCGCCCCGGACGGTCAAAGGTAAAAACCACAGTTCCGAAGGGACGGAGCAGGCCGCAGAGCCCGCGCGCGGTGGACGACGGAAGGTGGCAGCCGTCAATGGCCTCGCCGCTTAGAGTGCGGATCACTGCTCCATTAGACGTAATCAGAGGCGTATCCGCTCGCAGGCCGTGGCCTTCCAACAGCGGCACGGTGTAATTGGTACGTCGGCCAGTGGCGACGGCCACGGTGATTCCAGCCTCTTGCGCGGCCCGGAGAGCTTGCACCGTGCGCGGCGTCAACGCATGTGTGTAGGTGGCCAGCAACGTGCCGTCCATGTCGATAGCCACGAGGCGAACGGGAAGGTGCATAGCTTTAGTTTATCGGATTGGCGGAAGCGGGACGATCCGGTAATCTTGGAGGTATGGAACGGATTTGCAGCCATTGCCATGCAGCGCTGGATGACGAGACTTTGGCGGATTGGTGTCCGGCCTGCGGCGGGGCGCTGATCGAACGCAGCAGTCTCCCTGTCGAGGATCATCAAACTTTGGCCCCACCGCAGGTGGTGGATCATCGCGGCATCGTTCTGCCACGGCGTCATGCGCTGGGCGGAATTATTTCGCCGCAGTGAGTTTTCTGTCGTCAGCGTCGCCGAACAAATTCGGCTTGAGCGTTCCCTTCAGATAAAGCGGATGCGAAGGCGTACCGTCGTTGCAGAGCTTCAAGACATGGAGTTCATGACCTGCGCGGCGAAGCAGAGCGGCGACTTCTCTTCCACGCTGGCAGAGGTTCTTGTGCGGCTTTCCGAAGGCGAGCACGATGATTCCCGCCTGCGCTGCCATCTTGAGCAGCCACTCGTCGTTCCGTGGCCCCACGGGGTCTGCCACCTGCATCAGATGCTTCTGATTCGTCGCGCGATAGGCGAAGGTATTGCCGACCCAGAGCGTGCCGTATCCCCAGGCGCGCGCATAGCGCTGGCATTTTGCCACCGTGGGATCGTCAACAAAAGGATCGGCGGTGCTGGGGTTCATCATGACAAACAGAACGGAACCAAGCGAGGCGTCCCATACACGCCGGAGAGCGTAGCGGTATTCCTTGTTCTCTCCGCCGAACTCGGCCCAGCTCACTACATCGTGCGAGAGAGTTAACCGGACCTTTCCGCCCGGATCGTGCATTTCTTTTCCGTTATCTTCAGGAAATAATTGGATTGTATGTTCATTAATCTGCGCACTTGAACGCCTGTTACTCATAGCGCAGAGCCTCGGCGGGCAAAATGCTGGCCGCGGCAGACGACGGGTAGAGCGTGGCTAGAAGCGACATTCCGACGGAAACTACCGCAACGATCAGGCCATCAATCGGGCGTGGAGCGAAGGGCAGCGTATCGATGGAATAAACCTCTGCGGATAAGTGGATGAAGTGATAATGCCCGCCAGCCCATGCGGCGATGTATCCCAGCACCAAACCGAGCGCCGTGCCGATGAGGCTGATCAACAGGCCTTGCAGAAGAAAGATGCGGCGGACCTGCGAGGGCTGGACGCCAAAGCTCATCATCACGGCGATGTCGCGCGTTTTTTCCATCACCATCATGGTGAGAGCGATGAGAATGTTGAGCGCGGCGACGATGACGATGAGCGCTATGACGATGAATGTAACGACTTGCTCGAGTTTGAGCGCGCGGAAGAGCTCGCGGTTCTGCTCCATCCAGTTGTTGCTCATGAAGCCCTTGCCCGCCTCCTGCTCAATGGCCCTGCCGATCTGCGGGGCATGGTCCATGTCGTCTACCTTGAAGCTAATAACGGAGAGCAGGTCTGGTTCGCTGAAGAGGCTCTGCGCGTCCGTGAGGCGCATGAAGGCCATGGCTGAATCGTATTGGTAGAAGCCGGAATGAAAGATGGCGACAACGCGAAAACGCTGGTACTTGGGCGCTAGGCCGAGCGGGGTCAGCTCGCCCTGGGGACTGGTGACGAGCACGCTGTCGCCCACCTGCGCGCCGATGGTTTCTGCCAGCTCTTTGCCCAGCACCAGCGGCGGATAAGCAGTGTTCGCGGGGGCCGGCAGCGAATCCTGAACTGCTAACGGAGTCGAAGCTGCCTGCGCGTCGAGTTCTTTGGCCGAACCGGAGATGATGGTGTCGAGCAGGCTGCTGACCGTTCGCTCCTCAGCGGGAATAATGCCCTTGATGAGCGCGAAGCCGGCGCGAGGACCGCGCGAAACCAGCACCTGCCCGTAGATTCCCGGCGCGGCGGCGGTGACGTGGGGTACGTGGCGCAGGCGCTCAATGAGCGGCTGCCAATCGCGAATGCCATCGGACTCAACGCGCATCAGGTCAACGTGTGCCGAGGCACCGAGGAGGCGGTCTTGGAGGTCGCGCCTCATGCCGTTGGTGATGGCCAGCGCGATGATGAGCGCGGCCACCCCAGCGGCCACGCCCACAATGGAGATGGTGGTCACCACACCCACTACGGCTTGCCGCCGATTGGCCTTGAGGTACCGCGCTGCTACATAAAGCTCGAATCGCATTGAATCTATCTTACTTGCGCGACGCCAACTCTTGTCCTATTTCCTTTGAGCGGCAATCACGGTCTTGGCTACGCCGATGTTATCGTGGCGGTCATAGACACGGACGGCGATCAGGTGCTCGCTGGATTTGGTTGCGGCAGGTACGGGAATGAGAACGTCATAGTGTTCGCGTTTGGAGTCGGAGAGCCCGCCCACCGGCTCGATGTATTGCCAGGGAGCGGCGTCCAGTGAGTACTCGGCGCGGGCTATGGGCGATGATGCATCTTCGGCGTCGAAGATGACATGAACGAAAGAAGACGCAGGTCCTTCGACTCGCTGCGCTCGCTCAGGATGACAATCTTGAGGATTACAATCGACACCGGCGACCTTGAGCGCGGAGACCACCGGCGGCGTAGTGTCCACCTCGAAGCGGTCACTCACTTTGGCGCCGGTGAGAGCGTCGGCGGGAGTGTGCGAGGGCGCGTCAGAAACGACCACTTTAATTTGGTAGCCGCCGTCGGGAATTAGCGCGGCGTCAAAACTGTACGTCTTGTCGGTGAGATTGTCTTTGAGTAGCCGCCAGACGGTTTCGCCGTCACCACGCAGATAGAGCGCGTAACTCAAATCGTCGCCGTTGTCGTCGTGCGCCGCCCAGCGAACGGTAACGCCGGTGCGGTCTTTAGCGGCCTGCAATGGCGTGGCTCCGGCGTCGAAACTCACTCCAGCATTTTGGCTAGAGGATGGAAAGGTGATGTTGACCGTGGGCGGCTGCGCCGGAATGTTCTGCGGAGAAAAACGAGCGCCGGGAACCACAACTAGATCGTCCACCACTGGGGCCGCATTGACGGGCAGATAATTCACGCCCACCGAGCCGATCGATCCATTGGCGTGTAAGACAGCCTTCCATTGCAGGTAGCGTCCGGCGGGCGAGGCCACTGCGCCGTCTTTGAGCGGCTGCCAGTCGGACCAGCCGCGCACAGGCTGTTCGACGTTTCCGGTGCGGGTGAGCAGTTCGTAGTTCGCAGCCCCCGGCTCGACCTCGACGCGGCCAAAACGGGCCATCGCTCCGGTGTCCAGCACGTCGCTGGCGTATTCGTGCTTGTCTGCTATGCCAAGGACAACCAGCTTGCCGGTGTTGCCTGTGCTGATGCGGATGCCGCCCATGCCTTCAGCATCTTGAACCGAAGCAAGACTAAGGCCCTGCTGCGCCTTGAGATGCGCGATGTCGGCATAGCTTCCGTCGTCGCTGATGCGGAAGACGCGACCGCGGTTGCCGGTCAAAACGATCAGGCCTTTGGGACGCGAGGCGAGAGCGTAGACGATTTCGTCTTTGCCAGCCCAAAGTTTGCGCGGGGCCTGATTTTCTGCAAGCGCGTAGATTTCGCTGCCATCGGGGAGGGAGGCGCTGGTGTTGGCTGCCTGGAGCGATCCGGGCTGTAAGACAGTGTAAGACAGCGATGCGCCCGCCGTTACCGGCAACTGCGGCAGCGGGTTGTGGCTCTTATCGCCAACGCTGGCAGCGTAGATAGTTCCATTGGCGGCAACGGCTACGGCTGTGATTTCGCGGCGCGGCGCTTCGAAGAGAACATAGCCATTGCCGTCAGGGCTGATGCGATAGACCAGGCCGGAACCGTCCGAGCCAGCGATCAGGTTGCCCTTAGCATCCCAAGCCAGCGTACGAATATGTTCTTCGTCGCTCTTCAAAAATACTTCAGGCTTTTGATCTTTCTTGGCCCCCGCCTTATCCAGTTCGATGCGATAAATAATTCCCGGCCCACCAGTGGCAATGTAGAGCCGCCCGGCTGTGTCGAAGGTCAGGTCCCAGATGTAGTGCGGCTTGGCGTCGGGCTTGGGCGCTTCTTTTTCGGTGTCTTTGTCTGCGCTTTTCTCGGCGGAGGCGCTGGATTTACTTGGAGCCGGGGCAACAGTGTCGTCCAATTTGGCAGCGTCGAAGACTACTGTCGCGGTCGACTCGTCCTGCTTGGCGGTGGCGTTGGGGTTGAGGCGATATACCTTGCCGCTGGGCAATGTGGCCGCGTAGAGCGCGCCATCGGTGCCAAGGCGGACAACTTGCACGGACAGGTCCTTGGTCTCGAAGAGAGTGACGGGCTTGGCATCTGCTCCTATGCGCAACACAGTGGCTGGCGCGGCGGTGCCCAGGTAGGCCACTCCGACTTTGTCTACGGCAATCGACCAGACGTAGGTGGAGGGCGTGGTGAGCGTCTCAGTCAGGCCGGGGCCCTCGCGCAGGGCTCCGTCGCTGGTGAGCGCGACCCCTTGCGGCGTGCCTTTTTCAAACTCCTCCAGCCGTGACTGCGTCCACAGGTGCGTGCCTTGCGCGGAGGCGGTGAGAGATGCAGCGGCCAGCACAGCCAGCGCCGTAAGGCGGAAGGCAGAACGTGAGCGACAGGGAGTGAGGGAGAAGAGAATCATTCTGGGCTTGAGTTTACTAAAGATAAGTAAAAAACGGCATATTACCGGTAGAGGTGACGATTGGTGTGCAGCCTAGTCCAACACAACAAGTCAACATCGTGCCGAAGTGTTCAAGTTTTGCTGCACCTAGCGGCAAGTGAGAGTGCGCAAGGCTGGCGCGTTGCAGAACGCAGAAACCGGTTTGCGGGAGCAGGATTCTGCAAACTATATTTGTTTGAACATCTTTTTTCTGGGCCCGATACGCGTAGTATCGAATTTCTAAGACAAAGGACGAAAACTGTGACAAATCTGCATTCAAATCGCGGTTCATTCCGCATGTTCACGAGCCTCACTGTATTGGTTGTTGCCATGGTCACGTGCGCAACCAGCGGTGCCCAAGATACTGCAATCGCAGCAAAGGCCCAAGAACTCGGCCTGAAGGTCACATACATTGGCAACTGCGGCTTTTTGTTCACTTCGGGCGGTCAGAAGATTCTGGCTGATGCGCTCACAGAACCTTCAAAACAATACCCCTTTGCGGCACCGTCACCGGAGCTACTACAGAAGATGGAACGTGGTGAGCCGCCTTTTGACAATATCAATGTGGTTCTGATCAGTCACAACCACTCGGACCATCATTCTCCGGCCTCGAGTGTGAGGTTTCTGCTCAATAATCCAAAATCCATTCTGGTGACAACGACCGAAGTCCGCGCGCAGATGGAAAAAGACAGTCCTGAGTTCAAAAAGATTCAATCGCAAGTGGTAGTGCCCCAGCTCGAGTGGAAACAAAACATCGTTCTGGAAGTCAATGGAATCAAGCTGGATTTCGCGCGCCTCAAGCATGAAGACGATGGGAAATGGGCGTCTATCGTTTACGCCCCGATCTTCGAGATGGGAGGGAAGAAGGTTCTTTACGCTCCGGCAACCGGCGGATACTTCCCCGACGAGTACAAAACGCTGGACTACGCCAAGCGCGGCATTGACGTGGCATTTCTCAACTTCGACATAGCAATTAAGCGCAGGAAAGCTGGCGTCGAACCCGTCTTGAACCCTGCGGGAATGCAGATGGTACGGGATCTGATCGCCCCCAAGGTCACTGTGTTAATGCATGTGGAACCAGCGAATATTGCAGCCGTGGGAGGATTATTGCCTGAGGTGCAAAAGCAGCTTCCCGGCACTGTCTGGCTTCAACATGAACTGGACAGCCAAACGTTTTAACTAATTCCCGGAGCCAACGTCTTTTACGGTGCTGGCTCCGGGATGGTTTGCTGTACGTGCGTGCTCCTCAATGCCGGAAGTGGCGCATCCCGGTAAAGACCATGGCCATGCCCAGCCGGTCGGCGGCGTCGATGACGTCCTGATCTTTCACGGAGCCTCCGGGTTGGATGACGGCGGTGGCTCCGGCGGCGGCGATGGCTTCAAGGCCGTCGGGGAAGGGGAAGAATGCGTCCGAAGCGGCGACGCAACCCTTCAGTGGCAGGATGGCTTTCATTGCGCCGAAGCGGGCAGCGTCTACACGACTCATTTGGCCTGCGCCGACGCCGAGGGTCTGGCCGTCTTTGGCATAAACAATCGCGTTCGACTTGACGTGCTTGCAGACGCGCCACGCGAAGAGCAGACTGCGCAGTTCTTCGGCCGTGGGCGGACGCCAAGTGACGATTTTCAGACCGGGATCGAGGTCCGTGGCGTTGATGCGTCCGGTGTCGGCATCTTGCAAAAGCAGTCCACCCGAAACGTTCTTGACAACTGGACGCGGCGGCGCAGAGTGCACTTCGACCAAGCGCAGATTTTTCTTCGTGGCGAAACGCTCGCGGGCCTGGGCGGAGAAACTGGGCGCGGCGATGGCCTCAACGAAGAGCTTGGCGATTTCCTCGGCGGCGGCAGCGTCCACTTCGCGATTGATGCCGATTACACCGCCAAAGGCCGAGACCGGATCGCAAGCCAGAGCCTTGACATAAGCATCGAGAATGGTTGCGCCGGTGGCCGCGCCACAGGGGTTGGTGTGCTTCATGATGATGGCCGCAGGCTCGTCAAACTCCTGCACCAGTTCCCAGCAGGCGTCTAGATCGACGATGTTGTTGAAGCTGAGTTCCTTGCCCTGCAACTGATGAGCGCCGGCGATTCCCTGCCCTGTGCCATCCGAATAGAGCGCGGCGCGCTGGTGAGGATTTTCGCCGTAGCGCAACGATTGCGCCTGTTTGAGGTTGATGCGCAAGGTCGTGGGCAGGTTGGTTGTATCCGGTGCGGCTGGAGCGGTGGGTGCTGGTGCTTCGGCAATCTGGTCGAGAGTATTTGCGATGGCAGTGTCGTAGGCCGCTGTCGTGGCGAAGGCCTGACGAGCCAGCTTCCAGCGCGTTTCGCGGGACAGTGCTCCGCTGTTGGCTTTGAGCTCTTCGATCAGAGACGGATAATCGGCAACGCGCGTGACGATGGCTACATCTTCAAAGTTCTTGGCCGCAGAGCGAACCATTGACGGACCGCCGATGTCGATATTTTCGATGAGGTGACCGAAGGCAACGCCGGGTTGCGCGGCAGTTTTCTCGAAGGCGTAGAGGTTAACGACCACCATGTCGATGGGCTCGATGCAGTGCGCGGCAACAGCGGCCTCGTGCTCCGGGTTGCCACGAATGTAGAGCAGGCCGCCGTGAACCTTGGGGTGCAGAGTTTTGACGCGGCCATCGAGCATCTCAGGAAAGCCGGTCAGCTCGCTTATGTCCTTGACTGAAAGGTCCGCCGCACGCAACGCCGCGGCCGTTCCGCCGGTGGAAACCAGTTCCACTCCATAGCTCGCCAGCGCCTGGGCAAACTCCACCAGGCCGGTTTTGTCGGTCACACTGAGCAACGCCCGCCGAATCCGCTTTTCCGCACTCACAGTAAACTCCTTGATGCCGCCGATATTTTTTGTTCTGTTTCAAGGATACGGGATGGATCGGCTGCGGAGAAAGGCGAAGCGATGTGCAAATTCGCGAATGAGACTTCCCATTCCGTGTTTCCTGCATCATCCCCGCATTCGGGGATTGACCCAGCGGTAGACGACGTCAGTGAACAGGTTGACCAGCACATAGGTCAGGCCAATCGAGAGCAGACAGCCCTGCACCAGCGCGTAATCGCGATTGGAGATGGCGCTGACAGTGAGGCGGCCCAGGCCCGGCCAACTAAAGATAGTCTCCGTCACAATGGCGCCAGCCAAGAGAGCGCCGAATTGGAGGCCGACGACGGTAATGATGGGGACCAGTGCGTTGGGCAGGGCGTGGCGACAGACGACGGCGCGCTCGGTGAGGCCTTTGGCTCTGGCTGTCCGGATGTAGTCCTGACCCAGTTCTTCAAGCATTGCGGTACGCACCATGCGGGTGAGGATGGCGGCCAGGGACGCGCCCATGGCGATCGAAGGCAGGACGAGATAGCGCCAATCGATGGAGGCGCCGCCGCCCGCGTTTGCGCCGGAGACGGGCAGCCAACCGAGGTAGATGGAGAAAACCAAAATTAATACCGGGCCCAGCGCTAGTCCGGGAACGGAAAGTCCGAAGAGGCTGACAACAGAGATTGTTTGGTCTAGCCAGCGGCCCCGGCGAACAGCTGCCAGAATGCCCGCAGGCAACGCCAAAAGCAGCCCTAACCCCAATGCAGTCAAGGTGAGAGCCAGCGTGTAAGGGTAGCGCGCGGCAATCAGGTGAGCGACGGTGTCGTGCAAGCGGATGGATTTGCCCAAATCGCCGTGGAAGACGCCGGTCCAGTAGTAGACATACTGCTGAGGAAGCGGCAGGTCGAGGCGCAGGTCGTGGCGGAGCGCTGCCATGTCTGCCGGAGAAGCACCCTCGCCCATCATCATCTGGATGGGGTCGCCTGGGACTAAGTGAATGAGCAGAAAGACCAACGAGACCACCAGCCAGACGACGGGAAGTGTAAGCGCGAGGCGGGTGAGAATCTGCTTCATGGGCTGACTTCCACCATAAACCAGCACCTGCGGTGCGGCCAAACGACGCTTGCGCGCCATGAGGTTCGTTATTTCCCACCTTTTCGCCCACTGTGGTGGGGCCAATCGCTCGCCCAGCCTTTTCACTCACCACAAGAAATGCCGGCACGAGGCATTTGGGGACGCAAAGGCGGCGAAGAAAGGCCTTTTATCAAGTTTCCTTGGAAATCTGCCGATATATCCAACAGGATCAAGTAAGTCCCGCCCTGTTTAATCGCCCAGAGATAGGGTGGGAGTTCGCGGGCGTACAAGGCAGAACGTCGCAGAAGCGGAAAGAAGTTGCAATGGGCCAAAAATCTGAGGCCAATCTGCTGGCTTTGCTCGATAGCACCGAAGACATGTGGGGTTCGGTCGATCTGGACTTTCGCGTAGTAGTCTTCAACCAAAACTTTGAGCGCTACATTAAGAGTTGCTTTGGCGTTCAGGTTATGGTGGGGATGAACCCAGCGGAACTACTGCCTCCAGAGAGGGCCGCGGTGTGGCCTCTTCTTTATCAGCGCGCGCTGGCCGAAGGGCCATATAGAGTTGAACATACACTCAGTGACGGCCGATTCTTCGAGATTGCATTCCATCCCATCCTTGTCAATGAAACAGCCACAGGAGTAGCGGTTTACGGCAGAGACATCACCGACCGCAAGCGCGCAGAAGAACTTTTGGCTATTTCCGTCGAGGCTTTACGGCTGAGCGAAGAACGCTACAGAAATGTTTTCCAAACCAGTCTGGACGGCATCACCATCAGCCGGATGAGCGATGGCAAATATATCGACGTCAACAAGGCTTTCCTCGATGCAATGGGCTATAAGCGGGAAGAAGTTATTGGGCGGACATCACTGGAGCTTGGCATTTGGGCAGATGCGAATGACCGGAAAAAATTAGTGGATCAGGTGCGCGAAAATTCATATTTCCGAGACGAAAACGTACGATACCAAAAACAGAACGGGGAAATTCTCTGGAGTCTGACCTCAACAACGATCATTGAAGTTGAAGGCGTTGCCTGCCTGCTCTGCGTGATTCGTGACAATTCCGCGGCTAGGGCGGCGGCCGAAAAAATTGAGGATCTTGCGTTCTACGATCCGCTGACCCGTCTTCCCAACCGTCAACTGTTGCTGGAGCGGCTGCGCTATGCCCTGACCTCCAACAGTCGCGACGGTCGCAGATGCGCGCTGCTGCTTCTTGATCTGGACAACGTTAGAACCTTGAATGACACCCTGGGCCACCATATGGGCGACCTGCTGCTTCAGGAGGTGGCGCGCCGACTCACCGCAAGCGTCCGCGAAATCGATCTGGTGGCGAGAATCGGCGGAGATGAGTTCGTGGTGATGTTGGAAGATGTGAGCGAGACGACCCGCCATGCCGAGGAACAGGCTGAGACCGTAGGCAGGAAACTGTTGTCTGCTCTTGCTCACCCATTCCAACTCAATGGCCGCGAATGTCTTTGCACGTGCAGCATAGGAATCACTGTCACAGGAGATCATCCGGAAGAAGCCATAAAAATCTTGCAGCAGGCCGATATTGCCATGGATCAGGCCAAGGCGGCAGGCCGCAACACGCTGCGCTTCTTCACACCGGATTTGCAGGCCGCTGTCTCTGCCCGCGCCGCGCTGGAAGAAGAACTGCGTGTAGCCATCCGTGAAAGACAGTTTGAACTCTACTTTCAGCCCCAAGTAAGCCGTGGACAGGTGGTGGGCACTGAAGCCTTGATCCGTTGGAATCATCCGCAGCGCGGTATTGTAGCGCCGGGCGGCTTCATTCCCCTGGCCGAAGAAACGGGATTGATTCTGGAACTGGGAAGCTGGGTTCTGGAAACAACCTGCGAGCAGATTGCCGCATGGGCCCGAGAGAAGGAAACGGCCACTCTGTCGGTTGCCGTCAATATCAGCGCTCTTCAGTTCCGTCTGCCGGAGTTCGAACAACAGGTGCTGGACACTCTCAAACGCACCGGAGCAGACCCTAGAAACCTTAAGCTGGAACTTACCGAGAGTATGCTGCTAGATAACGTCGAGGAAGTAATCGCCAAGATGATCCGTCTACGTGCCCATGATATTGGATTCTCTATGGACGATTTCGGCACTGGGTATTCCTCGCTCACCTACCTGAAGCGCCTGCCGTTGGATCAGTTGAAGATTGATCGTTCCTTCGTCAAAGATCTTCCCAACGATACGTCCAGCGGCGCAATCGCGGAAACCATCATTTCGCTGGGTAAGGCAATGGGAATGCCGGTCATCGCTGAGGGCGTGGAGACCGAAGAACAGCGAGTCTTCCTCGCTCAACTCGGCTGCCATTCTTTTCAAGGTTTCCTGACCAGCCGCCCGCTGCCGGTCGATGAATTCCAAAGCCTGTTGACGGCCCTAAGCAAAGCCACCGAAGCCTATACGGACTAATAAGCAGGGATATGTAACATGGGCTCCAGTTCCGCACGTGGGTTTTCTAATCCCTGGTTTTTGCTTTTCTTACTCCAACGACAGACTCAACTCGTGCCGTACGTCGGCGCCTCGTACCCAGAAAATCACGTCGGTGGCAATATTCGAGGCATGGTCGGCGATTCGCTCCAGATTCTTCGCCACAAGGATGGCGCGCATGGCCTGTTGCGTGTACTCGGGCTTCTGCTCGATGAGCTTGAGCAGATCTTCCTGGGCGCGGCGATTCATGCGGTCGATCTCGTCGTCCATTTCGCGCACCTCTTCGGCCAGCTTTGCGTCGCCATCGAGCAGCGCCTGCACCGCAGAGCGAATCATATGGCAGGCAAACTCGCCCATCGCCGCAAAATCCACCGGCAGCTCAATCTCTCCGAGCTTCATCATCTCTTTGGTACGGCGGGCAATGCCCATCGACTGGTCGCCGATCCGCTCCAGGTCGCCGTTGATTTTGATAACCGCCAGTGTGAAACGCAGATCGATGGCCATGGGTTGCTCCTTGGCCAGCAAGTCGTAGGCCATCTCATCCAGCTCGCGTTGCGCGGTGTTGATGGCTCTCTCGTTCTGCTTGACATACTTGCAGAGGCCCTTGTCGCGCTGTAAGAAAGCATCCACAGCGGACTCGACCGTCTGCTGCGCTAGGGCAGCCATAGCCAGCAGTTTGTCTCTGAGTTCAGCGAGTTGAAGCTGGAAATGAATACGCGGCAAGACAGTTCTCTCCTCTATCGATTGTGCATCATGCAATGTTAACAGCAGACTAATTTCCGGTCACGGGGCAAAACAGTTTCCCGCGGCGGCACAATGTTCTAGGCTTAGAGCATGGACGCAGAACGCTCTTCCGAAACTTCTATCATCAGCCTGGACCCGGCCGAATGCCAAATCCACGAGATTTACAAGGTCATGACCGGCATCATTGTGCCCCGTCCGGTGGCGCTGGTTTCGACAGTGAGCCGCGACGGCTTGGCGAATCTGGCGCCCTTCAGCTTTTTCTGCGGCGTAGGCTCGAATCCGCCGACGGTGCTCTTTTGTCCGGCTCTGCGTCCGGTTGGCTCGCCGGAGAAGGGTGAGCGTAAAGACACGCTGCGCAACGTCGAAGAGACCGGCGAGTTTGTCATTAACGTGGTCAGCGATCAAATTGCCGAGGCCGCCAATCATACCGCCGCCGAGGTTCCTTTCGAGGAGGACGAGTTCATGCTCTCTGGCCTGACGGCAATTCCCAGCGAAGTGGTTCGAGCCTCGCGCGTCGCCCAATCACCCGCACAGATGGAGTGCAAGTTGTTGCAAGTTATTTACACCGGCCACGAGGCCCGCAGCGGCGTGATCGTCCTCGGTCAGGTTGTACGATTTCATGTGCGCGAAAATTTGATCGACGACTTCCGCATCGATCCCGCGGGTCTGGATGCCGTGGGTCGCATGGCTGGCAATACCTGGGTGCGCACGCGGGACAGAATTGAACTGGTAAGACCCAAGTGAAAGTGCAGAAATCAGCCGAACATTCTCTTCCGATCCGCGCCTGTTGTTTATTGACTTATAACACCAACACAAACCCAAGGGTTCTCCGTTAAGGAATCCGATACAAGTCCCCCCTATTGTGGATAACATACTGGCATAACTAATTGTGGAATATCGGTTATAGATTCATGAACGTCAATATTATAAGTATAGTTAGGAGTTTTGCCTTGCTTGGATAGCCATACTTCCAAGACATGCTTACCTGCCGGGATATTATTCAGATAATACATGCCGTCTCCGCCGGTAAAAAATGGCGCACTTCTCCCATGTTTTGGACTGGATACATTAACAGCTATACCGGTTGCAGGTGCTCGCCCGCCGTCGCATACTAATTTTCCCCGCACAGTTGCAGCGAAAGAAATCCCGCTCGATACAAACATGAGCACAAATGCAATCGTCAGGTTGCTAAAATTAGGTTTCACAACAGCCTCCTAGTGAGATGCCTGGGCCGTATACGGATTGGCTTGAGAATTTACTTGAACGATTTGTGGAGCCGGAATATTCACCAATTGAATATTTCCGATATCAATCACCCTTTTCTTTGTGTCGATACTGAGGGGAAGGTTTCCGTTCCGCACATTCTTTTCCTTAGGCCCCAGAAAATAAGTCCCTTGAACACACCCTGGATAACTTATATACATATACGGAAAGTCATACCGTCCATCAGATGTTACAAGGAATGTGAGACTAAAATTACCATCGGGATCTGACTTTACAGCTGGCGAGGAAAAAGTAACATACCGCTGATCAATATAATTGGAAGTGGAGCCGGCGTCTACCTGGATGATTCGTCCCTTTGCTGTCCATTCCTCATAGCTTGTTGTTGATTGAAAGCTAGAACGAATGCCGACAAGAACCAGAAAGATGAGAAAGTAACCGGCAAACCCGCCGCTTAGATCAACCTTTAATCCTTGGAACGGCCCTTTGACAAATGCGCGGGATGGAAGCATTTTGAAAAGTAAATAGGCAGGAATAATCGGAACCAAAATAATAATAAGCATAATGACAATATTCTGTGACATCAAATGTGCCATACATATTCCTCACAGCGAGTAAAATAGCTTTAATTCAGTTCCCTGTCAACTGAAATATATTCATGTTAGGCTGCTTTCGCAACATTCTTATCTGGATGTTTCCTGCTGGATAACGATCATTACATCACGCCGTCATCTCTTGTCCCTTGGCTTCGCGGCCCAAGAGAGCCAATCCGGCCAGCGTCAATGCCACAACGATCACGGTAACCGCCAGCACAGCGGGATAGTCGCGGGTCCGCTCGGCAATCAGCGCCTGCGCCTTGCCGTTCCACGAGGTGAGCAACCCGCCTAACTGATAGGCGAGGCCCGGAGCTGTGGCTCTGACCGGAGCAGGAGATAACTCGGTGAGATAGGCGGGGACAACGCCCCACGCGCCCTGCACCATGAATTGCATCAGTACCGCGCCAGTGCCAAGCATGAGAGCCGAGTGGCCGTAGGCATAGAGCGGAATCACCGGAATTGCGAGCAACGCGGCGGTAATAATGGCACGCTTGCGGCCCCATTTTTCCGAGAGCGTTCCAACGACAAAACCGCCAACGATAGAACTGATACCGTAGAGCACTCCGATCAGCCCGACGGTCTCCGGCCTCAGCCGCGCCTGAGTCTCCAGAAAGGTGGGGTAAACGTCTTGCGTACCATGCGAAAAGCTCATGAAAGCGGTCATCAGCAATACGAGAAAAAGGAATGTAGGCAGGAAGGTCAGCAACTGAGCAAGCTCTCCAGCCTTGGCACTTGTGGCAGCTCCAGCGCTCTGTGTGAGCCGCAGCTTTTTCCGTTCCAGCCAGACCGGCGATTCACCTACCCGCATCCGCACATACAGCACCAGCACGGCCGGCGCCGCGCCCAGAATAAACAGACCACGCCAGCCAATCCAATGGATGAAAAGTGCGAAGGCTCCCGCCGCCAGGATCGAGCCCATCGCATACCCCTGTTGCAACAATCCGGAGAATGCGCCTCGACCCTCTTTAGGCAGCGTCTCAAAAGTCAAGGCCGCCCCCACACCCCACTCGCCGCCCATCGCCAAGCCGAAGAGCGCGCGCAAAACCAGCAATGCGCCCAGCGAGGGAGCAAAGCCGCAGGCCAGTTCGATGCAGGTGAAACTGAGAATATTCAGCATCAGCACCGGGCGGCGGCCAAATCGGTCGGCCAGCATTCCGAAGACAATCGCTCCCACCGGCCTGAAGGCCAGTGTCAAAAACACTGCGCCCATCACCGCAGAGGGTTTGGTGTGGAACTCCGCGGCAATCGCCGGAGCACAGAGAATCAGGATGAAGTAGTCGAGCGAATCCATCGTCCAGCCCAGAAAGGCGGCCACAAAGGTGTGCCGCTGCGGGCCAGTGAGGCGACGGAAGTCGTTCAGAACGGACATGAACGGGAGAATAACAAAGACCAGGGAGTAGTGAAAAGGGAATAGGGAACAGAAAACAATACCCGGGAAGAAACAGGGACTAAAACTTTACTTCCCGATGTGGTCAAAACAAATCAGACAATATTTGTTGCAACGAATAAATTTCTCGCAGCATCTTAACCTGCATGGGAAGATTTCGCGTGGAAGTTTTACCTTTCCGCGCGCCTATGGGTGAGAGCGATCCTCTCTTCCTTAACCTCACTCAGCGGCCCAACAGCCCTGCAATGAAAGGATTTAGTAATGAAACGTTTGGCAATTCTGTCTGGCATTCTGGCGTTGGCCGCCCCCCTGGCCCTGGCGCAAACCTCTGCTTGGGCCACGGATCCGGCTCATAGTGAAGTCGATTTCACCGTCCGCCATGGGGGCGTCTCGAATGTGCATGGCCGCTTTGGCGGGGTCAAAGGCACCCTTGTCTATAACGATACTGATATCACCAAGGCCACCGTAACGGTCACCATCGACACCAGCACGGTGGACACCGGCGAACTGGCCCGCGACAAGCACCTGAAATCCGACGCATTTTTTGACATGGTCAAGTTCCCCACTGCGGCTTTTACCAGCTCCGGCGTGGTAAAGAACGGCAACAAGCTGACGGTGAACGGCAACCTGACTCTGCACGGCGTCACCAAGCCAGTGGTGCTTGATGTGGAAGGCCCATCCACGCCGGTCGAAGGCGCGATGGACCACAAGCCGCACTCCGGCTTTACTGCCACAACCACCATCAGCCGCACCGCCTTTGGCATCGGAAGCAGCTTCCCGGCAGTCCTGATTGGCGACGAGGTCAAGCTGACCATCGAACTGGAAATAGTCAAGCAGTAATTGCGGCATACAAGAGCAAATGAGCTTTGAAAGGACCGAGATGATCCGCGCCCTTTCAAAGCGGAATTCCGTATGCAGAAACGAGAGCGTCGATGGCAGGACCAAAACTGGAAATCGTGCAGGAACGCCCTTTTACAAGCCTGGAAGAAGAGGCGCTTCTCAACCTGCTACGCA
Organism: uncultured Occallatibacter sp.; assembly: GCA_964414945.1. Lineage (GTDB taxonomy): Bacteria > Acidobacteriota > Terriglobia > Terriglobales > Acidobacteriaceae > Telmatobacter. The sequence goes on from CAYPYJ010000043.1 coordinate 23,546, forward strand.
CCTCCGACTGCCTCAATCGCGCCCTCCACTTGCGGACTCTGAAGTGGGGCGTAACCTCGAAGCAATATAATGTGCTGCGGATTCTGCGCGGTGCGCATCCCGGTGGGCTAACCTGCGCGGCCATCGGTTGCCGTATGATCACCGCCGAGCCGGATATTACACGTCTGTTGGCACGGCTCAAGGCCCTCAAGCTCATCCGACAGCGTCGCAGCTCGGAAGACCGGCGAGTGGTCTGGACAGAGATTTCCGAGGCCGGGCTCAAGCTGCTCAAAGAGATGGACCCGGCAATTCTTCAGACTCCAGGGGAATTGCTGGGGCGGTTGAACAAAGAGGAACTGGCGGAATTGATTCGCCTGCTGGAACTCACGCGCGAAAGTTGCGCAAGCAACCTGTATCCCAGCGAAGAGCAATAATCAGCCGGCTACTGCCCCAGAACCTTCTGCGCAACGACTTCTTCGTCGGCATCGCTCTTGATGATTTTGTTATGCAGGCAATAGAGAGCCAGTTCCAGCCGGTCGCTGACGCCAAGCTTGTCGTAAATCTTGCGCAGATAGTTCTTGATCACCTGCTCTGTCGTTCCCAACTGGAAAGCAATTTCCTTATTGCGCTTACCCTGGGTGATACAAGTAATAATGGCCATCTCTTTGGGCGAGAGCTTCGGCTGAGTACGCGGGCTGACCAGCGCGGACGCCTGAGCGCGATATGCCTCAATCACCCAACTAACCGATTGATTGTCGATCCAGGTTTCGCCGGCGGCGATGCGCCTGACACACCTGACCAGCAGGTCGGGCGATATGGAGCGGCTGACGATGCCGCGGACGCCGCGACGATAGAGCTCGACGGTCTGGTTTTCGTCGGCTGCCACGGCCTGCACAATCAACTTCACATCAGGCGCGGCGCGCAGCAGATCAGGGATTACATTGGCGGTGCCGGCCAAAAGCGCTCCCTCCAGCAAAACTATGTCGGACGGAAAGCGTCCGATGGCCGCACGCAGATTGTCGAGGGAATCGGCTTGAGCCACGACGCGAAGATCGTCCTCAAGCGCGAAGACTTTGCGAATGCCTACGCGGTAAATCGCTTGAGAATCAGCGAGAATTACGCGGATGGTCCCCGGCTTAACCGGAGCTTCGAGAGTGTCGCCGTCAGTAGAATCGTCAAATAATTCCATAGTGGGTCGTTGCCAAGCCTACTCTGGCTGTCACTGCTCGGCAAACTGATAATCGTCGATGGTGGCGGCAGCCTGATAGTTACTTTGGTTCTTCGAGCAGCGTACCACACGTCCCTGACAATGAACCAGTACATCGTGAGCTGTTCCCAAAATTGCACCGGGCATGCGCAGGGAAAAACGAATCTCCAACCCCGCCTGAACCGGGCTATCCATCTCAAAAACCACACCGCTGGCGGAAACATTCCGTGTAACTGCGGCAATATCCCCTGCGCCAGAGGACAGCAGCACCGGCAGCGACAGCGGAAAACGGACTGCGCATCGAACTTCCTGCCGCTGAAATGCCGGCTTGGAACGAGCAGTGGAACGAGGTAATGCTGATTCTGAGGCTTCCATAGATGGCATCCTGAACCCTAAAAAGAGCCACACTCACTTTACTGGAGTTTACTCATAAATCACAGGACACCAAAGTTTTCATTAAGGTAATGTGCTGATTCGTATATGGAAATGAGCTGCTTCCGCAAAATGCGCGCTAAGGCCTTCGCGTCCGTGAGAGGCAGAATCCCCACATCTTCACGACTTCTTCTTAGCGGCTTTGGCTCTAGTCCTCTCGCCGCCTAAGAACCCAGCCCCACGCAGTTCCGGCACTCTCGGCGCGCTCTTGGCTTTCGCAATCGCAAGATCGGCCATCTCTTTCACGATCCAATCGAAGTTGGCTTGGCCGATGGAATGCACGTCGGCGTCGGGCACCGGGTTCATGAAGTCGATGGCGTAGGGTGTGCCCCGCTCCACCGCAAACTCGACGGTATTGAACTCGTAGCCCAGCGCGTGGCATAGCGTAATCGCATCTTGCCGTATGCGTTTGAGCAGTAATTTGCCTGCGTTTGGCGAGTCTTGAAGATAGCGCTCGGCGTGAGGGCGGCGGGGGTCGTAGGCCATGATGCGCACCTTTTTGCGGCCCACCACATAGCAGCGAAAGTACTCCGTGTAATGGACTGCCTTTTGGTAAACCATACACAGATCGCGAGTCTGGTCGTAGGCGCGGAAAAACTCCTCGCGACTGTGAACCTCATGCACGTCGCGCCAGCCGCCGCCGTCAATAGGCTTGAGAAAGCCGTGCTCTCCCACCGCCGCAAAAACCGCCTCCCAATCGAGCGGATATTCCAGGTTGCGCATGGTGCGGTCGGTGGAGCCTGCGGGGAGTTGCTTGTGGGGCAGCATGACGGTCGCAGGCACGGCCACGCCGAGTTTGGCGGCCAGCACATAGTTGAAAAACTTGTCGTCCGCCGAGGCCCAGAATGGATTATTGATGACCGCGGTTCCGTTCAGTGCGGCGTGCTTCAAATAGGCGCGATAGAAAGGGATGCCGTGGGAGATGCGGTCTACGATCACCGCGTAGCCGGAGGGCTTGTCCATCCGCACGGCGCCGGTCAGGACGAACTCGGCCTTGATGCCGTCAATGTTGCGGGCGTTGATCTGCTCCACCAGTGCGCCGGGAAAGCTGTTCTCCCCGCCGAAGAGAATGCCGATCGTTTTCATTCGCCCTCCTGAATTCGCGCGCAGCCATTCGCATCCAGTGTACGGCAGCGGCGCAATGTGCTGTGATCTCTGAACTGGAAAGAACCAGCCATCGGGTGTAATTTTAAGTGTTAGGTTTTTTGCGGAGGGGAAAGTGGCATACCGCGTATTGACAGTGAACCGGGAGTTTGGCAGTGGCGGTGGCCGCATTGCACAGACTATCGCCGAGTGGCTCGGCTGGAAGTTGCTGGATCGTGACATTATCGACGCCATTGCCTATGCGGCCCATGTGGATTGCAGCGTGGTGCGCCACTACGATGAGCACGTCGATTCCTGGTTGCGCCGCATCAACCAGCAGGCCATGCGCTCAGCCGCCCTCGCCGCCGGTCTGGAACTCGGCGAGAACTCCGTCTTCGACGCTGAAGAAATGGTGAAAATCTCCCGCAAAATAGTCGAAGAAGCTTACAACGAGGGAAACTGCGTCATTGTGGGCCGCGGTTCGCAGTGCATTCTGCAACACAAGCCCGACGTCTATCACGTCTTCGTCTACGCGCCTTATTTGGACCGCCTTGGCCGCCTGAAAGACCGTCTCGACAAAGGCGTCCACGCTGAACAGCGCATCCGCCTCGTGGATGAGGAGCGCGCCAAATATATGCAACAGTATTACGGCAAGTGCTGGACCAATCCCCACCTCTACGACTTGATGATCTCCTCGCGCGTCGATGAAGACCTGACCGCGCGCGCCATCCTCTACGCCATGTACGGCGAAGTGCCGGAGACCGGAACTAAGGAATAGTTTTTGAAGACGGCAATTTATATTTGCAATACTGACCGAGCGCAAGAACAAGAACGCGGCTGGGTGGGGAACCCGGCCGCGACAATATTCAGCATAAAATGTATTGGTTCATAGATCCCGCAGAAAACTGCGGCGATCCGGTCTGACTGTCTTTCACATCCGTTTGGAAAGATAGTAATCCTTAAAATTGAATTGTGATTGTGATGGACATTGGGCAGCAAGAGACACGGATTGTAATTTTGATTTTCTCTGCTGCGCCGCCACCCCCGGTTGTGTCTTTCGGGGTGATTTTAATGGCCTCAATCTGCTTGGGACTAAAGCCATTCCTGAGCAGTATGGTGCGCATCTGCTCCACATTGTTCGCCCGCACCGCTTCAATCAGCAACTTTTTGTCGGCAGCGGAAGCCTGAATTTTAGTGGCTGCCTTATCCGCAGTGGCCTGAAGCTGCGCTGTGTCCATGCTTGCCGCAGCCACTGGAACGCTGCCCTGCTTGACTGGCTTCTGTGTCTGCGCAAAACAGCCGCCGACGGTTACCAAGGCAAGCAATCCAATTGTCGCGATGAACTTTCCATTTACCATTTTCATTGCCCCTCCTTGACCTGGAATTTGGGTCTAGCTTCCCAGATCAGAAGCAAACTATACCCTCCATAATCACCACTGGCAATCTATTTCGCTGATTGCCGCTAAAAAAATGCTCCGCGCCCTATCTTTTCGCGATTTCTACGGAAAAGACGGGGCGCGCTTAAGTTTCCCTGTTCTTTTACTTCCCTACCTTCACATCCCAATCAAAGCTGATCTGAGAGATCAACTCATTCAGCTTTTCGACGGCGGCTTTCTTTTGCTGTTCCAAGTCGGCGGTCTGCTTGCGCGTGGATTGCAGCAGATCTTCGGCGCGGTTCAGCTCCTCTACAAAGCGCTTGGATGCGTCATTGCCCTTGAGCGCCGTCAGGTTCTCGCGGTCGCGGGCTTCGTCGGCAGCGGCGGATTTTTCCGTCTCTTTGGATTCCTTGATACGGCGATCCAGATCGGCCAACGCGCCCTGTGCATCGATCACCGGCTTCAGCTTCTCCAACGCATCGGGCACTCGCTTAACTAGGTCGAGAAGATAACCGGCTGTGTTGAAGTAGGCGTTGAGAGTGACTGATGTATTCTCCGGGCCGCGCTCGCGCACCTCAAGCTTTTCCGTCGAGTGTGCGGCTACCGGTAGCTTGAAGCGATAGAGGTCCGACGCAGTTTCATCGGCTTTCAGTCCTTCGTCAAGTGTCCAGCCGTGGTTGCGGCGCGGATGCTCAAGCAAAACCACGCGATTTGCCTCACCGTGGTTGGTTGCCGTGTACGTCACCGCGGCCACATCCATGTGAGTTTCAATAATCACACCCTTGGTGATCTTCACGTGATGCAGCGTGCGCTGGTTATTGCTGTCTGTAACCTTGACTCGGACCGCTTGATCCGCCGCATAAGAAAGCAACCGCTTTTCGCCGGGATGAATCGGATCGAGCAATCCCTCGCCGGCAAACTCGCCGCTCTCGAAAATCGAAAAGCTGCCGGAGTCGAGCGTGAGCTTGGATTTGTTTTCCAGCCAGACAGCGCGCAGCGGCGTTGGCTCCTTCTGGCTCCACAGCGTGACGTGCTCGGCCGGAAGTTCCTGTTGCAGAATCGGCACCATCGCCGACTCGTTCTTGTGAATCGTCACCGGTGCGGTCAGTGCGTACTCAAAGAAATCGTCGAAGGCGTTGGTGGTGACGTCGCCCTCTTTATAAGCGTCGCTGGCGCGGTCCACTCCTGTGTATGGCGCGGTTAATCCAGGTGCAGGTTGATGGAAAAGATCGGCGTTATTGGATGACCCACCGAAATCCGCCCCCGCCACGCCGAAACTGGCGACCGGCGCTTCTTTTTCCGCGAGAATATGGATGCTATGCGGTACGAAGTTACGCGCTTTGCGCGTCGGCGCAGTGAGTTGGTTATTCATCATCTCCGCAGGTGCCGCCGCGTCCTGCTTCATCTCCGCCGCCTCATGCGTCTGCGGCGTCAACTGCTCCTCGGTCGCAATCGGAATCTCAACCCGGCGCGTGTAGATGGGCTGCGAGAGCGGCTGAATAAAGCTCTGCGGCGCACCGGCCACCAGCGACAACTGCACATTGTCCCAGTCCGCGCCGACGGTGTTATCGACCACCGCCCAGCCTTGCATCGTCGCGCTTCCATTCGGCGTACGCGGGAAGACGATCCGATAAGTAGACTTCCAGACCGGAACCTCGCTGATGTAACTCACGCGCAACTGCCGTTGCCCCTGCCCCAGCGCATTCAAAGTCAAGTGCCGCAGCCCCGTCGAGTGCGTCGTCGAGAGCAACTCCAGATAGCGGTTGAGTTCCCCTTGAAGATTCCCGTCCAGCGGCCGTACACTCAACGCCGGAGTCAGTTCGATCACCCGCGCCGCACCCGACGTGGCAATAATCGAGAGATAGATTTTTTCGATGGTCGTGGCAGCGTCGTCGCTGCCCATCTTTTCCGTGCGCGACTCGATGGAGAGCAAACGTCCAGTAATTGGCCCGCCTGCGGCTCCAGTCACCTCGACCCGCTGGCCACGCAGGGCTTGAAACAACTCGGTCGAAGTAGGGTTGTCCGTCATACCCAGCGAGAGCGACTTCAATTGCTCGGCCAAGGGCGTGGTCGAGTTATAGTTCACCCCGGCGATGCGTCCGCCGCCCTCGTCCAGCACAGTCAGCGATTGCAACACGTCGTTCAACTGCGGTGAAGTGAAGTCAATGGCCACACGCTGATTGCCATTGACCGACCCGGCGTGCTCAAAGTAGCCCACGCCATTTTTGTAGAGCACAACCTTGTGAACAGGCAGGTCTTTCACCACTCCCTGCGGCACCGGCGCCACCTGCGGTGGGGCCAACTTTGGCTTAGCTGCGGAGCCAGCTGGAGCCTGAGCGATAAGAGAAACTGTGACGGCGAGAGCAAACAGAGAGACAACGGCGAACGTTCGGCGCATTAGGCCTCCTCAGACCAACCAACAAGAAACTCTACACTCTTAGACCCCACACTGTGCAAAATGGTTCCCGCGAAAACAAAAAGACTATGCCAAAGATGCACAATAGAAGTTGGGAAATATGGCGGTCCGACATTTAACGTGGACGCCTGGCAAAGGAAGATTGACACTGATGAACGAAACTCCGATCAAAGTGGTTGCTTTCAACGGCAGCGCACGCAAGGATGGAAACACGGCTATTCTGCTGCGTTACGTTATGACAGAACTTGCCAGCGAAGGCATCGAAACCGAATTGATTCAACTCAGCGGGATGAAGATTCACGGCTGCCGGGCGTGCAACGAGTGCTCGAAAAACAAAGACCACCGCTGCGGCCAGAAAGGCGACGACGGCAATGCGCTGCTCGAAAAGATGGTTGCTGCGGACGGCATTCTGCTTGGTTCACCCACCTATTTCGCCAATATTTCACCGGAGATTTCGGCGCTGATGGACCGCGCCTGTTATGTTTCACGGGCCAACGGCAGCCTCTTCCGCCGCAAGGTGGGCGCGGCTGTTGTGGCAGTGCGCAGGGCGGGAGCCGTCCCTGCTTTTGATGCCTTGAACCATTTCTTTTTCTTCAGCGAAATGATTGTGCCGGGTTCGTCCTATTGGAATGTCGGCATTGGCCGCGAGAAGGGCGACGTGGAGCAGGACGAAGAAGGCATACGAACCATGAAGACCCTTGGTCAGAACATGGCGTGGCTGCTGAAAAAACTCAGAGGTTAGAGCAAAACAAGCCATATTGTCTACCTATGTCAGATGAGACTATCCTGAATAGCAGGAACTTCCGTTCAGCGGCTGTTCCTGCCAGGGTTGACCGAGGCGGATACCTGTGAGCTTCCCTGTCTGCCTCAGAACGCCTTCAATGCGCCGCTGGGGATTTTCCGCCAAGCCGGAAGGGACTTGTCTGTAACCTTGTACGGCAGTTTGCAGATGTGCCCTCCTTTTGAAAAAGGAGAACTCCATGGAACCAACCAAAACCGATCCTTCCATAGAAAACGATGTTTTGCATCTTGGCAAGAGCCAGCTTACCGCGGAAGAAATTGCCAAGGCCGTGGCGCACCACAATCGCCACCACAGCGGAGATCAGCCGCAGCAGGCCGCGGCCAAAGCGGGTGGCAACAAAAAAGGCAAATCCAGCAAATAGTTTTGTTGATTCAGGCGCAGGCCAAAATCAGCCAGCTTGAGAGCCCGCCAATTTACGCAACTGGCCGAGATGATTCAGGTCGTGCCCGGCCAGGGTCTCGGCGAGAGTCAGGAAGGTCATGATGCCCCGCTCGGGGTGCGTCACCTTCCTGTCAGCCGCCGCTGGAAGAGCCTTGGCGATCAGCAGCAGATTCCAGTTGCGAAAAGCCGTGAAGGCGTCCAATGCCTGCTTCGCCGCGATGCCGGGATAAGTTGCCGCCCACTTCTCCTGATCGAAGGGCTGAATCGTCGGCGCATCCTCGGCCAGAGTCTGGCGCAAGCGAGCAGCAAATTCCAGTTCGCAGTCAGCCAGGTGGCAGATAATCTCCGCCACGCTCCATTTGCCGGGTGCGGGCGAGGTAGCGGCCTTCTCCGCACCAATTGCCGCAACCAGTGAAGCTATCTCCGCAGCCGTCGAGCCAAGAATGGTCTCCAATTTACGTCCGTCGAGAAACCGCGCATAGGGATTGAGTTCGGTCATTGAGTTACCCTCCAATGTTTTTAAGTCTGCAATAATTCACTTTCGCGGGCATTCTGGTCCCTGCCCTGCTCCCTGTATTTTCACAGATATTCCTGAGCCATGAGCTGCCATGTCGGCCAGTCGTGAGAGTTCTGTGCCTCCCAAACATGGAACTGGTGGGGAATCTGCTTGGCCGTGAGGATGATGTCAAGCTGCTGGTTTTGCGTGAGGCACTGGTCGTCGTGGCCTGTAGCTAGCACGTAGCGGTTGCGGCGAAATCGGTCGAGATACCACGGATCGGTCAGGTTGGGCAGATAGTGCGTGGGCAGGTGGTAGTAGCAATCCTGATCGTAGTAGCCGCCGAGAAAGTTCGTCAGATCGAATGTGCCGGAGAGCGAAACAAAGCCGGTAAAAATGTCGGGGTGGCGCAGCGCAATGTTGGCGGCGTGATAGCCGCCGAAGCTGCATCCAAACGCGATGAGGCGTCTGTCGGGGTTGCGCTCCGCGATCAGCGGAAGAACATCATCGAGGATGTATTTCTCATATTGCATATGGCGGGCAATGCGCCAGAGCGGCGGCGCTGTGCGGTCGTACCAGCTCTCCAGGTCCACCGAATCCACACAGAAAATCTGCAACTCACCGCAGTCGATCCGGTTGGCTAGCACGCCAATCATGCCCCGGTCTTCAAACTCGAAGAAGCGCCCACCGCTGGTGGGAAAGACCAGGACAGGCTGCCCCGCATGGCCGAAGATGAGCACTTCCATCTCCCTGCCCAGGCGGGACGAATAGCCTTTGTGGTACTCACGAACCATCGTGCATCTGCTCCGTGGCGGAGGAGGTAAGAACCGCCGGATTCATTTTCATGTTATCGCCCAAGGCCAATATTGCGGTTCTGTTTTCAACGTCGGGAGAGCCGATTTGCCTCAAACCCCCTTTTTCGGCGATACTTAGGTGTTGTGTCTTGCGCGACACGGGGTCCCCGCGAACGGGTCTTCGTTCGTGGGGTGATCAGCTGGGCGCTCCTGTCTGGCCCCTGATGTGGCCAGGTTATGTCCTGCCGACCGGAAGACCTCAAGATTCGCAACAAAGCACAGGAAGTCGAAAGGAACCGTATACCCGTGGTGATGATTCGTTTGGCGCGTTTTGGCGCCCGCAAGCAGCCCTTCTACCGCATCGTGGTCATTGAAAAGGACCGCGCCCGCAATGGCCGTTCGATTGAAGTCGTCGGCACCTATAACCCGCGCACCAACCCCGCCACCGTTGATCTGAAGCACGCGCGCGTCGCCTATTGGCGCAGCATGGGCGCTCAGTTTACGCCGATCGTCGCCAAGCTGGTGGCCAAGAATCCGGCCCCGGCGGCAGAGCCGGTTGCGGCCTGATTTTTCTTCTTTCCGGAGCGTGCGTGCGGAGCTGAACTCCGGCGCGCACAATATTTGCTGACGGCGAAGGGTGTGTGCTGTTACTATGCGCGCACCGAGCCAAGTGGTCGGAACTTGGCCGCCAATTCCTGAACGCACCCGGTCAGAGGCAAGATTATGACCCAAAACACTATGGTCGAAGTGGAAGAGTTGGTCCGCGAGATCGCGCGGGCCTTGGTTGACGAGCCGACAGCCGTCGAAGTGGAGAGCGTGGGCCGCGACGAAAGTACGGTCCTCAAGCTACGCGTCGCGCCTACGGACGTGGGCAAAGTGATCGGCAAACAGGGACGCACCGCCCGTTCGGTGCGCACCATTCTGGGAGCCGTCAGCATGAAGCTGCATCACCGCTACACGCTCGACATCCTGGAAGAAGACGACGTCTAGATGGTCGTTGCCTGCGCATTCCGCCCCTTCGGGAGGCAGAAATGACCGCGCCTGAAGAGTGGGTCCATCTGGCGCGGATTCGCCACCCTCAAGGTCGCAAAGGCGAAGTCTTCGCCGACGTCCTTACCGATTTCCCTGAAAAATTTGCCGAACGAAAGCAGCTCTGGCTGTTGCCCGCCTCTGGTGCGGGTGGCGGCGCGCTTCCGCGCGAAGTCGAACTCATCAACCATTGGCCGCATAAAGGCGGCATCGTGCTGCACTTTGGCGGGATCGACTCGATCACGGCCGCTGAGACTCTCAAAGGACTGACCGTTGCCATTCCCCGCACCGAGCGAGCCGCGCTGGACGAGGATGAAGTCTACATCGCCGATCTGATCGGCTGCGCGCTGATTGATGTGGCCGGATCCAAGCCGGTGACCGTTGGCGAAATCGAGGATGTGGACCGTACGGCGGGGCCGGTGGCGCTGCTGGTGGTGAACGGCATATCAGGCGAGGTGCTTGTGCCGTTTGCCAAGAGCTTCTTACGCGAGATTGACCTAGAAGCCAAGCGCGTCGAAATGGCGCTGCCTGAGGGGCTGGTCGATCTGAATGCGCCCGGGAAAGCCTCGTAGCTCCCTCGCCGTCCCTATTCAGTTTCCTTCCGGATCGCGCCCAGCAGCTTGCGATCTCCCATGCTCAGCGCGGCTCCCGCCAGCAAATCCTGCCTGTTCGCCAGCGTCTTGTGCCCCGGTCTTTTGATTTATTTGGTCATGACTGCAGGAGCGACGGTGGCTTCGACAGAGGCTTTGCGGCGGAGGATGGCAGCGGAGATGAGTGTGATGATAAGGCCGACGGGCAGGGGCTCCATGAAGGTATAGGCCATGTTGACGAAGGGGTTCTGGTAGAGCT
>CAYPYJ010000044.1:0-5568 GCA_964414945.1 uncultured Occallatibacter sp.
CACTCCTGGCTGACAGCGATTTCGGACGCGGGTTCGACTCCCGCCGCCTCCACCAAAAACAATTTACAATAAAAAGTCACTTATAGATACGGTAAGGAGTGCCTCGAATGTCTGACAGGTTCCTCCTCTTTCGGAGGATTCTCCCGAAGGACGGTCACGTCGGTGGAAGGCATGTCCATTGGGGCGCAAGTTGAAGATCAACAGTGATAATGGTGTTGTAACATCGCATGAAAATGGCGCAAACTACAGCTCTACTTTGAGGCGATATATTTCCTGGGCCTGGGGCAAGATTCGCCACCTGAAGAAACGCTATTTCATCTTCTTGATCGTCATGGAAGCGCTCTCTGAGATTTTAGGCAGGCAGAGCGGACTATCCCCGCTCCGTTCTCACCTCCATTTAGAAGTGCCTCTTCTGCTGGCGCTTTACTGGGCGCTGAACTTCGCTTTCCGGCCGAGGAAGCTGTCGGCATTCGTCGCCGCTCTGCCATTCTTGGTGGCCTATGCCTCCTGCGATGTCTTCTTCGTGGCGTACGGGGACGTGCTGCGCATCAACGACCTTCAAAACCTGCCCGAGCTTCTTAAAGTGCTGCCTATTGTCAAGAAGGCGGGGTTGATGTTGGCTCTGGGCCTGCCGCCAGTTCTGCTGTTTGCTTTCGTCAACTATCGAAGATACTGGCGCATACTGACCATTGCAGGGCTGGCACTCCTGGGAACCACTGCGGTGGAGCTCTTGCCGGATGCGGTTCTCTCTGGACTTAAGTTCGCGGGTCTGGAGGTGGCAATATATTCCGATGCGCAGAGCGTGAATGACAATGGCCGTCTTACTATGGTGCTGTATTTTGAGGCATCGCGGATGGTTGTAATCAAGCAGACCGAAGCGTACCGTACGCGAGGCGAGTATGACCGGGAGGTTCGCTCCACTGCGGATTTCATACTCAAGAACGGGAATCACCACAACGTGTATCTGGTGATACTTGAGAGCTTCGTGGACCCGACTCTCTTTCGCGGGGTAACCTTTTCAAGGGATCCGCGCCACCCCGATTTCAGGCGGTTGGTCGGAGAGGAACAAGGGTTTTCCATCTCGCCCGTCTTCGGCGGCGGAACCGCCGAGGCGGAGTTTGAGGCGCTATGCGGCGTGCCTGCTTTGCGAGAGCTTTCTGAAATTGAGTTCGACACTTTTACCGGGCATCCGGCAGGTTGCATGCCCAGCATCCTGCATCAGGCTGGTTACGCAACTTACGTCAGCAATGTTTATCAACCCGACTACTTCAACAGCACCAAGGCTTATACCGGTATCGGATTCGAAAAACTTTACTATCCGATGGAATACTCGCGAGATCGCGAGAGTTACCTTACGATGAGCAATGCATCGGATGCGGAGACGTATCTGTTCGATGGGGATCTGTTCAATCAGAATCTCTCCTTTATTGCCCGGACTCTGCGGGAACATCCAGGGCAGCCGATCTTCAACTATGTACTCACAATGTATGGCCATGAGCCCCACGATATTGACACCCATCTGCGGCCGCTGGTCCTGACCATGAAAGCAACGCATGACGACCAGCAGTTGCTGCGGGCCGCCAACCAGTATTGGTACCGCACTCAGGCGATTGCAGGCTATATCCGCGCCCTGATCAAGCTTGATCCCAAGAGCCTGATCATCCTGGTATCCGACCATTTGCCGCCACTCAACGAGGGGACGAATAGCTATAAGAAATTTCAGTACCTCAATAACATCGACGACTGTACGCACTTGAACCGTATCGTGGTGGTGGAAGACGGCAACGTGGTGCGGCACAAAACCATTCACCACTACAACATTCCCCCGCTCATTTACGACTACCTGACCAACCAGAGATATTGCGAGCAAAGCAAGTGCGATCTATCGAGCGCCGAACGAGAGAACAAGTATCGGTTGCTAATCTCACGCGCGGTTAGTCCGATGTAGGATTCAAGGCCTGTTCACGCTACCCAAGTGGGCGGCGGCGCAGACAACATGATTTATCTCACGCCCCGAAATGTTAACGAGTTCTCTTTCGGGATTCCAGAGTGTTGCACGTACGCCAGACAGATTTCCACACAGCTGGTTTGGAAGCGCGGTTTTCCTTCTCCCACGCTAGATAAGCCTTTTTGACCGATATCCGATGCAAAACGGATTATCTCCCCTATTTGCGTTGCAACTGCTTATACTGGAACAGCGTACAAGGTAGTAAGACCTCTGGGGCGTTTCACGCTTGGTCGGGACTGCTCCTTGGCGCATCATCGGGGACAGAAACCCTTTCACGTTTGCGGCGCACCGGGAAATTTGGTACGCTCAGGCCATCTTCAAGTTGAGCGGAAGGAGAGTTAGCATCATGGCAGAAGAAAGCAAGGTTAACGGTCTGGCGTGGTTTGTGGCTGGATTGGGAGTGGGGGCATTGGTGGGCATTCTTTATGCTCCCAAGGCCGGTCGAGAGACGCGGGAAGACCTGATGAACGGCGCTCGCGAAGGAACCGAGTACCTGCGCGCCCGCACCCGGCAAGCCGCGGAGCAGGTTGGCAACCTGGTGGACAGGAGCAAGGATCAGGTGGGAGAGTTCGTGGAACGCGGGCGCGAGGTTGTGGATCGTGGCCGGGCGCAGTGGGAAGAGTTTGTGGAGCGCGGCAAGAATCTGGTCTCCGAGCAGACTGGCCGTGTAACCGCGGCGGTTGATGCAGGACGCCAAGCCTACAACACTCCTCCTGCTCCCAGCGAGCCCACAGAGCTTTAAGCCGACCATTTACCCCCGGATCGAATTCCGAGTCGGCATAAGCGTTCATTTTTAATTCCCTGGCCTTGCGCTTGAGCGATGTATTGCCGCTCAAGCACGAGGCGCGGATATGGCGTTCCGGCTTGGGTCGCGGAGCGCATGAAGGAACAGAACCCAAGCCACAGACCGCCTGGGCTTAACTGAACAGGGCTGAACGAGGCCATTTCGATGCATCTGCCAAAACTGGACAATGAAACCATCTTTCTCGCGTTCGCTGTAATCACTGGGCTTGCTATGTTGCTGCAGACACTTATGCTGCTGGCAATCACCGTTGCCTTGCGCAAAACGGCTAGCTCGATTCAGGAAGAGACGGAGAAGCTTCGCACAGCGGTCTTACCTGTTGTCGACGAAACGCGCGATCTGATTGCCAGTTCTCAGGTAATTTTGACCAGTGCGCAAGAGTTCGTAGCCAGCGCACAGGGGGTACTGACCCGGGTTACACCCAAGGTCGAGGAAGCTGTTGCGGATCTGGCGGTGGTTACCCAAGGTTTGCGCAAACAGACCGCTGTGATCCAATCCTCCACCCAGGAGATAATCGATCGGGTGCATGTGCAGACTGACCGGGTGGACAGTATGTTCTCCACGCTGTTGGACACTGTCGACCGCGCCGGGGGCTTTGTGGCCGAGGCTGTCAGCACTCCTGTGCGGCAGATTTCGGGGATGCTGCGGTCGGTCAAGGCAATCATCGAATCGCTGGGCGGGCCTTTGATCCGCCGCTAAACAATCCATCCGCCGCCGACTACTTCGTCACCCTCATAGAAGACCGCTGATTGGCCGGGAGTGACGGCGCGCTGCGGCTCGTCAAAGGTGGCGACGACCTCATCTATCCCGGCAGGTTCAAGCGTGGCCCAGGCGGGCTCATGCCGATGGCGAATCTTGATCTGAACACGCATGGGCGCAGTCAGCGCGGGAATCGAAATCCAGTTCAGGTCGCGGGCGCGGAGCGTTTGCGTGGCCAGTTCTTCGTCCGAGCCGACGGTGACGCGGTGGCTGGCCGGGCCGATATTGAGCACATAAAGCGGAGTGGGCGAACTGACGCCCAGGCCCTTGCGCTGGCCAACGGTGAAGTTGAAGATGCCGTCGTGGCGGGCGAGAACCTTGCCGTCTGAGGCCACCAATTCGCCGGAGGTCTCCGGCAACTGCTCGCCTTGCTCCTCCAGATATGCCGTCAAAAACTGCTTGTAGTCGCCGCCGGGGATGAAGCAAATCTCCTGCGAGTCGGGCTTTTCGGCCAGCGCCAGGCCGTGCTGGCGGGCCACTTCGCGCACTTCGGGCTTGGTCATGCGTCCGAGGGGAAAGAGCGTGTGGGCGAGCTGTTCCTGTGTCAGGCCGAAGAGGAAATAGGTCTGGTCCTTGGCGCGGTCTGCAGGGCGCTTGAGAATCCAGCGGCCTCGCGCAGGGTCAAATTCATTGATCGCGTAGTGGCCAGTGGCGATGCTGTCGGCACCGATGCTCTGGGCGGTCTTCAGGAGTTGGTCGAATTTTAGGTGGTTGTTACAGAGCGAGCAGGGGATGGGCGTGCGTCCGGCCAAGTACTCAGCAACAAAGGGACGGACGACGGCCTCTTCAAATCGCTGCTGCTGATTGACGACGTAGTAGGGAATGCCAAGGTGCTCGGCCACGCGGCGGGCGTCATACACATCATCCAGCGAGCAGCAGCGGCCGGCTTTGGGAGCGTCGGGAATGCCGTGCTTGCCGGAGAGCCGAGTCTGGTCCCAAAGCTGAAGCGTCAGGCCGACGACAGAATTACGCGAATCGGCGGAGCCGTCGTCAGCCTGGGCGAGTATTGCCGCTACGGTCGAAGAGTCGACTCCACCGGACATGGCTACGGCAATGGTTGTGCGCTGGTTCATGGGGAAGAGCGCGGCTCGAGAGCCGTCTGTTCCAGTCTATTGCAGAAAGCGTTGGATAGACACTTTCAGTTTTCTTCGTCGTCGTCGAAAGGCCTGAAAGTATCGCAAGTCTCGCGCTTGTCGCAGACAGCACATTCTTCCGGATCGTAGCAGCGGCATTCTTCCGGCGCTAGTTCCTCGCCTTCAGAGGTGTGGTTGAGGTAACGTACTGCCGTTATTGGGACGATGTCTTCCCTGCGCTCGACATTTTGCGAAGCTATCTGGAGTCCGTAAAGAAACAGGCCAGCGCGCTTTGTATCGAGCTTGGAGGAGGCAAGCCTGTTGAGGACTTGGGCGAGGGCCATCTGGATGGCGGTGCGATCTTCCAATACAGGGATCTTGATTGGCTCCTCGCCGCCCTGGCTTTTTTCGGCGGCGAAACGATGCAGACGGGTGTGGAAATAGCAATAGGGCGTGCCAAGCAGGGCTGGTGAGTTACACCTGGTCCCGTTGGGCATGATATGACGGCATAGCTTATACATTTCGACCCTCCCCCCCACTGGTATTCTGTAAGGAAGTTATTTATTTTCAGTTGTTTGGAGTGATGAGTGCGCTGCAAATTCGTCATTCTACGTAAGTTATGCGCAGAATCGTCATTGCACAGGAGTTACGGCTAGTTTTTCCAAGAATTTGAGGCTTGGCGTGCCGGCGTTCCGTTCCGCCTCGGCCCCTTGGAATGAGCTTTAGGACCATTGTGCGCCGGGCGAGGATAATTATCTGCAATGGCGGGGTGCGGAAGAAGGCCCGGGCCTGAAGGCCGCGTCTTTTTGGCGGATCGTTTCATGGGCCTGAAGGCCCATGCTCCCTCCGGGACTCGCCGTCCAAGCGGGCGCGCTTCGCGCTGGGGGTTCGCGGTTTCCCAGGTCCCAAAAGCGGGACCTGGGGCA